>NZ_JBIXJT010000002.1:453395-544385 GCF_052871455.1 Pseudomonas sp. LARHCG127
TGGGCTCCGCGCCCTGGCGTACGCCCCCCCCCCCCCCCCTCGCCCCCCCCCCCCCCCCCCCCCCCCCCCCCCCGCTCCCACAAGGGGGATGTGGATAACTTCAGGGCTTCTTTATTTTCTCTGGTCGCTTCCAGCCGTCGATGTTGCGCTGGCGGGCGCGTCCGACGGCCAATTGGCCGTTATCCACATTCTGGGTCAGGGTGGATCCGGCGGCCGTGGTTGCACCATTGGAGATATCCACAGGCGCCACCAAAGAGTTGTTGGAGCCAATGAACACATCGTCACCCAACACAGTCTTCCACTTGTTGGCGCCATCGTAGTTGCAGGTGATGGTGCCAGCGCCGATATTGGTGCGCGCACCGACTTCAGCATCACCCAGGTAGGTCAGGTGGCCAGCCTTGGCGTCTTCGCCCAGATGAGCGTTCTTGAGCTCGACGAAGTTACCCACATGGGCCCGGGCTTCCAGCACCGAGCCTGGCCGCAAGCGGGCAAACGGGCCGGCATCGCTGCCTTCGCCCATGACCGCGCCGTCGAGATGGCTGTTGGCCTTGATCACCACGCCTTTGCGCAGGGTGCTGTCCTTGATCACGCAGTTCGGGCCGATGATCACGTCGTCTTCGATAACGACCTTGCCTTCGAGAATGACGTTGATGTCGATGACCACGTCGCGACCTACGCTGACTTCACCGCGTACGTCAAAACGGGCAGGGTCGCGCAGGGTCACGCCTTGGGCCATCAGGCGGCGGGCGGCGCGCAGCTGGTAGTGGCGCTCCAGCTCGGCCAGTTGCCGGCGATCGTTGGCGCCCTGCACTTCCATGGCGTCCAGCGGCTGCTCGGTGGCGACGACCAGACCGTCGGCAACGGCCATGGCAATCACATCTGTCAGGTAGTACTCGCCTTGGGCATTGTTGTTCGACAGACGACTCATCCAATCACCCAGGCGCTCGGCCGGCACCGCGAGAATACCGGTGTTGCCCTCGGTGATCGCGCGCTGGGCTTCGTTGGCGTCTTTTTGCTCGACGATTGCCGTCACTTGGCCGTCGGCGTTGCGCACAATGCGGCCGTAACCGGTGGGATCATCCAGTTCGACGGTCAGCAAACCCAACTGCTGTGGCGCGACCTGCTTGAGCAAGCGCTGCAAGGTCTCGACTTCGATCAGCGGCACATCGCCGTAGAGAATCAGCACCGTATTGGCCGTGATGAACGGCACGGCTTGGGCCACGGCATGGCCAGTGCCCAGTTGCTTGTCCTGCAGGACGAAATTCAGGTCATCCGCCGCCAGGCGCTCGCGCACCGCATCGGCACCATGGCCGATCACCACGTGAATGCGCTGTGGATCAAGTTGCCGGGCGCTGTGGATAACATGACCGAGCATGGAATTGCCGGCGATCGGGTGTAAGACCTTGGGCAACGCCGAACGCATGCGGGTGCCTTGGCCGGCCGCGAGGATAACGATTTCAAGAGACATGACTGGCTACCAATCCTGGGTGGTCTGCGGCTGCGACCAGGTAATGAATGTCGGGAAAAAGAAAAAAGGGTAGCCGAGGCTACCCTTTTTAATCAATCGCACAGAAAGCAGACGGCTTAGCCGCTTACTTCTTGCGGATCTGCTGAAGCGTACGCAGCTGGGCTGCGGCTTCTGCCAGACGTGCAGCAGCAGAACCGTAGTCGAACTCCGCGCCTCGCTCGTGCAGGGCCTTCTCGGCGGCCTTGACGGCCTCCTGAGCGGAGGCTTCGTCCAGGTCGGCAGCACGTTGCACAGTGTCGGCAAGGACCTTGACCATGTTCGGCTGAACCTCGAGGAAACCACCGGAGATGTAATACACCTCGGCTTCCCCGCCCTGCTTGATCAAGCGGATCGGACCCGGTTTCAGATTAGTGATCAGCGGTGCGTGACCCAGAGCGATACCAAGATCCCCCAGCTCACCATGCGCAATCACCATCTCGACCAGACCGGAGAAGATTTCCCCTTCCGCACTGACGATATCGCAATGGACTGTCATAGCCATCTGATTGCCTCAACCTAAATTAGCGCCCGTTGCCGGGCGCCGGGATTACAGTTTCTTGGCTTTCTCGATCGCTTCTTCGATGCCGCCGACCATGTAGAACGCTTGTTCTGGCAGGTGGTCGTAGTCACCGTTGAGGATGCCTTTGAAGCCAGCAATGGTGTCTTTCAGGGAAACGTATTTACCCGAGGCACCGGTGAAGACTTCAGCCACGAAGAACGGCTGCGACAAGAAGCGCTGGATCTTACGAGCGCGGGATACCAACTGCTTGTCGGCTTCCGACAGCTCGTCCATACCCAGGATCGCAATGATGTCCTTCAGCTCTTTGTAGCGCTGCAGCACGTACTGGACGCCGCGAGCGGTGTCGTAGTGCTCCTGGCCGATCACGTTCGGGTCCAGCTGGCGCGAAGTCGAGTCCAGTGGGTCAACCGCTGGGTAGATACCCAGGGAAGCGATGTCACGGGACAGAACGACGGTGGCGTCCAAGTGGGCGAAGGTGGTCGCTGGCGACGGGTCGGTCAAGTCATCCGCAGGTACGTATACCGCTTGGATCGAAGTGATCGAACCTTCCTTGGTCGAAGTGATACGTTCTTGCAGAACGCCCATCTCTTCAGCCAGGGTCGGCTGGTAACCTACTGCCGAAGGCATACGGCCCAGCAGTGCGGAAACTTCGGTACCGGCCAGGGTGTAACGGTAGATGTTGTCGACGAACAGCAGAACGTCGTTACCTTCGTCACGGAACTTCTCGGCCATGGTCAGGCCGGTCAGGGCTACGCGCAGACGGTTTCCCGGCGGCTCGTTCATCTGGCCGTAGACCAGTGCCACTTTGTCCAGAACGTTGGAATCCTTCATCTCGTGGTAGAAGTCGTTACCCTCACGAGTACGCTCACCTACACCCGCGAACACGGAATAACCGCTGTGCTCGATGGCGATGTTACGGATCAGTTCCATCATGTTTACGGTCTTGCCTACACCGGCACCACCGAACAGACCGACTTTACCGCCCTTGGCGAACGGGCAAACCAGGTCGATAACCTTGATGCCGGTTTCCAGCAGGTCGTTGCCGCCCGCCTGTTCAGCGAAGGATGGCGCAGGACGGTGAATGCCCCAGCGCTCTTCGGTGTCGATCGGACCCGCTTCGTCGATCGGGTTACCCAGTACGTCCATGATCCGGCCCAGGGTCGCTTTACCGACCGGTACGGAGATGGCAGCGCCAGAGTCGACAACGTCCAGACCGCGCTTCAAGCCTTCGGTAGAACCCATCGCAATGGTACGAACGATGCCGTCGCCCAGCTGCTGCTGAACTTCCAGGGTAGTTTCCGCGCCTTGTACTTTCAGCGCGTTGTAGATGCTCGGTACGCTGTCGCGTGGGAATTCCACGTCGATAACGGCGCCGATGATTTGAACGATACGTCCGCTACTCATAGCTGGATCCTCTGAATATTTGAACCGTTAAACCGCGGCAGCGCCGCCGACGATTTCCGAGATCTCTTGGGTGATCGCAGCCTGACGCGCCTTGTTGTAGATCAGCTGCAAATCGCTGATCAAATCACCGGCGTTGTCGGTAGCGTTCTTCATCGCGATCATCCGCGCCGCTTGTTCAGCTGCGTTGTTCTCGACCACCGCCTGGTAGACCTGCGACTCCACGTAGCGGACCATCAAGCCGTCGAGCAGCTCCTTGGCATCCGGTTCGTAGAGGTAGTCCCAGTGGTGCTTGAGTTCCTGTTCCGGGGTCGCCACCAGTGGAACCAATTGCTCCACGGTTGGCAGTTGCGTCATGGTGTTGATGAACTTGTTGGATACCACGGAAAGACGGTCAATCCGGCCTTCCAGGTAAGCATCCAGCATCACCTTGACGCTGCCGATCAGGTCATTGATCGACGGCTCTTCACCCAGGTGGCTGATAGCAGCGACGACGTTGCCGCCGAAGTTGCGGAAGAAAGCCGCACCCTTGCTACCAATCACGCACAGATCGATCTCGACGCCTTGTTCGCGGTTTACAGCCATGTCCTTGACCAGGGCCTTGAACAGGTTGGTGTTCAAGCCACCACACAGACCACGGTCACTGCTCACCACGACGTAACCGACGCGCTTGATAGCACGGTCGATCATGAACGGGTGGCGATATTCCGGGTTGGCGTTGGCCAGATGACCAATAACCTGGCGGATGCGCTCCGCATAAGGGCGGCTAGCAGCCATGCGCATTTGAGCCTTGCGCATTTTGCTGACCGCCACTTTTTCCATGGCGCTGGTAATTTTTTGCGTGCTTTTGATGCTCGCAATCTTACTGCGAATCTCTTTTGCGCCTGCCATGTAACACCTATCAGGTTAGCAAGCGGGAGCCTTGCGACTCCCGCTGCGGCTTACCAGGTTTGGGTGGCCTTGAACTTCTCGATACCGGCTTTCATGCCAGCGTCGATTTCGTCATTGAAGTCACCCTTCACGTTGATCTTGGCCAACAAGTCGGCGTGATCGCGGTTGAAGTAAGCAATCAGCGCTTGTTCAAAGCTGCCGACCTTGGCGATTTCAACGTCAGTCAGGAACCCACGCTCAGCGGCATACAGCGACAGCGCCATGTCAGCGATCGACATTGGTGCGTATTGCTTCTGCTTCATCAGCTCGGTAACGCGCTGACCATGCTCAAGTTGCTTACGGGTCGCTTCGTCCAGGTCAGAAGCGAACTGGGCGAATGCCGCCAGTTCACGATACTGGGCCAGGGCGGTACGGATACCACCGGACAGCTTCTTGATGATCTTGGTCTGAGCGGCACCACCCACACGGGATACCGAAACACCGGCGTTCACAGCAGGACGGATCCCGGAGTTGAACATGGCCGATTCCAGGAAGATCTGACCGTCGGTGATGGAAATCACGTTGGTCGGAACGAACGCGGAAACGTCGCCAGCCTGGGTTTCGATGATCGGCAGAGCGGTCAGGGAGCCGGTCTTGCCGGTCACTGCGCCGTTGGTGAACTTCTCTACGTACTCTTCCGAAACGCGGGATGCGCGCTCCAGGAGACGGGAGTGGAGATAGAACACGTCGCCTGGGTAGGCTTCACGGCCTGGTGGACGGCGCAGCAGCAGGGAGATCTGGCGGTAAGCCACTGCCTGCTTGGACAGATCGTCATAAACGATCAGCGCGTCTTCACCGCGGTCGCGGAAGTATTCGCCCATGGTGCAACCGGAGTACGGTGCCAGGAACTGCAGCGCAGGAGATTCCGATGCGCTGGCCGCCACGATGATGGTGTTGGCCAGGGCGCCGTTTTCTTCCAGCTTGCGAACCACGTTGGCGATGGTCGATTGCTTCTGACCAATGGCTACGTAGACGCAGAAAATGCCGCTGTTCTTCTGGTTGATGATCGCGTCGATCGCCAGAGCGGTCTTACCGATCTGACGGTCACCGATGATCAGCTCACGCTGGCCACGGCCGACAGGGATCATGGCATCGACAGCCTTGTAGCCAGTCTGTACAGGCTGGTCTACCGACTTACGCCAGATCACGCCAGGAGCAACTTTCTCGACCGCGTCGGTCTCGGTGTTGTTCAGCGGACCTTTGCCGTCAACAGGGTTGCCCAGTGCGTCGACGACGCGACCCAGCAGTTCCTTACCAACCGGAACTTCGAGGATGCGGCCGGTGCACTTGGCGCTCATGCCTTCGGCCAGCGACTGGTAGGAACCCAGTACAACGGCACCTACGGAGTCTTGCTCCAGGTTGAGGGCCATACCGTAGACGCCGCCCGGAAACTCGATCATCTCGCCGTACATGACGTCGGCCAGACCGTGAATCCGCACGATACCGTCAGATACGCTGACGACAGTGCCTTCGTTACGGGCTTGGGAGGTCACATCGAGCTTGTCGATGCGGCCCTTGATAATTTCACTTATTTCGGAAGGATTGAGTTGCTGCATTGCTCTGCTGCCCCTTCAAACTCAAGATTTCAATGCTTCGGCAAGTTTCGCGATTTTGCCGCGAATCGAGCCATCGATAACCAGGTCGCCGGCGCGGATTACAACGCCCCCTATCAGGGACTTGTCTTCCTCGACTTGCAGGCGCACTTCCCGGTTGAGTCGTGCACTGAGAACCTTGGCGAGTTTGTCTTGCTGTTCTTGGTTCAATGCGAAAGCACTGGTCACTTCCACGTCTACCGACTTCTCTTGCTCGGCCTTGTACAGGTCGAAAAGAGTGGCGATCTCCGGCAGAAGCAGGAGACGGTCGTTTTCGGCAACGACGTGAATGAAATTCTGTGCCTTGGCATCGAACTTGTCGCCGCACACGTCAATGAACGTGGCGGCCTTTTCTGCGCTCGTCAGTCGCGGGGCCTTGAGCACGCGCTGCATGGTGTCGTCTTGCGACACCGCTGCAGCCAGGCCGAGCATGGCTGACCAATTGGCCAGTTGCTGGTGGGCCTGAGCGTGCTCGAAGGCCGCCTTAGCGTAAGGTCGGGCCAACGTGGTCAGTTCTGCCATGATCGCCCTCGCTTAGATTTCAGCAGCCAGTTGGTTAACCAGCTCTGCGTGCGCGTTTTGATCGATTGTGGCACCCAGGATCTTCGAAGCACCGCCAACGGCCAGGGCACCCACTTGGGCACGCAGCGCGTCTTTGACACTGTTGAGTTCCTGTTCGATCTCGGCTTGAGCCTGAGCCTTCACACGGTCAGCTTCGACGCGAGCCTGTTCACGGGCTTCGTCGACAATCTGGGTACCGCGTTTCTTGGCTTGCTCGATGATTTCAGCTGCCTGAGCTTTCGCTTCGCGCAGTTGCTGACCCACTTTCTCATGGGCCAACTCCAGGTCGCGAGCTGCACGGCTGGCAGCGTCCAGACCATCAGCGATCTTCTTTTGACGTTCGTGCAATGCCGCAATGACCGGAGGCCATACGAACTTCATGCAGAACAGTACAAAAATCAGGAACGCAACGGACTGGCCAATCAGGGTCGCATTAATGTTCACGCCAACACCTCGCAGTTACGTTGTCCATCACACCAATCTACTCGAGACATCCGAGTAATTAGCCAGCGATTTGACCAACGAACGGGTTCGCAAAGGTGAAGAACAGCGCGATACCAACACCGATCATGGTCACGGCGTCGAGCAGACCGGCCACGATGAACATTTTGACTTGCAGCATTGGAACCATTTCTGGCTGACGCGCTGCGCCTTCCAGGAACTTGCCGCCCAACAGGCCGAAACCAATTGCGGTACCCAGTGCGCCCAGGCCGATCAACAGTGCAACAGCGATAGCGGTTAGACCAACTACAGTTTCCATCTTTCCTCCCGACTTTTACGTCGTATGGTTTAGGTTTTTTAGATTAAAGCGGTAAAACAAATCGTTTCTCAGCCCGGTTCGGGCTCCTTCCCGTTTGACCGGGAAGGACATCAGACTAGTCGAGACTGGTCTTAATGGTTTTCTTCGTGCGCCATCGACAGGTAGACGATGGTCAGCATCATGAAGATGAACGCCTGCAGGGTGATGATCAGGATGTGGAACACAGCCCACGCCCATTGCAGGACTACACCCAGGCCGCTGAGCCACAGCAGGCCGCTGCCGAACATCACAGCGATCAGGATGAACACCAGTTCGCCGGCATACATGTTGCCGAACAGACGCAGTGCCAGAGAAATTGGTTTGGCGATCAGGGTCACGAATTCCAACAGGAAGTTCACCGGGATCAGCAGGGCTTGAACGAGGATGTTCTTGCTGCCGAACGGATGCAGGGTCAGTTCGCCGATGAAGCCGCCGATGCCCTTGACCTTGATGCTATAGAAAATGATCAGTGCGAAAACCGAGAACGCCATGCCCAGGGTCGCGTTCGGGTCGGTGGTCGACACGGCGCGGAATGGGATGTGTGCATCGCCGGAGATCAGGATGGCCAGCTGAGGAATCCAGTCGACCGGTACCAGGTCGATGGCGTTCATCAGGAACACCCAGACGAAGATGGTCAGTGCCAGCGGTGCAATCACCGGGCTGCGCCCATGGAAGCTGTCTTTCACGCTGCCATCGACGAATTCGACCAGTACTTCAACGAAGTTCTGCAGTGCACCTGGCTGACCGGAAGTCGCCTTCTTGGCCGCCATGCGGAAAAGAAGAACGAAGATCAGGCCCAGTGCGACCGACCAGCCGAGGGTATCGACGTGGAAAGCCCAGAAGCCCATTTCCTTGGCTTCTGCTGCGGTATGGGCGAAGCCCCAGCCGCCGTTGGGTAGCTGACCGAAAGTCAGGTTCTGCAAGTGGTGCTGGATATAGCCCGAAGCGGTTGTCTCTGCCATGGTTGCCTCAAACGCCCTAAGGTCTCGAAAGTCTTGTTCTCATTAGCAGGGGAGCGAACCAGCTGACCAGTTGGGTCAGCACGAAGACGCCGAATACAGCCAGCGGCGCCAATGGCTTCACACCTGCGAACGTCAATGCAAACAGCACTGCCGTCAAAATCAGTTTCCCCGCCTCGCCGGCATAAAAAGACCGGACGATAGCCTGGGCTGCTCGGGCGCCGGAAAACCGAAAGGCCCTGTGAGCAAAGTAAATATTGGGAAGCAAGGCTATCAGGCCTCCGCAAAGCCCTGAGTATCCGGCGACGACTCCTTTCCATTGCCAGAGCGCCAATGTGGCGATCAGTACGACGGTAAATTGAGCCATCAGAACCGGGAAAACTGCCAGACGATGGAACGGCAAGCGGTTTGGCGTGCGGGTTTCCATCGCTTTTGCTCTCCAATAGTCGGCCGCCATAATTCAATAACTTGGCATAATTTGTGCCGACAAAATGCGCGCAGAGTATAGGGGCGGTTCTGCCCCTATTCAACCTTCAGGTAGTGATTTCCGACTGCGCGCTACAAGAGCAATTGTTTCAGCGAATGTGCGCAAGAACACCTTGCAGCTCATCGAGAGAGTTATAGCCAATCACCAATTGCCCTTTGCCCTTCTTTCCGTGGCGAATCTGCACCGCAGAGCCCAGGCGCTCGGCCAGGCGCTGTTCAAGACGGGCGATATCCGGATCAGGTTTTGGCGCTTCGACAGGGGCGGGTTTACCGCTCAACCATTGACGAACCAGTGCCTCGGTCTGGCGCACGGTAAGGCCGCGTGCGACAACATGTCGCGCCCCTTCAACCTGTTGATTTTCCGGCAAACCGAGCAATGCCCGGGCATGACCCATTTCCAGGTCGCCATGGGACAGCATGGTCTTGATGACTTCCGGCAACGCAATCAAGCGCAACAGGTTGGCCACGGTCACGCGGGATTTGCCCACCGCCTCGGCAACTTGTTGCTGGGTCAGCTGGAATTCCTGCTGCAAGCGCTGCAGGGCCACGGCTTCCTCGATCGGGTTGAGGTCTTCGCGCTGGATGTTCTCGATCAACGCCATGGCGATGGCCGTTTCATCCGGGACGTCGCGGACCATTGCCGGGATGGTTTCCTGGCCGGCCTGCTGGCTGGCGCGCCAGCGACGTTCTCCGGCGATGATCTCGAAGCGGCCATTGGCGATCGGCCGGACCACGATCGGCTGCATCACGCCCTGGCTCTTGATCGACTGGGCCAGTTCTTCCAGCGCCTGCGGGTCCATGTCCCGGCGCGGCTGGTATTTGCCGCGCTGGATCAGGTCCAGGGGCAGGTGCTGCAACTCGCGCTGGTCGGCCTGCACGGCCTGTTCTTCCAGCGAGCTGACAGTCGGACCGCTGAGCAGTGCATCCAGTCCACGTCCGAGACCTCGTTTCTTGACGGCCATGGGGTTTCCTTAAGTTGGCTGGGCTGCAGCGGTGCGTGGGTTGCGGCGCTGACGGCGAACCATCTCGCCCGCCAGGGCCAGGTAAGCCAGCGCACCACGGGATTGTTTGTCGTAGGCCAGGGCCGGCATGCCGTAGCTAGGGGCTTCGGCCAGACGGATGTTTCGCGGAATGACGGTGTCGTAGAGCTGCTCGCCGAAATGTTCCTTGAGCTGGGCCGAAACGTCGTTCATCAGGCTAAGGCGCGGGTCGTACATGGTCCGCAACAGGCCTTCGACCTTCAGTTCCGGGTTCAGCAGTTCGGCGATGCGCTTGATGTTATCCACAAGGTCGCTCAGCCCTTCCAGGGCGAAGTACTCGCACTGCATGGGGATAATGACCCCATCGGCGGCCACCAGGGCGTTGAGGGTCAGCATCGACAGCGACGGCGGGCAATCGATCAGGATGTAGTCGTAGTTTTCCCGGATCGGTGCCAAGGCGCTGCGCAGGCGGCTTTCCTTCATCTGCATTTCCAGCAGCACCACTTCGGCTGCCGTCAGGTCACGGTTGGCCGGCAGCAGTTGATAACCGCCGTGTTCCGAGAAGTGCATGGCCTGGCCCAGATCGCATTCGCCGATCAGGACGTCGTAGATGGAGTTTTCCAGGCCATGCTTATCCACACCGCTGCCCATGGTGGCGTTGCCCTGTGGATCGAGATCGATCAACAGCACCCGGCGCTTGGTCGCGACCAGGGATGCTGCGAGGTTGATGCAGGTGGTGGTCTTGCCCACACCACCTTTCTGGTTCGCTATCGCGAATACCTTAGCCATTCTTGCTTGTGTTCCCAATCATGCCGTGCGGCGCAGTATCAGCAGATGGCGTTGGCCTTGGCAACCGGGTACGGCCAAGGCGTGTTCGCTATCGAGGTGGAAGTCTGCCGGCAATGCTACCAGCTCATCGGCCGGATGAACGCCCTTCATTGCCAGCCAGCGCGTATTGGTATCGCCCAGGTGGCGAGTCCAGTTGCTGAAGTTCTCCATGCTGCTGAACGCCCGGGAGATGATCCCGTTGAACGGCTCGGCAGGCTGGAACGCTTCGACGCGGCTGTGGATAACTTGCAGGTTATCCAGTTTGAGTTCGAGTTTGACCTGGGTCAGGAAGCGGGTTTTCTTGCCATTGCTGTCCAAACAGGTCACTTGCGAGTCGGGAAACAGGATGGCCAGCGGGATCCCCGGCATGCCACCGCCGCTGCCAACATCCAGCCAGCGACCGTTTTCGATGAAGGACATGACACTGAGACTGTCGAGCAGATGCCGCGAGACCATTTCATCCGGATCGCGCACGGCGGTCAGGTTGTAGGCCTTGTTCCACTTGATCAACAGCGCCAGATAGCCCAGCAATTGGGCGTGCTGGGCCTCGGTCAGGCTGATACCGAGCTGACGGGCACCTGTGGATAACTCTTCAGCGTGTTGCGAGGTGACCATCGAACTCAAGCGCTTTGCTCCAACTGGCGGCCCGCGCCGCGTTTTTTCAAATGAATCATCAACAGCGAAATCGCCGCCGGCGTGACGCCGGGAATGCGCGAAGCCTGGCCCAGGGTCTCTGGACGGGACGCACCGAGCTTGCCCTGGATTTCTTTCGACAACCCGGAAATGCCGGTGTAATCGATATCCACAGGAAGCCTGGTGTCTTCACTGGCGCGCAGACGGGCGATTTCGTCCTGCTGGCGGTCGATGTAACCGGCGTATTTGGTCTTGATCTCGACCTGCTCGGCGACCTGTGGATCTTCCGCGCCCTGGCCGGTCACTTCCACCAGCCCGGCGTAATCGATTTCCGGGCGGCTCAAGAGATTGAGCAAATTGTATTCGTGGGTCAGCGGCGTGCCGAATTTCGCCGCGATGGCATCGCCCTGCTCGGTACCGGGACGCACCCAGGTGCTTTTCAGGCGCTGCTCTTCCAGCTCGATACTTTCGCGTTTCTGGCAGAACGCGGCCCAGCGCGCGTCATCCACCAACCCCAGTTCGCGACCTTTCTCGGTCAGGCGCAGGTCGGCGTTGTCTTCCCGCAGGATCAGGCGATATTCCGCGCGGGAGGTGAACATCCGATACGGTTCCTGGGTACCCAAGGTAATCAGGTCGTCCACCAGCACACCGATGTACGCCTCATCGCGGCGCGGGCACCAGGCTTCTTTGCCCTTGGCGAGCAGTGCGGCGTTGGCGCCGGCGAGCAAACCCTGGGCCCCCGCTTCTTCGTAACCGGTGGTGCCGTTGATCTGCCCGGCAAAGAACAAACCGCCGATAACTTTGGTTTCCAGGCTGTACTTCAGGTCGCGCGGATCGAAGTAGTCGTACTCGATCGCATAACCCGGACGCACGATGTGCGCGTTCTCCATGCCACGGATCGATTGCACGATCTGCAACTGCACGTCGAACGGCAGGCTTGTGGATATCCCGTTCGGATACAGCTCATGGGTGGTCAAGCCTTCCGGTTCGATAAACACCTGATGGCTTTCCTTGTCGGCAAAGCGATGGATCTTGTCTTCGATCGACGGGCAATAGCGCGGGCCGACACCTTCGATTTCACCGGCAGCGGAGTACATCGGCGATCGATCAAGGTTCGCCGCGATGATTTCGTGGGTGCGGGCGTTGGTATGGGTGATCCAGCAACTGACTTGCCGTGGATGCTGTTCCTTGTTGCCCATGAACGACATCACCGGGATCGGCGTATCGCCAGGCTGCTCGGTCATCACCGAGAAATCCACGGACTTGCCATCGATGCGAGGTGGCGTACCGGTTTTCAGGCGCCCGACACGCAATGGCAACTCACGCAGACGGTGAGCCAGAGCGATCGATGGCGGATCACCGGCGCGACCGCCGGAAAAATTCTGCAAACCGATGTGGATAAGTCCGCCGAGGAAGGTCCCGGTGGTCAACACCACGCAATCGGCGAAGAAACGCAGGCCCATCTGTGTGACGACACCACGTACCCGGTCCTGCTCGACGATCAGGTCATCGGCCGCTTGTTGAAATATCCACAGGTTCGGCTGGTTTTCCAGGATTTCGCGGACAGCGGCCTTGTAGAGGACTCGGTCGGCCTGGGCGCGAGTGGCGCGCACGGCCGGGCCTTTGCGGCTGTTCAATACGCGAAACTGGATACCACCCTTATCGGTGGCCATGGCCATCGCGCCCCCAAGGGCATCGATCTCCTTGACCAGGTGGCTTTTGCCGATCCCGCCAATGGCAGGGTTGCAGCTCATGGCGCCGAGGGTTTCCACGTTATGCGTCAGCAACAGGGTTTTTGCCCCCATGCGCGCTGATGCAAGTGCTGCCTCGGTACCGGCATGACCGCCGCCGATGACGATCACTTCAAAACGGGAAGGGAAATCCACCACGCACCTCGTGCCTGCTTTATTCAGGTAATTCGGAATTAGGTTTTGAGTCTGGCCCTGGGCGTTTTTCGAACCAGGTCGGCAAGTATAGGGACTTCGCCCTTTCTAAAGAACCCTTTGCACAAAATTTAACCAGCTGTGGAGAACTCGCGGTTAAAAAAATAAAAAAGAAAGAAATTTATAAAATCTTTGTTTTTATGTTTATTCTTACTGAGCCAAATATCTGTGGATAACCTCCTATAGGCCTTTATTTTCAATGTGTACAGAGATTCAAAACCCTGTGGTCATGTGCCACTGAGGGGCTTGGATAACCGGTGTAAGCCTGTGGATGAATGAGGTGGTTATCCACAGAGGCGGTTATCTTCAGTTTTGAAGGCGGTTTATCAACCGACCTCAATGGCAGTTATTCACAGGGCTTAATCCACAGAAAACAGCCGGCAAGGGGTCGCCGAAGCGTCCACAGGCAAGCCGCCATTAACGGCAATCAGTTCAAAAAAGAGAGGAGGTAGCGGGTTTGTGTTGCGCTCGATAGGCCTGTGGCGAGGGAGCTTGCTCCCGCTCGGCTGCGAAGCAGTCGTAAACCGGCGGGTGCGGTGTATCAGATAATCCGCATTCGACAGCTTTTGGGGCCGCTTCGCGACCCAGCGGGAGCAAGCTCCCTCGCCACGGGTTCGTCGTCAGTCCGGTAGGGTTACTTACCGATGCAGAAGCTGGAAAAGATTCGTCCCAGCAAGTCATCGGAGCTGAAGGCGCCGGTAATTTCCCCCAGGGACTGTTGCGCCTGGCGCAAATCTTCAGCCAACAACTCCCCTGCCCCTGCCAAGGTCAGCTGCGCGCGACCGTGTTCGAGGGCCGCGCTGGCATGGCGCAACGCTTCAAGGTGCCGCCGGCGAGCGCTGAAGCTGCTTTCCGAGGTCTGTTCATAGCCCATGCAGGCCTTGAGATGCTCGCGCAGCAGCTCCAGGCCTTCACCTGCAGACTTCGCGCTCAGGCTGATGGTCACGTGCCCGTCATCACTGACGTCGAGGGCAATCGCTTCCCCGGTCAAATCGGCTTTGTTGCGAATCAGGGTGACTTTCGCCGGATCCGGGCGCACCTCCAGGAACTCCGGCCACAAGGCAAAGGGATCGTCCGCTTCCGGTGCGGTGGCATCCACCACCAGCAATACCCGATCGGCTTCGCCAATGGCCTTGAGTGCCCGTTCAACGCCGATTTTTTCCACCTGGTCCTCGGTGTCGCGCAAACCGGCGGTATCCACCACGTGCAGCGGCATGCCGTCGATGTGGATATGTTCACGGAGGATGTCCCGGGTGGTGCCGGCGATCTCGGTGACAATAGCCGCCTCGCGACCGGCCAGGGCATTCAACAGGCTGGATTTGCCGGCATTCGGTCGTCCAGCGATCACCACGGTCATGCCATCGCGCAACAAGGCACCCTGCCCGGCTTCGCGCAGTACTGTGGATAACTCATCGCGCACCTTATCGAGCATGCTCAGCACGTGGCCATCGGCGAGGAAGTCGATTTCCTCCTCCGGAAAGTCGATGGCGGCTTCGACGTAGATCCGCAGGCCGATCAATTGTTCGGTGAGGTTATGCACACGCTGGGAAAACGCCCCCTGTAAGGAACGCAAGGCGTTGCGGGCGGCCTGTGCGGAACTGGCTTCGATCAAATCGGCAATCGCCTCGGCCTGGGCCAGGTCGAGCTTGTCGTTGAGAAAGGCGCGTTCACTGAATTCCCCCGGCCGGGCCAGGCGGCAGCCCAGTTCAAGGCAACGCTTGAGCAGCATGTCCAGCACGATAGGGCCGCCATGCCCTTGCAGTTCCAACACGTCTTCGCCCGTGAACGAATTCGGCCCCGGGAAATACAAGGCCAGTCCTTCGTCGAGCACCTGTTGGTCATCACTGAAAAACGGGCCGTAATGGGCGAACCGCGGCTTGAGCTCACGGCCGCTGATGGCCTTGGCCGCGACACTGGCCAACGGCCCGGAAATACGGACGATGCCGACCCCACCGCGACCTTGGGCGGTGGCAACAGCGGCGATGGTTTCACGCGGTGCGCTCATAAACCGGTATCCAGACAAAAGTGGCAGATAGCAAAACGCCCCACTAGGGGGCGTTTTGTGTGGTTATCCACAGAGCAAGTTACGCCTCGGCTTTTTTCGTCGCCGCTTCGATCTTACGCGTGATGTACCACTGCTGAGTGATGGACAACACGTTGTTCACAACCCAGTACAGCACAAGACCCGCCGGGAACCACAGGAAGAAGAAGGTGAAGATGATTGGCATCATTTTCATGACCTTCGCCTGCATCGGATCCGGAGGCGTTGGGTTCAGCTGCTGCTGGATGAACATGGTCGCGCCCATGATGATCGGCAGGATGAAGAACGGATCCTTGATCGACAGGTCGGTAATCCACAGCATGAACGGCGCCTGGCGCATCTCCACGCTTTCCAGCAGAACCCAGTAAAGTGCAAGGAACACGGGCATCTGGACAAGAATCGGCAAGCAACCACCCAGCGGGTTGATCTTCTCTTTCTTGTACAGCTCCATCATGGCCTGGGACATTTTCTGCCGGTCATCGCCATGTTGTTCTTTCAGGGCGGCCAGTTTCGGTGCCACTGCACGCATGCGCGCCATCGACTTGTAGCTGGCGGCCGACAACGGGAAGAAGATCCCCTTGATCAGCATGGTCAGGAAAATGATCGACCAACCCCAGTTGCCGACAAGGCTGTGGATATGTTGCAGCAGCCAGAAGATAGGCTGGGCAATGAACCACAGGAAGCCATAGTCAACGGTCAGTTCCAGGCCTGGGGACAACTCTTTCAGCACGGCCTGGCTTTTTGGACCGGCGTACAGGACGGCACTGGTTTCGGCTTTTGCACCGGGCGCGGCAGTCAATGTCGGGCCGGTGTAACCGATGATGAAGTTGCCTTTGCTGTCTTTACGCGTCTGGACGACGTTGCTGTCGCCTTTCTGCGGGATCCAGGCTGTTACAAAATAGTGCTGCAGCCAGGCAACCCAGCCACCTTGGACGGTTTCCTTCAGCTGAGCCTTGTCCATGTCCTTCATGGACACTTTTTTGTACGGTTCCGAACTTGTCCACAGGGCTGCGCCCAGGTAAGTCGCGGTGCCGGTGGCGGTGCTGGAAGAAGGATCGTCGCTGGCGTCACGCTTGAGTTGCGCGAACATCGCACCGGACCAAGGCTGGGCGCTCTGGTTGTCGATCAGGTAAGAGACGGTTACGTCGTACATGCCACGTTTCACAGTGAAACGCTTGGTGTAGTTGACGCCATCCTTGCTGAACTTCAGGTCCACGACCAGTTGGTCCTGACCATCAGCCAGTTGATAAGTCTTCTTCTCGGCAGAGTAGATCGGGCGACCGGCCGGGTTCGAATCCGGACCGTTGGTACCGATCAGGCCACTTTGGGCCAGATAGGTGCGCTCGTTACCGTTGTCGAACAACTGGAACGGGATTTCCGGATGATCCTGGCGACGTGGGTACAGCGGCAGCTTCAGCTGGGCGACGTCACCACCTTGTGGATCGATTGCCAGCTCGAGCACGTCCGTCTTGATCTGGATGAGATCTTTGCTTACGGCCACCGGGGCTTCGGCAGGAGCGCTGGTATCGCTTGCCGCGCGTGGGATGTCGTCATTGCTGGCAGCGTTGTTGCCAACTGGAGCATCCGGCAGGCTCGGTGCGGTATTGCTGGCTGCAACATTCTGAGTCGGCAGGGCAGCCTGGCCATAGTCCTGGTTCCATTTAAGGACCATGACGTAGGACACGATTGCCAGGGCGACGATCAGGATCGTGCGTTTGATATCCATGATTACTCGGCCATCGAAGAAGAACGGGAGGTAGGGATAGGCGGAACCGGGTCATAACCGCCGGGATTCCACGGATGACAGCGACCTAAACGACGAAAGGTCAGCCAGCCACCGCGCAGGAGGCCATGATTTTCTATGGCTTCGTACGCGTAGCAGGAACAACTGGGGTAGAAACGACAGTGACTGGCCATCAAAGGACTAATGGCATAGCGATAAAACTGGATCGGAACGAGTGCCAGTTTACGCATCGGGACTGTCTACCCCTACAGTTTCGGTGTTGACTGCTGGTACTGGCTTGTTGCGCGCCAGACGCTTCCAGAGCTTGCCGAAATGCTGAATCAATTCGGGGTTTTCTACGTCACCCAAACCTTTGCGCGCGACGATAACGATGTCCCATCCGACCAGTGAATCCTGGTTCAGGCGAAACGATTCGCGCATCAGACGTTTGAGGCGATTGCGCTGAACGGAGAGCTTGACGCTCTTTTTCCCGATGACCAGCCCTAGTCGGGGGTGATCGAGATCGTTACTGCGCGCAAGGAGCAGGAGATTTTTCCCCGGAACCTTGCCGGTAGGGGAGTCAAAGACTGCCTTGAAATGCCGGGGGGTAAGCAGACGCTTTTCCCGACTGAAGTCCTGACTCACCTCCAGTGCCGGATTATCAAACTGCCAGACGCGCACGACCTTTGGCGCGACGACGCGACAGGACGGCACGACCGTTCTTGGTAGCCATGCGAGCACGGAAACCGTGGGTACGAGCGCGTTTGATAGTGCTTGGTTGGAAAGTACGTTTCATTGTCGTGTTACCTGGTTCGTCCACAACGGGCCGGAATGGCCCCCGTTTTAAGAGACCGGGGATTCTAGAGAAAGCAAGCCTCTAGGTCAATTTCCAACCAGCGTTTCCTTTAAATAGATATCCAGGCGTTTTTCGCGGATCCATCACCCAGCGCTAGATATAGATATAAAGAAGGGAATTATTTAAAGCTTTTCTGTAAAGCTTATAAAAGCTAGGCCGCCACTTATCTGTGGATAACCATGTCAAGGCCATGTAATCCGCCATGTACAGAGAATGACAACTACACGGGAAAGCAGTGGCCAGCCTGTGCTGCGCTGTCGGATAAGCTGTGGGTGAAATGCCTGGTTATCCACAGGGCGGTTATCCACCGAGTTTCGCCCCCAGTTGTGCAACGACCTCAGGCGCGGTTATCCACAGAGCTTATCCACCGACCGCTGGTCGTCTTTCTCTCGGTTAACGTACTGATAAATCATGGCCGATGAGCAAGCTGCGTGTGGATAAGTGCACGTCTGCTCGCTACAATGGCCGCTTGTTTTTGCCTCACCGGCTTTCAACTTAGGGGATATCCGTGTCAGTGGAACTTTGGCAGCAGTGCGTGGAGCTTTTGCGCGATGAGCTGCCTGCCCAACAATTCAACACTTGGATCCGTCCACTACAGGTCGAAGCCGAAGGCGACGAGTTGCGTGTCTATGCACCGAACCGTTTCGTTCTCGACTGGGTCAACGAAAAGTACCTGGGCCGGGTCATGGAACTGCTCGACGAGCATGGCAATGGCATGGCGCCTGCGTTGTCCTTATTAATAGGCAGCAAACGCAGCTCGGCACCCCGCGCCGCGCCCAATGCGCCGCTGGCTGCCGCCGCGTCACAGGCCCAGCAGGCTGCGCCGGCACCGGTCAACAACCATGCCGCCCCGGCGCCCGCGCCTGCCTCGAGCAAGCGCAATACACAAAAGGTTGCCGAAGTCAGCGAAGAGCCTTCCCGGGACAGCTTCGACCCTATGGCCGGCGCCAGCTCCCAGCAGGCACCGGTGCGGGCCGAACAGCGCACCGTCCAGGTCGAAGGCGCGCTCAAGCACACCAGCTACCTGAACCGGACCTTTACCTTCGAGAACTTCGTCGAAGGTAAATCCAACCAGCTGGCCCGCGCGGCGGCCTGGCAGGTGGCGGATAACCCCAAGCACGGCTACAACCCGCTCTTCCTGTATGGCGGCGTAGGCTTGGGTAAGACCCACTTGATGCACGCCGTGGGCAACCACTTATTAAAGAAGAACCCGAATGCCAAGGTCGTGTACCTGCATTCCGAGCGTTTCGTGGCCGACATGGTCAAGGCGCTGCAACTGAACGCCATCAATGAATTCAAGCGTTTCTACCGTTCGGTGGATGCCTTGCTGATCGATGACATTCAGTTCTTCGCCCGCAAGGAACGTTCCCAGGAGGAGTTTTTCCACACCTTCAACGCATTGCTTGAAGGCGGGCAGCAGGTCATTCTCACCAGTGACCGCTACCCGAAAGAGATCGAGGGCCTCGAGGAACGCCTCAAGTCGCGTTTCGGCTGGGGCCTGACGGTGGCCGTCGAGCCGCCGGAACTGGAAACCCGGGTCGCGATCCTGATGAAGAAAGCCGACCAGGCCAAGGTCGAGCTGCCTCATGACGCCGCCTTCTTCATTGCCCAGCGTATTCGCTCGAACGTGCGTGAACTCGAAGGTGCCCTCAAGCGGGTGATCGCTCACTCGCACTTCATGGGCCGCGATATCACCATCGAGCTGATTCGCGAATCCTTGAAGGACCTGCTAGCGCTCCAGGACAAATTGGTTTCTGTGGATAACATTCAGCGAACGGTTGCCGAATACTACAAAATCAAGATCTCCGACCTGCTGTCCAAACGCCGTTCGCGTTCGGTGGCACGTCCACGCCAGGTGGCCATGGCCCTGTCCAAGGAACTGACCAACCACAGCCTGCCGGAAATCGGCGATGTGTTTGGCGGACGCGACCACACCACCGTGTTGCACGCCTGCCGCAAGATCAACGAACTTAAGGAATCCGACGCGGACATCCGCGAGGACTACAAGAACCTGCTGCGTACACTGACCACTTGATGACCACCAGCGCAGCTTTTAAGGCAAGGGACTAGACCATGCATTTCACCATTCAACGCGAAGCCCTGTTGAAACCCCTGCAACTGGTCGCAGGCGTCGTCGAACGCCGCCAGACCTTGCCGGTACTTTCCAACGTGCTGCTGGTTGTCGAAGGCCAGCAATTGTCGCTGACCGGTACCGACCTGGAAGTCGAGCTGGTCGGTCGTGTGCAACTTGAGGAACCGGCGGATCCGGGTTCCATCACCGTGCCGGCGCGCAAGCTGATGGACATCTGCAAGAGCCTGCCCAACGACGCGCTGATCGACATCAAGGTCGATGAGCAGAAGCTCGTGGTCAAGGCCGGTCGCAGCCGCTTCACCTTGTCCACACTGCCAGCCAACGATTTCCCGACCGTTGAAGAAGGCCCGGGTTCGCTGACTTGCAGCCTGGACCAGAGCAAACTGCGTCGCTTGATCGAACGCACCAGTTTCGCCATGGCCCAGCAGGACGTGCGTTATTACCTCAACGGCATGCTGCTGGAAGTGTCGGCTGGCGTTATCCGCGCTGTTGCCACCGACGGGCACCGCCTGGCGATGTGCTCGATGCAGGCCGATATCGGTCAGCCGGATCGCCACCAGGTGATCGTGCCGCGTAAAGGTATCCTGGAGCTGGCCCGCCTGCTGACCGAGCCGGACGGCAATGTCAGCATCGTGCTGGGCCAGCACCACATCCGCGCCACCACGGGCGAGTTCACCTTCACGTCGAAACTGGTGGACGGCAAGTTCCCGGACTACGAACGTGTGCTGCCAAAAGGCGGCGACAAGCTGGTGCTGGGCGATCGCCAAGCGCTGCGCGAAGCCTTCAGCCGTACCGCGATCTTGTCCAACGAGAAGTACCGCGGCATTCGTCTGCAACTGGCCAATGGTCAGCTGAAGATCCAGGCGAACAACCCGGAGCAGGAAGAAGCGGAAGAAGAAGTAGGCGTTGAGTACAACGGCGGCTCTCTGGAAATCGGCTTCAACGTCAGCTATCTGCTGGACGTACTGGGCGTGATGACCACCGAGCAAGTGCGTCTGATCCTGTCCGACTCCAACAGCAGTGCGCTGGTGCAAGAGTCCGACAACGACGACTCGGCTTACGTTGTCATGCCGATGCGTCTGTAATCAGAATCAGCTAGATGTCCTTAAGTCGCGTCTCGGTCACCGCGGTGCGCAATCTGCACCCGGTGACCTTCTCCCCTTCCCCCCGCATCAATATCCTTTACGGCGCCAACGGCAGCGGCAAAACCAGCGTCCTGGAAGCCGTGCACCTGCTCGGGCTTGCTCGTTCGTTTCGCAGCACCCGCCTGTTACCGGTCATCCAGTACGATCAGTTGGCGTGCACGGTGTTTGGCCAGGTGGAGCTGGCGGAAGGCGGCCACAGCGCCCTGGGGATATCGCGAGATCGGCAAGGCGAGTTTCAGATCCGCATCGATGGGCAGAACGCTCGCAGTGCGGCGCAGCTGGCCGAGATCCTGCCGTTGCAGCTGATCAACCCGGACAGCTTCCGTCTGCTGGAAGGCGCACCGAAGATTCGCCGGCAGTTCCTCGATTGGGGCGTGTTCCACGTGGAACCGCGTTTCATGTCGACGTGGCAACGCTTGCAGAAGGCGCTGCGCCAGCGAAACTCTTGGCTGCGGCATGGTACACTTGACGCCGTTTCGCAAGCGGTTTGGGACAGGGAACTGTGCCAGGCCAGCGCTGAAATCGATGAATACCGCCGCGCTTACATCAAAGCCTTGAAACCGGTCTTCGAGCAGACCTTGAGCGAACTGGTTGAGCTTGAGGGCCTGACGCTCAGCTATTACCGAGGCTGGGACAAGGACCGGGAACTGAGCACCGTGCTGGCTGGCTCGCTGCAACGAGACCAGCAGATGGGCCATACCCAGGCTGGACCACAACGCGCTGACTTGCGCCTCAGATTGGGCGCACACAATGCCGCGGACATCTTGTCCCGGGGGCAGCAGAAGTTGGTGGTGTGTGCCTTGCGTATCGCCCAGGGGCATCTGGTTAGCCAGGCCCGTCGCGGTCAGTGTATTTATCTGGTGGATGACTTGCCGTCCGAGCTGGACGAAGCCCACCGTCGCGCCCTGTGCCGCTTGCTGGAAGACTTACGCTGCCAGGTGTTCATTACCTGTGTAGACCACGAATTATTGAGGGAAGGCTGGCAGACGGAAACGCCAGTCGCCCTGTTCCACGTGGAACAGGGCCGTATCACCCAGACCCACGACCATCGGGAGTGAAGGCATTGAGCGAAGAAAATACGTACGACTCAACGAGCATTAAAGTGCTGAAAGGCCTGGATGCCGTACGCAAACGTCCCGGTATGTACATTGGTGACACCGACGATGGCAGCGGTCTGCACCACATGGTGTTCGAGGTGGTCGACAACTCCATCGACGAAGCCCTCGCCGGCCATTGCGACGACATCAGCATCATCATCCACCCGGATGAGTCCATCACCGTTCGCGACAACGGCCGTGGCATCCCGGTAGACGTGCACAAAGAGGAAGGCGTTTCCGCCGCCGAGGTCATCATGACCGTCCTCCACGCAGGCGGTAAGTTCGACGACAACTCCTACAAGGTCTCCGGCGGTCTGCACGGCGTAGGTGTATCGGTAGTGAACGCACTGTCCGAACAGCTTGTTCTTACGGTTCGCCGTAGCGGCAAGATCTGGGAACAGACCTATGTCCACGGCGTGCCCCAGGCACCGATGGCAATCGTTGGCGACAGCGAGTCCACGGGCACCCAGATCCATTTCAAGGCCTCGAGCGAAACCTTCAAGAACATCCACTTCAGCTGGGACATCCTGGCCAAGCGGATTCGTGAACTGTCCTTCCTCAACTCCGGTGTCGGCATCGTCCTCAAGGACGAGCGCAGCGGCAAGGAAGAACTGTTCAAGTACGAAGGCGGCCTGCGTGCGTTCGTTGAATACCTGAACACCAACAAGACTGCGGTCAACCAGGTGTTCCACTTCAACGTCCAGCGTGAAGACGGCATCGGCGTGGAAATCGCCCTGCAGTGGAACGACAGCTTCAACGAGAACCTGTTGTGCTTCACCAACAACATTCCCCAGCGTGACGGCGGTACCCACCTGGTGGGCTTCCGTTCGGCGCTGACCCGTAACCTGAACAACTACATCGAACAGGAAGGCCTGGCGAAGAAGCATAAAGTCGCCACCACCGGTGACGATGCCCGTGAAGGCCTGACCGCGATCATTTCGGTGAAGGTGCCGGATCCGAAGTTCAGTTCCCAGACCAAGGACAAGCTGGTGTCTTCCGAAGTGAAGACCGCAGTTGAACAGGAGATGGGCAAGTACTTCTCCGACTTCCTGCTGGAGAACCCGAACGAAGCCAAGCTGGTGGTCGGCAAGATGATCGACGCCGCCCGTGCTCGTGAAGCCGCGCGCAAGGCCCGTGAGATGACCCGCCGTAAAGGTGCGCTGGACATCGCCGGCCTGCCGGGCAAACTGGCTGACTGCCAGGAAAAGGACCCTGCCCTGTCCGAACTGTACCTCGTGGAAGGTGACTCTGCTGGCGGTTCCGCCAAGCAGGGCCGCAACCGCCGCACCCAGGCCATCCTGCCGCTCAAGGGCAAGATCCTCAACGTGGAGAAGGCGCGCTTCGACAAGATGATTTCCTCCCAGGAAGTCGGCACCTTGATCACCGCGTTGGGCTGTGGCATCGGCCGCGAAGAGTACAACATCGACAAGCTGCGCTATCACAACATCATCATCATGACCGATGCTGACGTCGACGGTTCGCACATCCGTACCCTGCTGCTGACGTTCTTCTTCCGTCAGTTGCCCGAGCTGATCGAGCGCGGCTACATCTACATCGCCCAGCCGCCGCTGTATAAGGTCAAGAAAGGCAAGCAAGAGCAATACATCAAAGACGACGACGCCATGGAAGAGTACATGACGCAGTCGGCCCTGGAAGACGCGAGCCTGCACCTGAACGAAGATGCCCCAGGCATTTCCGGCGAAGCCCTTGAGCGCCTGGTCAACGACTTCCGCCTGGTGATGAAGACTCTCAAGCGCCTGTCGCGCCTGTACCCACAGGAACTGACCGAGCACTTCATCTACCTGCCGGCCGTGAGCTTGGAGCAACTGTCCGATCACGCAGCAATGCAGGATTGGCTGGCCCAGTACGAAGTACGCCTGCGCACTGTCGAGAAATCCGGCCTGGTCTACAAAGCCAGCCTGCGTGAAGACCGTGAGCGTAACGTCTGGCTGCCGGAGGTCGAACTGATCTCCCACGGCCTGTCGAACTACGTCACCTTCAACCGCGACTTCTTCGGCAGCAACGACTACAAGACCGTGGTATCCCTCGGCGCGCAACTGAGCACGCTGCTGGACGAAGGTGCCTACATCCAACGTGGCGAACGCAAGAAAGCCGTGACCGAGTTCAAGGAAGCCCTTGAATGGCTGATGGCCGAAAGCACCAAGCGCCACACCATCCAACGATACAAAGGTCTGGGTGAGATGAACCCGGATCAGCTGTGGGAAACCACCATGGACCCGGGCTCGCGCCGGATGCTGAAAGTCACCATCGAAGACGCCATTGGCGCGGACCAGATCTTCAACACCTTGATGGGTGATGCGGTCGAGCCTCGTCGTGACTTCATCGAGAGCAACGCGCTGGCGGTATCCAACCTGGATTTCTGATTCTTCTGCAGCGCTCCGCTCCAACAAAAAGCCAACGCACATGCGTTGGCTTTTTTTTACGCTTGAAAAATGTCCGCGTCCTTAAGACCCATCGGTCACAAACAGGGTAGCTGGGTAACAACCTGGCATAAAGCCTTCATTCTCAATGGGTTAGGAATCTGTGAAGAGCCCCGGTTACCGCGGGCCTCAGGTTTTCTGGCGTAAAACTTGCGTGTTTAATAACTTACACATCGTTTTTTTAAATTTACAGGAAACGATGGGATCGAGGTGGTACGAATAAATCCAAATGCCAAGGGTTGTCTCAATGAGTGGTACGCAAACTTCCGATAATCTGACGCAAGGGCTCAAGCCCCGTCATGTGACGATGCTTTCCATCGCCGGTGTGATTGGTGCCGGCCTGTTCGTCGGCTCCGGTCACGCGATCGCTGCGGCCGGTCCCGCCGTGCTGCTGGCCTACGCTGCCGCAGGTGCCTTGGTGGTGCTGGTGATGCGGATGCTCGGCGAAATGGCAGTAGCCTCGCCGGACACCGGCTCCTTCTCGACGTATGCGGACCGAGCGATTGGGCACTGGGCCGGTTTCACCATCGGCTGGCTCTACTGGTGGTTCTGGGTCCTGGTGATTCCGCTGGAGGCCAACGCTGCCGCAACGATTCTTCATGCGTGGTTCCCGGACATTGCAATCTGGTCCTTCACGCTGGTCATTACCCTGCTGTTGACGGTCACCAACCTGTTCAGCGTGAAGAATTACGGCGAGTTCGAATTCTGGTTCGCCCTGGTCAAGGTGCTGGCGATCATTGGCTTCATCGGGCTGGGTGTGATGGCAATATTCGGCTGGCTGCCCACTAGCCAGGTCAGCGGCGTTTCGCACCTGTTCGACACCCAGGGCTTCCTGCCCAACGGTATGGGCGCGGTGCTGGGGGCGATCCTGACCACCATGTTTTCGTTCATGGGCACCGAGATCGTGACCATCGCTGCGGCCGAATCGAAGAACCCAGGCCAGCAGATTTCCAAGGCGACCAACTCGGTAATCTGGCGGATTGGTTTGTTCTACCTCGTCTCCATCTTCATCGTCGTGGCCCTGGTGCCTTGGAACGACCCGCTCCTGGCCAGCGTCGGCTCCTACCAGACGGTGCTGGAACGCATGGGCATTCCCAATGCCAAGCTGATCGTCGATATCGTAGTGTTGGTGGCGGTCACCAGTTGCTTGAATTCGGCGCTGTACACGGCCTCCCGGATGATGTTCTCGTTAGGCAAGCGCGGTGATGCGCCGGCCGTTTCCCAGCGCACTAACAAGAGCGGTACACCTTATTGGGCGGTGATGCTGTCGACCGGTGCGGCCTTCCTCGCGGTGTTTGCCAACTACGTGGCACCGGCGGCGGTCTTTGAATTCCTGCTGGCCAGTTCGGGTGCCATTGCGTTGCTGGTGTACCTGGTCATCGCGGTTTCGCAGCTGCGTATGCGCAAGCAACGTATAGCCCGTGGTGAAAAAATCGCCTTCAGCATGTGGCTGTTCCCTGGCCTGACCTACGCGGTGATTCTCTTCATCGTCGGGGCCTTGACCATCATGCTGTTCCAGGAAGCCCACCGTGTGCAGATCCTGGCGACGGGGCTGCTCAGCATGCTGGTGGTCGTGTCCGGATTGCTGATACAGCGCCGCCGGATCGCAAAGGCTGGGGGCTTGGTGCGGACGGTCAGCTGATATCCATTGCGGCGAGGGAGATTGCTCCCGCTTGAGGACGGAGCACTCACAAAAAAGGGGCTGCTGCGCAGCCCAGCGGGAGCAAGCTCCCTCGCCACAGAGGTATCCAACTGACCTTTTTTAACTTGCGACAGACGCCTCACTCCCCGCTGCCACACTCTCCAACCGATACCCATACCCATAAATCGTCAGCAACTGCCAACCCCGATCCGCCGTCAGCCCGAGCTTGTTGCGCAGACGGTAGATGTGGGTGTCGAGCGGGCGGGACGAGGTCATTTCCTCATGGGTCCAGAAGCGTTCGTAGAAGTATTCCCGGGACAGCGGCCGGCCCAGGTTGGCGAACAGGCACCGGGCCAGGCGGTATTCCCGTTCGGTCAGGCTGATGGGAATGCCGGCGCGGGTGATGGTCAGTTCGGCGTCGTCGAATGCCAGGTCATTGAACACCAGCACGTCGCTGGCGGGCGCGCGTTGCAGGTTATGACGGCGCAGCACAGCGGTGACCCGGGCCTTGAGCTCGTTGGGCCTGAAGGGTTTGCTCACGTAGTCGTCGGCACCGGCGTTGAGGGCCTGGACGATGTCGTGTTCGCCGTCGCGGCTGGTCAGCATGATGGCGGCCGGTGGCGAATCCATGTGTTCGCGGGTCCAGCGCAGTAGCGAGAGCCCGCTGAGGTCGGGCAGTTGCCAGTCGAGGATCAACAAGTCGAAGGTTTCCCGGCGCAATTGCCGCAACAGGTCTTCGCCTCGCTCAAAGCTGTGCAGGGTCCAGGCTGGCTCGTTCCTGCCGGGGATTTGTTGCAAGGTCTGCTCTACCCGGCGCAGCTCGGCCGGTTCATCGTCCAGTATGGCGACACGCATGGAATGCGATTCCTTGATCTCGAAAATAACGGACATCTTCAGGTGGGAATGAAAGGCCGCCAGGGGCTGATCCATTGACCTGTCGCTGGCTGCGACAATACCGGCTCGCCGCCCGCAGGGAAAGGCAGCAGCGCGCCACCCATCGAGTTCGTTATAGTCGTGGGCTTGATACAGACCTGTGAAGAGATCCCCAGTTCTTGAGTTCGGCCAGGAGGCCTATGAGTAACCAGCGTCGCCGTGAGAGTCGTGAGCCCACCCAGGTCCAGCGGTTGTTCCGCCAGTTGGTGCGGGAGTGGTTGTGGATAAGTCTGCTGCTGTTGCCGTTGACGGCCTTGCTGTCATTGAGCAGCCAATCAACGGGCGACCATTCAGGTGCTGCGTTGTTGTCGGTATGCCTGGTGGGGGGCGTATTGGGTTTGTTGCTGCTGCGCCCGCGCCTGGCCTTGTGGACAACCGTGGGCGGCATGAGCCTGGCCTTGCTGATCAGCGCCGTACTGGGCGCGCAGGGTTGGTGGTGGTCGCCCATGGCCAGTGTGCTGGGCATCATGTTCGGCTACTTGATTTGGAATTGGCGACGCCTGAGTGTGGTGCTGGCCTATTTCGGCTGGGAGCTGGCGCGTCTGGACGCGGAGCCCAAGGTTTTTCCGGAACGTCGTCGTACTTCATACACCGGCAGCGATCGTTTGCAGGGGCAGATCATGGCCCTGGAACAAGCCATGAGCCGAACCCGCGACACCCGGCGCTTCATCGCCGACGGCCTGGAATACCTGCCCGTGGCGACCATGATCAGCGATCCTCAAGGCAAGTTGCTGCTCGGTAATCGCAAGGCCCGTGAGCTGTTCGGCCATGGCCTGGCGGGCGGGGATGTGCTCGAGCATCTCGCGCAATTGGGTTATCCCGGGTTGGAGCATGGGGCGCATCACCGGTTATCCACACTGCCCTTGGTGGAGTTTCGCGATATTCGCGAGCGCAGCTTGCGCCTGGAACGGGCGGCACTGTTCCCGGTTGATGGCGATGCGCCGATTGGCTGGTTGCTGAGCCTCACGGATCTGAGCGCCGAACGTGAGGCGGAAGAACAGCGTAGCGTCATGCTGCGTTTCCTCTCCCATGATTTGCGCGCGCCTCACTCGGCAATCCTTGCGCTGCTCGATGTGCAGCGGCACCAGGCGGGCGGCGATCATCCGTTGTTCGACCAGATCGAGCGCCAGGTACGTCGCGCGCTGGACCTGACCGAGGGCTTCGTGCAATTGGCCAAGGCGGAATCCGAGGCGTATCAGTTCCAGCCCACGCTGTTCGCGATGCTGGTGCTGGATGTGCTCGACCAAGCGCTACCCATCGCCCAGGCAAAGCGCATCCAGTTGGTTCATGAACTGGAAGATGAAGAGGCGATGGTGAGGGCGGATCAATCGTTGCTGACCCGTGCGCTGTTCAATCTGCTGGAAAATGCCATCAAATACAGCCCGCCCGACGCCTGCATTTCCCTGCAGGTGCATTGTGCGTCGGGCTGGTTGATCTGCAATGTCGCCGACCAGGGCAAAGGCATCAGCGCCGAAGAACTGCCGGACCTGTTCAGCCAGTACCGACGATTTTCGTCGGCCCAAGGGGTGGATGGCATTGGCCTGGGATTATCGATGGTCAAGGCGGTGGTGGACCATCACGAGGGGAAAATCGAGTGCCACAGCGTAGTGGGCAAGGGGACGACGTTCAGCCTGCGCTTCCCGTTGCTGGAAGATTAAAGATCGCAGCCTTCGGCAACTCCTACGAGGATTGGATAGGTCCTGTAGGAGCTGCCGAAGGCTGCGATCTTTTGAGTGCTATAAAAACTTATGCACCTGAACACGGCTTTTATGTGTTTAGGAAATATGTATTAAAAACAAATACATACAGCATAAAAACAACGAATTCCGAAAAAACGGTACACAGGTTATCCACAGATCTCAAACAGCGGCTTGTTCCGTGGGGACTTCCGCCACAGGGCCGGGAGGAAGCGAGCCCATGTCCCGTTGTGCCTGTTCATTCCAGGCTTGTACGCGGTCATTGAGCTCGGCGATGGCGCGGGGGCCAGTGCCTTCGGCATACATCGGCGCGCCGATCACCACGGTGATGACGCCCGGCGTCCTGATCCAGCCAGCCTTTGGCCAGAATTTGCCGGCATTGTGTGCAATCGGCAGCACCGGCAGTTCAGCGTTCACCGCCAATGCGGAACCGCTGCGGGAGAACTTTCCAACCGTCCCGTAAGGAACACGGGTGCCCTCGGGGAAGATCAGCACCCAGGTGTTGTCCCTCAGCAGCTCGTCACCCTTCTTCGCCACTTGCTTGAGCGCCAGTTTGGGGTTGTCGCGATCGATGGCAATCGGGCGCAGCATCGCCATGGCCCAGCCGAAGAACGGTACGAACAGCAGTTCACGCTTGAGAACCTGACTCAACGGCTCGAAATAGGCCGAGAGAAAGAACGTCTCCCAGGTGCTCTGATGGTTGGACTGAATTACGCAGGGCCGGTCCGGCACGTTCTCGGCGCCCTTCACTTCATAGCGAATGCCCAGGAACACCTTGCTCAGCCACAGTGCGCAGCGGCACCAGTACACGTTGATGAAACGGTAGCGCGCCCGGAACGGCAAAAAAGGCGCGATAAAAAAACTCAAGGAACACCACAACAAGGAACTGGTGCCCAGCAGCAGGTAAAAGAGGAAGCTTCTGATGGCCTGCAATATCGACATAGCGGCGTTTACCGTTGCGGGCACTGCCCGCCTGTTTAAGCGCTTCCCGAACAGTCCTTGATCAGGATGTCTTGGGAGCTCTAATTGTGGATAAGTTCAGCGGCAATCGCCGCCAGGTCGTCAAAAATCAAGGTGCCCACCGGCAGGGTCTTGCCCAGAGTCTTCTCGCCTTTCCCGGTCTTTACCAAAACTGGCTGACAATCGACGGCCTTGGCCGCCTCCAGGTCACCGAGACTGTCACCGACGAACCACACACCTGCCAAAGCCACATCGTAATGCGCGGCAATGGTTTTCAACATGCCCGGCTTGGGCTTGCGGCAATCGCAGCCGTCGTCCGGCCCGTGCGGGCAATAGACGATCAAGCCGACTTCCCCGCCCTGCTCCGCCACGAGGGCGCGCAAGCGCTCGTGCATGGCATCGAGGACGGCGAGGTCATAGTAACCGCGGGCAATGCCCGACTGGTTGGTGGCCACTGCCACCGTCCAGCCGGCCTTGCTCAACTGCGCGATGGCTTCGATCGAACCGGGCAGCGGCAGCCACTCCTCCACCGATTTGATGTAAGCATCGGAGTCGTGATTGATCACCCCGTCCCGATCGAGAATCAGCAGTTTCAAGCGTTACCCCAGCAGCGAAATATCGGCGACGCCGAGGAACAGCCCACGCAGACGCGCCAGCAGCGCGTAACGGTTGGCCCGTACTTTGGCGTCTTCGGCATTGACCATCACCGCCTCGAAAAACGCATCCACCGGCTCGCGCAGTGCCGCCAGGCGTGCCAGGGTTTCGCTGTACTGACGCGCTGCCGCCATTGGCTGGACCGCCTGGTCCGCCTGCTGGATCGCCGAATACAGGGAGAACTCGTTGGCATTGTCGAAGTACTTGGCTTCGACGGTGGCCGCGATGTTGCCTTCGGCCTTGCCCAGCAGGTTCGACACCCGCTTGTTCACCGCCGCCAGCGCGGCTGCTTCCGGCAATTTGCGGAACGCCTGCACCGCTTGTACGCGCTGGTCGAAGTCAAGGGCGGAGCCCGGCTTCAGGGCGCGCACCGACAGGTAGGTCGCAACGTCGACGCCTTCATCTTCATAACGCGCACGCAGGCGGTCGAAGATGAATTCCAGCACCGCATCGGCCAGGCCGGCGGCCTTGACCTTGCTGCCGAACGCATTCACGGCGAACGCCACGGCGTCGTTCAGGTCCAGGTCCAATTGCTTGTCGATCAGGATTCGCAACACGCCCAGCGCCGCGCGACGCAGGGCATACGGGTCTTTGCTGCCAGTGGGCAGCATGCCGATGCCGAAGATGCCGACCAGGGTGTCGAGTTTGTCGGCGATCGCCACCGCCGCACCGGTCAGGGTGGTCGGCAGCTCAGCGCCGGCACCGCGAGGCATGTACTGCTCGTTCAGTGCCAGGGCCACATCTTGCGGCTCGCCATCGTTGAGGGCGTAGTAGTAACCGGCGACGCCTTGCATCTCCGGGAACTCACCGACCATTTCGGTGGACAGGTCGCACTTGGACAGGATGCCGGCACGGGCGGCGCGCTGGGCATCGCCGCCGATGCGTGGGGCGATGAACGCCGCCAGTTTCGATACGCGCTCGGCCTTGTCGTAGACGCTGCCGAGCTTTTCCTGGAACACCACGTTGCGCAGGCGCTCGTTGAAGCTTTCCAGGGGTTGTTTCTTGTCTTGCTTGAAGAAGAACTCGGCATCGGTCAGGCGCGGGCGAACGACTTTTTCGTTACCGGCGATGATCTGCTGCGGATCCTTGCTTTCGATGTTGGCGACCGTGATGAAGCGCGGCAGCAACTTGCCTTCGGCGTCCAGCAGGCAGAAGTATTTCTGGTTGTCCTGCATGGTGGTGATCAGCGCTTCCTGCGGCACTTCAAGGAAACGTTCCTCGAACGAGCACACCAGCGGCACCGGCCATTCCACCAGCGCGGTCACTTCGTCCAGCAGATTGGCCGGCACGATGGCGGTGCCTTCCTGCAGAGTGGCCAGCTCTTCGGTGCGCTTGCTGATCAGTTCGCGGCGCTCGTTGGCGTCGGCCAGCACGTAGGCGGCACGCAGGTCGGCCAGGTAGTTGGCCGGCGAGGTGATGCGCACGCTTTGCGGGTGATGGAAGCGGTGACCGCGGGAATCGCGACCGGCCTTCTGGGCCAGGATCGTGCAATCGATGACCTGGTCACCGAGCAGCATGACCAGCCATTGAGTTGGACGTACGAACTCTTCCTTGCGCGCAGCCCAGCGCATGCGCTTGGGGATCGGCAAGTCATTGAGCGAGTCTTCGACGATGGTCGGCAACAGGCTGGCGGTCGGCTTGCCCTTGATGCTCTGGCTGTAGCGCAGCTTCGGACCGCTCTGGTCGATTTCGCTCAGGTCAACGCCGCACTTCTTGGCGAAGCCCAAGGCGGCCTGGGTCGGGTTGCCATCGGCATCGAACGCGGCCTGGCGTGGTGGGCCGTCGAGGTTGATGCTGCGGTCCGGCTGTTGGGTCGCCAGGGCGGTGATCAGCACGGCCAGGCGGCGCGGCGCGGCGTACACCTGTTTGGCTTCGTAGCTCAGGCCGGCGGCTTGCAGGCCCTTGTCGATACCGGCCAGGAACGCATCGGCCAGGGTGTTCAGGGCTTTGGGTGGCAGTTCTTCGGTGCCCAGTTCAACCAGAAAATCTTGAGCACTCATTGTGCAGCCTCCAGCTTAGCCAACACTTCATCACGCAGGTCCGGGGTCGCCATCGGGAAGCCCAGCTTGGCACGGGCCAGCAGGTAGGCTTGCGCAACGGAACGTGCCAGGGTGCGTACACGCAGGATGTATTGCTGGCGCGCGGTCACGGAAATCGCCCGGCGTGCGTCCAGCAGGTTGAAGGTATGGGACGCCTTCAACACCATTTCATAGCTCGGCAACGGCAGCGGCTGGTCCAGCTCGATCAGGCGCTTGGCTTCGCTCTCATAGAAATCGAACAGCTCGAACAGCTTCTCGACGTTGGCGTGTTCGAAGTTGTAGGTGGATTGCTCCACTTCGTTCTGGTGGAACACGTCGCCGTAGGTCACTTTGCCGAACGGGCCGTCGGCCCAGACCAGGTCGTAGACCGAATCCACGCCCTGCAGGTACATGGCCAGGCGTTCCAGGCCATAGGTGATCTCGCCGGTGACCGGGTAGCACTCGATGCCGCCCGCTTGCTGGAAGTAAGTGAACTGAGTCACTTCCATGCCGTTGAGCCAGACTTCCCAGCCCAGGCCCCAGGCGCCCAGGGTTGGCGATTCCCAGTTGTCTTCGACGAAACGAATGTCGTGCACCAGCGGGTCGAGGCCGACGTGCTTGAGGGAGCCCAGGTACAGTTCCTGGAAGTTTTCCGGGTTCGGCTTCAGCACGACCTGGAACTGGTAGTAGTGCTGCAGGCGGTTCGGGTTTTCGCCGTAGCGGCCGTCAGTCGGGCGGCGGCTGGGCTGCACATAAGCGGCGTTCCAGGTTTCCGGGCCGATGGCACGCAGAAACGTGGCAGTGTGGAAAGTGCCGGCGCCTACTTCCATATCGTAGGGCTGAAGTACCACGCAACCTTGCTCGGCCCAGTATTGCTGGAGGGCGAGGATCAAGTCTTGGAAGGTACGCACGGCTGGCGTAGGCTGGCTCACGAAATTCACCTGTTTCTTGGGCTGCGATTTAAAGAGCGGGAGTATACCCGATTCGTTCGTGCGCACGCCCCCTGGAGCCTTATGCCACGCTGCTTTTGGTGTTCTGACGATCCGTTGTACATGGCTTATCACGATCAGGAGTGGGGCACGCCGCTGCGCGATGCGCAGGGTTTGTTCGAGTTGCTTTTGCTCGAAGGGTTCCAGGCCGGGTTGTCCTGGATCACCGTTTTGCGCAAACGCGAGCGCTACCGGGAAGTGTTGTACGGCTTCGATGTGCAGCGGGTGGCGCAGATGAGCGATGCGGAAATCGATGAACTGATGCTCGACCCCGGCATCATCCGCAACCGTCTCAAGCTCAAGGCCGCCCGCCGCAATGCGCAGGCCTGGCTGGCCCTGGAAGACCCGGTGGCGTTCCTTTGGTCGTACGTAGGCGGCACACCCATCATCAATCATTTCAAGGACCGCACCGAAGTGCCGGCCATCACGCCCGAGGCAGTGGCGATGAGCAAAGGCCTGAAGAAAGCCGGATTCACTTTTGTCGGCCCGACCATTTGTTATGCGTTGATGCAGGCCTCGGGCATGGTCATGGACCACACCCAGGACTGCGACCGCTACGCCGAGTTGGTAAACGGCGGTTAGAATAGCCGGCTCGCAACACGGCCCATACATTCAGGAGTGACCTGTGGATAAGTTGAAAGGCGCCTTGCTGGTCGGCGCTCTGCGGTTGTTTGCGCTGCTGCCCTGGAGGGCAGTGCAGGCAGTGGGCTCGGCGATTGGCTGGCTCATGTGGAAATTTCCCAACCGTTCCCGCGACGTGGTGCGGATCAACCTCGCCAAGTGCTTTCCCGAGATGGACCCGGCCGAGCGCGAACGCCTGGTGGGCCAGAGCCTCAAGGACATCGGCAAATCCCTGACCGAAAGCGCCTGCGCCTGGATCTGGCCGGCCCAGCGCTCCATCGAACTGGTGCGCGAAGTCGAAGGCCTGGACGTGCTGAAAGAAGCCCTGGCCTCCGGCAAAGGCGTGGTTGGCATCACCAGCCACCTGGGCAATTGGGAAGTGCTCAACCACTTCTATTGCAGCCAGTGCAAACCGATCATTTTCTACCGTCCGCCCAAGCTCAAGGCGGTGGATGAACTGCTGCAAAAACAACGCGTACAGTTGGGCAACAAAGTCGCGGCGTCGACCAAGGAAGGCATCCTCAGCGTCATCAAGGAAGTGCGCAAAGGCGGCCAGGTGGGCATTCCCGCCGACCCGGAACCGTCCGAGTCCGCCGGTATCTTCGTGCCCTTCTTCGCCACCCAGGCCCTGACCAGCAAGTTCGTACCGAACATGCTTGCCGGCGGCAAAGCAGTCGGCGTGTTCCTTCATGCCCTGCGCCTGCCGGACGGCTCGGGCTACAAAGTCATCCTCGAAGCCGCCCCGGACGCGATGTACAGCACCGACACCGAAACCTCGTGCGCAGCCATGAGCCAAGTGGTGGAGCGCTATGTACGGGCCTACCCAAGCCAGTACATGTGGAGCATGAAACGCTTCAAGAAACGCCCACCGGGCGAGGCGCGGTGGTACTGAGGGCCTGTTGCTTCATATGAGCGAGGCTGCTTGGGATTTGTGGTGGATGCAGAAACTGTGAACACCCAAGCCCCCGGTGGGAGCCGAGCTTGCTCGCGATAGCGGTGGGTCTGCTTGCGTCGATGTTGAATGTGCCGCCGCCATCGCGAGCAAGCTCAGCTCCCACAGTTTTTCCAGGTAGCTCACAGACATCGCATCCATCCCCAACCCCTGTGGGAGCGAGCCTGCTCGCGATAGCGCTCCTGACAGCCACCGCTTAACCAACTGGCCCCACCCTCCTGTGGCGAGGGAGCTTGCTCCCGCTGGGCTGCGCAGCAGCCCTTGCTCCTAAAGCTCGGTCCTCCGCTGTCGATAACCCGATGTATCCGCCAATCATGGACCGATGAAATGGAATTCTCTGTTAGCTCTGCCGCTATCGCTCCCGCCAACACCAACCTCACCCGCTCCGACCAGAAGCTGGTAACCCATCCGCCAGCAGACGCCGTAAAGCAGTTGGCAAACGCCGGCCCTGCGGCGATCTACCACCCCAGCGACGACGCCCAGGTCATGGTGGAATCGCCAGTGGTCATCGAAACCTGGATCGGTCGCTCCCAATCGCCAGACTTCCCTCGATTCGCCGCACTTGCCGAGAGCGCGAAAAACACCCTGAAGACTTCTTTCGAGACCTTCCAGTCAACGCTGTCGGCAACCCATCCGGACCTGGCCGGCAAGAAATACGGCTTCACCGTCGAGGCCGATGGCCGACTCAAGGTGCTCAACACGGCCGGCCAACTCAGCAGCGCAGACACCCAGCGGCTGACCGATTTGCTCAATGAATCCAGCGACCTGAAAGCCTCAGCCGTTGCGTTCCGCGACGCCTCTATCGACATGGTCGACGCCGACTCGCCCTGGTCCGGCAGCTACCTGGGCCTGTACAACCTGACCAAGGAAAACTTCGCCGGCACCATCGACTTGGCGCCGATGCTCAAAAGCAGAAGCTCTATGTCTCCCCAGGAGTTTTCGGACGGGTTGTTTTTCAACCAATTGGCCTACAAAGGCGAACGGGCGACGCGAGAGACGGAAGCCGCGATGCTTGCACGGCGTGCTGCGCAGCGATTCAGCGCGCAGGCCTGAAAGGTTGGGGCTACCGAATCTTGCCCAACCCCTGTGGGAGCGAGCTTGCTCGCGAAGAGGCCGGCACATTTACATGAATGTCGGCTGATGCCCTAAGCTTGCTTGTCCCCCACTCGCCAAGGAAGCATCAATGGGCATTCGCGGAAAAGACCGTCAGATCGATAACATCGAGTTCAATGTCAACGACATCGCCCGAAGCAAAGCCTTCTATGGCGGTGTGTTTGGCTGGAATTTCGTCGACTACGGCCCGACCTACACCGAATTCAGCGACGGTCGCCTGACCGGTGGCTTCACGACCGGCGAACCGGTGCGCCCGGGCGGCCCGTTGATCATCTTGTACGCCGATGACCTCGAAGCGACCCAACTCAGGCTCAAGAACGCAGGCGCTACCATCAGCCGTGACGTATTTGCCTTTCCAGGCGGTCAACGTTTCCACTTCATCGACCCGGACGGCTACGAGCTGGCGGTGTGGTCGGCTGCCTGATCACCCTCGATCAAAGCCCCTCGCCACTTCAGCCCATCTGACCTGAGGTGCCCCAAATGGGCCCAAAGCTCACCATTGTGGCGAGGGGATTTATCCCCGCTGGGCTGCGCAGCAGTCCCCACCCAGCCCGCCCATTACTACAGACAATCCCTACACATCGTCTGTTGTTTATCCCTATGCCCAAATCCCTCCACCCACCCACACATCCTTGCGCCTTTACCTACAACTACGCCAGAACCCGCCCGCTTGTGCGCCTTGCCCCGGGTTCTATTGTCTTCCTGCCACTGCCCATCAGCGGTCGGGTTTAGTAGCCCGTGGTTTTCCCGCAAGATGCATGAGTTCTCCACTCAGGCAGGTATCCCAATTCCTGTCCTTTGATGGTGGCTGTGCGCAGGGCGCTTCGGCGCGCCGCAATGCTGGAATCTCCGGTCTACTAACCTGCGTACAGCCGCCACCCCTTCTTTTAGTAGGGAAGAGGTTGCGGCCTAACTGAAGGATTTCAGCTTATATTCAAACCAACGCCCAATCCGCCCAAGGCGGACCAAGCCTCCTCGCAAGCCAAATCCAATACCAGGAAACTCGACGAAACCGCCGAGCGCGTCCTGGATCACTACCTGTCGCCAAAACCGGCACAGCCCGAAGATGTACCCAAACCCGGCCAGATATTCATCGTCGCCAAAGACGTCGACAACGAATGCCTGCTCGCCAACCTCAGTGAAACCCTGGCTTCGGCCGAGGCGATGATTGCCGATCTGGCGTTTGACCTGAATGGCTCGCGAGGTCATTCCGCGCTGGGGATTCAACAGCTGATTGAGCTGAGTACGATGATGGCGAATCGGGTGTTGGATAATGTCGAAGCTCGATAATAGGTAAACATCCGCCCAATAAAGCAGCCTGACACTTTGCATTTGGTTTGCTTTATTGAACTGTTGTTTCCTCTTAACTGCTGCATACCGAAGTGAGGCTAGGAGGCTGGAGGTAAGAGGTGGTACTAGCCCACTACCAAGAAACGAGCGCTAGGGGAGATCATTTACGTTTGGAAAGAAGCACTCTACGCCCTTCCTGTACCGCAACTCTAATAAGCTCTGCGGAATCCTGGATTCTCGCTGCCTCGCTGTTAGCCTTTAAAAAGCTCACTGCTTGATTGAGCAAGAATTGACCCGCTTCGTTATAAGCCAGTTCTCGAGCATCTATACGGGCCAGCGCTTCATTGCTGATGACCTTCATCTGATCGCTCGCGCACTGTACAGCAGCAGCCTCATACTCCGGAGGATGCTCGGGTGGGATGTGCAGCTTCTCTGCGCACCCCATCATAACCAATGCTGTAGCACCCGCCTGATCTTCTTGAAACCGCTGCATGGAAACACGTCTCGCTTCCGAAGTTGCGGGTGAAGGTTGGGCTTGTGAGAAAGCCGGGTTGGGTTCTTTTTTGTCTGCTGCGCAGCCTCCAAGAAGTCCAACTACGGCCAAAGATCCTGCCAACAGAATATTTTTCATCTGCTGAACTCGGAAAAAACGAATTTTTTCTGGCCAGAGCTGTTGGTGTTTTGAGCTGTTGATTGGCAGCCAGTGAGAAGGTAAGTTAGCAAAAACACAAACAATGTTTTTTTCATATGACGCATCTCTGCCTTTTTCGCCTTAGTTGAAGGCTATTTGTTATGGTTTTTTTAGATGAGTAATCTTTAAATTGATCAGCGGCCCAATTTTGGACGGGATGACTAATTTAACACTGACCAGACTAGCTACGACGCTGTAACTTGCTCGAAAATTATTTTGGTCTGGAGGCTACCATTTTGACATCATAGTTGTCTACAGATAATCTTAAAATGGTTCTAATGGCAAGTTTTTAGGAAATGAATGCTAGGAAAGCCGAAAAAGAACCATTTGTTTCTGTCGTTACTGTGAGCAAGAACAGATTTATTTCCCAGGGGGCTGAATGCTTCTCCCTTTCTCTCTTGCTTTGGCATCTCAGCGTTCAGTAGTCCATTTCAGCAGATCTCAAACCAGCGAAAAGCGCAAATCGCGTCCATGATTAACCTCCGGCGATATGAAGACGTTGGGATGGACGACTATTTGAGATGGTAAAAACTCATCTCATACTGTTCGGAGGTATCCGCACTCACAAATATCGCTCAGCCCTCTGATCCATTACTAAGGAGTCATCCCATGAAAATCGACTTCACCGGCCGTCACGTCCTAATCACTGGCTCCACCAGCGGTATCGGTTTTGCCACAGCCAAAGGCTTCCTCGAATCTGGCGCCCACGTGGTCATCAACGGTCGCAGCGAGAGCAGCGTGGAGGACGCGTTGCAGCGCTTGGGCGCCCTTGCTTCAAATGCCACCGGTTTTGTGGGCGACCTGAGCAATGCGCCTGGCTGCCAGGCACTGATCGCCAAACACCCGAGCTTCGATATCGTCATCAACAACCTGGGCATTTTCAAACAGCAAGACTTCTTCGAAACGCCAGACAGCGAATGGCAGCGCTTCTTCGAAACCAACGTAATGTCCGGCGTGCGAATTTCCAGGGCCTACGCCCAGGGCATGGTCGAGCGCGGTTGGGGGCGGATTGTGTTTGTCTCGTCGGAATCGGGCGTGAACATTCCTGCTGACATGATCCACTACGGCTTCACCAAAACCGCGCAACTGTCCATCGCTCGCGGCCTGGCCAAGCGCCTTGCCGGCACGGGTGTGACGGTGAACTCGGTGTTGCCAGGGCCGACCCTTTCCGAAGGCGTTGCCCAGATGCTCCAGGCAGACGTCGAGCGTAGCGGGGAAAGCCTGGAAAAGGTCGCGGCAGATTTCGTCAACGAGCACCGCAGCACCTCGATCATCCAGCGCGCGGCGCGTGTCGAGGAAGTCGCCAACATGATCATCTACGCCAGTTCGGAACAGGCTTCGGCCACCACCGGAGCGGCGTTGCGCGTCGATGGCGGTGTGGTGGATAGCATCGTTTAGGACTTATGACACGTTGAAAAAAACGCCGCTTCGTCGTGAGAGATAAGCGGCGCTTTTGTTTTGGAAGCAACATGGGTGGGTTCGACCGGCTTTCGGAGTGATGAAGGGATCGTTCAGCTCACTCTGTTTTCCATCAGACGATCCGAGCCGCCTTCGGCCACGCGGTTTTGGATCAGGCGATCCGAACCACCCTCGGCGACACGGTTTTGGATCAGGCGATCCGAGCCGCCCTCGGCTACGCGGTTTTGGATCAGTCGATCCGAGCCACCCTCGGCGACGCGGTTTTGGATCAGTCGATCCGAACCGCCCTCAGCGACACGGCTTTCGATCAGGCGATCCGAACCACCCTCAGCGAACGTAGGTTGAACAAAAGTAGTCGCAAACGCGTTGCTGAGCGACAGAGCCAGAAGCGAGCCAACGAGAGTTTTGCCGAGAGTGTTCATGTCCTGATCCTTTTAATTCGTAGATGAAGTGAGTTAGACGGTGACGTGCAAACGGACGTCGACGTTGCCGCGAGTCGCGTTGGAGTACGGGCAAACCTGGTGAGCCGCGTCGACCAGCGCTTGAGCATCGGCTTGATCCAGGCCTGGCAGGGTGATGTGCAGGTCGATGTCCAGGCCGAAACCGCCAGGGATCTGGCCGATGCCGACGTGTGCCGTGATCGAGGCGTCAGCAGGAATGCTGCGTTTGCTCTGGCTGGCGACAAACTTCAATGCGCCGATGAAGCAGGCCGAGTAGCCGGCGGCGAACAACTGCTCAGGGTTGGTCGCTTCACCACCAGCGCCGCCCAGGGCTTTTGGAGTGGCCAGTTTCACGTCGAGAATCTTGTCGCTGGAAACAGCACGGCCATCACGGCCACCGGTGGAGGTTGCGACTGCGGTGTAGAGAACGTTCATGGTGTTTCCTCGCTTGCTGATGGGTTTGATCAATTTAGGTCTGCGCTAAATGTTTGTGCGCTAACCAGTTGAGATAAAGTTAACGGATGAATAATTAGCGCGCAAGATAAATTTTCAAAGATTTGTCGTTTTTGGATTAAACAATTGATCTAAAAGGAAATTTATTTTTTAGGCTCTGCGGTATCGCTAGCCCGCGTGGGCCGCAAGGTAAGCCAAGGAGAAGGAGTTTCCAGGGAAATCAGCAGGGCCAGCGCAGTGGCAGGCCTTCATAGAGAGGAAAATTCATAAAGCAGAATGATGGGTTTTTCGATCGTTCCCACGCAGAGCGTGGGAACGATAAAAATTCAACGGATGATGCAAAGCCAACCCAACTAAGCAACCGCCACTCGATTACGCCCCAACGCCTTCGCTCGATACAGGGCCTTATCCGCATCGTTCATCAAGCTGTGAAGGTCCTTATTACAGGCCCCCGTCGACGCCACGCCAAGGCTGGCGGATATGCCCTGAACAGGCTCGATCATCAAACCCGAAATCGTATCGATGAGCTGTTCTGCAATTTGGGTCGCGACTTCGATGGACGTATCCGGAAGCAGAATGGCGAACTCTTCCCCACCGAGTCGTCCGTGGATATCGGTTGCCCTAAACGATGAACTGATCACCGTCCCCATCTCGCGTAAAACCTGATCCCCCACCTGATGGCCGTAGGTGTCGTTGATGTGCTTGAAGTGATCCATGTCCAACATGACGGCACACAACCCTAACCGGCTGCTCTTACATTCGTCATAAAGCTGCTGGGCATGCTCGAAAAAAGCCCGCCGACTCTTCAGGCCGGTCAGTTCATCGGTTTGTGCGGCACGGGTCGAAATGCTGTTCGCCTGTTCCATTTCACGGGTGAGTCGAAAGGCGATTTCCAGTGCCTGGGACATTTTGTGCGTGGCCCGGGCGGCAAATGCCGCAAACACCAGGATCGAAAGGGCCATGCCAACTTGGATCGGCGACGGTTGAAACAGCAGCCAGGCGGTGCACGGGAACAGCACCACGCCAATGGAAGCCAGCGTCATGTCGCGGTAAGCCGAATAGCAGGACACCGCGCTGACGGACATTCCGACGGTAAAGAGCATGACCAACGCCTGGGACAACAGATCGTCCGCCGGCATGAGCACAAACGCCCCGCCGCCCCAGATGCTGGCGGACAGCACCAGCGTGACCCAGTATCGGCGCTCCCAGCGTTGAGGCGTGCGCTCACTTTCGTCGCTGCGGAAATAGGCGACAAACATCGCGATACGCAACAGCGTCGATGCGGTCAGGATGGCAATCCACCAAAGAATGACGCTGTGCTCAAACCGGTCCCAGCACAGCCAACTCAGCATGATGGCCGCCAGGTAACTGCCGAAAACCGCAGAAACGGACTGGCGAAACAGTTGCTGCAATCGGTCCGTTCGCACCTGCTCGGCTATGAAAGAAGCCTGGCCGTTCCGAGATCTTGGACCATCCATTTGATCCACCTGATCGTAACGCAACGAAAACGGCGATTGTGGCACCCTGCCACCAACGCAAACAACTGAATTACACCCAAGGCCCCGATTGAACCGAAACCCCGTGGCGAGGGAGCTTGCTCCCGCTGGGCTGCGCAGCAGCCCCAACCATTCCTACAGACAAACTGCATCATCTTCTTTACAGGAATCAGGCTGGGATCAATCCTGCCTTCCGATAGCTCAAAATCAGATCATCGAACCCGCCAAAGAAAAACCCGACGTGTTACGTCGGGTTTTTCAGCGAGGGCAAGTTGTTTACGGGTTACTCGACTTGCGACAGCTTGGCGTCGTCGCAACCGGCAGCACGGCACTCGCGTTCGACAGCCTTGAGTATGACGATACGCGCCTCGGTCTTCTCGTTGGCACAGTCCAGGTAGAGCAGGCCATCGTTGGAACAGGCGCTGTCACGATTTTTGATCCACTGGATTTGAGCGGCTTTCACCTTTTTCTTTTGATCCGGGTTCAGGGCACTCATCGTCTTTTTATATTGATCGTTGATGTCCTGATCCGACTGAACCATTTTCAGCGACGCGCAATAGGTTCTGTCATAGGCGTTTCTAGGGTTATCGCAACTCATCGCGGATGCCGATGCGGATGCCATTGCCAGCAATGCCCCAACCAACAAAGACTTGATCACTGATTTCTCTCCCTGAATGCCCTCTATTGATTAGAGGTCGCGGCGGGAATTTATCATGAGGGTCGTAGAACAATGAAGCGGATCCTAGGGTTCATTCGGCCCGAACACTGGGCAAATGCGGATAGAGGTTCGGGAGCCAGTGATTGCTGAAAAAGCCTGCGTCGTTCCCGCCCTCGCCGAATCCCCAACCGGTCAAACGTGGCGAGGGAGCTTGCTCCCGCTGGGCTGCAAAGCTGCCCTCACCCACCCCGAAAAATACCTACAGACAAACCCGTCTAGCCCAATTTACGGGCCAAAACCAAGCCCTGTTTATTCCGCTGGCGCGATCCTTCCGTCAAGCTACGAATCCTTGCGCCATTGCCTACAACTACGCCAGAATCCGCCCGCTTGTGCGCCTTGACCATGGGTTCTATTGTTTTCCTGCCACTGCCCATCAGTGGTCGGGTTTAGTAGCTCGGTTAGTCATCTACGGTTGCATGAGTGTCATCCAGTCAGGCGTTTGCCTGCACTTGATGGTGGCTGTGCGCGAGGCGCCTTCGGGCGCGCCGGGTTTGGTGACTTTACCGGTCTACTAACTTGCGCACAGCTGCCTCCTTTCGTTTAGTAGCGAGATGGTGGCGGCCCTATATAGGAAAGTCCCAATGTTCAAACCTACTCCGAACCCTCCAGAGACAGGCCACGCCAAATCCAAGGCAAAAAAGCACGACGAAGCCACCAAGCGCGTCTTGGATCACTATCTGCTACCGAAACCGGAAAAATCCGAAGATGCGTCCCAACCGGGCCAACTCTTCACCGTCGCAAAAAACGCCGACAACGAATCCCTCCTCGCCAACCTCAGCGAAACCCTGGCGGCAGCTGATGCGATGGTCAGCAACCTGGCCTTCGACTTGGAAGGCCAGCGGCGCCATATCCTCCTAGGCATTCAGCAGTTGATTGAATTGAGTTCGTTGCTGGCGAATCGGGTGTTGGATAACGTTGATCCGCGATAGCCCGTGATCTTGCGGGTCTTTCCGTGACGCCGCATATTTCCGAGCATAAAAAAACGGGCCTGCATTCCCACGCAGCCCCGTTTTTTCACCACCTAATCAGCTCAAAACGCCGGCAAAACCGCGCCTTTGTACTTCTCAAGAATAAAAGCCTTCACTTCCGGCGTATGCAGCGCCGCAACCAGCTTCTTCATAGCCTCGCTGTCCTTGTCATCCGGACGGGCCACCAAGATGTTCACATAAGGCGAGTCGTTACCTTCGATCACCAGCGCATCCTTGGAAGGATCAAGCTTGGCCTCCAACGCATAGTTGGTATTGATCAACGCCAGATCCACCTGAGTCAGCACCCGCGGAATAGTCGCCGCTTCCAACTCACGGAATTTCAGATCCTTTGGATTCTCGGTGATGTCCTTGGTGGTGGACAGGATGTTGCCCGAGTCCTTCAACTTGATCACCCCAGCCTTCGCCAGCAGCAACAGCGCACGGCCGCCGTTGGTGGCGTCGTTCGGGATCACCACGTTAGCGCCGCCTGGCAGTTCGGTCAGTGCCTTGTACTTGCTGGAATACGCGCCCAGGGGTTCCAGGTGCACACCGGCCACGCTCACCAGATGCGTGCCCTTGGCCTTGTTGAACTCATCCAGGTACGGCTGGTGCTGGAAGAAGTTGGCGTCCAGGCGTTTCTCCGCGACCTGTACGTTCGGCTGGATGTAGTCGGTGAAGACTTTGACCTTGAGGTCCACGCCTTCCTTCGCCAGGGCCGGTTTGACGAATTCGAGGATTTCCGCGTGGGGCACCGGCGTGGCCGCGACGGTGAGGGTGTCGGCGGCGTGGGCGGAAAACGCTGCGGCGGCAGCGAAGGCAACCAGTAGTTTTTTCATTCAGCTAACTCCTTGTGGGGCGCCTGCTCTTGGCGCCTGCCAGCGAATGGCCGGCTCATGTTTATTGGCCCGAGGCCTTATTTTCTAGAGAAATGCACAACCAGTTTGTCGCCCACGGTCTGTAGGACTTGCACCAGCACCAGCAGCAACACCACCGTGACCACCATCACATCGGTCTGGAAACGCTGGTAGCCGAAGCGGATCGCCAGGTCGCCCAGACCACCGGCGCCGACCACACCGGCCATGGCCGTGTAGGACACCAGCGTAATCGCTGTCACCGTAATCGCTGCAAAAATGCCCGGGCGGGCTTCTGGCAGCAAGGCGTTGACGATGATTTGCCGCGTGGTCGCGCCCATGGCTTGGGTGGCTTCGATGATGCCGCGGTCGACTTCGCGCAGGGCGGTTTCCACCAGGCGGGCGAAGAACGGTGTGGCGCCGACCACCAGCGGTGGAATCGCGCCGGCCACGCCCAGGGAGGTGCCGGTGATCAACACCGTGAACGGAATCATCACGATCAACAGGATGATGAACGGCAGCGAACGCAGGATGTTCACGATCAGCGACAGCAGCGCATAAACGCCGCGGGCTTCGAGCAACTGGCGCGGGCTGCACAGGAACAACAACACGCCCAGGGGCAGGCCGAGCAGCACGGTGAACAGCAACGAGCCGAACAGCATCAGGAAGGTGTCGCCGGTGGCCAGCCAGATTTCCAGCCAGTCGACGTTTGCAAAAAATTCCATCAGCGCAGCACCTCCATATGGACATCAGCCGCGGTGAAGCGGGCAAACGCCGCCTCCATGTCACCGCCGGTGATGGCGAGGGTCAGTTGCCCGTAGGGGGTGTCTTTGATGCGGTCGATGCGACCGGCCAGGATGCTGTAGTCCACACCGGTTTCCCGGGCGACGGTGCCGAGCAATGGCGCGTAGGTCGCGTCGCCCTGGAACGTCAGACGCACGATGCGTCCTGGGACGTGGGCGAAGTCGTCGCGCTGTTCGCTTTCGTCGATCTGCTCGTCTTCCTGGACAAAACGCTTGGTGGTCGGGTGCTTCGGATGCAGGAACACCTCGGCCACCGGGCCTTGCTCGACGATCACGCCGGCGTCCATCACGGCCACTTGGTCGCAAACGCGGCGGATCACGTCCATTTCATGGGTGATCAGCACGATGGTCAGTTTCAGCTCGCGGTTGATCTCTGCCAGCAGTTGCAGCACCGAGGCGGTGGTCTGCGGGTCGAGGGCGCTGGTGGCCTCGTCGCACAGCAGGATCTTGGGTTTGGTCGCCAGGGCGCGGGCGATGCCGACGCGCTGCTTCTGGCCGCCGGACAGCTGCGCCGGGTATTTGCGGGCGTGGTCGGACAGCCCTACCCGCGCCAGCAACTCGGCGACGCGGCGGTCGATGTCACTGCGGGACAACTCGCCGGCCAGGGTCAGCGGCAGTGCCACGTTGTCGGCCACGGTCTTGGACGCCAGCAGGTTGAAGTGCTGGAAGATCATCCCGACCTGTTGGCGAAAACGGCGCAGGCCGCTGGCATCCAGGGCGGTGACTTCTTCGCCGTCGACGATGATCTTGCCGCCCGTGGAATCTTCCAGGCGATTGATCAGGCGCAGCAGGGTACTTTTTCCTGCACCGGAATGGCCAATCAGGCCGAAGACCTGACCGTTCTCAATCGTCAGACTGGTCGGATGCAGGGCGGGGATATCCCTACCGGCAACCCGGTAGGTTTTATGGACGTTTTGAAACTCGATCACGTAGCGAACCTTGTGGGGCGCGTTTGAAAAGGATCAGCGGTTAGCCGGGCGCGCATTTTAGCCTGTCCGTATAGAGGTTCTTAGCATTTATTTGCGATTGGACCAGTCATTTGGCAATAACGCGATCAAAGGCCATAAAAAAGGAACACAGCCAAACGGCATGGGTCACTCATTAAGCCACTCCAAATGCCCGGGTCCTGCACCTGCGGCATCGAACTCAAGAGTCCTGGCCACAGCGAGGAACGCAAAGAGGAGTCATGCCTGATGAGTATCAACAAGCCCACGGTCGACAAGAGCCAACTGGCCGGGACCGACACCCTGGACCGCGGTAACACTAACGCCAAGCTCGAAAGCCTGGAACAGTTTCGCTCCGACGCCACCGAGCAGGCGCTGCGCACCAACCAGGGCGTGAAGATCGCCGATAACCAGAACACCTTGCGCGCCGGCCCACGCGGGCCCTCGCTGCTGGAAGACTTCATCATGCGTGAAAAAATCACGCACTTTGACCATGAACGGATCCCGGAGCGCATCGTGCACGCCCGCGGCACCGGCGCCCATGGCTACTTCCAGGCCTATGAGTCCCATGCGGCCCTGACCAAGGCTGGTTTCCTACAAGACCCGAGTAAAAAGACGCCAGTGTTCGTGCGCTTTTCCACCGTGCAAGGTCCACGGGGTTCCGGTGACACCGTGCGGGACGTGCGCGGCTTTGCCGTGAAGTTTTTCACCGACGAAGGCAACTTCGACCTGGTGGGCAACAACATGCCGGTGTTTTTCATTCAGGACGCGGTGAAGTTTCCGGACTTTGTCCACGCGGTAAAACCCGAGCCCCATAACGAGATTCCTACAGGTGGCTCGGCCCACGACACGTTCTGGGATTTCGTCTCGCTGGTGCCGGAATCGGCCCACATGGTGATCTGGGCGATGTCTGACCGGGCCATTCCAAAAAGCCTACGCACGATGCAGGGCTTTGGGGTGCACACCTTCCGTATGATCAATGCCGAAGGCCGCAGTAGCTTCGTCAAGTTTCACTGGCGACCCAAGGCCGGGACCTGTTCCCTGGTGTGGGACGAAGCCCAGAAACTCGCGGGCAAGGACACCGACTACCACCGTCGCGACCTGTGGGAATCCATTGAGATGGGCGACTACCCGGAATGGGAGTTCGGCGTGCAGATCGTTGCCGAGGAGGACGAGCACAAATTCGACTTCGACCTGCTCGACCCGACCAAGATCATTCCCGAAGAACTTGTGCCTATCACCCCGTTGGGCAAGATGGTACTGAACCGCAACCCGGATAACTTCTTCGCCGAAGTCGAGCAAATCGCTTTCTGCCCTGGGCACATCGTGCCGGGCATCGACTTTTCCAACGACCCGCTGCTGCAAGGCCGGCTGTTTTCCTACACCGATACGCAGATCAGCCGACTCGGTGGGCCGAATTTTCATGAGCTACCGATCAACCGGGCGATTACGCCGGTGCACAACGGCCAGCGCGATGCCATGCACCGCACCACCATCGACAAGGGGCGGGCGTCCTATGAGCCGAACTCCATCGACGGTGGTTGGCCGAAGGAAACCCCGCCGGGTCCGCAGGACGGTGGCTTCGAAAGTTACCCAGAGCGTATCGATGCCTACAAGATCCGCCAACGCAGCGATTCGTTCTCTGATCATTTCTCCCAGGCGCGGCTGTTCTACAAGAGCATGAGCCCCCACGAAAAAGAGCACATCATCGCCGCCTACAGCTTCGAGTTGGGCAAGGTCGAGCGGGAGTTCATCCGGGCGCGGCAGGTCAATGAGATCCTCGCCAACATCGACTTGGAACTGGCCGGGCGGGTAGCAAAAAACCTCGGCTTGCCGGCACCGACCGCAGGTACTGTCGATGTTCCGACGCCTTCGCTGGAACAATCCCCGGCCTTGAGCCAGGCGAACCTGCTGTCCGGTGACATCAAGACGCGCAAAGTGGCGGTGTTGGTGGCCAACGGTGTCGATGGCGCGATCATCGATAAGCTCAAGCAGGCTCTGGAGGCTGAGGGCGCCCACGCCAAAGTGCTGGGGCCGACTTCGGCGCCGGTTACCACGGCCGATGGGAAAACCCTGGCGGTGGATGCGTCCATGGAAGGCTTGCCGTCGATTGCCTTTGACGCGGTGTTCGTGCCCGGTGGCGCGGAGTCGATCAAGGCCTTGAGTCGCGACGGCGTGGCGTTGCATTACGTGCTGGAGGCCTACAAGCATCTGAAAGCCATCGGGCTTCATGGTGAGGCCCGGCAGTTGTTGGTGGAGTTGAAGCTGGAGGTGGATGCGGGGTTGATCGAAGATGCGGATGCGAGCGGTTTTTCGCGGTTTTTCGCGGCGATTGCTCAGCATCGGGTTTGGGCGCGGGAGCCCAAGGCGAAGGCGGTTCCGGCTTGATGGCTGCCTGAAAGGGATTTGTTGTCCGGTAGGGCGCTATCGCGAGCAAGCTCGCTCCCACAGTGGTTTTGTGTCGATCACAAAATCTCATGTGGGAGCGAGCTTGCTCGCGATGCTTTTAGTGCTTACGCGGCGTCAGCACAACCTGCGCCGGCACACTGCGCAAAATCTGCTTCTGCAGCTTCAGGTCAAACCCCGGATCCAGTTTCTTGACCCGTTTGCTCAACAACGTCGCCAACCACGGATAATCATCGGTACGCGGCGCCTGGATGCTGACGTCGCATTGGTAATTCACCACATCGGCGGCGATGGCGTCCAATTGCCGACGCATTTGCTGGATATCGGCTATGTTGAGCGCAACGGTAGTACTCGGTGCGCTCGGGTCGATCACCTTGGCGACCGGTTTGGCTTCGGCGGCCTTGAGGTCGGCCTCGGCTTTTTCCAGGTCGGCCTTGCGGGCTTCGGCGATGGCGCTGTTGACCTCGCCGGTCAGGGCCGGGGCCTTGGGCATCAACGCTCGGGCACGGCTCAGGGCGGTGGCGGCGGCGTTGACATCGCCTTTTTGCAGGTCGATCTGGCTGCGGCGTAGATACGCCTCGGCCAATTGCCGCTGGTAGGGTTCCAGCGTCGGATCTTCGGGCGACTGGGCTTGCAAGGCGGCCAACTGGCCTTCAGCGGTGGCCAGCTCATTGCTGGCCAGGCTTTGTTCGAGCTGCGCGATGGCCGGGCCCCGCGTATCGGGAGCCTGGGTGACCGGCGGAGTACTCTGGCACGCGCCCAGCAGCAGGGAAAATGCGACAAGGAGCAGATAACGGGAGGCGAACGGCTTCATTCCTGCGACTCTCTATTTGCGCAAAAAGCGAGCAAGTCTACACCCCTCGACGGGGCAGGACAAAACTCAGCAGAAACAACGCAGCGGCGCTGACCACGATCGACGGGCCGGCCGGGGTGTCCTTGAACCAGGAAAGGGCCAGGCCGCCACACACCGCGAGCATGCCCAGCAGGCTTGCGCCCAAGGCCATTTGCTCGGGTGAGCGGGCGTGACGCTGTGCCGCAGCCGCCGGAATGATCAGCAATGAAGTAATCAGCAACACACCGACAATCTTCATCGCCACGGCGATGACCACCGCAATCAGCAGCATCAGCGCCAAGCGCAGGCTGACCACGGGCAAACCCTCGACCCGCGCCAGTTCTTCATGGACGGTGACCGCCAGCATTGGTCGCCACAGCGCCACCAGCAACAGCAACACCGCCGCGCTGCCGCCCAGGATCCAGGCAAGGTCCGTCGGACTGATTGCCAGCAGATCGCCGAACAGATAGGCCATCAGGTCGATCCGCACGTCACGCATGAAGCTCAGCACCACCAGCCCGAGGGACAGCGTGCTCGGCGCGAGGATGCCCAGCAGCGTGTCGGACGCCAGTGGCTGGCGCTGTTGCAGGGTGACCAGCACCACCGCCAGCAACAGGCAGCCAACGGTCACCGCGATGGCCGGGCTGACATCCAGCAGAAAACCCAGGGCCACGCCCAGCAGTGCCGCGTGGGACAAGGTGTCGCCAAAATAGGCCATGCGCCGCCAGACCACGAACGAACCCAGCGGACCGGCGACCAGGGCGAGTGCCAAGCCTGCGAGCAGGGCGTACAACAGAAAATCAGCCATGCTTGCAGCCGTCTCCATGAACATGATTGGAAGCAGAAGGGGCGCTGACCACCGAGCCATGCAGGTCATGGGCGTGGTCATGGTGGTGGTGATAAATCGCCAGGCTTTGTGCGTTCTTTCCGAACAGCTCGACGAAGGCCGGATCGCCGCTGACCTGCTCGGGATGCCCGGAGCAGCAAACGTGGCGGTTGAGGCAGACCACCTGGTCGGTGGTGCTCATCACCAGGTGCAAATCGTGGGACACCATCAACACGCCGCAGCCATGGCGGTCGCGCAGGCGCGTGATCAGGCTATACAGCTCGGCCTGCCCCGCCACATCGACGCCTTGCACCGGTTCGTCGAGCACCAACAATTCAGGTTCGCGCAGCAGGGCGCGGGCCAGCAGCACGCGTTGCATCTCGCCACCGGACACGCTTTGCACTGGGCTGTCGATCACCTGTTCGGCGCCGACCTCGTTGAGCGCAGCCAAGGCCCGGGCGCGGTCCACGCCAGGCACCAGGCGCAGGAAACGCAGCACCGACAGTGGCAGCGTCGGGTCGACGTGGAGTTTTTGCGGCATGTAGCCGACGCGCAACCTGGGCTTGCGCCAGACGCTGCCGCTGTCGGGCTTGAGCAAACCCAGCACGGCGCGTACCAGGGTGGTCTTGCCGGCGCCGTTGGGGCCGATCAAGGTCACGATCTGCCCCGGCTCGACGCTCAGGTGGATGTTGTCCAGCACGTTCTGCCCGGCGAACGTCACGGCCACCTGCTCGAGGCGGATCAGCGCGTTGCTCATCAGGCCCCCTGGCAGCCGGAGCAGAGGCCGACGACTTCGACGGTCTGGGTGTCGACGACGAAACCGACGTCCTTGGCGCTGGCGACGATGGCATCGCTGATGGATTTCTGTTCCAGCTCGATGGCAGCGTGGCATTCGCGGCAAATCAGGAATTGGCCTTGGTGGGCGTGCTCCGGATGGTTGCAGCCGACGAAGGCGTTGAGCGACGAAATCCGATGCACCAGACCGTTTTCCAGGAGGAAATCCAGCGCCCGATAGACGGTTGGCGGCGCGGCGCGGCGGCCGTCCTGTTCGCTGAGCACCGCGAGGATGTCGTAGGCGCCCAGTGGCTTGTGGCTTTGCCAGACCAGTTCCAGCACGCGCCGCCGCAGGGCGGTCAGGCGCAACCCTTGGCGCGCGCAGATGGCGTCGGCCTCGGACAGCGCGCTGTGCACGCAGTGGGAGTGATCGTGGGGACGACTGGCAAGGGGTGTAATAGGCATGGGCAGCGACGAGTTTAGTGAGAGACGTTATTATGTTACCCGTTCTCGCCTCTACGAGTGGTCATCGTGTCCCGATTTTTTTCGCTCTTTGTCGCTTTTGTCGCAAGTGTTCTACTGATCGGCCCGGCCCAGGCCGACGTCAAGGTCCTCACCAGCATCAAGCCGCTGCAGTTGATCGCCGCCGCCGTGCAGGACGGCGTGGCCGTTCCAGAAGTGTTGCTGCCCCCGGGGGCTTCGCCGCATCACTACGCGTTGCGGCCCTCCGATGTACGCAAGGTGCAGTCGGTGGACCTGCTGTACTGGATTGGGCCGGACATGGAAGGTTTCCTACCGCGCGTGTTGAACGGTCGTACCCTGCCCTCCGTTGCGGTGCAGGAGCTGCCCGGGCTCAAGTTGCGTCACTTCGCCCAGGACAGTGCGTCCCACGAGGATCATGACCATGATGAGGGCGATGATCACGATCACGACCATCGCCCCGGCACCGTGGACGCCCACCTGTGGCTGTCGCCGCACAATGCGCGGGTGATTGCTGCCAGGATGGCGGCTGACCTGAGCGCGGCGGATCCAGCGAATGCGGCCCGCTATCAAAACAACCTCAAGGGCTTCAACCAGCGCCTCGATGCCTTGGACACGCGCCTCAAGACGCGCCTGGCCGGGGTTGCGGGCAAGCCGTACTTCGTCTTCCACGAGGCGTTCGATTATTTCGAAGACAACTACGGCCTCAAGCACGCCGGGGTGTTCGCCGTGGCTGCCGAAGTCCAGCCCGGCGCCCAGCATGTGGCGGCGATGCGCACGCGCTTGCAGGCGGTGGGCAAGACCTGCGTCTTCAGCGAACCGCCCCTGCGCCCGCGCCTGGCCGAAACCCTGGTGGCCGGGTTGCCGGTGAAACTGGCGGAACTGGATGCACTGGGCGGCTACACCCCGGCGACGGCGCAGGGGTATGAGCAGTTGTTGGAAAAGCTGGGGAATGATTTGGCGGGGTGCCTGGAGTCGTTATAACCCCACTGCTCTTGTGGCGAGGGAGCTTGCTCCCGCTGGGCCGCGAAGCGGCCCTAAAAAATCTTGCGGTCGCTGCGCAACCGAGCGGGAGCAAGCTCCCTCGCCACAAAGGCATTCAGATCCACTAGGTGTCAGAGGGCGAACGGCAACACCGTATGAACCGTCTGCCGCTGCGCCAACCGCTGCTGGAACTCCTTTGGGTCATGGATCAACACATCCTGCCCGGCAAACGATTCGGCGGCGATCAACCGCGACAGCCAGAACCGCACGCATGCCACGCGCAACAGGGTCGGCCATAGCTCGGCCTCGGCAGCCGTGAACGGCCGCAACGCTGCATAAGCACCCAGCAACGCCCGGGCCCGGGCGCCATCGAGCACGCCGTCGTCATCCGAGCACCAGTCATTCAGGGCGATGGCGACGTCATACAGCATCGGCCCGGAGCAGGCGTTATAGAAGTCGATCAGCCCGGTCAGGTGCGTGCCTTCGAACATCGCATTGTCGCGGAACAGATCGGCATGGATGTTGGCCCGGGGCAGCGCCAGGATGCCGACCTTCTTTAACGAAATTTCCTCCAGCGCAGCCTCCAGCAGCTGACGCGGTTCGGCGTCGAGGTGCGAAAGCAGCTTGCCGCCCTCCTCCTCCATCCAGTCCAGGCCGCGATCGGTCTTGCGCTTGATCATGTTGTCGCGGGTCGCCAGGTGCAGGTGGGCGAGCAATTCGCCGACCTGGGCGCAATGCTGAGCGTTGGCCTGCTTGATGTGCTTGCCGGCCAGGCGCGGTTGCAGCAGCGCCGGTTTGCCCGCCAGCTCCCGCAGCGCGACGCCGTCGGTGGTGCGCAAGGCGTAAGGCACCGGCAGGTTGGCGTCGTGCAGCACGTCCAGCAGTTCGATGAAGAACGGCATTTCCTGCACCGGGCCGCGCTCGACCAGGGTCAGGACGAATTCGCCCTGCTCCAGGCTGATAAAGAAATTGGTGTTTTCGCTGCCAGCGGCGATCCCCTGGAAATCAAGCAAGCGGCCGAGCCCGTAAGGGGCGAGAAAGGTTTCCAGCTCGGGCCGAGCCAGGGGCGTGAACACAGACATGGTTAAACTGCCAGTACGGGCGCCCTTCAGCGGGCGCCGGTTGAAGTCGCGAGCGGTATTACCACTCAAAGATTTTCCACGAAGGGATCAGCATATCCGGCTGGTCCGAGCGGATGAAGTTTGCATCAGTGCCGTCGGCGCGTACCAGGAAATAAGGCTTGCCGTTCTTGGGCGTGACCTTGATCGCGTACAAAAAGCCGTTTTGCCGATATTCCTGAATGGTTTTATCGCCTTCGGTGCGGATGGTGACATCCGGGTCCGCCGAGGGCGCGTCATCCGCCGCCATGACGGCCAGCGGGGTGAATGCAAACAAGCCAGCCAGTAACAGGCGATTTAGTGTACGCATGATAACCTTGTCCCTTTGTCGTCAACGGTCCCGCTATTCTAGCCCCGGACCCGCCGAAAAGGTTGATCCTGCTCATGAGCCAAGCCCCCCTCGTCCTGGTGGACGGTTCTTCTTATCTGTACCGCGCCTTCCACGCGCTGCCACCGCTGACCACGTCCAAAGGCCTGCCGACCGGTGCGGTCAAGGGCGTGCTGAACATGCTCAAGAGCCTGCGCAAGCAGTATCCGGACAGTCCGTTCGCCGTGGTGTTCGACGCCAAGGGTGGGACGTTTCGCGATGCACTGTACGCCGAATACAAGGCCAACCGCCCGAGCATGCCCGACGACATGCGCGTGCAGATCGAACCGCTGCACGCCAGCGTCAAGGCCCTGGGCTTCCCGTTGCTGTGCGTGGACAACGTCGAGGCCGATGACGTGATCGGCACCCTGGCCCGCAGCAGCGCGGCGGCCGACCGTCCGGTGGTGATCTCCACGGGCGACAAGGACATGGCGCAGTTGGTCGACGGGCACATTACCTTGGTCAATACCATGACCGGTAGCGCCCTGGACGTGGCTGGCGTGAAGGAGAAGTTTGGCGTCGCTCCGGAGCAGATCATCGATTACCTGGCGTTGATGGGCGATTCGTCCGACAACATCCCGGGCGTCCCGGGTATCGGACCGAAGACCGCTTCCGGCCTGCTGGTGGGCGTCAACGGCGGCCTGACCGAGTTGTACGCGCAACTGGACATCGTCGCCACCTTGCCGATCCGTGGTGCCAAGACTCTGGCCGCCAAGCTCGAAGAGCACAAGGAAATGGCGTTCCTGTCCTACGAACTGGCGACCATCAAGACCGACGTACCGTTGGATGTCGGTCTCGACGACCTGCAAATGGGCACGCCCGACCACGAGAAACTGGCCGAGTTGTATACGTTGCTAGAGTTCAAGAGCTGGTTCGAAGAAAACCAGCGGGACGCCAAGCGTGCCGGCCAGGAGATCCTCGAAGTGGCCGAAGAACAGCCCGGCGCTGCCGAGGCCAAGTACGAAGTCATCCTCGCCCAGGCGCGCTTCGACGCGTGGCTGGCGAAACTGGAAAAAGCGCCGCTGTTTGCCTTCGTCACCGAAACCAACGGCGGCGATGCCCAGCATTCGCAACTCGTCGGCTTGTCGTTCGCCGTGGCCCCGTTCGAGGCGGCCTACATCCCGCTGACCCATTCCTACATGGGCGTGCCGGAGCAACTGGACCGCGACACAGTGCTCAAGGCGCTCAAGCCGCTGCTGGAAAACCCGGACAAGCTCAAGGTCGGCCAGCACGCCAAGTTCGAAACCAACATCCTGGCCAACTGCGCCATTGGGGGTGACCAGAACAACGGCATCCTGGTCCAGGGCATCGCCTTTGACACCATGCTGGAATCCTACGTGCTGGACTCCACTGCGACCCGTCACGACATGGACAGCCTAGCGCTCAAGTACCTGGACCAAAGCAAGACCGATTTCCAGGACATCGCCGGCAAGGGGGTCAAGCAACTGACCTTCGACCAGATCTCCCTGGAACTGGCCGGCCCTTACGCCGCCGAAGACGCCGACGTGACTTTCCGCCTGCACCAGGCCTTGCAGGAAAAGCTGGCCGCCACGCCAAGCCTGGGCCCGGTGCTCAACGACATCGAAATGCCGCTGATGCCGGTCCTGGCGCGCATCGAGCGCCAGGGCGCGCTGGTGGATGCCAACCTGCTGGGCGTACAAAGTGTTGAGTTGGGCGAGAAGTTGGTGGCGCTGGAGCGTGAGGCGTTTGCCATCGCCGGTGAGGAATTCAATCTCGGTTCGCCGAAGCAATTGGGCGTGATCCTGTACGAAAAGCTCGGCTTGCCGGTGCTCAGCAAAACCGCCAAGGGCCAGGCTTCCACCGCCGAAGCGGTGCTCGCCGAATTGGCGGAGCAGGATTACCCGCTGCCCAAGGTGCTGATGCAGTACCGCTCCCTGAGCAAGCTCAAGAGCACCTACACCGATCGCCTGCCGGAACAGATCAACAGCCGCACCGGCCGCGTCCATACCAATTACCAGCAAGCCGTCGCCGCGACCGGGCGCCTGTCGTCCATCGATCCGAACTTGCAGAACATTCCGATTCGGACCGCCGAAGGCCGGCGCATCCGCCAGGCGTTCGTTGCGCCGAAAGGCTACAAGCTGCTGGCGGCGGACTATTCGCAGATCGAACTGCGGATCATGGCGCACCTGGCCAAGGATGAAGGGTTGCTCCACGCCTTTCGCAATGACCTGGACGTGCACCGGGCCACGGCGGCCGAGGTGTTCGGCGTCGACCTGGAAGCCGTCACCCATGACCAACGCCGCAGCGCCAAGGCGATCAACTTCGGCTTGATCTACGGCATGAGCGCGTTCGGCCTGGCCAAGCAGATTGGCGTCGATCGCAAGCAATCCCAGGCCTACATCGACCGCTACTTCGCCCGCTACCCGGGTGTGCTGGCCTACATGGAGCGCACCCGCGCCCAGGCGGCCGAGCAAGGTTTCGTCGAAACCATTTTTGGTCGTCGCCTGTACCTGCCGGACATCAACGCAAAAAACCCGGCCCTGCGCAAAGGCGCCGAGCGCACCGCCATCAACGCGCCGATGCAAGGCACGGCGGCTGACATCATCAAGAAAGCCATGGTTGCCGTGGATGGCTGGCTGACGGCGTCAGGGCTGGATGCGAAAGTCATCCTGCAGGTCCACGACGAACTGGTGCTGGAAGTGCGTGAAGACTTGGTCGACCAGGTGCGCGAAGAGATCCGCCAGCACATGAGCGCCGCCGCCACGCTGGACGTGCCGCTGCTGGTGGAAGTGGGCGTGGGCAATAACTGGGACGAGGCGCACTGATTCCCACGTCCTGAGGCCTAGGGCTCTTGTGGCGAGGGAGCTTGCTCCCGCTCGGCTGCGCAGCAGCCGTAAACCGGGCGATGCGGTCTGCTGGAAAAATGCAGGGGCCTGCTGCGCAGGCCAGCGGGAGCAAGCTCCCGCGCCACAGGGGAGTGGTGTCAGGATAGGGAGATGGCCATCGCGAGCAAGCTCGCTCCCACATGGGGTTTGTGTCGAGCCGAAGATCGAGCCCAACACCCATCCCACTGTGGGAGCGAGCTTGCTCGCGATAGCGTCAGCCCGGCAATCGATACCGCATTGAATCACCGCAAACCCATGTATGGCTTCGTTAGCTCGGAAAATTCCTACGGTTATTTCCAAAAAAATCTGAACTAAACCCGTGAATCGCCACTCAGAGATTCTGAATGGCTGGTGAAGCCCTTCAATGCTCCTATGTTGTGTTAAGTGTTGGCAGATATCTGGACCCCGCCCTAGCGGTCCGGAACTTGGACCCCGAACTTCCCCCTCCCCATAAGAAGTCCGGGGTTTTTTTTGCCTGCGATTTGGCTTATTCGGCCTCTTCGCTGCCCTTGTCCGCCAATTCCATCCAGTCCGCCAGCACGGTATAGGCTTCTTCCAAACCCATGCGCTTGGGTGCCGAGAACAGTTGGATGGTGATCGCGTCGCCCCAGCCCTTGCGAATGTCCGACTGCACTTTGAGCAAGGTATTTTTCGCTGCGCCGTAGGTGAGCTTGTCGGCTTTGGTCAGCAGGATGTGCATCGGCATGCCGCTGGCGACCGCCCAATCGAGCATCAACAGGTCGAAGTCGGTCATCGGATGGCGAATATCCATCATCAAAATCAGGCCTTTCAGACTCTCGCGGCTGCCCAGGTAGGCTTCCAAGTGGCGCTGCCAGTGTTGCTTGAGCGGGATCGGTACCTTGGCGTAGCCGTAGCCAGGCAGGTCGACCAAACGCCGTTCATCGTCTAGCTTGAAGAAGTTCAAGAGCTGCGTACGACCCGGGGTTTTCGAGGTGCGTGCCAGGCTCGCATGGGTCAAGGTGTTCAGCGCGCTGGATTTGCCGGCGTTGGAACGGCCGGCAAACGCCACTTCAAAGCCTTCGTCGTCTGGGCATTGATCGACTTTGGCGGCGCTGAGCATGAAGGTGGACTGTTGGCACAGGCCAAGGATAGGGTTCTTCAGTTGCATGGGATTTCCGATGTGGGCGGCGTCGGGAATGGACGCGGCAAGCTGTGTCGTTTCCGTTTCAGTGACGCCAGTATATAATGCCGCAGATTTTGTGTGCGCTTTGTCCCAGCGTAGGATGAAGCTCACGGGAGCGACCGACCGAAATTGCGCATTAGAACGCAGCTCGTTCCCAACCCTGAAAAGGTCGTTTTATGACGAAATGGCTGCTAGCTGCCGGTGTCTTGATGCCGCTTTACAGCGCTCAGGCTACACAGGATCCGGAAGCTGTGTACAACCGTGTTTGTGGTGCCTGTCATTCCGGCCAACTCCCCATGGCGCCCCGCAAGGGCGATCAGGAAGCTTGGACGCCGAGGTTGGCGAAAGGTATGGAGACGCTGGTGCAACACGTGACCCAGGGTTTCAAGGCGATGCCGCCGCGTGGTTTGTGCATGGACTGCAGTGCCGAGGATTACCGAGCCATCATCCAGTGGATGAGCGAGTGAACCCGGTCCATAACTCTTTAACCCTTAGCCGTAGTTGGATTAGCTGATGAACAAACTGATCGTGAGTCTGCTGTTGACCTTGGGGATATCCGGCGTAGCCCACGCCGCTGGCAACGCCGCTGCCGGTCAGGCGAAAGCGGCCGTATGCGGGGCCTGCCACGGCCCGGATGGCAATAGCATGGCGCCCAACTTTCCGAAACTGGCGGGCCAGGGCGAGCGCTACTTGACCAAGCAGCTGAAGGAAATCAAGGACGGCAAGCGTGTCGTGCTGGAAATGACCGGCCTGCTGACCAACCTGAGCGATCAGGACCTGGAGGACATCGCGGCCTACTTCGCCAGCCAGAAGGGCAGCGTTGGCGCCGCCGATCCAAAACTCGTGGCTCGTGGTGAAGCGCTGTTCCGCGGCGGCAACCTGGAAAAAGGCCTGCCAGCCTGCACTGGCTGCCATTCCCCTGACGGCAAGGGCAACGCCGCTGCCGGTTTCCCACACTTGGGCGGCCAGCATGCCCAGTACATCACCAAGCAACTGACCGATTTCCGCAAGGAAGAAGGCGGTCGTGCCAACGACGGTGACGCGATGACCATGCGCACCATTGCCCGCAAGTTGAGCGACGAAGATATCGCCGCCGTTTCCAGCTACATCCAGGGCCTGCACTAAGGCCGTTGCGAGGGGATACACCTCTTGCAACGTTAACGCTCGATTAATCTGTCGATGCGAGCATCAAAAGGGTGGCTTTGGCCGCCCTTTTTTGTGGCCGCTGCCGTTACACTAGAGAACTTGAACCCGCCACGGTCTGTCTTAGAAACAGGCCTTGCCAGGTCCCCTCATTGTCCAGGAGTAAAGCATGCGTAATCTGATCATCAGCGCCGCGCTCGTCGCCGCCAGCCTGTTCGGCATGACTGCCCAAGCGGCTGAAAAGCCCGCCGCCCCCTATGTCGAATTGACCAACCCCGTTCCGGTGGCAGCGCCTGGCAAGATCGAAGTCGTGGAGCTGTTCTGGTACGGCTGCCCGCATTGCTACGCTTTTGAACCGGTGATCAACCCATGGGCTGAAAAACTGCCTTCGGACGTCAATTTCGTCCGCATTCCTGCCATGTTCGGTGGCCCATGGGACGCCCATGGCCAGATGTTCCTGACCCTCGAAGCGATGGGTGTCGAGCACAAGGTTCACGCGGCGGTATTCAACGCGATCCAGAAAGAAGGCAAGAAGCTGGTCAAGAAAGATGAGATGGCGGACTTCCTCGCCACCCAGGGCGTCGATAAGGACAAGTTCCTCGCCACCTTCGATTCCTTCGCTATCCAGGGCCAGATCAAGAAGGCCCGCGAGCTGGCGAAGAAATACGAAATCACCGGCGTACCGACCATGGTCGTCAACGGCAAATACCGCTTTGACATCGGCTCTGCCGGCGGTGCCGAACAAGCCCTGCAACTGGCCGACCAGTTGATCGCCAAAGAGCGAGCGGCCACCAAGGCTGCTGCCAACTAAGCGCGGCCCACGCCCATGGCCCGCTGGAGTACCGAACGCATCGTTGGCCTGCATGAACCACGGGTCAACGAGCATCATGTCACGTCCACGGGCCTGCCTGGCGACAGCCGCTTGCGGCTGCTCAGCTTCAATATCCAGGTGGGCATCAGCACCGAACGCTACCGGCATTACCTGACCCGCGGCTGGCAACATTTGCTGCCGCACACCGGGCGTGCCGGCAACCTGCAGAAAATCGGCGACCTGCTCAAGGACTTCGACCTGGTGGCCTTGCAAGAGGCCGACGGCGGAAGCTTGCGCTCAGGCTACGTCAATCAGGTGGAACACCTGGCCCAACTGGGCGCTTTTCCCTACTGGTACCAGCAACTCAATCGCAACCTCGGACGCCTCGGCCAGCACAGCAATGGCGTGTTGAGTCGCCTGCGCCCGTGGGCGATCGAAGATCATCCGCTGCCGGGCCCCAAGGGCCGCGGGGCGATCCTGGCGCGTTTCGGCGAAGGGCCGGAGGCGCTGGTCGTGGTCATGATGCATTTGGCCCTCGGGGCGCGTACCCGGACAATGCAGCTGGCCTATATTCGCGAGCTGATCGGCGGCTACAAACATCAGATCCTGATGGGTGACATGAACACTCACGCCACTGACTTGCTGCAGACCTCGCCCTTGCGCGATCTCGGCTTGCTCGCCCCGCAACTGGAAGCGACATTCCCCAGCTGGCGCCCACAGCGCTGCCTGGACCATATTCTATTGAGCCCGACCCTGACCCTCGAACGCGTCGAGGTGCTGGCCCAACCCATTTCCGATCACCTGCCGGTCGCGGTAGACATTCGTTTGCCGGGTTCGCTCACGGCCGATGCATTCCCCGCGCTGAGTACTGCCCTCGCGGATCCGAATGAATGAGCGACGACGCCGAACGTTGGAGAGAGAAATACCTCAAGAGCATCGAACAGCAGGAAAAGCTCGAGCGCCGCTGGGATGCTCGGCTCGACTTGCTGCGTCGTGGCCTGGTACGCAGCACCCTGGCCGCCGAGGGCACTGACCGGGCTGTCGATCAATGCATGAAAGAGATGCGCGAGGTGGTGCGCACCGATGACATGGATGCCGGCCTCGCTGCCCTGCTGCCGCGCCTGGAGAAAGCCGTACTCGATTCCGAGCAACGCCGCGAAACCCGGGTCGAGCAGACGAGCGCTGCGTTGACGGCCCTGGTCGCCCAGTTGCAGAGGCTGCCGTTGCCCAAAGAAGTCAGCCGGCCGCTGAAGAAGTTTGCCAAGCAACTGGAGGACCGGGCCGGCCAGGCCCGGGAGATTCCGCTGCTGCTCAGCGAACTGAGCGGTTTGCAAGGCAAGGCACTGAGCGCCTTGGACGCCCCTGTCGAACCGAATCGACCCGGTCTGCTGCAACGGCTGTTTGGCGGCCAAGGCCATGAGGAATCGGCGCCGCAGCCCCACGAGCCCGCCCAGGCCAGCGTGGCGCCTGCGTCAGAAACGACTCTGCCGGTAGCCGTTGGGCCGGCAGATGATGCAGCCTCCGTCGCACCAGGGCCAGCACCGCAGCCATTGGTCGCGGAGCAAGCACCCGAGGCGACGCCCGAACCGGTCGGCCCGGTTGCGCCGCAGATCCACGTCGCGGCGTCCCCCACTCCGACACCCGTCGCCGAAGTGATTCAGCCAACCAGCGAGCTGGACGAAGCAACCGAGCCCGCCCCGCCGCAACCACCGGTCGCCCACGAGCTCCCGGTAGCGGCGTCCAGCCCGGAGAATCCCGACGAGCTGATGCCCGAGGAGGAGCCTCAGGCCTTCCCCGCCCCCTCGTCGCCGCCAACAGAAGTCGAGCCCGACGAACCCCTGGCCGCCGCCGATATCGTAGACGCCCAGTACGCCCTTCCCGACTCGCCGGAACCGTCCTACAGCTCGGTCGCCAAACACATTGAAGACACCTTGTTGGGCCTGTTGGGCGACCTGACCTTGCCCGAACGCCATCGCCCACAAGCCGAAGCCATGCGTGAGCGGCTGCGAAATGGGCTGAACTGGTACGAACTGCTGCCGATCCTCGATGATCTGGCGGTATTGATGCTGGCCATCACCGACACCGGCCAGCATGAATTCGAAGCGTACTTGCAGCGCCTCAATGATCGGCTGGAGTCCTTCCAGAGCAGCCTGCAAGCCGCCAGTGAAGACCACGCCGACAACCTGTCGGCCTCCCGGGAAATGGACACCCAGATTCGCGAACAGGTGGACGGGCTGCAAAGCAGCGTGCAACAAGCCGATGACCTGGAAGGCCTCAAGCAGGTGCTGGAGAATCATCTCGAAGGCTTGCTCGGCACAATGGACCAACACCGCCAACAACGGGATCAGCGCGAGCAGGAAGTTTCGACGCGCCTGAAAAGCCTGGCCGATCGTGTCGCGCTGATGGAGCAGGATGCCCAGGTCGTGCGGGAAAATCTCGAAGAGCAACGGCAAAAAGCGCTGGTCGATCCGCTCACCGGGTTGCCCAACCGTGCTGCCTGGTCCGAGCGGCTGGAACATGAAGTTGGCCAGTGGCAGCAACACGGCAATAGCTTGCTGCTGGCCATGCTCGACCTCGATCATTTCAAGCGCATCAATGACAACTACGGCCATCTGGCCGGCGACCGGGTGTTGAAATTGATCGCTTCAGTCCTGCGCAAGCGCCTGCGTGGCGGCGATTTCATTGCACGTTTCGGTGGCGAAGAGTTTGTCCTGCTGGTGCCGGATACGCCCCTGGCCGCTGGCGCCAAGCTGGCCGAGGCGCTGCGCCTGGCCATCGAAGCTTGCCCATTCCATTTCAAGGGCGAGCCGGTGACCGTGACGGTATCGGTGGGCATGACGGCCTTCAAGCCGGGCGAACACAGCGATTCAGTGCTTAAAAGAGCCGATCAGGCGCTCTACCGGGCGAAAAATGCCGGGCGCAACCGCGTGGAGTGGGGCTGAGGGCTAATTGTTCCAATTTGTTTATTATCGTCCCGCGCACCGGATCATCGCGGGGCGATACGTTACACTGTTGCATTACTTCCAGCACGTAATGCCTTCCGCCATGAAATTTCTTTCGCTCATCGTTGCTTTAATTGTCCTGGCCGGCTGCACCAGCGGCCCGCGGTTCGACACCAGTCACCCTTCCGTCAACCATGACAACCGCATCCAATTCGTGGTGGTGCACTACACCTCGGCTTCCCTGGAACGTTCCCTGGCCCTGCTGACCCACGGCGAAGTCAGTGCCCATTACCTGATTGGCGACGATAAGGACGCAACCATCTACAAGTTGGTGGATGAAAGCCGACGTGCCTGGCACGCCGGGGAAAGTGAATGGGAAGGTCGGACCTGGCTCAATTCCAGTTCCATTGGCATCGAAATCGTCAATCCGGGTTTCATCGACACGCCCACCGGGCGTCTCTGGTATCCCTACAGCGAAGCCCAGGTCCAAGCGCTGACCGTGTTGCTCAAGGACATCCTGAAGCGCAACGGGCTCAACCCGCGCAGCATTATCGGCCACAGCGACATCGCGCCCCTGCGCAAGCTCGATCCGGGGCCATTGTTCCCTTGGAAGCGCCTGGCGCAGGCGGGCTTGGGAGTATGGCCGGACGAGCAGGCCGTCGCGCGCCAGCAGGTGCTCTTCGCAGCACAGCTACCGCCCGCCAGCTGGTTCCAGGCCGAACTGGCCCGCCTGGGCTACCCAACGCCCCGGACCGGCGAATGGGACGTGGCCACCCAGCAGGTGCTGGCCGCCTTCCAGATGCACTACCGTCCGACCCGCTTCGACGGCACACCGGACGCGCAAAGCGCGGCGATTCTGCAGGTGCTCAACCAGACAAAATAATGACGCCCGTCCGACGAATCGGGCCAAATCCAAATCAGAGGCTATAACTCATTGGTAACTTTCGGATTACCGATGATGACGGCTGCCCGCGAAAACCTACAGAGCTGGCTCCATCGCCCCTTTTTCCTGGCGATGATAGCGGCTGCCTTGAGTACCGTCCTGCTGCTGGCGGGCAGTCTGTTCGTGGTCGTGCAGCAGATCCAGCAGCGTGAAAGCGACCAGATGAATGCCCAGGGCGAGCGCTTCCTGCTCCGCCTGGAACAGCTCTTCGGGCAGCTGCGTGAAAGCCTCGACGACCTGCAAAACCAGCCCTTGCGCGGCTGCGACGATGACATGATCGCGACCTTGCGCGAGGTCAGCTTCAACTACCGTTTCGTTTATGAAGCGGTGTACATCGATGGCAGCGGCGTTTGTACCAATCGCCCGCGCCCGAGTGGATTGTCGGTGACCCGCCCGCCCGACCTCCGGGGCCCGACCTACAGTTATTGGCTCAATACCACCACCGAACCCGATGAAGACCGCGCGGCGTTGATGCTAGGGCGCGGCAATTTCCGCGTCGCGACCTCCCGTGGACATCTGGCCGACGTGGTCGACCTGCCACCCGGCAGCAGCTTGCTAGTGGTCCTGGATCATGGCGAGCGAGCCATTCCCGTGTTGGGCACCCAACAACGCTGGCCACCTGCGGAGCCTTGGCCGCCGAAAAGCCAAAATGCCCTGCAGGTGACGCAGACCCGATTGATCTATCGGATGCCCACCGACAGCCCGGAATATCAGCTAGTGCTGATTGCCCAGCGCAACGGTTTCAAGGTTCCGCCCTATGCTTGGTGGATGTTGCCCGTCAGCCTGGTGCTGGGCCTGGGGATTGGTTTCCAGGTGTTTCTGCTGGCACGCCACCGCCAGTCCATGGATGCCGAACTGCACGGGGCCATTCGGCGCGGTGAACTACAGGTGTTGTACCAGCCGATTTTCGACCTCGACAGCCGCAACTGCGTCGGCGCCGAAGCCTTGCTGCGCTGGCGACGACCGGACGGCACCCTGACCAGCCCGGACTTGTTTATCCCGATGGCCGAGAACACCGGGCAGATCCGCCAGATCACCGATTTCGTGCTGCAGCGGCTGTTCGACCAATTGGGCCAGCTGTTGCGGGCCAATCCGCAGCTGTATATCTCGGTGAACCTGGCGGCCTGCGATGTAATGGTGCCGCGTATAGGTGAAGTCATCGCGCGCCTGTTAGCCCTGCATCGGGTCTCGGCGAACCAGATAGCTTTCGAGGTGACCGAGCGCGGACTGATCGATGTGTTGGTCGCCCGGGATAACCTGCAATCGCTGCGTGATGTCGGGCATCAGGTGCTGATCGACGATTTTGGCACCGGTTATTGCAGCCTGGCCTACCTGCAGACTCTGCCGGTGGACTGCCTGAAAATCGACAAGGCTTTCATCGACGCCTTGGGCCACGACGCCGCCAGCAGCGGTGTGGCCCCGCACATCATTCGCATGGCCCACGCCCTGGAACTCAAAGTGATCGCCGAAGGCATCGAGCATGAAGCCCAAGCCTCCTATTTGAGCAGCGAAGGGGTGAGGTTCGGCCAGGGCTGGCTGTTCGCCCATGCCCTTAGCGCGGTGCAGCTCATCGAATTGATTACCCGCGGCCGACGCCTGCGCGGACGTCGCCTTGATGATGAAGCCTAAGCCGTGAGTCAGACCGTCAGCGCCATGTAGAACTGCGTGCCCTGCCCCGGCCTGGAATACACGCCCATGCGGCCGCCGTGGAGCTGGACGATTTCCTTGCACAGGGCCAGGCCGAGGCCGGCGCCACCCTTCTTGCGTCCGACTTGGACGAAAGGCTCGAAGATCCGTCCCTGTTGGCCGTAGGCAATGCCTTCACCGTTGTCTTCCACGCTGATGATCACCCGCTCGCCATGGCGTCGGGCCTGCAAGCGGATCTGGCCGTCTTCGCCGGTGTGGCGCATGGCGTTGTCGATCAGGTTGTCGAGCACGCGATCCAGCTGCCCGGCGTCGGCATGCAGCCGTGGCAACGGACCCTGGATGGCCACGAGCAGCTCGATACCCTTGGCGTGGGCCTGTTCGGCGAACCGCAACCGGGCATCCTCCAGCAGGTCGTCGATGGAGCAAGGCGCCAGGGTCAGCTTTTGCAGGCCGTTCTGGTAGCGAGAGAAATTCAGCAGGTCATTGATCAGTTGCATCAGCCGCTGCATTTCTTCCGTGACGGTGTTAAGCAGGTCCGCCTCGCGGGACTCCGGCGGGAAGTGCAAGCGTTCCTGCAACAGGCCGAATGCCATGTGCATGCCCGTCACCGGCGTGCGCAGCTCGTGGGAGGCACGCAGGACGAACTCGCTGCGCACCCGTTCGAAGGCGCGCTGTTCGGTGACGTCATGCAGCACCATGACCGCGCCGAGGATGTGGCCCTGGGTATGACTGACCGGCGTGAGGCTGTAGGTCAGCACCCGCGACTCGCCGTCGACCTCGATGCTCAGGTCTTCCGGCGCGCGCTCCAGGGTTCCACCGCGCAATACCAGGTGCAATTCTTCATCCAGTTCCAGGCGTCCCAAGGCCTCGCCCAGCCCTTGGCCCAGGCGCGCCTCATCCCAGCCCAATTGGCGCTGGGCCACCGGGTTGAGGTGTTCCAGCTGGCCTTGGCGGTCAATCATCAGCAAGCCGTCGTCGATGCTGTCGAGCACGGCTTGCAAACGTTGCTGGCCGGCGAGCAGTTCATCGACATTGGTGGCCTGGTGTTCGCGCAGTGCCTGGGCCATGACCCCGAAACGACGGGTCAGCAGATTCAACTCCGCGGCGGAAGAAATGGGCAGCGTGACCTCGAAATTGCCCTGGCCGATGTCATCCGCCGCCGCGGCCAGCGCCTCGATCGGCGCGCCGAAACGCCGGGCAATGCCGTGGGCCGTGATAAAGCCGATGATCAGCACCGCCAGCCCGACCAGGCCCAGCAGCCCGGAAATCCACAACGCACGTTTCCGGGCGCGGTCCTGGGTTTCACTGATGTTGCTCAAGGCCTCGCGATAACCCTCGATCAACCCGTTACGCAGCACGTTGAATTTCTCGGTGAGCGCCTTGATGCCGGTGAGCTGGCTCGCCTGCTGGCGAGCCGCGGTGAAAGCCTCGAGAAACTCGACATAGTCGGCCTTGGCCCGGCTGAAGCTGACCGCTGCATCGTCCAGTTTCCGTTCGTGGGCAATCCCCTCGTCGATCAACGCCAGGTATTGCTGCTTGGATGCCTCCAGCGCAGCCAGGTCGGGCTTGTCGTCGAGCATGATTATCAACTGATCGCCCAGGGTCTGGCGCAGCTTGAGGCCCAGGTCCAGCAGGATGAAGTTGTCGCGTACCGATTGTTCCTGGGTGTTGGCCATCTGCATCACGCTGACCAGGCCAAGCACCAGCCCCAGCAAGGCCACGGTGATCAGCGCCGAGATGCTGAGAAACAGTCGCGTGCGCAGCTTCATCGCCAGTTTCATAAGGTGTCGCTCACAGGTTGTACTGCTTGCGTTTGCGATACAGCGTGGAAGCATCGATACCCAGGGTCTTGGCCGCCTGGTCGAGGGTGTCGGCCGTGGCCAGTACTGCACCGATGTGGGCCTTTTCCAGTTCATCGAGGCTCAAAGCGGCACCGATGCGCGGCGCATTGTTGACCGGCTGCTCGGCCATGCCCAAGTGACTGATTTCGACTTTTTCCTGTGGGCAGATGATGCTGGCCCGCTCGACCACGTTGCGCAGTTCGCGGATGTTGCCGGGCCAGCGATAGCCTAACAGCGCTTCACGCGCCTCGTCGCTGAAGCCCCGGGCCGGGCGCGCGTATTCCTTGACGAAGCGGGCCAGGAAGCGATCGGCCAGGGTCAGGATGTCTTCGGCGCGCTCACGCAGCGGTGGCAGGTGCAGGGTGATGACATTCAGGCGATACAGCAGGTCTTCGCGAAAACGCCCGTCGCGCACCATGTCTTCGAGGTTGAGGTTGGTGGCGGCGAGAATTCGCACATCGGCGCGGCGAGTGACCGGGTCCCCTACCCGCTCATATTCCTTGTCTTGGATGAAACGCAGCAACTTGGGTTGCAAAGTCAGCGGAAAATCGCCGATCTCGTCGAGAAACAGTGTGCCGCCGTCGGCCTGGTTGACCCGGCCCAAGGTACTTTCGCTGGCGCCGGTGAACGCCCCTCGGCTATGGCCAAACAACTCGCTTTCCATCAATTCGGCGGTCAGTGACGGGCAATTGATGGTGACGCAGGATTTCTTCGCGCGCTTGCTCCAGCCGTGGATCGCTCGAGCCAGCTCGCCTTTACCGGTGCCGGATTCGCCGAGGATCAGGATGTTGGCGTCGGTGCTCGCCACTTGGCGCGCGGTCTCCAGCACGACTTTCATCGCCGGACTGTGGGAGTCGAGGCCGTCCTTGGGTTTACGCACCTCGCCTTCCAAGGCTTCGAGCCTTGCCGACAGTTGGCGCACTTCCAGTTGCTTGGCGGTGGCCAGGCGCAGCTGATCCGGGCTGCAAGGCTTGACCAGGTAATCGGCGGCGCCGGCCTGGATGGCATCGACCGCGGTGTCGACGGCCGAGTGGGCGGTGACGATCACCACTCGCATCCACGGCGCCTGGATACGCATTTGTGCCAGGACATCCAAGCCGTTGTCTTCCCCCAGGCGCAGGTCGAGAAAACACAGGTCGAACACCTGGCGTTGCAGCAGTGCGTCGGCTTGGGCAGCGCTGTTGGCCGTGGCGACGGTATAGCCTTCGTCTTCCAGGCAGTAACGGAACGTACGCAGGATGGCGGACTCGTCGTCTACCAGCAGAATGCGGCCTTGGTGCTCAGTGGCGGATTCCATTTTTCCTACGCTCCTTTAATGAATGATGTTGGTTAGTGTCAGAAAAATCGGGCAAGTTGCATGGTCGATTCTGAGGGGATATTACCCACCGAGCGTGCCTCTGTGGATGTCTGACTCCTAAAAGCCTGATTTGAGTTCCTTTTTTTCTGCTTCCTACGGGTCGGACGGTTCGTATCGCTGATTCCGACGGCTGTTTCTGACAGGCCATTCCAAAACAACCTAACGCCTTTTTCCTTCCCGTCGTGCAATACGCACGACGTGCGCGCGGGCCATCGTGCAGGATGCGCTCCTCATGCTTCGCAAATATTTCATAACACGTTGATTTTAAAGGAATTTAAATCAATAAAATTCCTGGCACGCCGGCTGCAATGTTCTGGTCAACGTGGCGTAAGAGCGCCTCAAACCAGATCACCACACCCGGGTGGGGAGGAATTTCAGGATGAATCGTCAAAGTGCCGCCCAATTTAAAAGCGCCGCCCAATTTCGACTCTCTTCTCTGCACTTCCAGCAGGGCTTGTGGGCTGCCCTGGCCCTGTTGGTCACGCTCGTGATTGGCCAGCAATGGTTGCTCTGGCAAGAGCGCCAGCAACCCGAAGCGCCGCAAGTTTCGATTCATCGCGCCCCACAAACCCACTTCAGCGCCGTCAGCAACCTCAAGGAAGCGTCCGCTGCCATGCGCATGATGGATGTCGATCAGGTTCAGCCAGTGACCGACATGCCGCGTGAAGAGCGCTGGGTGTTTTAACCCGATGTACCGGTCGTCCACTGCGCCGGAACCATCACCGCCAGACCCTCACTAAATAGAAAAGCGTAAGGAGAATCACCATGTTGAGCTGGGCAATTACCTTCCTGATCATTGCCATCATCGCCGCCGTACTGGGCTTCGGTGGTATCGCAGGCACCGCCACGGGCATCGCCAAGATTCTCTTTGTCGTGTTCCTGGTGATGTTCATTGCTTCCTTCTTCTTTGGCCGTCGTGGCCGAGGCTGACCATGAGCGTTTCATTCAAAGGACTGGCCGCCGCCCTGTTGCTGGGCGGCAGTGCCATGGCAATGGCTGCCAATGACGGACAGATGCGCGTCAACCAAGTGCTGCAGGCGGACCCGCAATACCGCGAGACTTGGCAGCACGTCGTGAAAAAAGAAGAACGCTTGCCGGAATGGGTGATGAACCTCTCAGGCAAGTCGGAACAACAGATGAATGCGGTCGAGGAAGACGGCGAGAAGTATTTGGTGGGCCCGCTCTGTGAGCTTGAGGCGTCGTGTCTTAATCAGCGTCTGATCGTTGCCTTCAGTTTCGACAAGGACGAGGCCTATGCCATGTTGGTGGAAGTCCCTGCCGGACTGCCCGCCGACAAGTCCCCGACCCGTCATGCCGATTACCGTTTCCTCGGTAATCCCAATGAAGGTATGCAAGAACTGTTGATGGAACAACTCAAGAAAGATCCGAACTGGTACTGATTCTGAAAATGGGAAAAGCAGCCCTGCTTTTCCCTGCTGCACAGCCCGAGGAGGGCCGGTGCATGACCAAGGGGCCGGGATGTTCTGACGGATGAGCGTCGGAGTGACCTACGGGCACAAGGGGTGCCTGCGAAAGGGCCGGGTCAGGTAAAAGCTGCGACGCAAGTTCGCAAAGCCGCACGGCTTGGCGAACTTGCGTAGAGCTTCGTGTCGCACAATGCGTGAGCCAGAGCGATTGGGTTCTTCTGGCGTCATACGCCGGCCGCGATGCGGCATTTTGTCTCCTCCCACCAATTTATTGCCCTTTCCCCGACCGTATATCGGAGAATGCCGAGATAAATTGTCTCGTGGGCTGCGCCTCGTTGCGTCGCCATTTCATCGGTTTCCCAACCCAGGCGGAATCAGCCCAGCTACGCTGAAATGGCCGCTTCACGGCACTTATGCCTGCACAAATGGCGCATTCGAACCGCTTGCAAGGCGGGTTTCGTTTGGAAAATCTCATGCCGATTCGGCATGGGGTAGGCGTTTACGGCATTAGACGATCCCCCCTGGCATCGCAATAGTTGCGCCTTTTTTCGCCTGCCAGTAAGCCGCTCGCGCGCGCTCGGGGTGACCTTATACGGGGGCAGGGGCGTGAATGTTTTTCGTCATCGACGAGCATTCGCGCCCCTGCCCGAGTCCAACTGAAGTAAGGGTAACGATATGAAGAAGGCACGACTAAGCCTCGCCTGGCAGATCCTCATCGGTCTGGTGCTAGGGATTGCATTGGGCGCGCTGCTCAACCATTTCAGTGCCGAGAAGGCCTGGTGGATCAGCAACGTGCTGCAACCGGCGGGCGATATCTTTATCCGTCTGATCAAGATGATCGTGATCCCGATCGTGATTTCCTCGCTGATCGTCGGTATCGCCGGGGTGGGTGATGCCAAGAAGCTCGGGCGTATCGGTCTCAAGACCATCCTTTACTTCGAAATCGTCACCACCATTGCCATCGTCGTCGGCTTGCTGTTGGCCAACTTCTTCCAGCCGGGCACTGGCATCGACATGAGCACCCTGGGCACGGTGGATATTTCCAAGTACCAGGCCACGGCGGCGGAAGTCCAGCATGAACATGCGTTCATCGAGACCATCCTCAACCTGATCCCGTCGAACATCTTTGCCGCCGTCGCCCGTGGCGAAATGCTGCCGATCATTTTCTTCTCCGTCTTGTTCGGCCTGGGCCTGTCCAGCCTGCAATCGGACCTGCGCGAGCCGCTGGTGAAAATGTTCCAGGGCGTGTCGGAGAGCATGTTCAAAGTCACCCACATGATCATGCAATACGCCCCGATCGGTGTGTTTGCCCTGATCGCGGTGACAGTCGCCAACTTCGGCTTCGCCTCCCTGCTGCCGTTGGCGAAACTGGTGATCCTGGTTTACGTCGCCATCGCCTTCTTCGCCTTCGTGGTGCTGGGCCTGATCGCCCGACTGTTCGGCTTCTCGGTGCTCAAGCTGATGCGCATCTTCAAGGATGAGCTGGTGCTGGCCTACTCCACCGCCAGTTCCGAAACCGTGCTGCCGCGCGTGATCGAGAAGATGGAAGCCTACGGTGCGCCGAAAGCCATCTGCAGTTTCGTGGTGCCGACCGGTTATTCGTTCAACCTTGATGGCTCGACCCTGTACCAGAGCATCGCGGCGATTTTCATCGCCCAGCTGTACGGCATCGACCTGTCCATCAGCCAGCAATTGCTGCTGGTGTTGACCCTGATGGTCACGTCCAAGGGCATCGCCGGCGTGCCGGGCGTGTCGTTCGTGGTGCTGCTGGCCACCTTGGGCAGCGTGGGCATTCCGCTGGAAGGCCTGGCCTTCATCGCCGGTGTCGACCGCATCATGGACATGGCCCGTACTGCGCTGAACGTTATTGGCAACGCCCTGGCGGTGTTGGTCATCGCGCGTTGGGAAGGCATGTACGACGATGCCAAGGGCCAGCGCTACTGGAACTCCCTGCCGCACTGGCGCAGCAAGGAGCCGTTGCCAGCGGGGGAAACTTCCAGCAATTGATGCCTGCCTTGAGGCCGCCATCGCGAGCAGGCTCGCTCCCACACTGACGAGTGTTCCCTGTGGGAGCGAGCCTGCTCGCGATGGCGGCGGCACATTCAACATCAAGCCAACCAAACCCCGGAGCAATCCGGGGTTTGTCGTTTCTGCCAGCCCCGCTATCATTCGCGGCATCTTCCGAGGGACTTAACCGATGCTCAATGGCCTGTGGCTTGGCTTCTTTATCGTGGCAGCCGTATCGGCGCTGGCGCAGTGGCTGATTGGCGGCAACGCCGGGATATTCGCCGCCATGGTGGAAAGCATTTTCGCCATGGCCAAGCTGTCGGTGGAGGTGATGGTCCTGCTGTTCGGCACCCTGACCCTGTGGCTGGGCTTCCTGCGCATCGCTGAAAAGGCCGGCATCGTCGACTGGCTGGCCAAGGCCCTCGGCCCGCTGTTCTTGCGCTTGATGCCGGAAGTGCCTGCCGGCCATCCGGCGATCGGCCTGATCACCCTCAACTTCGCCGCCAACGGGCTGGGGCTGGACAACGCGGCCACCCCCATCGGCCTCAAGGCCATGCGCGCCCTGCAAGACCTCAACCCCAGCCCGACCATCGCCAGCAACGCACAGATTCTGTTTCTGGTGCTCAATGCCTCGTCGCTGACCCTGCTGCCGGTGACCATCTTCATGTACCGCGCCCAGCAAGGCGCGCCGGATCCGACCCTGGTGTTCCTGCCGATCCTGCTCGCCACCAGCGCCTCGACCCTGATGGGGCTGTTGTCCGTGGCGTTCATGCAACGCCTGCGCCTGTGGGACCCGGTGGTGCTGGCTTACCTGATTCCGGGTGCGCTGGTGCTGGGTGGCTTCATGGCGCTGTTGGCGACGCTCTCGGCCACGGCGCTGGCGGGGCTGTCATCGATCCTCGGCAACCTGACGCTGTTCGGCCTGATCATCTTGTTCCTAGTGGTGGGCTCACTGCGCAAGGTCAAGGTGTATGAGGCCTTTGTCGAAGGCGCGAAAGAAGGGTTCGACGTTGCCAAGAGCCTGCTGCCGTACCTGGTGGCCATGCTCTGCGCCGTCGGCGTGCTGCGGGCCTCGGGCGCGCTGGATTTCGGCCTGGACGGTATCCGCCACCTGGTGCAGTGGGCCGGCCTGGACACGCGGTTCGTCGATGCCTTGCCGACCGCCATGGTCAAGCCGTTCTCTGGCAGCGCCGCCCGGGCCATGTTGATCGAGACCATGAAGACCTCCGGCGTGGACAGCTTCCCGGCCCTGGTGGCAGCGACCATCCAGGGCAGCACCGAGACCACGTTCTACGTGCTGGCAGTGTATTTCGGTGCCGTGGGCATCCAGCGGGCGCGCCATGCCGTGGGCTGCGCGCTGCTGGCGGAATTGGCCGGGGTCGTGGCGGCGATTGGCGTTTGCTACTGGTTCTTTGGCTAAGCGGTGGGAGTGAGTTTGCTTGCGATAGCGGTGGTTCAGCTGACAGCGCTGCTGGATGTGCCGCCGTCATCGCGAGCAAGCTCGGCTCCCACAGGAGTTTTTGCCAGGCGCAAAGCTTCTGAACGACCCGGCCATTGTGGGAGCCGAGCTTGCTCGCGATGGCGTCGGATCAGTCAGCATTGAGGTTGGCTGACACACCGTCATCGCGAGCAAGCTCGGCTCCCACAGGACAAGTGTCCTGCCCAAAGCCATGAACACCGCCAATTCCCTGTGAAGGCAAGCAAGCTTGGCTTGCTCCTCCCAAAGCCATGAACGCCGCGAATCCCTGTGGGAGCGAGCTTGCTCGCGATAAGGTCCGAAGGACCTTCAGTCCGTCACCTCGAAACGCAGCACGCCGATCATCTGGCCGTTTTCCGTGAGCACTCGCACTTGCCATTTGCCGGTCGAGTTTTCCGGGAAGTTCTGCTTGTGGGTCCAGGCGCGATAGCCTTCCTTGCGCCCGCCATGGATGTCCAGGGCGATGCGGTCGACTTCTTTGCCGTTGAACTGCCAGACATGATAAATCCGCTCATCGAGCCCTCGCGGCGCATTGATGGCCGTGTAGGCGTACAGGCCGTTGCCGCGAATCTGCGCCGCGCTGACCTGCTTGAGGCTGGCGCCCGGCGTGCGGTCCTCCAGCTGGGTGCTGATGGCCACTTCGGTCATCCACAGCGTGGCCGGTGGCACCCAGGAGCGCAGCATCCACCCAGCGGCCCCAATCCCCACGGTGATGCAGAAGATCGCCAGGGCGTTGCGCACGGTGCGGATCGGGAAGATCGAGGCCAGGCTGGGAAACGACAGCAACATGGCCGTGCCCAGCGCCAGCTTGAAGCTCTGGTCGGTGGTCAGGTGCAGGATCACCGGCAATGCGGTGAGCAGGGCGGCGAACAGTGTCAGCGTGTGCAGCGCCAGGAACGCCCAGCGCCGGGGCGCCAGCCATTTGTAGTACAGCGGATCGGTGATCGAAATCAGCGCCGCGATGGTCAGCAGCCCGGTGAACAGCAGCTGGCTACTGTTCCAGGTGGTGGTGATAAAGAAGAACGGCAGGACAAAAAACAGGCTTTCCTGGTGAATCATCTGCGTGGCATAGCGCAACAGCGGCTGGGGGATTTCCCGTTTGAAAATCCGCGTGAACAGCCGGGTCATGCTGTTCTCCACCATCAGCCAGAGCCAGCTCACCAGCATCATGATGGCGATCCAGGTCGCCAGGCCCTGCTGGCGGTCCACCAGCATGAAACTGCCGACCCCGGAGATGAAACCACCGAGCGCAATGACCCCTGGATAGCGCTTCATCAATTCAAGGATGCGCTGGAGATAGACCGTCAGGTTTTGCATTCGGTGGTTTCACAGTAAGTCGTAGGAAATATCCCTGACAGAGTATCGCCAGGACGATGACAAGGCGAGGAGCGCGACGCCTACCGTGGCTATCTTTTGTGGCGAGGGAGCTTGCTCCCGCTGGCCTGCGAAGCAGGCCCCTGCATTTCTTCAGACAGACCGCATTGCCCGGGGTTGCGACTGCTGCGCAGCCGAGCGGGAGCAAGCTCCCTCGCCACGGGATTTGAGTGCTCCTGAGCGAGGGTTATCGCGAGCAAGCTCGCTCAATCAGACGTCGGTCGCGCCCTGCGACTCCATCGCCACCCAATCCCCACCAGCAGCAACCCCAGCAAACCAGCCAGCCCCCAGACAAGCTCATCATCACTAAGCAACGGCTTCTCGATGCGCAAATACCCCGGGTCCTTGAGCAGTTCGCGCAGGGCCGTGTTGGCCTGTTCCAGGCTCACCCCCTGCAGGCGGACCGCCGGGTTGGCGAAGCGGCCGTCTTCGTAGTCACCCAGGGCGCTCCAGTAGTAATCGGCCAGTGCGCTGTTGCCTTGAACCGCCCAGGACTGATGGGCGATGGCCGCGCGTTTGATGCGCACGAAACTGGCCGGGTCCAGGCCATCCTTGAGCAAAGTCTTGCGCAGTTCTTCGAGGGCTTGTTCGGCTTCGGGCAGGTCCTCGCGGGACAGGTCGGCGTTCAGGCTGAAGAAGCCGACGCCGCCGAACACTTCGCGCTCGGTCCACGGCCCGTAGGACAGGCTGCGGGCCAGGCGCAATTGACGGTAGAGCGCCCAATCCAGGTAATCCTTGAGCAGGTCGAACGTCTCGTCATGTTGCTCGTCCAGCACCGGCTCGGGGAACAGCCAATGCAGCTTGGCGCTGTCGCCGACCAGGCCACGGATCAGATTGCGCTTGGTGACCGCCTTGTAGCGGATCTGCGGCAGCGCCTCGTGGACACTGGGCTCCACCGGTTCGAGCTCGCCAAAGGCGCGTTCCAGGTAGGCCGGCAGCAGTCGGTCGAGATCGCCGACGATGATCAGCGTCATGTTGTTCGGCGCATACCAGTCCTTGCGCACTTGTTCGAGGCGGGCGAGGGTATGGCGCTGGACCTCGGGCCGTTCCGCGCAGCGCAGGCCCAACTCAACCGCCAACTGATTGCTGGCCTTGTGGCCCAGGTCTTGGCGATCGAGCCAGCGTTGCAGGTGGGTGTAGTGGCCGCCGTCTTCGCGCTCCACCACCCGCTTGGCCGCTTCCAGGGCTTTTTCATCGATGCGGGTGCGGGTCAACAGCGCCAGCAGCAGGTCCAGGACCTTGCGTTGATTGCGTGCCGGCGCCTCGATGACAAACGTGGTGTCGGCGTTGCTGGTGAACGCGTTCCACTCGCCACCCAAGGCTTGCATGCGCTCTTCCAGGCCGCCTTCGCCGCTTTCGTCGACGCCGCTGAACAGCAGGTGTTCGAGCAGGTGCGGCAGTTCCTTGTCGGCGCAACTGAAGTCGTCCAGGCCCACGCCCACCACCAGCCGGATCGCCACGTGCCCGCGCTCGGTGCCCGGCTTGAGCAGCAATTGCAGGCCGTTGGGCAGCGTATAGCCTTCGACCTGGAACCGGTCGAGGGCAACCACGGGCAATGAACCGAGCAAAAGAAAGGCGAGCAACAGACAACGCATAAAGGCTTCCTGGCGGCTGGGTGGAGGTCCATGGTGTCGGGCAGGCCGTCAACGGCGGAGTGTCGCCCGGAGTCGGCTCGCTCCCTCTATCGAATCTATGCGGTGTTCATGACAACGGGAGCAGGCGGGCCGGTGAACGGTTTCAGGCCCTAGCCATTGTTTTTGACTGACGTTTTTCACTGACATTGTTACTGACTGACCAATGCGCCAGTCGTTCACGGCGAATGGGTAATGTCGGAAATTTCATCGGCCGCCAGGGCGCCGATCTCGGACGTTTCCAGCACCACGTAGGCACTGCCGCAAAACAGCGAATTGAGGCGTCGCATGTCAGCGATCAGCTCCAGGTGCAGGGAACTGGTCTCCATGCTTTGTACGACTTTGCGTTGCAAACGGCTGACATGGGCGTGGGCCATGCGCCGCTCCTGCGCCCGAAAGCGACGTTTCTCACGCAACAACTGCCGGGCGCTTTCCCGGTCGGCGCTGAGGAATACCGACAGGCCCAATCGCAGGTTGGCGATCAAGTGGCTGTGCAGCCCCGCCAATTCCTCCAGGCCGACCTCGGAAAAGGAACGACGTTGCGAGGTTTTCTGCTGCTGGACCTTGCGCAACATGCGCTCGATGAGGTCGCTGGCCAGCTTGAGATTGATCGCCAGTTCGATGATCTCCGCCCAGCGGCGGCTGTCTTGTTCGCTGAGGTCCTCACGGGGCATTTGCGCCATGTACAACTTGATGGCACTGCACAGCGCTTCGACGTCATCGCTCATGCGCCGGACGTCCTGGGTCACCGCCGTTTGCGCTCCGCGCAGCACGTCCAGCATGGCTTCGAGCATGTTTTCGATCAGGTCGCCGATGCGCAAGGTTTCCCGGGCCGCGTTCGCCAGGGCCAGGCTCGGAGTGGCGAGGGCGGTGGCGTCCAGGTGGCGGGGCTTGGCCGTGCCGTTGGTCTCGGGCCGCTCCGGCAGCAGCCAGGCACAAAGCCTGGCCATCGGGCCGACGCTGGGCAGCAACACCAGGCACCGCACGGCGTTGTAGAGCAGGTGGAAGCCGATCACGGTTTCCTGGGGGCTGAAATCCAGGCTATCGAGCCAGCCCACCAGCGGATCGAGCACCGGAATGATCAACACCAGCCCGATCAGCTTGTACAGCAGGCTGCCCAGCGCCACCTGGCGTCCGGCGGTGTTCTGCATGCTGGTGCTGAGGAACGCCAGGATGCCGCTGCCGATGTTGGCGCCGATCACCAGGCCGATGGCCACCGGCAGGCTGATCACCGCGGCGCCGGCCAGTGTCGCGGTCAGCAGCACGGCCGCGAGGCTGGAATAGGAGACCATTGCGAACAGCGCGCCGACCAGCGCATCGAGCAGGATGTCGCCGGTCAGTGAAGCGAAGATCACTTTCACGCCTTGGGCGTGGGTGATGGGCGCGGCGGCTTCGACGATTAACTGCAAGGCGAGGATGATCAGGCCCAGGCCGATGCTGACCCGACCCATTTGCCCGACGCGCGTCTGTTTGCGCGAGAGGAAAAAAATCACCCCGAGGAAAATCAGCAGCGGTGACAACCACGACAGGTCGAGGGTCAGCACCCGCGCCATCAGCGCGGTACCGACATCGGCGCCGAGCATGGTCGCCAGGGCCGGGGTCAGCGCCATCAGGCCCTGGCCGACGAACGAGGTGACGAGCATGGCCGTGGCGTTGCTGCTCTGGACCATGGCCGTGACCATGATGCCGGCGATGAACGCCAGCCAGCGCCGGGACATGTTCTGGCTGATGACGTGGCGCAGGTTCGAGCCATAGACCCGCAGGATGCCAGTACGCACGATATGCGTGCCCCAGATCAGCAGGGCCACGGCGGAGAGCAAATTGAGCAGGGTCAGCATGAGAGGCCCCCTGTTAGCGTCCCAAAGGAACAAATGGGTGATGCCACATTCTTCGTTCTTGTACTTAAGCTGTAGTTGGCGAACGGTACGGGCGCCAGCATTGCACAGCTAAAGAATTGATTGAAACAAAACTGTCATGAAAATAAATTCCTCAAACACCCCTGTGGGAGCGAGCTTGCTCGCGATGAGGCCATAACATCCAACATCTTCTTCGACTGTCAGGCCGCTATCGCGAGCAAGCTCGCTCCCACAGGTATTGCATCCGGCCGCTTTCCCGCAGGCATGAAAAAGGGGCTCCAAGAGCCCCTTTCATTCACTGCCCTCTACCTTACTGACCCGGCATGTCCTTGCGCAGTTTCACCGGATCCTGTTGCTTGCGCTTGCGTGCCATCGCGGTGCGCATCTTGATGTTGACTGCTTCCACCGCCAGGGAGAACGCCATGGCGAAGTAGACGTAGCCTTTTGGCACGTGCACGTCGAACGACTCGGCGATCAACACGGTACCGACCACCAGCAGGAACGACAGCGCCAGCATTTTCAGCGACGGGTGCTTGTCGATGAATGTGCTGATGGTGCCCGAAGCCAGCATCATCACCAGTACGGCGACGATGATTGCCGCGACCATGACCGGCACATGGGAAACCATGCCGACCGCGGTGATGACCGAGTCCAGGGAGAACACGATGTCGATGATCGCGATCTGGATGATGGTGTAGATGAAATTGCCGCCCTTGCCCGAAGGCGCGTCGCTGCTTTCATCTTCGCCTTCCAGCGCGTGGTACATCTCTTGGGAGCTTTTCCACAGCAGGAACAGGCCGCCGAAGAACAGGATCAGGTCACGACCGGAGATGCCCTGGCCGAACACTTCGAACAAATCGGCCGTCAGGCGCATGACCCAGGTGATGGACAGCAGCAACAGGATCCGCGTGATCATGGCCAGCGCCAGACCGAAAATCCGGGTGCGCGCCTGCATGTGCTTGGGCATGCGGCTGACCAGGATCGAGATCATGATGATGTTATCGATGCCCAGAACGATTTCCAGGGCAGTCAGGGTAAAGAAGGCAACCCAGATTTCCGGGTTGGTCAGCCATTCCATGTGAGTTCCTTTGAGCGAGTGTTAGGCCGCGCCGCGCCTTCGGTTACCCGAGAGGGGCGACGCAGCGGGCGTTGCTTTTATAGAGTGCTGAACAGCGGAAAAATCCCCATCAGCAAGGCGGCGAACATTATGCACAGGCAAACCAGTACTGCCCACTTCAAGGTGAAGCGTTGGTGATCGCCGAACTCGATTCCCGCCAGGGCCACCAGCAGATAAGTCGACGGAACCAACGGACTCAGCAGATGCACGGGCTGGCCAACGATGGAGGCACGGGCCATTTCGACGGCGGTGATGCCGTAATGACTGGCGGCTTCGGCCAAAACCGGTAACACCCCGTAATAAAATGCATCGTTGGACATGAAGAACGTGAACGGCATGCTCACCAATGCGGTGATGACCGCCAGGTAAGGACCGAGGAATTCCGGAATCACCGCCAGCAGGCTCTTGGACATGGCGTCGACCATGCCGGTGCCGGACAGGATGCCGGTGAAAATCCCTGCCGCAAAGATCAGCCCGACCACCGCCAGTACACTACCGGCGTGCGCCGCGACGCGGTCTTTCTGCTGTTGCAGGCACGGGTAGTTGACGATCATCGCGATGCTGAAGGCCACCATGAACAGCACCGGCAATGGCAACAGGCCGGCGATCAGGGTGCACATCAGGGCCAGGGTCAGCGCGCCGTTGAACCAGATCAGCTTCGGACGGCGAGCGTCCGGGAACTGGGACACGCTGATTTCGCTGTGGTCGATCTCGTCGCTCGCCAAGTGCAATTCACCCAGGCGCGCCCGCTCGCGTTTGCCATACATGTAGGCGATTGCCAGGATTGCCACGACACCGGCCAGCATGGCGGGAATCATCGGCACGAAGATGTCGGACGGGTCCACGTGCAGCGCACTGGCCGCCCGGGCGGTCGGGCCGCCCCACGGGGTCATGTTCATCACGCCGCCGGCAAGGATGATCAGGCCAGCCATGATGCGCGGGCTCATGCCGATGCGGCTGTAGAGCGGCAGCATCGCGGCCACGCAGATCATGTAAGTGGTCGCGCCGTCACCATCAAGGGAAACGACGAGCGCCAGAACGGCGGTACCGACCGAAACTTTCAACGGGTCGCCCTTGACCAGCTTGAGAATCTTGCGCACGGCCGGGTCGAACAGGCCGGAGTCGATCATCAGGGCAAAATACAGAATCGCGAACATCAGCATCACCCCGGTCGGGGCGAGCTTGGTGATGCCTTCGAGCATCATCGGGCCGATTTTCGGCGCGAAGCCACCGAACAGGGCGAACAGGATCGGGATGATGATCAGGGCGATCAGCGCGGACAGGCGCTTGGTCATGATCAGGAACATGAACGTGATGACCATGGCGAAGCCAAGGAAAGTCAGCATGGGAAATACTCCAGGCGTGGCGCGGCTATGGAAGGCGAACCGGACAGGTCAGCGCAGGATGCAAAGCACGGGGCGGACGGATGGAGTGGGTGCAGCGGGACGGGTAGCAGCGGACATCAGAATCACCATTGTTGTTGTTAAAAAGGCCGAACGAGCATCAGAAAGACTCGTTGTAGGCCACCGGTCTGTTGCCGGTAGGTGAGGCGATCCTAATCGCGCAAGCTTTCAGCAGCCTTTCGCCGCTGCAATGGTTGATGACTGGCCAAGCGAGCTGTGTTGCGGTGTTGTTGTGTGCTGCTGTGCTGCTGTGCTGCTGTGCTTTTGTGGCGAGGGAGCTTGCTCCCGCTGGGCTGCGCAGCGGCCCCAGGATTTTGCGGCCGCTGCGCAACCGAGCGGGAGCAAGCTCCCTCGGGCGGCCCCCGCGCCCCCCGCGGGCGGCCCCCCCCCCCCCCCCGCGCGGCCCCACCCCCCCTCGCCACAAAAGCAGTCAGGTTTTTGCTTTAAAGGCTGAAAGATTCAACGGCCGCACCGCCCCCATCCAGATCGCATGGTCGGTGTGGTCGGCCAGGTCATCGCCGGTCTCCGGGTGCAGGAAAATCACCAGCCCCTTGCGATTCAGGGCCAGCCACGGCAGGACCACGCCGATGTACTGCGGATCGAAGGCCAGCTGACAACTCCAGTCCGGGTGGGGGCCGACCGGGCGTTGATGGACGCGGCCCATTTTCAGCGGGAACAACTGCGCCGCTTCCTCACACAGCGCCCGCGCCTGGTCGAGGGTGTTGGCATCGAAATACACGTGGGCGTGGTAGCCCTTGATCCGCTGCATCTGTTTCTCCTTGAAAAGAGGCCGAACCCTCGCCGTTTGCCGCGGGTCAGAGCCTTTACAGGCGGGACAACGAGGAAAACAGCCATGAAAAACGCCGAAACCCCGGTCATCAAAGTGGTGCTCTATGGTGCCATGAGCAGCCTCGGCAGTGCGTTGATGGCTGAACTGCTACGGCGCCAGCATGAGGTCATCGCCATTCTCGACGACCTCACCGCCCTGGCCCCACGCCCGGGCCTGCGAACCAAGACCGGCGATCTGTTCGACCCGGAGCGGGTCAAGCAAAGTGTCGCCGGCGCCAGCGCCGTGGTGTGCCTGTTGAACGCACCAGGGTTGCCGATGAACAGCGAACAGGTGGAGCGCACCTTGATTCCCGGCCCGGTGGAGCAGGTCCTGGCAGTGGATGCCCTGATCGCCGGCATGCAGGCGGTGAACATGACACGGCTGTTCCTGGTGGGCGATTTTGCGATGCTGGACGAAGAACAGGCCGACGATGATTTGCAGCGCCATGCCGCCGAAGAGATGCTCGACGCCCTGAAGAGCAGTGCCTTGCAGTGGACCTTGATCAACGCGCCCTACGCCGCGCCTGGCCTGGGCATCGAACATTTCAGCCAGGTCAGCACCAGCCTGGAACCCGGCCTGGCCGAAACCTTGGAGCGGCTCAACCGCGTGGCGGTCGGCATCGCCGACGAGCTGCGCCTGAACCTGCACGTCGGCGAGCACGTCAACTTCGTGCCCGCCAATTAGCGATGGACATCCCGTGGCGAGGGAGCTTGCTCCCGCTGGGCTGCGAAGCAGCCCTAAAACGACGGCCACGTACTCAAACAGCAATCGACGGCAACGGCAATCCCGTGAGCGATTCGGCGCTGTTGGCCTGTTCTTCCATCAGCCAATCGACGAATTGCCGGATCAACACACCGCGCCGTTTACGCTGGGGCAAGACCACGTAATACCCCAGCCGCGACAGCACTGTTTCCGGGATCGGACGACACAACAGGCCCTGGGCCAATAAGTTATCCACAAGGTGACGCCAGCCGATGGCGACGCCTTGGCCGCCAATCGCCGCCTGGATGAGCAGCGTGTAGTTGTCGAAGCGCAACTGTCCGGGCGCCGGCGGTGAGGTGATGCCCAATTCGCGGAATACACCACTCCAGTCGAACCAGCTGTTGCTGTTGCTCGCGCGCAAATGCAGCAACGGAAATTCCGCCAAGGCCTGGGCGGGCAAGGGCAGGGGACGTTCCTTGAGCAGCAGCGGGCTGCACACCGGGAAGACTTCTTCGCTGAACAGCCAGCGACTTTCGCCTTGTTTGAAGCGACCGTCGCCGAATAGCACGGCAACGTCGATATCGGTGCGGAGCATGTTGTGGTTGCGTTCACTGGTCACCAGGCTCACGTCCACCTGCGGGTTGGCGGCGTGAAAGCGATGCAGGCGCGGCATCAGCCAATATGCGGCGAAGGCGAAGTCCGTGGCGACTTGCAGCACCTCATGCTGGTGTTGGGCGGTGATGGCGCTGAGCCCGGCATCGATGCTCTGCAAACCGGCCTGCACCTGCTCGAACAGGATCGTCCCGGCCTCGGTCAGTTCGATGCCGCGGTAGATGCGATCGAACAACCGCGTGCCCAGTTGCTCTTCCAGGCGCTTGATCTGCTGGCTGATGGCCGGTTGCGTGGTGCCCAGCTCAATCGCCGCCGCGGTAAAGCTTTGTTGGCGGGCCGCGGCTTCAAAGGCTCGGAACAGTTCCAGGGACAGGTTACCCAGGGCGTCATACATAAGCTGTGCTTATCCTAGTCATTATCCTGCATGGGCTTTACCCCAAAACCCGGGGGCTACATGCTCAATCGCAGCAATGTCGCATAACTGCCTACTATGGAATGCCGCGAATACATGAAGCGCAAGAACATTCTTTTCATCATGGCCGATCAAATGGCCGCGCCAATGTTGCCGATCTACGGTCCTTCACCGATCAAGCTGCCGAACCTGTCACGCCTGGCCGCCGAGGGCGTGGTGTTCGACGCCGCCTATTGCAACAGCCCTCTGTGCGCGCCGTCGCGGTTTACCCTGGTGAGCGGCCAGTTGCCAAGCAAGATCGGCGCGTACGACAACGCGGCGGACTTTCCCGCAGATGTGCCGACCTACGCCCATTACCTGCGCCGCCTCGGCTACCGCACGGCGTTGTCCGGCAAGATGCACTTTTGTGGCCCCGACCAACTGCACGGCTACGAAGAGCGGCTGACCAGCGACATCTACCCGGCCGACTACGGTTGGGCGGTGAACTGGGACGAGCCGGACGTGCGGCCCAGTTGGTACCACAACATGTCGTCGGTGTTGCAGGCCGGGCCTTGCGTGCGCACCAACCAATTGGATTTCGATGAAGAAGTGGTGTTCAAGGCCCAGCAGTACCTGTTCGACCACATCCGCGAGGACGGTGAACAGCCGTTCTGCCTCACCGTGTCGATGACCCACCCACACGACCCGTACACGATTCCCAAGGCCTTTTGGGATTTGTATGACGACAACGACATCCCATTGCCCCAGACCCCGGCGCAAACGGACCTCGATCCACATTCCCAGCGACTGCTGAAGGTCTATGACTTGTGGGACAAGCCGCTGCCTGTGGATAAGATTCGCGATGCCCGTCGCGCCTATTTCGGCGCATGCAGCTACATTGACAGCAACGTCGGCAAGCTGCTGCAAACCCTGGAGGACACCGGTCTGCTGGACGATACGATTATCGTGTTCTCCGGCGATCACGGGGACATGCTCGGCGAAAAGGGCCTCTGGTACAAAATGCACTGGTTCGAAATGGCCGCTCGCGTACCGTTGCTGATCAGCGCACCAGGGCAGTTCGCCAGCGCCCGGGTGGGCGCGGCCGTGTCCACCGCCGACTTGCTGCCGACCCTGGTGGAACTGGCCGGGGGCACGCTGGAACCGGGCTTGCCGCTGGATGGCCGTTCGCTGGTGCCGCACCTGCAAGGGCAGGGCGGCCATGATGAAGTCTTCGGTGAGTACATGGCCGAAGGCACCATCAGCCCGTTGATGATGATCCGTCGTGGCCCTTGGAAATTCATCTACAGCGAAGATGACCCGTGCCTGCTGTTCGATGTTCGCAACGATCCCAAGGAATTGGAAGATCTCAGCCAATCCGCCGAGCATCTGTCCCTGTTCAGCGATTTTCTCGCCGAAGCCCGCGCCAAGTGGGATATTTCGACCATTCACCAACAGGTTCTTGCCAGCCAGCGCCGCCGCCGTTTCGTCGCCCAGGCGCTGACCCTGGGCAAACTCAAGAGCTGGGATCACCAGCCGCTGGTGGACGCCAGCCAGCAGTACATGCGTAACCACATCGACCTCGACGATCTGGAGCGCAAGGCCCGTTATCCACAACCCTGCCAAAACCAATAACGTAAGGGGCAAGCCATGCAAAAGTTATCCACAGTACTGACCGCTGGGCTGTTGGCATTGAGCAGCGTTTCGGCCTGGGCCGAGCAAAGCTGCGAAACGGTGAAGATGGCCGATCCGGGCTGGAGCGACATTGCCGCCACCAACGCCATCACCGGTTTCCTGCTGGACGGGATGGGCTACAAGGCCAAAGTCGACACCCTCGCCGTGCCGATTACCTTCGGTGGCCTCAAGGATGGCCAGGTGGATGTATTCCTGGGTAACTGGATGCCGGCGCAGCAGGGTTTCTATGACAAGTTCGTGGCCAATGGCGACGTCACGCAACTGGCCAAGAACCTGGACGGCACCGAGTTCACCCTGGCGGTCCCGGATTACGTCTGGGACGCGGGTGTGCATAACTTTGCCGACCTGAACAAATTTGCCGACAAGTTCGACAAGAAAATCTACGGCATCGGTTCCGGCGCCCCGGCCAACCTCTCCCTGAAAGAAATCATCAAGACCAACGACTTCGGCATGGGTGAGTGGAAACTGGTGGAGTCCAGCGAGCAGGCGATGTTGGCGGAAGTCTCCCGGGCGGTGAAAAAACAGAAGTTCGTGACCTTCCTCGGCTGGACCCCGCACCCAATGAACGTGCAATTGAAAATGCACTACCTCAAGGGCGGCGAGAAATACTTCGGCGACACCGGCAGCGTCTATACGCTGACGCGCAAAGGTTATGCACAGGCCTGCCCGAACGTGGGCAAGCTGCTGACCAACCTGAGCTTCACCCAGGAAATGGAAAACAGCATCATGGCCGAGGTGGTCAACAACAAGGTCAGCAACGCCGATGCGGCCAAGGCCTGGATCAAGGCCAACCCGGCGGTGCTGGATAAATGGCTGGACGGTGTGAAGACCCTGGATGGCAAAGACGCGTTGGCGGCGGTGAAGGCCAAGCTCTAGGCATAATGGCGAGCGGCTTTTGTGGCGAGGGAGCGTGCTCCCGCTGGACTGCGCAGCGGTCCCGATTTTTTGCGGCCGCTGCGCGACCGAGCGGGAGCAAGCTCCCTCGCCACATGGGTTCACCTGATACTCTTGCGCCAAATCCCATCCCTGAGGCCCCATGGCAATCCCCACGCGCCATTCACTTTTTCCCTTCCTGAGCTGGCTGCCCCGGCAGACCCGGGCCAGTGTCGGCCGTGACCTGATAGTCGGCCTCAGCGGCGCGATTCTCGCGTTGCCGCAGTCCATTGCCTACGCCCTGATTGCCGGCCTGCCCCCCGAGTACGGCTTGTACGCGGCGATCGTGCCGGTGCTGATCGCCTGCCTGTGGGGTTCGTCGTGGCACCTGATCTGTGGTCCTACGGCGGCAATCTCCATTGTCCTGTACGCCACCGTCAGTCCGCTGGCCGTGCCCGCATCCCAGGACTACATCACCTTGATCCTGCTGCTGACGGTGCTGGCGGGTATCTTCCAGTGGTTGCTGGGTTTGCTGCGTTTCGGGGCGCTGGTGAATTTCGTCTCCCACTCGGTGGTGCTGGGTTTCACCCTGGGCGCGGCGGTGGTCATCGCCCTGGGGCAGTTGCCGAACCTGCTGGGCCTCGACCTGCCGAACGAAGCCACGGCGTTGAGGGGCCTGCTGATGCTGGTCGACCACATCGGGGCTGTGGATAAGGCATCGCTGCTGCTGGGATTGGGCACTTTGATTCTGGGGGTCGTGCTCAAGCGCTTGCTGCCGCGTTGGCCGAGCCTGTTGATAACTTTAGTCATCAGCAGCCTGGTAGTCTGGTTGTGGCCGGCGATGTTCGGGCATGTGGCGCTGGTCAGTGCTTTCGCCGGGCGCCTGCCGCCGCTCACTTTGCTGCCGCTGGACCTGGAGCTGATCCTGCGCCTGCTGCCCGGTGCCGTCGCGGTGGGCATGCTCGGGTTGGTCACCAGCCTGTCTATCGCTCGTTCATTGTCGGTACGGTCCGGGCAGTTGCTCGATGCGAATCAGGAGGTGAGGGCGCAGGGGCTTTCCAACATTGTCGGAGGATTTTTCTCCGGATCATTGTCAGCCGGTTCCTTCACCCGTTCCGGCCTCAGCTATGAAGCCGGGGCCTGCTCGCCCCTGGCCGGGGTGTTCTCGGCCTTGTGGGTGGCGCTGTTTGCGGTCGCCGGGGCGAAACTGATCGCGCACATCCCGATTCCCGCCATGGCCGGCAGCATTTTGCTGATCGCCTGGGGGCTGGTGGATCACCGGGGTATCCGCGCGTTGTACCGCGTGAGTCGCGCCGAATTCGTGGTGATGAGCCTGACCTGCCTGGCCACGTTGCTGCTGGAACTGCAAACCGCCATTTATGCCGGCGTGCTCGCTTCGCTGTTCTTTTACCTCAAGCGCACCTCGCAGCCGCGGGTACAGCATTTTCGCGAAGGGGAGGCGGAGATCCTGCGGGTCGGCGGCTCGATCTTTTTCGGCGCCAGCCATTACCTGCAAGTGCGCCTGCAACGGTTGCAGGCGCAGCGGGTGGTCATCGATGCCCAGCAGATCAACTTCATCGATTATTCCGGGGTGGAAATGCTCCATCAGGAAGCCCGGCGCCTGCGCGGCCAGGGGCGTAGCCTGACCTTGCGCATGGCCCGGCCGCAGGTGGTGGAGGAGTTGTTGAAGTTGGAAGGGGCGCAGGCGTGCCCGATTCATTTCGAAGACTAGGGCTCAAGGCAGACATACCTGTGCTCAAGGCAGGCATCCCCTGTGGCGAGGGAGCTTGCTCCCGCTGGGCTGTGAAGCAGTCCTAGAGGGCTTGCCAACCTTAAGTGTCGTGCGGTCAGTCAGGCGGGCGCTTCGCACCCGAGCGGGAGCAAGCTCCCTCGCCACAGTTCACAGTTCACAGTTCACAGTTCACAGTTCAGTTCACCGTTCATAGCGCCAACTGGCGGCGCAGTTCGGCCAGCACCGGCGCGGTGTCCGGGCGTACCCCGCGCCACAGGTAGAAGGCTTCGCCCGCCTGCTCGGCGAGCATGCCCAGGCCATCCATCGCCACCGCCGCCCCGTGCTCACGGGCCCAACGGCAGAATGAAGTCGGTTCCTTGCTGTACATCATGTCGTAGCAAACCGTCTTGCCGGGCTCGATCAAGCTGGCGGCAATCGGTGGCACATCCCCTGACAGGCTCGCGGAGGTGGCGTTGATGATCAGGTCCACCGGCTCTTGCAGCCAGTCGAAGCCACTGGCCGAAACCGGGCCCAGGTCGGCGAACAACTCGGCGAGCAATTCGGCTTTTTCCACCGTGCGATTGGCGATGATCACCGAGGCCGGGGCTTCGGCCAGCAGCGGTTCCAGGGCGCCGCGCACCGCGCCGCCGGCGCCGAGCAAGAGAATGCGCTTGCCCTTGAGGCTGAAGCCGGCGTTGACGGTCAGGTCGCGGACCAAGCCGGCGCCGTCGGTGTTGTCACCCAACAGGCGCCCGTCGGCCAGCTTGCTCAACGTATTGACCGCCCCGGCCCGTTGGGCTCGCTCGGTCAGATCGTCGGCCAGGCGGAAAGCGTCTTCCTTGAACGGCACCGTGACATTCGCCCCACGCCCCTCGCGGAAAAATGCCTGGGCGCACCCGGAAAAATCCTCCAGCGGTGCCAGCAGCGTGCTGTAGTCCAGGCGTTGCCCGGTCTGCTCGGCAAACAGGCGATGGATCAACGGCGACTTGCTGTGGCCGATCGGGTTACCCATTACAACGTAGCGGTCCATGGATAATCCCCGTTCAGGCCGTAGCCAGCCAATCGCGATCCTGCAGGAAATACTCGGTCAGCCGCGCTTCTTCGCTGCCCGGCTCGGCTTTCCAGTCGTAGCCCCAGCGCACTTGCGGCGGCAGGGACATCAGGATCGATTCGGTACGCCCGCCCGATTGCAGCCCGAACAGGGTGCCACGGTCATAGACCAGGTTGAATTCCACGTAGCGCCCGCGGCGGTATTCCTGGAACTCCCGTTGCTGGGCGGTGAACGCATCGTGCTTGCGGCGACGCACGATCGGCAGGTAGGCATCGATGTAGGCGTCGCCGATGGCGCGCATGAAAGCGAAGCTGGTGTCGAAGTCCCACTCGTTCAGGTCGTCGAAAAACAGGCCGCCGATGCCCCGGGGCTCGTTGCGATGCTTGATGTGGAAATAGCTGTCGCACCAGGCCTTGTAGCGCGAATAGACGTCCGGGCCGAACGGTTCGCAGGCTTGCTGGGCAATGCGGTGCCAATGCACGCAATCCTCTTCCACGCCGTAATAAGGCGTCAGGTCGAAGCCACCGCCAAACCACCAGACCGGCTCTTCGCCTTCCTTTTCGGCGATGAAAAAGCGCACGTTGGCGTGGGAGGTCGGCACGTGGGGGTTGTGGGGATGGATCACCAGCGACACGCCCAGGGCTTCGAAGCCGCGACCGGCCAATTCTGGCCGATGGGCGCTGGCCGAAGGTGGGAGACCGCTGCCGAAGACGTGGGAAAAGTTGACGCCGCCCTTTTCGATCACCGTGCCGTTTTCGATCACCCGCGTGCGACCGCCACCGCCGGCAGGCCGGGTCCAGGCGTCTTCGACGAAGCGCCTGCCGCCGTCCTCGGTTTCCAGGGCGGCGCAGATACGGTCTTGCAGGTCGAGCAGGTAGGCTTTCACGGCCTCGGTGCGAGTGGACATGACATCACCTTGATCAGGGCTACGCTACGCGGCGTATAGCGGGCCGGTGGCAAATGGGCGCACAGGATACCACCGCACTTGCCCACGCCACAGTTGACGACGGTCAAGCTTAGGAGTCCGATAGCAGGCTTGGTAAAAAGTCCTGCGACAAGGAGAAAGTGAAGATGGCCAAACGTATCCAGTTCAGTTCCCACGGTGGTCCCGAAGTGCTCGAGTACGTCGACTACCCGCCGGCCGAGCCGGGCCCGCAGCAGGTGCGCGTCAGCAACAAGGCGATCGGCCTGAATTTTATCGACACCTATTACCGCAGCGGCCTGTATCCGCCGCCAGCGCTGCCTTCTGGCCTGGGCGCCGAGGGCGCGGGCGTGGTCGAGGCGGTCGGCGCCGATGTTACGCGGTTCAAGGTCGGCGACCGGGTGGCGTACGGCAGCGGCCCGCTGGGGGCCTACAGCAATGTGCATGTGTTGCCCGAAGCCAACCTGGTGCACCTGCCCGAAGCCATCAGTTTCGAACAGGCCGCCGGGGTGATGCTCAAGGGCCTGACCGTGCAATACCTGTTGCGCCAGACCTATGAGCTCAAGGGTGGCGAAACCATTTTGTTCCACGCGGCCGCCGGTGGCGTCGGTTCCCTGGCCTGCCAATGGGCCAAGGCTCTAGGCGTGAAGCTGATCGGCACTGTCAGCTCGGCGGAAAAGGCCGCCATCGCCAAATCCCACGGCGCCTGGGAAGTCATCGACTACAGCAAGGAAAACGTCCCGCAGCGCGTGTTGGAATTGACTGACGGCAAGAAAGTCCCGGTGGTGTACGACGGCGTTGGCAAGGACACGTGGCTGACGTCTTTGGATTGCACGGCGCCTCGTGGCCTGGTGGTGAGCTTCGGCAACGCCTCCGGCGCGGTGGACGGCGTGAACCTGGGGATTCTCTCGGCCAAGGGCTCGCTGTACGTCACCCGCCCAACCCTGGCGACCTACGCCAACAACGCCGAAAACCTGCAGCGCATGGCTGATGAATTGTTCGGGATGATTGCCAGCGGCAAGCTCACGGTGGATATCAACCAGCGTTATCCACTGGCGGAAGCGGCCAAGGCCCATACCGAGTTGTCAGCGCGGCGCACGACGGGGTCGACCATTCTGCTGCCTTGAGATTGGGTACCCAAGGGTACATGCAGTACCTGTGGGAGCGAGCTTGCTCGCGATAGCGGTGGGTCAGCCAACATCAATGCCAGCTGACCTGACGCCATCGCGAGCAAGCACGCTCCCACA
>NZ_JBIXJT010000003.1:0-9079 GCF_052871455.1 Pseudomonas sp. LARHCG127
ACATCAGTTATTACAATCATGACCGGATCAAATCAAAGCTCAGTGGACTGAGCCCTGTGGAATACAGGACCCAATCCGTGGGCGTGTGGCAGTAGACCGTCCAACATTTTGGGGTCAGTCCAGTGGACCTGAGTCGTATACAGCATCTGAGTACACCACCAAACCTTGTGGGAGCGAGTCGTACGCAACATCTAAGTACGCCACTGTTCCCGTCGGGCGGCGATGCAGGCAAGATGAAGACCTGCAAGTCAGAACACAGGAAGCTGATCGTGACCGAAGCGTTTATTGTCGTTCAAACCGCCGAACAAGCCGTGGATCGTCTGGCGGCCCTGCACGAGCGTGCGACCACCGCGCTGAACCAGGCGCTGATGCGGTATCTCAAGGACCGCGTCGAACCGGATGCCGAGCAGCGTGCATTGTTTCGTTATCCCGCCCTGCGCCTGACCTATCACTGCCACGGTGAAGTCCCGCAAACCACGCGTGCCTATGCCAAGGTCCAGTTGCCCGGCACCTACAGCGTCACCGTCACTCATCCCGCCGCGTTCCGTAAATACCTGCTGGAACAGCTGGTCCCGCTGATGCACGACTTTACCGTCACCGTGGAAGTGGGGGTCAGCGAGCAGAACATTCCGTACCCGTACGTGGTGGAGCAAGGCGATGAGTTGGCCGGCTCCGGCGTGACCGCCGCCGTGCTGGCGCGGGTATTCCCCAGCACCGACCTGTCGGCCGCCACCGATGGCATCGCCGACGGCCTCTATGATTGGGAAAACACCGACCCGCTGCCCCTGGCGCTGTTCGACGCCGCGCGGGTGGACTTTTCCCTGCGCCGGCTGGTGCATTACACCGGCAGCGACTGGCGCCATGTGCAGCCGTGGATCCTGCTGACCAACTACCACCGCTACGTCGACCAGTTCATCGTCCATGGCCTGGAGCAGTTGCGCAGCGACCCGCGTTTCGTGCGCATGGTCCTGCCGGGTAACGTGATCATCGACAAGAACATGGAGCACAGCGAAGCGTCGGCCATCGCTGCCGGCGTGGTCTGGCACCGCTACCAGATGCCGGCCTATCACTTGCAGGCCAGCGACGGTCATGGCGTGACGCTGGTGAACATCGGTGTCGGCCCGTCCAACGCCAAGAACATCACCGATCACCTCGCCGTGCTGCGCCCGCATTGCTGGCTGATGATCGGCCACTGCGGCGGGCTGCGGCAGTCCCAGACCATCGGCGACTACGTGCTGGCCCACGCCTACATGCGCCGCGACGGGATTCTCGACCGGGTGGTGCCGCCGAATATTCCGATTCCAGCCCTGGCCGAAGTGCAGATGGCGCTTCAGCAGGCCGCGGCGAACATCACTGGCGAGAAGGGCGACGAGCTGAAAAAACGCCTGCGCACCGGCACCGTGCTGACCTACGACGACCGCAACTGGGAACTGCGCTGGGCCCAGGAACGGCCGCTGATCAACCTGTCCCGCGCCGTGGCGGTGGACATGGAAAGCGGCACCATCGCCGCACAGGGTTATCGCCTGCGGGTGCCCTATGGCACGTTGCTGTGCGTCTCGGACAAACCGTTGCACAGCGAGATCAAATTGCCGGGCTCGGCCAACGCATTCTATGAACGGGCGGTCAACCAGCACCTGAAGATCGGCATCGCGGCGTTGGACCTGCTGCGCACCGAACTCAACTCGTTGCACTCGCGCAAGCTGCGCAGCTTCGACGAGCCGCCGTTCCGCTGATGTCCTGTTGAAGGGGGATGGTGGTTATTTAACGGTCGGGCCACTAGCATGGTCGGCCCTGACCGTTAGATGTTGTATTTGCCATGCCCCGTCCTCCACGCCCTGCTTCCCGTCGCCCTGGCGCGAAGCCTGCAATCGCCGCACCGCGCCGTGTGGCCAAGGCTCCGCCGGCCGCGCCGAAGCTGATCCTGTTCAACAAACCCTTCGATGTGCTGACGCAATTCAGCGACGGTGAGGGGCGGGCGACGCTCAAGGATTTTATCGACGTACCGGGCATCTACCCGGCCGGACGCCTGGACCGGGACAGCGAAGGTTTGCTGTTGCTGACTAACGATGGGCAGTTGCAGGCGCGTATTGCCGACCCCAAGCACAAATTGGCCAAGACCTATTGGGTGCAGGTCGAGGGTGAGCCGAGCGCTGAACAGTTGCAGCGTTTGCGTGATGGCGTGGAGTTGAACGACGGCATGACGTTGCCGGCCGAGGCGCGCCCATTGGACGAACCGCAATTATGGCCACGCAACCCGCCGGTGCGTTTTCGTAAAAGCGTGCCGACGAGCTGGCTGGAGCTGGTGATCCGCGAAGGGCGCAATCGCCAAGTGCGGCGCATGACTGCCGCAGTGGGCTTGCCGACACTGCGCCTGGTGCGGGTCAGGATCGGCGACTGGACACTCGAAGGGCTCGACCAGGGCCAGTGGAAAGAAGTCCCGGCGCGCTTATAACGCGCCGGATTCGATCAGGCCGATCACCACGCTCTTGATGATGAACGCCGCCACGCCGAGGCCCAGCACGAAAAACAGGATGAACGAGCCAAAACGCCCGGCCTTGGACTTCTTCGCCAGGTCCCAGACGATGAAGCCCATGAAAATGATCAGGATGCTGACCAGGCCGGTCATCATCCACTCTTCGAAGACAGCAGGATCCATCAGGACACTCCGGCGTGGGCGGGATTGAAAAGGCGCGGCGAGTATAAGGCATGGGGGGCGGGTGGAGGATTGGCCTGCGGCGGTGTGTCGCAGCTATTCATCGCCTGGGCTGACGCTATAGCCCCCTGTGGGAGCGAGCTTGCTCGCGATAGCGGTGGTTCAGCTTGCATTGATGTTGGATGTGCTACCGCCATCGCGAGCAAGCTCGCTCCCACAGGGATTTGCAGTAGACGCGTTTTCTGTGTGCACCCCGGAACCCAGGCGGGAGCAAGCTCCCTCGCCACAAAAGCGGTCAGCTGCGCAGATGAGTCAACGGCAGTTCGGTGCTGTTAAGCACCTGGTTCAGCACAAAGCTCGAACGCACGCTGGTGACACCATCGATCCGGGTCAGGTGCCCCAGCAGCAGTTTCTGGTAATGGTCCATGTCCGGCACGACGACCTTGAGTTGGTAGTCGGCGTCCATGCCGGTGACCAGGCTGCACTCCAGCACTTGCGGCAGGTTGCGGATGGCGGCTTCGAAGTTCTCGAAGCGCTCGGGAGTGTGGCGGTCCATGCCGATCAGCACATAAGCCGTCAGGCTCAGGCCGAGCAGCTTGCGGTCGAGCAGGGCGACCTGGCGGGTGATGTAGCCGTCATCCTCCAACTGCTTGACCCGCCGTGAGCAGGGGGAGGGCGACAGGCCGATGCGTTCGGCCAGTTCCTGGTTGGAGATGCGCGCGTCACGTTGCAATTCCGCCAGAATGCTCAGGTCGTAACGGTCGAGTTTGCTCATCGGTCGGGCCTTTATCTTGATAATTGCGGCGGATTATCTATCCGGGGTTAAAAATTGCGCAAGTGATGTTTATTTCCGCAATCTTCGCAATCATCCGTCGGCACCCCAGGCTTATGCTTACCACCAAGATCACTGCTCGGACAAACAGTCCAGTGCAGCCCGCCCAATCAGGCCGGCTGCGGCCGCAGTACCCACCGGTACTGGCGCCCCCGAGCTGCACACCGTCCAGAAGACGGCGTGAGGTGAGCCGACGTCATAAGCGTCGCGCACGGACGAAATTCTCAAGGGGAGGCCGACGGGCCTCCCTTTTTTAATGCCTGCGAAATAAACCCCGTGGCTGATAATCTGTCGCAGAACCGGCCTGGGCTTTCTCAGTCTTATCATCAGGCCTTGAACCGTTGTGAGGAATTTCATGAAGTCGCGCATCTGGCGTTTGGCAGGTGTTGGTCTGTTGTGGGCAAGTGTCAGTGCGCAGGGAATGGCCGACGATCAGCAAAGCCGTGGCGGCCCGGACGGCGGTCGCGGGCAGGACGGTCGGGGCGGCAATGGCCAGGGTCATTCGGGCCAGCCACGGCCGCAGAGCAACGAGATCATTCGGGGCGACAACAGTCGTCAGTTCGAGGTCAAGCCGCAGCCGCAATACCAGGGTGGCCAGCACTATGAGCGTGGGCCCCAAGACCCCAACGGCCAGGGCCGCCCGCAGCCGCAGCCTGGCAACAACTTGCCCATCCAGGGCCGGCCCGACAGCGTGACCCAGACCCGTGAACCGCAACCGGGGTATTACCGCGATATTCCTCGGCGCAACGATGGCTATCCGAACGCAGGTCCGCGACCCGACCATGACGGTCGTCCCGATCAGCATTGGTCCGGTCGGCCGGGTGGGCATGGCAACGGTTGGGGGCCAGGGCCGCAATACCGTCCGGGTTATGTGATCGACCGTTTCCCGGATCGCAACTACCGCGTGCCCTATCGCGGCCAGGACTATTTCTATTCGGGCGGCTACTGGTATCGCCCGCAAGGGCCGCGTTATGTGGTGGTCGAGCCGCCGCGGGGCATCCGCACCCGTTACCTGCCTGATTACGCCCGGGAAGTGTGGATCGGCAGTTCGCTGTTCTTCCTCGCTGCTGGCGCCTATTACATCTATGAAGCCAACACCCAGGATTACGTCGTGGTCGATGCTCCGGTCGCCAACCCGCAGCCGCAACCCCAGGGCAATAGTTTCGATGTGGTGGCCTATCCCGCCAATGGCCAGCCGCCCGAACAGGTCAATCAGGATGGCTACGACTGTTATCGCTGGGCAGTGCAGCAGAGTGGTTTCGACCCGCGCAACTACACCTACCCACCGGCACCGGAAGTGGTGCAGACCTATCGCCAGGCCCAAGGCAGTTGCTTGAGCAGTCGTGGGTATCAGGTGATGTACTGAGTTCTGCTGGGAGGCAAGATGCCGCTCTTGTGGCGAGGGAGCTTGCTCCCGCTGGGCCGGTCCGACGCTTCGGGCGCAGCGGCCCTAAGATCTTGCGGTCGCTGCGCAACCGAGCGGGAGCAAGCTCCCTCGCCACGAGTTCTGTGTTCGGTATCAGGCGCTGGCGCGCTTCACGACTTCCGACGGATCTGCATGCACCAGCACTTCGGCTTTCGGATAAGCGCGATGGATCGCATCGGCGGCCTGGTCGCTGATGCCGTGGGCGACTGACAGGGTCAGTTCCCCCGGCAGCTCCAGGTGCAGTTGCACGAACCAGTGGTTGCCGGAGACCCGCGTACGCAGGTCATGGGCGCCGAGTACGCCGGGCACCGCGCAGGCCAGTTCCAGCATGCGTTGGCTGACGTCGGGCGGCAGTTCTTCATCCATCAGCACGGCGAAGCTTTCCCGGGCGATCTGGATGGCGCTCCACAGGATGTACACCGCGATCCCCAGGCCGAACCAGGCGTCGAGTTGATACCAGCCCAACCCTGCCAGTACCAGCGCCACCAGGATGCTGCCGTTGAGCAACAGGTCCGAGCGGTAGTGCAGCGAGTCGGCGCGCACTGCGTTGGAGCCGGTGGCGCGGATGACCCGATGCTGTAACGCCAGCAGCGCCAAGGTCAGCACCAGGGAAAACACGATCACACCGACGCTGAGCCAGGGCGCGTCCACCGGCACCGGCTCCTTCAGGCGTTCGAAGGCCTGCAAGGCGATCAGTACCGCACTGCCGCCGATAAACAGCGCCTGGGCCATGCCAGCCAGGGATTCGGCCTTGCCGTGACCGTAGCGATGGTCATCGTCGGCGGGACGCAAGGCGTAATGCACCGCCAGCAGATTGAGCAGCGAGGTGACGCCGTCCAGTGTCGAGTCGGTCAGGCCGGCGAGCATGCTCACCGAACCGCTGAGCCACCAGGCGAAGGCCTTGGCGACAATCAATGTCAGTGCCACGGCCACCGACGCCCGGGTGGCCAGGCGCAACAGGCGAGCGTGTTCGGTGCTGGTGGTCATGGCGCGGTCGTTCCTTCAGTCGCGTCGGTCATGCGGCCGGTTTGAGACCGAGGGCAGCCAGTTGTTGTGCGCTGCCCTTGTGTTGGATCAGGCGCGGATCGTCCAACGGGAAGCTGCGGCCCAGTTCGCGTTCCAGGATCGCCTGCAATTTCTGGTTATTGACGGTGCCATCGGGGTTGATGGCCGGCTTGAGCTTCTCGGGCTCGATCTGGACGCTGCGGCCCGGTTCGAAATAAATGGCCCCGGTGGCAAAGTCCACGGCGAACGCGATCAGGCCGGGGATGATGTAGAACAGCAAGCCGACGGCATCGAGGGCGGCGATCGCCGGGTCGATCTTGCCGTCGATCTGGCCGCGACGGTCCGGGTAGAAGATCGAGCCGCAGGCGCTGATCTGGGTCAGCAGGGTGGCGACCAGGACGCCACCGATCACGCGAAAGGGAATACGCATAGCAATCTCCTGAACAGGTAGAGGCGTTGCTGGTTGGAGTCCAGACCACGCTAAACAGTTCGCCGTTATACTCGGCCCTCTGTTTTGGAGCCAGCATGATTTCTTTGCCGATTGATGAAGTTTTACCCGCCCTGCGCCAAGCTTTGGCCTCGCGCCACGAAGCCGTGCTCGAAGCGCCGCCCGGTGCCGGTAAAACCACCCGTGTTCCCCTGGCCTTGCTGAACGAGCCGTGGCTGGCCGGACAGACCATCCTGATGCTCGAACCCCGGCGCCTGGCGGCACGGGCGGCGGCCGAACGGCTGGCCAGCGAACTGGGGGAAAAAGTCGGCGAGACGGTCGGCTACCGGATTCGCCTCGACAGCAAGGTCGGGCCCAAGACCCGCATTGAAGTGGTCACCGAAGGCATCCTCACCCGCCGCTTGCAGGACGACCCGGCGCTGGAAGGCGTGGGGCTGGTGATTTTCGATGAATTCCATGAACGCAGCCTCGACGCCGACCTGGCCCTGGCCCTTAGCCTCAACGGTCGGGAGTTGTTTCGCGACGACCAGCCGCTGAAGATCCTGTTGATGTCTGCCACCCTGGAAGGCGAGCGCCTGGCCGGGTTGCTGGGCGACGCGCCGATCCTGCGCAGCGAAGGCCGCATGTTTGCGGTGACGGTGCGCTGGGGCCGGCCGTTCCAGCCCGGCGAGTTCATCGAGCCGCGCCTGGTGCAGACGGTGCTCGACGCCCTGCACGATGAAACCGGCAGCGTCCTGGTGTTCTTGCCCGGGCAGGCGGAGATTCGCCGGGTGCATCAGCAACTGGCCGAGGCCTTGGGTGAGGGCGGCAATGTATTGCTCTGTCCGTTGCACGGCGAACTGGACCTCGCCGCCCAACGCGCCGCCATCGATCCGGCGCCCCCCGGCCAGCGCAAAGTGGTGTTGGCCACCAACATCGCCGAGACCAGCTTGACCATCAACGGCGTGCGGGTGGTGATCGACGCCGGACTGGCCCGGGTGCCGCGTTTTGATCCGGGCAGCGGCATGACCCGTCTCGACACCCAGCGCATTTCCCGGGCCAGCGCCACCCAGCGGGCCGGTCGTGCTGGGCGCCTGGAACCGGGGGTGTGTTACCGGTTGTGGTCCGAAGACCAGCATGAACAATTGGCCGCTTACGGCAGTGCGGAGATTCTGTCGGCGGACCTGGCCGGGTTGGCCCTGCAACTGGGGCGCTGGGGCGTGACGCCGCAGCAACTGGTCTGGCTCGACGTTCCGCCCGCCGCTGCGTATGCCCAGGCCCAAGACCTGCTGCAACGCCTGGGCGCGCTGGAGGGTGAGCAACTGACCCGTCACGGCCAGGCCATGGCGGAACTGCCGGCCCACCCGCGTATCGCCCATTTGCTGTTGCGCGGCCAGGCGCTGGGCCTGGCAGACATGGCCTGCAATGTCGCCGCACTGTTGGGCGAGCGCGACATTCTCCGCGGTGCCGGCGCGGACCTGCACAGTCGCCTGGCCTTGCTGTCCGGCGAAGAACGCGCCGCGCGGGGCGCCCAAGGTGGGGTGCAACGGGCCCGGCAATTGGCTCGGCAGTATCGCGGCTACCTGCGGGGCAAGGCCGAAGAAGCCGTGGCCGATCCCGATCATCCGCGCTGGCTCGGCGCCTTGCTGGCGTTGGCCTATCCGGACCGTGTCGCCCAGCAGCGCCGGCCCGGCGGCGCGGAATATCGTTTGGCCAATGGTCGTGCGGCGCTGTTTGCCGAGGCCGACAGCCTGATGAAACAGGCGTGGTTGGTGATCGCCGATTTGGGCAGTCGCCAGGGCCAGCGCGAAGAGCGAATCTACCTGGCGACGGATTTCGACCCGACGCTGTTCGATTCGGTGCTGGCCGAGCAAGTGAGCACTGTGGACCAACTGGATTGGGACGAGCGCGAAGGCGTGCTGCGGGCCGAGCGCCAGCGCAAGGTCGGCGAACTGGTGCTCAGCCGCGAACCGCTGACCGGCCTGGATGAGTCAGCCCGTAGCCAGGCCTTGGTGAACCTGGTGCGGCGCAAGGGCCTGGAATTATTGCCCTGGACCCCGGAACTGCGGCAATGGCAGGCGCGGGTGGCGCTGCTGCGGCGCCTGGACCTGGACGCCAAGGGCGAGAGCGAATGGCCAGACGTCAGCGACGGCGCCTTGCTGGACAGCCTCGAGCATTGGTTGATGCCGTATCTGGGCCGCGTCTCGCGCCTCAGCCATTTCGCCAACCTGGACGTGTCGAGCTTCGTTCACAACCTGTTGCCCTGGCCCCTGCCGCAACGCTTGGATGAACTGGCGCCGCACCATTTGCACGTGCCCTCGGGTTCGTCGATCCGCCTGGACTACAGCGAGCATCCACCGATCCTCGCGGTGCGCCTGCAGGAACTCTTCGGCCTTGCCGACACCCCGCGCATTGCCAGCGGCCGGCAGGTGGTCAAGTTGCACCTGCTGTCGCCAGCGCGGCGGCCGGTGCAGGTGACCCAGGATTTGGCGAACTTCTGGCGCAGCACTTATGCCGAGGTGAAGAAGGATCTCAAGGGGCGTTACCCCAAGCATTACTGGCCGGACGATCCGCTGGTGGCGGAGGCGACGGCGCGGGTCAAGCCGCGTAAGTGAGCTGATTCAAGATCCAACACAGATCCACTGTGGGAGCGAGCTTGCTCGCGATTGCGGTGGATCAGCAGCATTATTATCGACTGACACACCGCTATCGCGAGCAAGCTCGCTCCCACAGGGG
>NZ_JBIXJT010000003.1:9089-295832 GCF_052871455.1 Pseudomonas sp. LARHCG127
GGCGCGTGTGGGCCCCTGTGGGCCCCCCCCCCCCCCCCTCCCTCCCCCCCCCCCCCCCCCCCCCCCCCCCCCCCCCGCTCCCACAGGGGGCTTCGGTGAGTCCGCTAAGGCGCGGCCGGCAACAGGAACCGGGCAATCACCGGCAAGTGATCGGAGATGCGCAAGGTATCGTCCTGCCTTACCTGGGCCTGGACCCGTTTGATGCGCGGGCTGTAGAACAGGTAGTCGACGGTGCGGTCGGGGCCGTTGAGGCCGGGGTCGTTCGGGTAGTGGGTCAGCCAATGTTCGCGGTCGATGCCGCTGGCTTCGTTGTTGGTGGGAATCATCGGGTATTTGTCCCACAGCAGGTGCAGCGGGCTGTCGGCGGCGTAAGGCGTGCGCTGCTCGGATGGCAGGCGCCGGTACTGGCCCAGGGGCAGCAGGTTGAAGTCGCCACCGATCAGCCAGGGCGTGCCCGCGGATTCGAGTTTATCCACTGCCTTGGTGACGGCGGCGATTTGCTTGGGCAGGGTGTCGTCCGGCTCGGTGGCCCGTTCCAGATGGGTGTTGAGCACCGCCAGTTGGCCGCCGTCGCTCAGCGCCAGATAACTCACCAACAAAGCGTTTTTTGGCTGGAACTGACGGCTGATGAAGTTGGCGTCGGCCACCGGCAGTTGCACCCGTTCGGCATGGTCGATGCGGTAGCGACTCAGGGTCGCCAGTTGCCGGCCGACACTGCCGAAGATACGCGGGTTGGGGATGAAGTCGGCCTTCCAGTCGAAGGCGCTGGTGCCGCACGGATAGAGGTCGGCCAGGCGTTCCTGTAGCAGCTTGAGCTGGTCCTGGTAATCGCTGGCCTTGGCGCCCTTGTCCAGTTCCTGGAGCAACACGATGTCCGGTTGTTCGTCGCGAATGACCCGGGCCACTTCGTCGAGGCTGAAGGCCATGTCCTCCAAGGTCGGGCTTTCATCGTCGCCCTGGGCCAGGTCGTGCCAGAACACGTAGCGCTTGCCGGCGAGGAACTGGACGTTCCAGGTCATCACCTTCAAGGCCTGGCCGGGCACCAGCGCTGCTGCGTTGGCAGTGCAACTGACGGGCAGTGCTTCCCGGGCCTGGGGGCGCCAGGTCAGGCCATAGGTTGCAAAGGCACCGATGCCGACAATCAACAGCAGGCCCAGCAAGGCGTGGCGTAGTAGACGGGTCATGGCTTGGGTTTTTCTGCAATCAGCATGAACATTCGGAACAACACCACGGTGGTGAACAATTGCAGGAAGCTGTGGAGGCTGTCGACCAACAAGCTGATCAACGGATTCTGCGGCGGCGGATACACCGAGACGCTGGCACCCTTGAGCAACCACAGCGGGACCATGACGGCCAGGATGCAAAGCAGGATTCGCCAGAAATGGCCTCGACTCAGGCGCGCGCTTTCCTTCATGGCGGCCAGTGGCGCCATGCCCCTCAACACCAACAGGTATTCGCCGAAGGCCAGGACGACCATCAGCCACAGCCCAGGCAGGAAGTACAAGGAGATGCCGATCAGGATCAGCAACGTGTTGAGAGCGGTCAGCAAGGCGAAGCGCGGCCACTGGAGCAGGGCGGCGGCAAGCAGGTCTCGCGTGCGTGGCGCTTCACCACGGCTGCGGGCATCGAGAAACAGAATCAGCGCCGCGGTGTACAGCGGATAGACCAATAACCCAACGATGACGCTGTAGCCGGAAAAACCGTCGGCCCCCAGGGCGTTGTCCACCCCTTGTTGCAGCACGGCTTCAAGTATCACCAGCGGCAGGCACAACTGGGCGATCCGGCCCAGATGGCGCTTGAAAAAATACAAGGAGTCACGCAGTACTTCTAACGGATTCATGGGTCGGTATCGCAGTTCAAAAAAAGCGGTCCGACACTTTACCCATCAGGTGACCGCAGAAACAAACGTAAACATCAGGTAAAGACCATTGAAAGCTTTTCGACGCGCCCCATTACTGATGGGCACCGGTCTTCGGGATCGGAATGGTTTCTACCCGGCAATCGAATGAGGTCGCCATGAACAGCGAAGAACAAACCCTGATCGATGGACTGTTTTCACGGCTGCAACAGGCCGAAAAGGATTCAGCCCCGCGCGATGCCCAGGCCGAGGCGCGGATCAAGGAGCACCTGGCGAGCCAGCCAGCGGCGGGCTATTTCATGGCCCAGGCGATCCTGGTGCAGGAGGCTGCGATCAAGCGCCTCGATGAGCAGAACAGGCAGCTCTCCCAGCAGGTCGAGCAGTTGCAGGCCGAGTTGCAACAGGCTCGCAAGCAAGCGCCGGCGTCCAGCGGTGGCGGTGGTTTCCTCTCGAGTATTTTCGGCGGAAGCCCACGGGACTCGCGCCCGGCGAGCGCACCGGCCTCCAGCGGAGGTGGTTGGCGCGAACCGACACCGTCGTCCTTCAATGCCCCGGCGCAACAGGGTTTCGGCGCGCCGCCCGGCAATTATGGCGCGCCGCAGCAGCAGGCCCCGGCAGCGGGCAGCTTCCTCGGCGGCGCGCTGAAAACCGCGGCGGGCGTGGCCGGTGGCGTGATGCTGGCCCAGGGCATCAGCAGCCTGTTCCACAGCAACCAGCAACCGCAGGAAATCGTCGAGATCCTCAAGGAAGAACCGGCGCAACCGGTCAACGACACCACTGACAGCAGTTGGGGCGATGACCAGCGTATGGCCGATAACGACGCCTACGGAAACGACCCGGGCGGCTTCAGCGACGCGGACTACAGCGACGATTCATCTTCCTTCGGCGACGACGACTCCTTCGTCTGAGCTGCCATTCGTCCGGGGCGCCCTGGCGCCTCGGGCCGATTATTCGCGGAACAATCCCTCTGGCTGGCATACTGGGCGACTTTTCGGCCCTGGTGGTCTGCCTGCGTGTGCATCCAAGAGGAAACGCGGTGAAAAAAATTGCAGTGTTCGCCGATGTCCAGAACCTCTACTACACCGTGCGCCAGGCTTATGGTTGCCATTTCAACTATGCCGCGCTGTGGGCAGATGTCAGCAAACAAGGCCAGATCGTCGAGGCCTACGCCTATGCGATCGATCGCGGTGACAGCAAGCAGCAGCAGTTCCAGCAGATCCTGCGCAACCTGGGTTTCATCGTGAAGCTCAAGCCCTACATCCAGCGCAGCGACGGCTCGGCCAAGGGCGACTGGGACGTGGGCATCACGCTGGACATCATGGACGCTGCCGATCACGTCGATGAAGTGGTGCTGGCCTCCGGCGATGGCGATTTCGACATGCTGCTCGAACGCATCATCAACAAGCACGGCATCCAGGCCGTGGCCTATGGCGTGCCGGGGTTGACCGCCAACTCGCTGATCCGCGCCGCCAGTCGCTATGTGCCCATCGAAGGCGCGTTGTTGCTCAAGAATTGATTTTCACGGAGTTCAAAAGGTTTGGAACGCATCGCAGTCATCGACTTTGAAACCACCGGCATCACCCCGAGCAGCAGCTGCCGGGCCACTGAAATCGCAGTGGTGATGCTCGAACAAGGCCGGATCGTCGACCGCTACCAGAGCCTGATGAATGCCGGTGTACACGTCCCAGCCTTCATCGAACAACTGACCGGCATCAGCAACGCCATGTTGCGCAGCGCACCGTCGGCGGAAAAGGTCATGAACGAGGTCAACGAGTTCGTCGGCACCACGCCGCTGCTGGCCCACAACGCTGCGTTCGACCAGAAGTTCTGGGATTTCGAGCTGGGACGCATCAAGCGCACCCGCCTGCAGAATTTTGCCTGCTCACTGTTGCTGGCCCGGCGCTTGATGCCGGCGGCGCCGAACCACAAGCTAGGCACACTCAACACGTTCGCCGGCTTGCCCCACACCGGCCAGGCTCACCGGGCCATGGCCGACGCCGAAATGGCCGCCAACCTCACCGCGCACCTGGCTGCGGAACTGCGGCAGAAGCACGGGCTACGGGAGCTGTCCCATGATCTGCTGTGCAGTTTGCAGAAGGTGCCGGCGGCGAAGATCAACGAGCACCTCAAGCGGCATCGCGGGTTCTAGACACACCACAAAACAAAAACTGTGGGAGCGAGCTTGCTCGCGATAGCGGTGTGTCAGTCAATAGAGAGGCTGACTGATCCGACGCTATCGCGAGCACGCTCGCGCCCACAGGGTTGAGTAGCGGTTATAGCTCGCTCCCACAGTTTCGATTAGCGTTACTTGCCATTCCCTTCCAACTGCCCCAACGGCACGCGCTTTTCAATGGCACTGGACAGCACGATCGAGGTCTTGCTGAAACCGAACTTGGCGATGCGGTTGATCAGCTCTTCCAGCTCGGGCATCGAGCCGACAGCCGCTTGCATGATCACGCACGGGTCCCCGGTGACCCGATGGCATTCGGTCAGTTGTGGGATCTTGCACAGTTCATCGTAGGTCTTCTGGTTGCCGTGCTGGTTCATGCGCAGTTCGATGACGCACTGCACCGGCAGGCCGATCTTGGCCATGTCGACCTTGGCTTGATAGCCGGTAATGACGCCGCTGGTTTCCAGTTTGCTGACCCGCTCGGCCACGGCCGGGGCTGACAGGTTCACTTTGCGGGCCAGTTCAGCGTAGGACGCACGACCGTTTTCCAACAAGGCGCTGAGCAGCATGCGGTCGTATTTATCCACAGGTAGGCTTCCAAATGACGTGACTTTCGAAAGCGCGATTTATAGCGCCGAACGCCGTGTTTTGAAAAGTGTATGGCTTGGATAAACAGGTTTTGTAACTTAAATTCCGTCTGTCGCCTTTCTAGAATAACGTCTCTCATTGTCCTGACTTCGAGTTGAACATGCCTGGCACACGCCGTTTTCCCCTGCCCTTGATCGCTGCCTTCTTTGCCTTGTACGTCATCTGGGGGTCGACCTACCTGGTGATTCGTATCGGCGTGGAGCATTGGCCGCCGTTGCTGCTGGCCGGGATTCGTTTTGTGCTGGCCGGTTCGCTGATGTACGGCTTCCTGCGCTGGCGTGGGGCGCCGGCACCGACCTGGGCGCAGTGGAAGGCCGGGGCGATCATTGGCGTGCTGCTGCTCAGTTTTGGCAATGGCGCGGTGAGTGTCGCCGAGCACACGGGCGTGGCGTCCGGGGTCGCGGCATTGGCGGTGGCGACGGTGCCTTTGTTTACCCTGTTGTGCGGCTATTTCTGGGGCGCGCGTAATACGCGTCTGGAATGGGCGGGCATTGTGCTGGGGTTGATCGGCATCGCCATGCTCAACCTCGGTTCCAACCTGCAGTCCAGCCCGTTGGGCGCGACCTTGCTGGTGTTCGCGGCGGCGTCCTGGGCCTTTGGCTCGGTGCTGAGCAAGCATTTGCCGTTACCGGCCGGGGCGATGGCCAGTGCCGTGGAAATGCTGGTGGGCGGTGTGGTGCTGTTGATCGGCAGTTTCGCCAGCGGCGAACACTTGGACAGCATGCCGCCGCTGGAAGGTTGGTTGGCCTTGTTCTACCTGATCGGCTTCGGTTCGATCATCGCCTTCAACGCCTACATGTACCTGCTCAAGCATGTGCGCCCGGCGGCGGCCACCAGTTATGCCTACGTCAACCCGGCCGTGGCGGTGCTGTTGGGCATCGTGTTTGCCGGTGAAACCATCGGCATCGAGGAGGCCCTGGCGATGTTGGTGATCATCAGTGCCGTGGTGTTGATCGGCTTGCCGCAGTGGCGCAAGCCCAAGCCTGCGCCGGCCGCCGCCTGATTTAGGGTAAACTGCCGCGCATTGCACACCTTGCGCTGATTTTTCCTACGGTACTTCCATGACTTTCGCCACCCTTGGCCTGATCGAACCCTTGTTGCGCGCCCTCGAGACGCTCGGCTACCAGACTCCGACCCCGGTTCAGGCCCAAGCCATGCCGGCGGTGCTCGCCGGTCGCGACCTGATGGCCGCGGCCCAGACTGGCACCGGCAAGACCGCCGGTTTTGCGGTGCCGCTGTTGCAGTTGCTGACCACTGAAGGGCCGAAGGTCGCGGCCAACTCGGTGCGGGCGCTGATCCTGGTGCCGACCCGTGAACTGGCTGAGCAGGTCCATGAAAGCGTGCGGCAGTACGCGCAGAACCTGCCACTGAGCACCTACGCGGTCTACGGCGGCGTCAGCATCAATCCGCAGATGATGAAGTTGCGCAAGGGTGTCGACCTGCTGGTTGCCACGCCGGGTCGCTTGCTCGATCTGTTCCGCCAGAACGCACTGAAGTTCAACCAGTTGCAGACCCTGGTGCTGGACGAAGCCGACCGCATGCTCGACCTGGGCTTCTCCGAGGAACTGGCGAATATCTACAAGGCGCTGCCGAAGAAACGCCAGACTCTGTTGTTCTCGGCGACCTTTTCCGATGCGATCCGCCTGTTGGCCGGGCAGATGCTCAACGATCCGCTGAGCATCGAAGTGAGCCCGCGCAACGTCGCCGCCAACACCGTCAAGCAATGGGTGGTGACGGTGGACAAGAAGCGCAAGGCGGAGTTGTTCGTGCACCTGATGCGCAAGAACAAGTGGAAGCAGGTGCTGGTCTTCGCCAAGACCCGCAACGGTGTCGATGCGCTGGTGGAAAAACTCCAAGGCCTGGGCGTCAACGCCGACGGCATCCACGGGGACAAGCCCCAGGCCACTCGCCAGCGGGCGCTTGACCGCTTCAAGGCCAGCGAAGTGCAGATTCTGGTCGCGACTGACGTCGCTGCTCGTGGCTTGGACATCGAGGATTTGCCGTTGGTGGTGAACTTCGACCTGCCGATCGTCGCCGAAGATTACATCCACCGTATCGGCCGTACCGGTCGGGCGGGCGCCACCGGGCAGGCGATTTCCCTGGTCTGTGCCGACGAGGTGAATCTGCTCTCGGCCATCGAGATGCTGACCCGCCAGACGCTGGCTCGGCAGATGGAACAGGACTTCGAACCCGAGCATCGGGTGCCGGACACCGATGCCAGCGGCCAGGTGATCAAGAAGCCGAAAAAACCGAAGAAACCGAAAACTTCCGGTGGTGGCGGCAAGCGCAACCTGGGCAAGTGGGTGGACAGTGGCGACGCTGCGCCTGTGGAACCTTCGGTCAAGCCTGTGCGAAAAGTGCCGGTGTTCAATACCGGGCCGCGTAAGCGTAAGCCTTGATGATTTGCTGTGCCTGAGATACCGCTATCGCGAGCAAGCTCGCTCCCACAGTGGTGCTCAGGTGCTCACAGATCCTGTATGCACCACAGATCTTCTGTGGGAGCGAGCTTGCTCGCGATGGCCGCGCCTCGGTCTTCAATCCAGGCGCTGTAACCACTCCACCAACCCCAACCCCGCCGCCCGGCCGCTGGCAAAGCAGGCGGTGAGCAGGTAGCCGCCGGTCGGCGCTTCCCAGTCGAGCATTTCCCCGGCGCAGAACACGCCGGGCAGGTGCTTGAGCATCAGGCGTTCATCCAAGGCCTCGAAGGTCACGCCACCGGCGCTGCTGATGGCTTCGTCCAGGGGACGAGGCTTCACCAGGGTGACCGGCAGGGCCTTGATCGCCTGGGCCAGTTGCGCCGGGTCGGTGAAGCACTCGGCCGGCGTGAGCTCGCGCAGCAGCGCCGCCTTGACGCCGTCGATCCCCAGCTGGCTGTGCAAGTGCTTGGCCATCGAGCGTGAGCCGCGCGGTTTGTTCAAGGCCTGGAGGATTTTATCCACAGGCCGGCCCGGCAACAGGTCCAGATGAACGGTCGCATGGCCATGCTGGTTGATGGCTTCACGAATGGGCGCCGACAGGGCATAGACCAGGCTACCTTCGAGGCCGGTGACGGTGATCACGCATTCGCCGAGGCGTGGCACATCGTCGTTCAGGCCCATGGCGATGTTCTTCAGCGGGGCGCCGGCGAATTTGCTGATCATCAAGTCACTCCAGGCCTCGACCTCGAACCCGCAGTTGCTCGGTTGCAACGGCGCCAGGGCCACGCCGCGTTGTTCCAGCGGTAGCATCCAGGCGCCGTCGGAGCCCAGGCGCGCCCAACTGCCGCCGCCCAACGCCAGCAAGGTGGCCTGGGGGCGCAGGGTTTTTTCGCCTTCCGGCGAGGCGATGCGCAAGCTGCCGTCGGGGTTCCAGCCGAGCCAGCGGTGACGGGTGTGGATCACCACACCGGCATCACGCAGGCGCTTGAGCCAGGCGCGCAATAGCGGCGCGGCCTTCATGTCGGTGGGAAATACCCGCCCGGAGCTGCCGACAAAGGTGTCGATGCCCAGCCCGCGGATCCAGGTGCACAACTCGTCCGCCCCGAACGTTCGCAGCAGTGGCGCGAGGTTGGGCGCGCGTTCGGCGTAGCGGGACAGGAAGGCCGGGAAGGCTTCGGAGTGGGTGATGTTCATGCCGCCCACGCCGGCCAGCAGGAATTTGCGGCCCACCGATGGCATGCCGTCGTACAGGTCGACCTGCAAGCCGGCCTGGCTCAGCACCTCGGCCGCCATCAGGCCGGCGGGGCCGCCGCCGATGATGGCGATGTTTGGGGTAGAAGGCTGGACGGTCGAGGTCATGATCTGGGCTGCGGGGCTGGAATAGGCGAGGCATTCTATCAGCACAAAATTCTGTGGGAGCGAGCTTGCTCGCGATGGCGGTGTGTCAGTGGCATTGATGTAACGGGTCCACCGCTATCGCGAGCAAGCTCGCTCCCACGGGGAATGCAGGTGTTTTTTAGAACTCTGATCAAAAAACAGCCAAGCCTCTGTACGCTTCAGGCGGCATAGCCTGTAGGCCGTTTCGCTCAGGTTATCCACAAGCCGCTCCACAGGCATTGTGGGTAAAGCCCAGGTTTCAGTGACAACCTGATGACGTCCAGACCCTTTGTGCGCTGTGGTGCAGGATCCCGTGGCGGCGGGCCAGGGCCTGGCGATCCTTGCTATAGCCACCGCCGATCACCCCGACCACCGGGATGTCGCGTCCCAGGCAATGGCGCATGACGCTCTCGTCCCGGGCGGCGAGGCCTTCGTCCGTCAGCTTCAGGTAACCGAGGGCGTCATCCTTGTGCACGTCGACGCCGGCGTCATACAGCACCAGGTCCGGTTGATAGAGCGGCAGCAGGTAGTTGAGCGCATCGTCCACCACGTTCAGGTAAGCGGCGTCGCCCATGCCCATCGGCAGCGGGATGTCCCAGTCGCTTTGCGCCTTGCGTGCGGGAAAATTCTTTTCGCAGTGCAAGGAAACTGTCACGGCGTCCGGGGTGTCATGGAGTATTCGAGCGGTGCCGTCGCCCTGATGCACATCGCAATCGAAGATCAGCACCCGCGACACCCGGCCGCTGGCCAGGAAATAACGGCTGATCACCGCCAGGTCGTTGAAAATGCAGAATCCGGCCGGGTGGTCGTAGTGGGCGTGGTGGGTACCGCCGGCCAAGTGACAGGCCAAGCCGTGTGCGAGGGCTTGCTCGGCGGCCAGGAGCGAACCGCCGACGGCGCGCACCGTCCGGCGGGCCAGGGCCTCGTTCCAGGGCAGGCCCAGTCGCCGTTGGTCTTCGCGGGACAGCTCGCCGCCCATGTAGCGCTCGATATACGCGCGGTCGTGAGCCAGGGCGAGAATGTCCGGCGGACACAGTGAGGGGCGCAACAGGTCGGCATCGCGGGTCAGGCCGCTCTCCACCAGGTGGTCGCGCAACAGGCGAAATTTGTCCATGGGGAAGCGGTGTTCCGCCGGGAATTCGGGGCTGTAGTCTTCGTGATAGATCAGCGGTAGCGGCATGGTGTTTTCAGTGGTGATTGAGCCACGAATCCTACCAGCGATGTAGACTCTGAGGGCATGGAGGGGAGTGAAGATGGAGCCGATACTGGAACTGGAAAGCGCACGGCTGATATTGCGGCAGTGGCGCGACGATGATTTGCCGGCGTTTGCGGCCATGTCTGCCGATCCGCAAGTGATGCGTTATTTTCCGGCACCCTTGAGTCGCCTGGAAAGCGCTGCGTTGATCGGCCGTGTGCGCGGGCATTTTGCCGAGCATGGTTTTGGTTTGTGGGCGTTGGAGCGCAAGGACACCGGGGCTTTCATTGGCTTTACCGGGCTGGGCGTGGTCGGGTTCGACGCGCCTTTCACGCCAGCGGTGGAGATCGGCTGGCGCCTGGCGCGCGAGCATTGGGGGCTCGGTTATGCCAGCGAAGCGGCGTGGACCGCGCTGCGCTGTGCCTTCGACCGCCTGGGGTTGGATGAAGTGGTGGCGTTTACCGCTGTGGATAACCTGCCGTCGCAGAAAGTCATGCAGGCCATCGGCATGCAGCATGATCCTGCCGACGATTTCGAGCACCCAAAACTCGCGGTCGATCATCCATTGCGTCACCATGTGCTTTATCGCATCAATCGTGAGCAATGGTTGCAGACCCTTCACGGTTAGCCGACACGGACGTTTACAATGCCCGCCAGAATGGCCTGGGCCAACAATCGATCCACCGCCGCGGCGTAGACTGCGGCAATTGCGCTGTGTGAGGAAAGTCTGAATGAGCCACGTGTTGGAAGATCTGGTCGACCTGCTGACCCTGGAACCGATCGAAGAGAACCTGTTTCGCGGTCGCAGCCAGGACCTGGGGTTTCGCCAGCTGTTCGGCGGCCAGGTACTGGGCCAGTCGTTGTCGGCGGCCAGCCAGACCGTGGAAGAGGCGCGCCATGTGCATTCGATGCACGGTTATTTCCTGCGTCCAGGCGATGCTGCGCTGCCGGTGGTCTACCAGGTGGACCGGGTGCGTGACGGTGGCAGTTTCAGCACCCGCCGGGTGACGGCGATCCAGAAGGGCAACCCGATCTTCACCTGCAGCGCCTCGTTCCAGTATGACGAGCAGGGTTTCGAGCACCAGAGCACCATGCCGCAAGTCGTCGGCCCGGAGAACCTGCCGTCCGAGCTGGAGCTGACCCAGCAGCGCGCGCACCTGTTGCCCGAGCACATGCGTGAAAAACTGCTGTGCCCCAAGCCGATCGAAGTCCGCCCGGTCACCGAAAAAGACCCGTACAACCCGCAACCGGCCGACCCGGTGAAATACGTGTGGTTCCGTGCCGATGGCGCCTTGGCGGACATCCCGGCCCTGCACAAATACCTGCTGGCCTACGCGTCGGACTTCGGCCTGCTGACCACCTCGATGCTGCCCCACGGCAAATCGGTGTGGCAGAAGGACATGCAGGTCGCCAGCCTTGATCACGCGTTGTGGTTCCACGCTGACCTGCGCGCCGATGACTGGTTGCTCTACGCCATGGACAGCCCGTGGGCCGGCAATTCCCGTGGTTTCTCCCGTGGCAGCGTGTTCAATCGCGCTGGGCAACTGGTGGCGTCGGTCACCCAGGAAGGCCTGATTCGCCACCGCAAGGACTGGGCATGAGCCTGGCCGAGGTTCGTCACTGGGTGTTCGACATGGATGGCACGCTGACCATCGCCGTGCATGATTTCGCGGCGATCCGCGTGGCCCTGGCGATTCCGGCCGAAGATGACATTCTCACTCACCTGGCAGGGTTGCCCGCTGAGGAGGCCGCGGCCAAGCATGCCTGGTTGCTGGAACACGAGCGGGACCTGGCGCTGGGCTCCAAGCCTGCGCCGGGCGCGGTCGAATTGGTGCGCGAGCTGGCCGGGCGCGGCTATCGCCTGGGGATCCTGACCCGCAACGCCCGTGAGCTGGCCCACGTGACCCTGGAGGCCATTGGCCTGGCGGACTGTTTCGCGGTGGACGATGTGCTGGGCCGCGATGAAGCACCGCCCAAGCCGCATCCCGGTGGCCTGTTGAAACTGGCCGAGGCCTGGAGCGTGACGCCCGACACGATGGTGATGGTGGGCGACTACCGCTTCGACCTGGATTGCGGCCGTGCGGCGGGGGCGCGGACGGTGCTGGTGAATTTGCCGGACAATCCATGGCCGGAGCTGACGGATTGGCATGCGCGGGATTGCCTTGAGTTGCGGCGGATGTTGTCGGCTTGAGATTGTTATTGGCTGGCTAGCCGCCATCGCGAGCAAGCTCGCTCCCACAGGGGATGTGTGGCGAACACAGAAAACCCTGTGGGAGCGAGCTTGCTCGCGATGAGGCCCTATCAGTCGCCACGAGGCTTACTGCCCAAACAACACCCTCAGCCCCTCCGGCGAATTGAACATCCCATCCCCATCGTGCCCGACCCCGGGCACCTCGATCAGCCGCTGGTTCAGCCCCTCGGGATGGCGCCGGGTCAGGTAGTCGAAAAAGAAGTGCCCACGCAGTAATCGATACGCGCCTTGGGTCTGTGCTTCACAACCCTTGTCCAACGCCGGATGCTCCGGGTCGATGTCCTGCTGCCCGAGCAGATAAACGATATCGCGCTTGACGTAGTGTTCCTCCAGCTGGGCGGGCGTTCGCCCAGCGGCATAGGCGGGCAGGTCCTGCAGGCCGTATTTCCAGCGGTTGAAGCCCGGGCAACTGGCGGCGTCGAAGGCCATGGGCCGTTGCGCATCGAAGTAGGCATAGGACGACGGGTTGGCGATGACGAAACGCGGGTTGATCCGGTATTGGCCTTGGGCGAGCAGGGCATAGCGCTGCACGACCTGGGCGCCGCCGGAATGACCGGCGATGACGATGTCCTTTACTTCGGGAAATTGCTGCCGGTCACTGACCCGCGCGACGATGTCGTCGAGGACTTGGAAGGAGCTGACCGGGTTGGGCCCCGTGGACAGGCCTGCGGCCATCCAATCATTGCCCTGCCAGCGCAGTAGATCATTGGGCAACGTGTGGCGAGCCACGTCCTGCTCGTTGAGGAATTGCGGGGCGATGACCAGCGTCGTGCCCTGTTGCCCGGCCTGCCCGGCAGCTTTTTCGGCGCTGTGCAGGTAGGTGTCGGCGTTGCGCAGCCGACCATGAAGGATGATCAGCACGCGTTGAATGGACGCCGGGGGCGGGCTGACGGCGACGGCCATGGCACCGCCCTTGAGTTGCAGGCGCCCCTGGGCGACCACGTTGACGCCGTGTTCATCGGCCTGGGCTGCGGCGCAGCACAGCACCAGCCCGATCAACGCCCACCTCTTCATCTACAGGGTTTTCGCCGCGAACGTGTCGCACTGACTGACCTGGCCCTGGGCGAAGCCGGTCTTGAACCAACGCACCCGCTGCGCCGACGTACCGTGGGTGAAGGAGTCCGGCACCACGCGGCCTTGGCCTTGCTGCTGCAAGCGGTCGTCACCGATGGCATTGGCGGCGGTCAAGGCCTCTTCGATGTCTCCCGGCTCCAGCCAGTTCAAGCGTTTCTGCGCATGGTTGGCCCAGACCCCTGCCAGGCAATCGGCCTGCAATTCCTGGCGCACCAACAAGCCGCCGTCGCCTTCCATCTGCCGGCCTTGCTGGCGTGCTTCCTGGATTTTCGCCGACACGCCGAGCAGCGTCTGCACATGGTGGCCGACTTCGTGGGCAATGACGTAGGCCTGGGCGAAGTCGCCGGCGGCGGCAAAGCGTTGGGACATTTCCTTGAAGAAACTCATGTCCAGGTAGACCTGCCGGTCCGCCGGGCAATAGAACGGCCCGGTCGCCGAGGAGGCCAGGCCGCAAGCCGAATTGACCCGACCACTGAACAGCACCAGTTTGGGCTGCTGGTATTGGCGTCCGGCCTGCTGGAAGACTTGGCCCCAGGTGTCTTCGGTATCGCCGAGGATCGAGCGCACGAACTCGGCCTGTTCGTCGTTGGCCGGTGGCGCCTGGCGGGTTTGTGACGTGGCGGGTGCGGACTGGTCCATCTGCCCGGCCAGTTGCCCGAGAATCTGCATCGGGTCCTGGCCGGTGATCCAGCCGATGCCGACGATCAGGAGAATGGCCGTCAGGCTCAATCCCTTGCCGCCGCCAAAACGCATTCCGCCACCGCCCCCACCATCACCACGGGCGTCCACCACGTTGTCACTGCGGCGACCTTTTTTCCATAACATGTGGGAGATCCTCTAAATGACGCTGCGAGAAATGACTGCTGTGGCGGTGAGTCTAGCTTTCAGGCGCCCAAGGTGCGCGCCGCGCTTGTGCTGTCAGGCAACGGACACGGGTTTTGGTTCATCGAAGTGCCGATCCTGCCTGGCGCCGGAATTTTCATTACACTGCCGATTCAGAACTTATCGGCATGCTCGCTGGCCCAACAACTGCATCGTGCGTCACGGCCCTTACATCAAGCAACGCAGGTTTCCCTCATGACCGTCAGCACACCGCTCTCCGGCGTCAATCAGGCTTTCAAGGGCATCGTGCTAATCCTGGCCGCAACGTTCCTGTTCTCCAGTCATGACGCGTTGTCCAAATACCTGTCCGGTTTTTATCCGATCGTCATGGTGGTCTGGGCGCGTTACGTGGTGCACACGTTGTTGATGGCGGGTATTTTCCTGCCACGCTCGGGGCTGCGGGTACTGCGTACCAAGCGCCCGTTGTGGCAGTTGGCCCGGGCGTTGTGCCTGCTGGGCACCAGTCTGTTTTTCACCACCGCGTTGATGTTCATACCTCTGGCGGAGGCGACGGCGGTCAACTTCCTCGCGCCCGTACTGGTGACGGCGCTGTCGGTGCCATTGCTGGGCGAACGGGTGACGCGCGGTCAATGGATCGCGGTGATCTTCGGTTTCATCGGGGTGTTGATCATCGTCCATCCCGGCGGCGATCTGTTCACCCCGGCGGTGCTGTTACCGTTCTGTTCGGCACTGTTTTTCTGCTTCTACCAACTGCTCACGCGCAAGCTCAGCGAGATCGACAGCCCGACCACCAGCAATTTCTTCGCCGGCCTGTGCAATACCTTGGTGATGAGCGCGCTGGTGCCGTTCTTCTGGCAGGTGCCGAGCCTGATGCACGGGGCGATGATGTTGGCGCTGGGGGCCTGCGGGATGACGGCGCACCTGATGCTGACCCAGGCCTTCCGCTTTGCCGCCCCGGCGCTGCTCGCGCCGTTCGGGTATTGCCAGATCGTGTTTGCCGGCCTGCTGGGCTGGTTGTTGTTCAACCACACGCCGACGCTGACCACCGTGGTGGGCATCGTCTTGATCTGCTTGAGTGGGTTGGCAGCGGCGTGGCAACAGCGGCGGGCGTAACCGCTGACAAACCCTTTTGTGGCTAGCACAGCACTCTCTGGGCTAGCACAGCCCCCAGTGGCGAGGGAGCTTGCTCCCGCTGGGCCGGTCCGGCGCTTCGGGCGAAGCGGCCCTCGCTTTTTTGCGATTGCTGCGCAATCGAGCGGGAGCAAGCTCCCTCGCCACAGGTGAATCGTTGCCCGTTAGCGTGTGGACAGTCATTTTTCCAGGGTAGGCACCTTGCGCGGCGCCATGAAGTACAGCCAGGTCAGGGCAATGAAGTACATCGCCGGGATCAGGGTGAACAGCACGGTGTAGTTATTGTGGGTGATCGTGAGAATGTGGCCCACCAGTTGGGTCATGAACATCCCGCCGATGGCCGCGCACATGCCGCCGAAGCCGAACACCGTGCTCATCATGTGCTTGGGCGTGTAGTCCATCACCAGGCTCCAGATGTTGGCGGTCCAGGCCTGGTGCGCGCCGATGGCCAGGGAAATGGCGAACACCGCCATCCACAGGCTGCTGGAACCCGCGGCCATGATCACGCCGATGATGCAGCAGGCGAACAGCAGCATGGACACCAGTCGCGCCTTGATCGGGTCGAGGCCGCGGCCGATCAGGAACGACGACAGGATCCCGCCGCCGACGCTGCCGAAGTCGGCGGTGAGGTAGATGATGATCAGCGGGATGCCCATCTGGGTCACGTTGATGCCCAGGTTGTATTGCTGGTTCAGGAACGGCGGCAACCAGTAGAGGTAGAACCAGAATACCGGCGCGGTGATCGAGTAGGCCAGGGCGAACGCCCAAGTGCCGCGCATGCGCAGGATGCGCGAGAACGGTACGCGGACCGGGTCCGGTTCGTCCTGGGCCTGGATGTAGTCCAGCTCCGACTGTTTAACGGTGGGATGGTCTTCAGGGTTGAAGTACTTCAGGCCCCAGAACAGCAGCCAGATCCCGCCCAGCGCGGCCATGCACAGGAACGCCGCCTGCCAGCCCCATACGTGCAGGACCAGTGGCAGCAGCATCGGCGTGAACATCGCACCAACGTTGGTTCCGGCATTGAAAATACCGGTGGCGACAGCCCGTTCGCCCGCCGGGAACCACAGCCGGGTGGTCTTCACGCAGGCCGGGTAGTTGGCGGCTTCGGTAAGGCCGAGAATGAAACGGCAAACCATAAAGCCCACCGCCGACGTGGCCAGGCCGTGGGCGCCGGTCGCCAGGCTCCAGAGCAGCACGGCGCAGAAGAACACGCGCTTGACGCCGATCCGGTCGATCAGTCGCCCCTGCAACACGAAGCCAATGGCATACCCGACCTGGAACCAGAAGTTGATGTTGGCGTAATCCATCGCCGTCCAGCTCATTTCCTTGGCCAGGATCGGCTGCATGACGCCCAGGGCGGCACGGTCGATGTAGTTCAGGGTGGTGGCGAAAAACACCAGGGCGAGCATGCCCCAACGGGTCTTGCCCACGGCCATGGCGCCGCGGATCTTGTCACCGACGCTGCCGGTGGAGGCACCCAGGCCAGGGGCCAGGCGGGAACTTTGGGAGGGAATCATAGCGTGTACCCGTTTTTGAAATTCTTATGGTTGGTCTGGGTCTATCCATCGAGATTGGCGATCAGAGCCGGTGTCAATGTGGGAGCGATGGTGCGCAGTGAGCAAAAAATCGTCAATTCAGCCATGGGCATTGTGTTCGATAATCGCCCAAAAAACTAACCGGATGGTACATATTGAATTGCTGAAAGAAACCGGCAGCTCAATAATCGGCTCACTCTTTAAAAAGCGGCGCACCTTTGTAGCCGATGCCTGTCCCGGGAGCCGAAGTCATGCAGCGTTCCATTGCCACCGTGTCCTTGAGCGGTACTTTGCCGGAGAAACTCGACGCCATTGCCGCCGCTGGTTTTGATGGGGTGGAAATTTTCGAGAATGACCTTCTTTATTACGATGGCAGCCCTCGGGAAATCAGGCAGATGTGCGCTGACCTGGGCATCGCCATCACCTTGTTCCAACCGTTTCGTGATTTCGAAGGCTGCCGCCGCGATCGTCTGCCCCGCAACCTGGAGCGGGCCGAGCGCAAGTTCGACTTGATGCAGGAGCTGGGCACCGACCTGGTGTTGGTGTGCAGCAATGCCTCGGCCGACAGCGTCGGCGATGAACAGATCCTGATCGATGACTTGCGCCTGCTGGCCGAACGGGCCGGTGCCCGCGGCTTGCGCATCGGTTACGAGGCGCTGGCCTGGGGCCGCCATGTGAATACTTATCAACAGGTCTGGAACATCGTGCGCCAGGCCGATCACCCCAACCTCGGCGTGTTGCTCGATAGCTTCCACACCTTGTCCCTCAAGGGCGACCCGAGCGCCATTGCTCAGATCCCGGGCGACAAGATCTTTTTTGTGCAAATGGCCGATGCACCGATCCTGGCCATGGACGTCCTGGAGTGGAGCCGGCATTTCCGTTGTTTCCCGGGCCAGGGCGAATTCGACTTGCCGGGGTTCCTGGCGCCGATCATCAAGAGTGGTTATACCGGGCCGCTGTCGCTGGAGATCTTCAACGACGGTTTTCGTGCCGCGCCGCCACGGGCCAATGCCGCCGACGGCCTGCGTTCGCTGCTGTACCTGGAAGAAAAGACCCGCCAGCGCCTGGCCGAAGAAGCGAGCGCCGTTGGCAATGCCGACATCCTGTTCGCCACACCCCCGGCCAGCGAATACGCCGGCATCGAATTCCTCGAGTTTGCCGTGGACGACAACCTCGGCGCCAAGCTCTCCCACTGGTTGGAACGGTTGGGGTTCGTCAAGGCGGGCCAGCATCGCTCGAAGAATGTCAGCCTGCTGCGCCAGGGCGACATCAACCTGATCCTCAACAGTGAACCGTATTCCTTCGCCCACAGCTTTTTCGAAGCCCACGGGCCATCGTTGTGCGCCACCGCCGTGCGGGTGAAAAACAGCGCCAGTGCCCTGGAGCGGGCGGTTGCCTACAAGGGTCAGCCCTATCGCGGACTGGTGGGGCCCAATGAGCTGGAGCTGGCGGCGGTGCGTGCACCGGACGGCAGCCTGATTTACCTGGTAGACCAGGACGCCGACGTCTATGGCACCGATTTCAACCTGCAACCGGGGGCGGTCATCGGGGCCGGGCTCAAGCGCATCGACCACATGGCGATGGCGCTGCCGGCCGACAGCCTCGACAGTTGGGTGCTGTTCTACAAGAGCCTGCTGGATTTCGAGGCCGACGACGAAGTGGTCTTGCCCGACCCCTATGGCCTGGTAAAAAGCCGGGCGCTGCGCAGCCGCTGCAGTTCGATCCGCTTGCCGCTGAACATTTCCGAGAACCGCAACACCGCGATCTCACATGCGCTGTCGAGTTATCGCGGCTCCGGCGTGCATCACATCGCCTTCGACTGCGACGACATCTTCGCCCAGGTCAGTCGGGCCAAGGAGGCGGGCGTACCGTTGCTCGACATCCCGCTCAACTACTACGACGACCTGGCGGCGCGTTTCGATTTCGATGACGAGTTCCTCAGCGAACTGGCTTACTTCAACGTGCTGTACGACCGTGACGCCCAGGGTGGCGAGCTGTTCCATGTCTACACCGAGCCGTTCGAGGGGCGGTTTTTCTTTGAGATCATCCAGCGCAAGAACGGTTACGCCGGTTATGGCGCCGCCAACGTCGCGGTGCGCCTGGCGGCCATGGCCAAGTCCCGCAGCGGTGGCTTGCGGCACGCCAAGTTGTAGGGAAATCGTAAACGTGGCGGTAATGGGCGGTGCCGTGGCTTCCTTCAGTGCACGGTGCGGCCCATAATCGCCAGCCTGTGCAGTGATGGCCGTGAGCCCGCAATGACTATGAATCCAGAGCTTTCCGCAGCGCTCGACGAACCTGTCGCCCAGCCGCGCAAGAGTCGCAAGAACAACCCGGAGAAGACCCGGGAAAACATTCTTCAGGAAGCCATCGTCGAATTCGTCCAGCAGGGCCTGGCGGGTGCCCGGGTCGACGCCATCGCCGAGCGCATCCACACCTCCAAGCGCATGATCTACTACTACTTCGGCAGCAAGGAGCAGTTGTACGTCGAGGTGCTGGAAAAACTCTACGGCGATATCCGCACCACCGAGAGCCGCCTGCACCTGGCGGAACTGGCCCCGGTGGACGCGATCCGGCGCCTGGTGGAATTCACCTTCGACCACCACGACCGCAATGTGGATTTCGTGCGCATCGTCTGCATCGAGAACATTCACAACGCCGAGTACGTGAAGCAGTCAGGCGCGATCAAGGCGATGACCAATACCATCCTCGATTCCCTGGGGGTGATCCTGCGGCGCGGCGCCGAAGAGGGCGTGTTCCGTGCCGGCCTCGAGCCGCTGGACGTGCATCTGCTGATCAGCTCGTTCTGCTTCTACCGGGTGTCCAACCGCCAGACGTTCGGTGAGATCTTTCAGATCGACCTGTCGGATGAAGCAGTGAAGCAGCGGCATCGGCAGATGGTGTGTGAGTCGGTGTTGCGGTACTTGCAGGCCTGACACCGAACCTGATGTGTGTGCGGGCTTATGTGGGAGCGAGCTTGCTCGCGATAGCGGTCGATCAGCCAACATCAGTTGCGACTGACACACCGCCATCGCGAGCAAGCTCGCTCCCACAGGTCATTTCCACAGGGGATTCATCACCGGCTTCAGTGATTCATGCTCTGAAAATGCGCCAGCATCCGCTGCGCGTCCGGCGCCACGCCACTGAACAGTTCGAACGCCTTCACCGCCTGGAACACCGCCATGTTGCCGCCATCCAGCGTGCGGCAGCCGATGGCGCGGGCGTTGCGCAGCAGCTCGGTTTCCAATGGGAAGTAAACGATTTCAGCGACCCACAAAGCGCCCCGCAACAACTCGACCGGCACTGGCATGCCCGGCAGTTTCGCCATGCCCATGGGCGTGGTGTTCACCAGACCGTCGGCCTCGGCCATGGCCGTTGGCAGGTCATGCCCGGCGCGAGCGCGGCCGGTGCCGAAGTGTTGATTCAAGTTGTTGGCCAGTGCCTCGGCGCGGCTGACTTCGACGTCAAAGATGCTCAGGGTTTCCACGCCCTCTAGCAACAGCGCATGGGCCACCGCCGCGCCAGCGCCCCCCGCGCCCATCTGGACCACGCGCTTGCGCGCCACTTCCCCCAGGCCACGGCGAAAACCTTCGGCGAACCCCAGGCAGTCGGTGTTGTGGCCGATGCGCTTGCCGTCCTTGAGCACCACCGTATTGACCGCGCCTATGCCTCGGGCCTCGGGCGACAGCTCGTCCAGCAGCGGGATGATCGCCTGCTTGCAGGGAAAAGTGATGTTCAGGCCGGTGAAGTCCATGCGTTCGGCGGCCATCAGCAAGTCGGCCAGGGCACCGCTGTCGAGCTTCAACGCGTCGAGGTCGATCAGTCGATAGAGATAACGCATGCCTTGGGCATCGCCTTCGCGCTCATGCAGCGCCGGCGTGCGGGACGCCTGGATACCCGCGCCGATCAGGCCGGCCAGCACAGTGATATTCGACATGCCCATCAACCCTTCAACCGCTGACTGAAATGTTCAAGGGCCAGGCGATAGCCATGGCTGCCAAACCCGCACATCACGCCAATGGCGACGGATGAGACAAAGGAGTGGTGGCGGAAGGTTTCACGGGCATGAACGTTGGACAGGTGGACTTCGATGACCGGCACTTCGCTGGCCACCAGGGCGTCACGGATCGCCACGGAAGTGTGGGTCCAGGCCGCCGGGTTGATGACGATACCGGCGCACCGGCCCCGGGCACCGTGAATCCAGTCCAGCAATTCGCTTTCCTGGTTGGTCTGGCGGAACTCTACCGCCAGGCCGAATTCGTCGGCGGCGCGCCCGCACAGTGCAGAGATATCGGCCAGGGTTTCATGGCCGTAGGTGGCCGGCTCGCGGGTGCCGAGCAGGTTCAGGTTCGGGCCGTTGAGCACCAGAACGATCGGAGGCATCGCAGTTTCTCCACATTTTTATTGTTGGTGTCGGCGGGGTTTCAGCCGGTGGAGATAAATTGTACTAGATGGTTAATTTGGTCAAATAAAGCCGCGGTCGTTGGGCAATAAGTGTTCGATGATCGAACATTGCCGGCCGAAAGGTGAGGGAGAGCAATTGTGGCGAGGGGATTTATCCCCGCTCGAGTGCGCAGCACTCGCAAGAGGCCAGACAAGACAGAGCAGAGGGCCGCTTCGCAGCCCAGCGGGGATAAATCCCCTCGCCACAGGGTAATCCTTCACCCCGAAAGGGAGGACTCAGCGCCGAGTCAACAACACCCCGGATTCCATGTGATGGGTCCAAGGAAATTGATCGAACAACGCACAACGCGTGATGCGGTGGGTGTCGTTCAATTGCGCGATGTTCGCGGCGAGGGTCTCCGGGTTGCAGGAGATGTAGAGGATGTTGTCGAACCGCCGAGTCAACTCGCAGGTGTCCGGGTCCATGCCGGCACGCGGCGGGTCGACGAATACGCTGCCGAATTCGTAGCTTTTCAGGTCGATGCCCTGCAGGCGACGGAACGGTCGGACTTCGTTCAAGGCTTCGGTCAGTTCTTCGGCGGACAGGCGCACCAGGGTAACGTTATCCACAGCGTTTTCGCTGAGGTTGCTCAGCGCGGCGTTCACCGAGGTCTTGCTGATTTCGGTGGCCAGGACTTTGCGCACGCGGGTGGCCAGGGGCAGGGTGAAGTTGCCGTTGCCGCAGTACAACTCCAGCAGATCGTCGCTGCGATCGCCCAGCGCTTCATAGGCCCAGTTGAGCATCTTCTGATTCACCGTGCCGTTGGGCTGGGTGAAGGCACCCTCGGGTTGGCGATAGCTGAAGGTGCGGCCGCCCACTTCAAGTTTCTCCACCACGTAATCGTGGCCGATCACTTCCCGCTTGCCCTTGGAGCGGCCAATGATGCTGACGCCCAGGTCGGCCGCCAATTTTGACGCGGCCGCGTGCCAGTGCTCGTCCAGCGGGCGGTGATAACACAGGGTGATCATCGCATCGCCCGCGAGGGTGGTCAGGAATTCCACTTGGAACAGCTTATGGCTCAGGGGCGCACTGGCTTGCCAGGCGGCCTTGAGCTGCGGCATCAATTGGTTGATGCGCAGGCTGGCAATGGGAAATTCCTCAATGAGGATCGGTGTGCGTTTGTCGTCCTGGGAGAACATTGCGTAATGCCGTTCGCCGGCCTCGCGCCAGAGGCGGAATTCGGCCCGCAGGCGAAAGTTTTTCAGGAGCGAATCGAACACCGCAGGTTCCGGTGCGTCGAACGGCGCCAACAGGTCACGCAAGCGGGTGACCTTGTCCTGTAACTGGGCGGCGTAGGCCTGGGAATCAAAAGTCATGCGTTGAACCAACCCAACTTGATCACGAACAGGATCGACAGAATAACCAGCGCCGGGTTCAGCTCACGGCCACGGCCAGACACCAGTTTGATGGCGGTCCAGGCGATGAAACCGAAAGCGATGCCGTTGGCGATGGAATAGGTGAATGGCATCGCCAGGGCGGTCACCACCACGGGCGCGGCGACGGTGATGTCATCCCAGTCGATTTCCGCCAGGCCCGAGGTCATCAGCACGGCGACGAACAACAGGGCAGGCGCGGTGGCGAAGGCCGGGACGCTGGCGGCCAGTGGCGAGAAGAACAGCGCCAGCAGGAACAGGATCGCCACCACGATGGCGGTCAAACCGGTGCGGCCGCCGGCGCTGACGCCCGCCGCCGATTCGATGTAGCTGGTGGTGGTGGAGGTGCCCAGCAGCGAACCGGCCATGGCGGCGGTGCTGTCGGCGATCAGCGCACGGCCCATCTTCGGCATGTGGCCGTCCTTGCCCATGAGTCCGGCGCGCTTGGCAACGCCGATCAGGGTGCCGGAGTTGTCGAACAGGTCGACGAACAGGAAGGCGAAGATCACGCTCACCAGGCCGATGTCCAGGGCGCCCTTGATGTCCAGTTGCAGGAAGGTCGGGGCCAGGGATGGCGGCGCGGAGATGACGCCGTTGAACGGGGTGAAGCCCATCAGGATCGAAACGATGGTGACCGCCAGGATGCCGATCAGCACCGCGCCGCGTACTTTCAAGGCTTCGAGGGCGACGATCAGGACAAAGCCGAGGGTCGCGAGGATCGGCGCCGGTTGCTTCAAGTCGCCGAGGCCCACCATGGTCGCCGGGTTTTTCACCACGATGCCGGCATTGTTCAGGGCGATCAACGCCAGGAACAGGCCGATACCGGCGGCAATGGCCGAGCGCAGCGGCAGCGGGATGCTGTTGATGATCCACTCGCGGATGCGGAAGATCGACAGCAGGAAAAACAGCACGGCGGAGACGAACACCGCGCCCAGCGCCACTTGCCAGGTGTGGCCCATGTGCAGGACCACGGTGTAGGTGAAGAAGGCGTTCAGGCCCATGCCCGGCGCGAGGGCGATCGGGTAGTTGGCGATCAGGCCCATGACCGTGGAGCCAATGGCCGCCGCCAGGCAGGTGGCGACGAACACCGCGCCCTTGTCCATGCCGGTTTCGCCGAGGATGCTCGGGTTGACGAACAGGATGTAGGCCATGGCCAGGAAGGTCGTGACGCCCGCCAGGATCTCGGTCCGCACGTTGGTGTTGTGTGCCTTGAGTTGAAACAGCCTTTCCAGCATGTCTGCTCCCCGTGGCGCGCCCGGCGCCGTGAATGTATCGACCTCAACAGCAAAGCACAGGTCGCCAGCGGCGCCCGGGAATTTTCTGCGGGTCGGAAAAAGCCGCGCATCATACCAGCAGCGTAGCGTTGTGGCTGCGATCGTCGTCGATGTTTTGCCAACGCGCCAAGTGGGCCATACTGCCCGCGGTTCCGGGAGGTCTCTATGCTTCACATGAATAAAAAGCGGCTGGTGGCCGTGGGCTGCGCGCTGGCCCTGTGGATGCTCGGCCAAGCCGTCAATGCCGCGTCGGCACCGCCCTTGAGTGAGGTCAAGGTACTCAAGGTCGAGTCGCCGGCCTGTGGTTTCGAGGACATCGTCCCCGGGCAGGCGCAGACGCGTTGCGATCACGGCGGGCCGAACATCAAGGTCTACGTGCTGGAAGTCGGCTATGGCCATCAGCCCCATGTCACCCTGGACGGCTTTGAAGTCGACGGCACCCGCTCGCCGGTATGTGCCTACAGCAATGGCAATCTCAACGACTGCTCGGTGCGGACCAAAGTCGTCGGCTATGTGTACATCTTCGACCTGAAGGGCAAGCAAGAGGGCACCTTCAGCTTCAGCAACCAGTCGATCAACGCCCCGGGCAACCGGATGTCGACCCAGTTGTACATCAAATAGCCCGGCCCCCGCGTGAGAAATGCATAACCGTTGTGTAGGAGCTGCCGAGCGAAGCGAGGCTGCGATCTTTCCCCAGACGCTTGAGTCTCAAGCGCTTGTAAAAAGATCGCAGCCTTCGGCAGCTCCTACACTACAGGCATCACCCAGTGGAGAGAGCGCCCATGATTCCTGGAACCAAGATCCCCCGAGCCCTGATTGCCGTCGCCGAGGGCGTCGACGACTTGCAGACGGTCACCTTGATCGATGTGCTGCGGCGCGCGCAGATCGAAACCGTGGTGGCGAGCATCGAAGGACGGCGCATGCTCACTTGCGCCCGCGGCACGCGCCTGACGGCCGATGGCATGCTGGTGGACGTGCTCGTGCAGGATTTCGACCTGGTCGTCCTGCCGGGCGGCATCATCGGCGCTCAGCACTTGGCGGCCCATCAGCCGCTGCAACAATTGATCAAGGACCAGGCCGCCGCCGGGCGTTTCTTTGCCGCCATCGCCGAAGCCCCGGCCCTGGCGCTACAGGCCTTCGGCGTCCTGCGCCAGCGCCGCATGACCTGCCTGCCAGCGGTAAGCCAGCAACTGTCCGGTTGCAGCTTCGTGGATCAGCCCGTGGTGGTAGACGGCAACTGCATCACCGCCCAAGGCTCGGCCGCCGCCCTGGCGTTTGCCTTGATGCTGGTGGAACAACTCAGTGGCAAGGGCGTGAGGAGCGTGGTGGCGGCGGAGTTGCTGGCCTGACGGAGGTCAAGCGTGTTGGGGGAAAGGTTCGATCGCGGGTTGCTCGCGGCGCTCGGCTTGCCACAAGTCATAGTCGGCCTGGACGCCCAACCACACCCTGGCCTTGCCGATCCCGGCACGTTCCAGGCGCACCGCCAGATCGGGGCTGATGGGCGCATGGCCATGCAATACCCGGGAGAGATGAGGCCGGGCGAAGCCCAGGTGTCGTGCCAGTTCGGTGACCGTGATGCCCAGCTCGGGCAACACGTCCAACCGCAAGGTTTCGCCAGGGTGTGGCGGATTGTGCATGGGCATGTTCCAGCCTCCTGATCAGTGGTAGTCCAGATAATCGACCAGTTCGATATCGGACCCGATGAAACGAAAAATAACCCGCCAGTTTCCCGAAACCCCCAGCGACCAGTATCCATCCAGCCCACCCTTGAGCGGATGCAATCGCCATCCCGGGATATCCAAGTCGTTGGCGGCCTGCGCCCTGTCCATGAACTGGAGCATGCGGGCCAGGCGTTTTCCGTGGTCCGCCCGGATACCACGGGTCGACCCCGTCTCATAAAAGAGCCTGAGGCCTTTGTGCTGGAAGGATTTAATCATGGAACAGAGTGTAAGGCGATACATTACACTCGGTGCGGTACATATATACCGCACAGGCCCGTTAAATTCATGTTGCTTGCAGTGCCCGCAGCATCGCAATTGCCTTGAACGCATCACCCCACCCTGAAGTCGTAACCCTTATGACGGCGGTTTCCCAAAACGCCGCGAGTACGACCAACCGTGAGGTGTTCCATGAGCGCGACCCTGTCCGAAGCGACGTCGGCGTCCTTCGTCCGTCATCCGATTCGCCTGACCCTCAATGGCCAAGTGCGAGAGTTGCAAGTGCTGGCCTGGACCACCTTGCTGGACCTGCTGCGTGAGCAACTGGACCTGGTGGGCAGCAAGAAAGGCTGCGACCACGGCCAGTGTGGGGCCTGCACTGTGCTGCGCGATGGCAAGCGGATCAATGCCTGCCTGACCCTGGCGGTGATGTGCGACGGCGCCGAATTGACCACCATCGAAGGCCTGGCCAGTGATGGGGCATTGCATCCCATGCAGCAGGCGTTCATCACCCATGACGCGTTCCAGTGCGGCTACTGCACGCCGGGGCAGATCTGTTCGGCGGTGGGGCTGGCCAACGAGGGCAGGGCGCAGACCCGCGCACAGATCAGTGAGCTGATGAGCGGCAATCTGTGCCGGTGCGGTGCCTACAACAACATTCGCGATGCCATTGAAGACGCCTTGCCTCGTTGCCGTCAGGAACAAGGGGGTGACCGATGAACCCTTTCCAATACAGCAAGCCGGACACGGTGCAGGCGGCCGTCGATCTGTCGAGCCCGGTGTCCCGCTTCATCGCCGGCGGCACCAATCTGCTGGACCTGATGAAGGAGAACCTCACCCGCCCTGAACACTTGATCGACATCACCGGCTTGCCCCTGGCGGACCTCAGTGAAACCCCTTCCGGCGGGGTGATGATCGGGGCCTTGGTGAGCAATGCCGACCTGGCCTGGCACCCGTGGATCGAACGCCGTTATCCACTGCTGGCCCAGGCGATCCTGGCGGGGGCCTCGCCGCAACTGCGCAACATGGCCAGCACCGGCGGCAATCTGCTGCAACGTACCCGCTGCTATTACTTCTATGACGCGAGCGTGCCGTGCAACAAACGCCGGCCCGGCAGCGGGTGCCCGGCCCGGAACGGTTTGAACCGCATCCACGCGATTTTCGGTGCCAGCGATCAATGTGTCGCCACCCATCCCTCCGACATGTGCGTGGCCTTGGCGGCCCTGGAAGCGGTGGTCCACGTCATGGGACGGGGCGGGGCGCGGACCATCGAGTTCGCCGATTTCCATCGTCTGCCCGGCGATGCCCCGGAACGTGATAACCAGTTGGCTGACGATGAATTGGTCACCGCCATCGAGTTGCCTGCCGCCGGTTTTGCCGACCATAGCCACTATCTGAAGATCCGTGACCGTGCCTCCTACGCCTTTGCCCTGGTTTCGGTGGCGGCGGCGCTGGAGCTGGACGGGCCGGTGATTCGCCAGGCACGCCTGGCCCTGGGAGGCGTGGCGCACAAACCCTGGCGCGACAGGGCGGTGGAGAGCTGGCTGACCGGGCAGACTGTCAGCCGCGAAACGTTCACCGCCGCCGCCGATGCGCTGCTGCAACACGCCGAGCCGCTGGAGCACAACGGCTTCAAGGTCAGGTTGGCGCGGCGGGCGATTGTCCGCGCCTTGAGCAATGCCGCGTTGGGTAGCGCACCGCAGGGAGGACACGCCTGATGAACGCTTCGAGCAAATCCATAGGGCAGCCACTCGACCGGGTCGATGGCTTGCTCAAGGTGACGGGCCAGGCGCGTTACGCCGGTGAATATCCCGAGGACGGCCTGCTGCACGGCAGCGTTGTGTCCGGTACGGTCGCCCGTGGCCGTGTGCTGCGCATCGATGCGTCCAGAGCCTTGGCGCTGCCCGGCGTAGTCGCAGTCATCGACCACACCAACCGGCCGAGAATCGCCAGCTACGATGAGCCCTACCAGGATGCCGATGCGGCGGATGGCTCGCCGTTCCGGCCGTTGTACAACGACCAGATACTCTACAGTGGCCAGCCACTGGCCCTGGTGGTGGCGGAAAATCTCGAGCTGGCGCGGTATGCCGGCTCACTGGTTGATATCGAATACGCGGCCGAGGATCACCAGACCGATCTGAAAATCCTGCAAAACGAGGCCCAACCGGCACCCGCTGAATTGCCCAAGCCTCGTGGGAATTTTCAGGGCGAGTACGCCAGTTCCGCGCTCAGCGTGGATGTGTCCTACAGCACGCCGGTGGAACACCACAACCCGATGGAACCACACGCCTCCACCGTGCTGTATCAGCCTGACGGCAGCCTACACATCCACGACAAGACCCAAGGCACGCAAAATTGCCAAGCCTATGTGCAGAAGGTCTTCGGCCTTGAGAAAGAGCAGGTGCGCGTGTTTGCCGCGTTTGTCGGCGGCGCCTTCGGTTCCGGACTGCGTCCGCAATATCAATTGCCGTTGGCGGTGATGGCGGCACTGGCCCTCCAGCGTTCGGTGCGGGTCAGCCTGACGCGCCAGCAGATGTTCACCTTTGGCTATCGGCCGCGCACGTTCCAGCGCGTGCAGCTGGGGGCGGCGGCCAATGGTCGCTTGCTGGCCGTGGCGCACACCGCTGTCGGCCAGACCTCGCGTTTCGAAGACTTCACCGAGCACGTGGTGGAGTGGAGCGGCATGCTCTATCACTGCGACAACGTGACATTGACCTATAAGTTGGTGCCGCTGGACGTCTACACGCCCCTGGACATGCGTGCGCCCGGCGCGGCCCTGGGGCTGATCGGCCTGGAATGCGCCATGGATGAACTGGCCTGTGCCCTGGCGATCGATCCGGTGCAACTGCGGTTGATCAACTACGCCGAACGCAACGAGAACGAAGGCAAGCCCTATTCCAGCAAGGAACTGCGTGAATGTTATGCCCAAGGTGCCCGTCGTTTCGGCTGGGACAAGCGCAATCCGGAACCGCGCAGCATGCGTGAAGGCCGGCAACTGGTCGGCTGGGGCATGGCCGGTGGCGTGTGGGAGGCCATGCAGCAGAAGGCCAGTGCCCGGGCCTCGCTGGATACGAATGGCAAGCTGACCGTCAGCAGCGCCACCACGGACATCGGCACCGGGACCTACACGGTCATGACCCAGATCGCCGCCGAGGCGTCAGGCGTTTCCCTTGAGAACGTCACGTTTGTCCTGGGCGATTCATCGCTGCCCACCGCGCCGTTGCAGGGCGGTTCGTTCACCGTCTCGTCGGTGGGCACCGCCGTGCAGCAGGCCTGTGAGGCGCTGAAGGAAAAACTCCTGGCCGTGGCCCGCCAGGCGTGTCCGGCCTTCAGCGGCGCGACCCTTGAGCAGGTGACGTTTGCCGATGGCCAGCTGCGGCTGGGCGAAGCGAGTGTGGCATTGGCAGAGCTGGCGCAGAAAAGCGGCGAGACACCGCTGCAGGCCCAGGTCACCGCCGAGCCGGACAAAAAACGCCAGGCCTACGCCACGGCCACTCACTCGGCGGTGTTTGTCGAAGTGTGGGTGGACGAGGATTTGGGGACGGTGAAGGTCAACCGAGTGGTCAGTGCCATCGCCGCCGGCCGGGTCGTCAACCCGAAAACCGCCCGCAGCCAGATTCTCGGGGGCGTGGTGTGGGGCGTCGGCATGGCCCTGCACGAAGAAACCCTGACCGACCACGCCCTCGGACGCCACATGAACCACAACCTGGCCGAGTATCACGTGCCGGTCAGTGCCGACATCGGTGACATCGAGGTGATTTTCGTCGAGGAACAGGACGATATCGTCAATGCGCTCGGGTCCAAGGGCGTCGGTGAGATCGGCATCGTCGGGGTGGCCGCGGCGGTGGCCAATGCGATCTACCATGCCACTGGCAAGCGGGTGCGGGACTTCCCAATCACCCTCGACAAATTAATCTAGTGGCCTGTGTGGCTAATTCGTGCACTTAACTTCGGCGCCAGAACTTGCCAGGCTGCGTTGCCATTCCTCGCCGTAGCGGGCTACGACTCGTCATGGCGCCTTGCCTGGCAAGCCCTGGCACTCGAATTTGAGTACTCGAATTAACCGTACAGGCCACTAGGCCTTCGCTTCGTCCACCGGTTCGTGCATCCGGTCGCGGTTGGCCAGGGTCGGGAACAGCTTGATCCAGGTCCCGGTCACCAGCAGCGTGCCCACACCGCCCATGACCACCGCCGGCACCGTGCCGAACCAGTGGGCGGTGAGGCCGGATTCGAATTCGCCCAACTGATTCGAAGCGCCGATGAACAGCCCGTTCACCGCGCTGACCCGGCCGCGCATTTCATCCGGGGTTTCCAGTTGCACGAACGAGGCGCGGATCACCATGCTGATCATGTCTGCCGCGCCCAGCACCACCAGCACTGCCAAGGAAAACCAGAACGAGGTGGAAAGGCCGAAGGCAATGGTGGCGACGCCGAACACGCCCACTGCGGTGAACATCACCCGGCCAACCTTGCGCTCCACGGCAAACCGCGCCAGCCACAGCGACATCAGCAAGGCCCCGACCGCTGGCGCCGAACGCAGCAGGCCCAGGCCCCAGGGGCCGGTGAGCAGGATGTCCTTGGCGAACACCGGCAGCAGCGCCGTCGCGCCGCCGAGCAGCACGGCGAACAGGTCCAGGGAGATCGCCCCGAGGATGTCCGGGCGGCTGCGAATGAAGCGAACCCCGGCCAGCAACGAATCCAGGGTCGCCTTGCCTTTGTTCAGCGGCGTCTGCCGGGCGGGCAGGTTGAGCATCAGGCAGCAGGCAATGAGGTAAAGCACCACGGTGGGCCCATAGACCCAGACGCTACCGAAGGCGTAGAGCAAGCCGCCCAGTGCCGGAGCGACGATGGTGGCTGATTGCTGGGCCGATTGCGCGGCGGCCACGGCGCGGGGAAACAGGCCGGCCGGCACGATGCTGGGCAACAACGCCTGGGTGGTCGGCATTTCGAAGGAGCGGGCGGCACCCAGCAGGAAGGCAAGGATGAAGATCATTTCCCGGGTGACATGGTCGGTGGCGCTGCCGATCGCCAGCGCCAGGGCAATCATCGCCTGCAACGACTGGCAAATGGCTGCGACCTTGCGCCGATCGTAGCGGTCCGCCACATGCCCGGTGTGGAGCATGAACAGCACGCGCGGGGCAAATTCCACCAGGCCCACCAGGCCCAAGTCGAGAACGTTGCCGGTCAGTTGATAGAGGTTCCAGCCGATGGCCACGGTGAGCATCTGGAAGCCGCTGGCAGTGAAGATCCGGGCCAGCCAGAAGGCGATGAAGGGACGATGGTGACGGAGCAGCAGCGGTGCTTGGCTGGGCATCTATGACGGGTCCGGTGATGAAGGCTACGAGATTATCATCGAGCTGTAACAGGAAGTTGCGGTAGCGGGAAAAATAGTTAGCCAAACATCTACTTTTACTGGCAGAAGCGGTTGTTCCCGGGAACATGCGGGCCTCTGTGGCGAGGGAGCTTGCTCCCGCTGGGCTGCGCAGCGGCCCCGGGATTTTGCGGTCGCTGCGCAACCGAGCGGGAGCAAGCTCCCTCGCCACGGGGGCCGTGTGGGTTTGGAAATCACAGCTTGAAGCAGGATTACGACACTGAGACAACCTGTCACGCGACAAAAGACCACGCCGTCCATCGGCAATAATGCGACTACTCTTTGAGCATTGCTTGATCCAGATCAATGCCCTTCGGGGCGTTGCACTGGTGGCCATCCGGCCTGCGTCCTGCGTTGTGACGGTTAAAAAAAGAACGATTTGAAAAGCACTGCACTCCATATCCCTGGGGGTTGGTGCAAGCCCCACCCGCAGCCGGTTTTACCTGACAGAGGAAGACTTATGTTCGGTTTGGAGGCGCTCGATCTCGCCCGAATCCAATTCGCGTTCACCATCTCGTTCCATATCCTGTTCCCGGCCATCACCATCGGCCTGGCGAGTTACCTGGCGGTGCTCGAGGGCTTGTGGCTCAAGACCCGCGATGACACCTACCGTGACCTGTATCACTTCTGGTCGAAGATCTTTGCCGTCAACTTCGGCATGGGGGTGGTGTCCGGGTTGGTCATGGCCTATCAGTTCGGGACCAACTGGAGCCGCTTTTCAGACTTCGCCGGTGCGGTGACCGGGCCCCTGCTGACCTACGAGGTGCTCACGGCGTTCTTCCTCGAGGCGGGTTTTCTCGGCGTGATGCTGTTTGGCTGGAACCGCGTCGGCCGTGGCCTGCATTTCTTTTCCACGGTCATGGTGGCGATCGGCACCCTGATCTCGACCTTCTGGATCCTGTCCTCCAACAGTTGGATGCAGACCCCCCAGGGCTACGAAATCATCGACGGCCGGGTGATCCCGGTGGACTGGCTGGCGGTGGTGTTCAACCCCTCGTTTCCTTATCGCTTGTTGCACATGTCCACCGCGGCGTTCGTGGCCACGGCGTTCTTCGTCGGCTCATCGGCGGCTTGGCATTTGCTACGCGGTCGCGACAACCCAGCCATCCGCCGGATGCTGTCGATGGCGATGTGGATGGCGTTGCTGGTGGCGCCGATACAAGCGGTCATCGGCGACTTCCATGGCCTGAACACCCTCAAGCATCAACCGGCGAAGATCGCCGCCATCGAGGGCCACTGGGAAAACGTCGGCAATGAACCGACCCCGCTGATCCTGTTCGGCTGGCCCGACATGCAAGCGGAAAAAACCAAATACGCCGTGGAAATTCCCTACCTGGGCAGCCTGATCCTGACGCATTCGTTGACCGAGCAGGTGCCGGCCCTCAAGGAGTTTCCGCCTGAAGATCGACCCAACTCGACCATCGTGTTCTGGTCGTTCCGGGTCATGGTCGGCCTTGGGTTGCTGATGATTTTTACCGGCCTGTGCAGCCTGTGGCTGCGCCGCAACGATCGGATCTATCAATCCCGACCGTTCCTCTACATGGTGCTGTGGATGGGGCCGTCCGGGCTGGTTGCGATCCTGGCCGGCTGGTTTACCACGGAGATCGGCCGCCAGCCTTGGGTGGTCTACGGCTTGATGCGCACGGCCGATGCTTCGTCCGGCCACAGCTTCGCCCAGATGAGCATCACCCTGGTGCTGTTCGTCGTGGTGTATTTCGCGCTGTTCGGTGCCGGCCTGAGCTACATGATGCGCCTAGTGCGCAAAGGGCCGGTGGCCCACGAAGCCGAACCGAGCGATGGCGGCCCGGGCCAGAAACGCACCCCGGCCCGGCCATTGTCGGCCGCCAACGAAGGCGACGACGTGGACCACAACGACCGCTCGAACAAGGGGAATTGAGTCATGGGTATTGATCTTCCGCTGATCTGGGCCGTGGTCATCATCTTCGGCATCATGATGTACGTAATCATGGACGGCTTCGACCTGGGGATTGGCATCCTCTTCCCCTTCGTCAAGGGCGAGCGCGACCGCGACGTGATGATGAACACCGTGGCGCCGGTCTGGGACGGTAACGAAACCTGGCTGGTGCTGGGTGGTGCCGGATTGTTCGGGGCGTTTCCGCTGGCCTATTCGGTGGTGCTTTCGGCCCTGTACCTGCCGTTGATCTTGATGCTCATCGGCCTGATCTTCCGCGGCGTGGCTTTTGAGTTCCGTTTCAAGGCCAAGGCTGAAAAGCGCCACCTCTGGGACAAAGCGTTCATTGGCGGTTCGCTGACGGCCACCTTCTTCCAGGGTGTGGCGCTGGGGGCGTTCATCGACGGTTTCGAGGTGGTCAATCGCCAGTTCGCCGGAGGCTCCCTGGACTGGTTCACGCCGTTCACGGTGTTCTGTGGCCTGGCGTTGATCGCGGCGTACGCGTTGCTCGGCTGCACGTGGCTGATCATGAAGACCGAGGGCAAGCTGCAAGAGCAGATGCATGACCTGGCCCGGCCGCTGGCGTTCGTGGTGCTGGCCGTGATCGGTATCGTCAGCATTTGGACGCCGCTGGCCCACGCCGACATTGCGGCCCGCTGGTTCACGTTGCCGAACCTGTTCTGGTTCCTGCCGGTGCCGATCCTGGTATTGGTGACCATGTACGGGTTGTTCCGCGCGGTGGCCCGCAATGCCAACTACACGCCTTTCATCCTGACCCTGGTGCTGATTTTCCTCGGCTACAGCGGCCTGGGCATCAGCCTGTGGCCGAACATCGTACCGCCGTCCATCTCGATCTGGGACGCCTCGTCACCGCCCCAGAGCCAAGGCTTCATGCTGGTGGGCACGCTGTTCATCATTCCGTTGATCCTGGTGTACACCTTCTGGAGCTACTACGTGTTCCGCGGCAAGGTGACCCATGACGACGGCTACCATTGAGGGCGTGAGCATGGCCAAACCTGACTTGAAAGACATCGAGGCCGCCGAACGCAAGCCACTCTGGCAGCGGCTCGGCTGGCTGGCGCTGATCTGGGCTGGCAGCGTGCTGGCGTTGTTCATCGTCGCCAGTTTGATGCGGATGTTCATGAATGCCGCCGGGCTGACCACCCACTGATTCCTCTGTGGGGGCAAGCTTTGCTCCCACAGGGCAATCATTATTTGCGGGCCTTGAGGATCACGAATTTCGGCGTGGCGGCCACTTGCTCGACGCCTCGGAACAGCCGCGCCAGTTTGCTGTGGTAGCCCAGGTGCCGGTTGCCGACGATGTACAGCGCACCGCCTACCACCAACGCTTCGCGAGCCTGCTGGAACATCCGCCAGGCGAGGAAATCGCCCACCACTTGCTGCTGGTGAAAGGGCGGGTTGCACAGCACCACATCCAATGACTGCGCTTCTTGCCCGGCCAGGCCATCACCGGCCCGGACGGTCACTTCGCGTTCGCCCAAGGCCGCGCGCCAGTTCTCGGCAGCCGATTGCACGGCCATGTACGACTCGTCCACCAAGGTGTAGTGGGCCTCGGGGTTTTGCAGGGCACTGGCGATGGCCAGCACGCCATTGCCACAGCCCAGGTCGGCGACCCGGGCCGTCCCGAGATTTTTTGGCAGATGGGGCAGGAACGCACGGGTACCGATGTCCAGGCCTTCGCGGCAGAACACGTTGGCGTGGTTGAGCAGTTCGATCTTCGGCTCGTCCAGCCAGTAGCGCGTGGGATAGGGCGATACGGCCGGCACATTGCCCGGCGAAGAGGCAGCTGGCGGCGTGGCGATCAATAGCCGCGCTTTTTTCACCGCCAGTGAGGCCTGCACCGGGCCGATGTAACGCTCCAGCAAATCGCCGGCGGCCCGGGGCAAGTGCTTGACCATGGCCCCGGCAATCACTTGGGCGCCCGGCGCCAGTTGGCCTTGCAGGCGAATCAGTTGTTCCTCCAGCAGGGCCAGGGTTTTCGGTACTTTGATCAGGACGCGATCGAACGGGCCGGTCAACGGCTCGCTGGCGGGCAACGTGGGCACCGCATCGAAGGGCCGGCCATTGCGCACCAGGTTTTTCTCCAGGGCCTGCAAAGCCAGGAAGGAATCACCGCTGCTGGTCACCAGGACGTTACCGGCCAGGCTGGCCGCCAGGGCGCCGAAGCCGTCATTGAGCACCAGGACCCGAGTCTGCGCGACCGGTTGTTGTTCGGCCAGGTACGCGAGCAGGTATTCGTCGGCCGCATCGAAGGCTTGCAGCGGTTCGTTCTGCTGTTCGGGTTGGCGGATCAGGTCAAGTTGAGCGAAAGGGCTGTCAAGCAGGGGCATGGCTGGGGACTCTGGAGATCAACGAATGTCCCGCTGCCTGGAGGTAGGTGTCTGTGCGGGACCACCTGAATGAACGGCGTCGCGTGCTAGCAGCGGCATCATTCAAGAGGAACCGCAAATGGTACGTTTTTTTGTTGCACATTACTCGCGGGTTTTTCAGCTCGGCAACGCCGGGCCAAGGGTTAGATCACATGGATCTGGGCGGCTTTGGCCACTGCTGAAATCTTATTGCTGACGTTTAGCTTTCGCATGCAACTGCACACATGAAAATTCACGGTTCGTTCGGAAAGACAGAGAATCCTGCCCACTTCCGACGCCGTCTTGCCTTCGGCTGACCACCTCAACACTTCGATTTCTCTTGGCGACAAGTGACATTTGGGTTGGGCTGTGATGGCGTCTGCCAGTTTTTTGCTGGCCAGGGCATGCAGTTTTTGACTGGCATAGATGGCGTAGCCGAGATTTCCATAGTGCTCCTCGATATCGATGGGGCAATGAGTCCGTGCGAGGCTGAACAGGCTGCATTGCGCGTCTTGTTCGTCATGAACGGCCTGGGTCCAGCCGTACTTGAGTCCCAGTCGATTAAGTTCCCGCCATAACTTGGGGGCTTTAGCGAAAACACTCTCCTCCCACAGGATCGGGAGCGTTGATTGATTGCAATGTGCTACTACTGGGTCATTCGCTGCATAACCGTTTTGTTCATAAAACCGGTCCCATCCATAAGGGTAGTTGTTCAGGTCCACCTTACTGGTGTGTTTGTGGGGGCTTCCGAGATAGGCTGAAAATGCACAATATTCAAATCCTTGATTGTTAAAGAAATTCAGTACCAGACGATAGGCCGTCTGCAGGTCTTTTTCACAGGATAATTTCCTCAACTGTAAATCCTTCCACCTGTCCATCGCTTTCTCCTGAGTTTGATCCGTCCATATGGATCCAATCCATGATGCGCATTTTTAGTGTAGGACTATTCCTAACTTTGTATGAGATTTTTTAACTAGCTTACAAAACTGTAATGTAATTTTTCTGTAGGTTGATTTCTTTTGCAGCGTTTATAACTTTGTACAGTTTTGGTAAAAGTTATGCGTGGTATGAGTCCAGCTAAAGTGCTATTGCTCGCTCGTCGGTGGTGAAAGGGTTCACTTTGCGGGACACTGCACGTCTTGTCTCATAGGAGTGGCCCATGACCGACAGCGCAGAGAAGTTCACCCGCCAGACCCTGCTCGATGTCCAGCCGTTGACGCCTCATTTATTTACCTTGCGCACGACCCGGGATCGCGGTTTTCGCTTCCGGGCGGGCCAGTTTGCCCGGCTGGGCGTCGCCAAGGCGGACGGCACCACCGTCTGGCGGGCGTACTCCATGGTGTCGTCGCCATTCGACGAATTCCTCGAATTTTTTTCCATCGTGGTTCCCGATGGCGAATTCACCAGCGAACTCAGCCGCTTGCAGCCGGGTGACGAACTGTTGGTGGATCGCCAGGCTTTTGGCTACCTGACGCTGGACCGCTTCGTCGACGGTCGGGATTTGTGGTTGCTGTCCACGGGGACGGGCGTGGCGCCGTTTCTTTCGATCCTCCAGGATTTCGAGGTCTGGGAAAAATTCGAGCGGATCATCCTGGTCTACAGCGTGCGCGAGGCACGGGAGCTGGCCTATCAGGAGCTCATCAAGGAACTGCCCCAGCGTGACTACCTGGCCGAGTACGCTCACAAGTTTCGTTTCATTGCGACCATCACCCGTGAGCAGCATCCGGGAGCGCTCAACGGGCGGATTACTACGCTGATCGACAATGGCGAGTTGGAGCGCGCGGCCGGTGTAGCGCTGACACCGGAGCATTCGCGGGTGATGTTATGCGGCAACCCGCAAATGATCGACGACACGCGCAAGCTGCTCAAGACCAGGGGTCTGCAACTGAGCCTGACCCGTCGTCCGGGCCAGGTGGCGGTGGAAAACTACTGGTAGGTTGTGGTGTGGAGGGTTGGCTCCTCGCCACAGAGGTGTCAGTGATTGAACGGTTCAGGGCCGCTCGTTCTGAGCCTTGAGCAGATCGCGAATCTCACTCAGCAGCAGCTCTTCCTTGGTCGGGACCGGCGGGGCGCTGGGAGCCACGGCCTCTTCACGCTTGAGGCGGTTGATGGCCTTGACGCCCATGAAGATGGCGAACGCGACGATGATGAAGTCAATGGTGCTCTGGATGAACTTACCGTAGGCCAGTACCACCGCAGGCGCATCACCCTGGGCGGCCTTGAGGGTGATGGCCAGGTCACTGAAGTCCACGCCACCGATCAACAGGCCAATTGGCGGCATGACCACGTCGCCAACGAATGACGAAACGATTTTGCCAAAAGCGGCCCCGATGATGATCCCGACGGCCATGTCGACGACATTGCCTTTGACCGCGAAGGCCTTGAACTCGCTTAGCACGCCCATGAGTTATTCCTTGTGACAGATGAAAGATGAGTGGCAGTGTAAGTCAGCCCAACGGGTCTTGCTCGAAACGCTTGCTTACAAAGCTTCCGTTATCGACCTGAGCGGGGAGGAAAAGTTTACAAAGTGCCATCAATCGCGCGCGATACGCGGTTTCAGGCCCGGGCCCTATAACGTTTTTTCTATCGGCACGGTATGGCATTTCTATTTAGGTTTTCTTTTTTCCGGCACTAGCCTCTGGATGGCGCACATGGATGCGCTCTATAACATCAGAGGAACATGCTATGAACACTTCCCTTGGCCACGGGGCTTATTCCCATCGCCGCGCTTTTTTTGTGCTGACCGCGAGCCTTCTATCCTTGTCTGTCAATGCGGCCACCCTGACCCGGGACAACGGTGCGGCGGTCGGCGATAACCAGAATTCGCAAACGGCAGGTCCCAACGGTCCGACCCTGTTGCAAGACGTGCAGTTGATCCAGAAGCTCCAACGCTTCGACCGTGAACGCATCCCCGAGCGCGTGGTGCATGCCCGCGGTACCGGTGCCCACGGCACCTTCACGGTGTCCGACGACCTCAGCGACTTGACCAAGGCCAAGGTGTTCGCCGCAGGCCAGGTGACCCCGGTGTTCGTGCGGTTTTCGGCCGTGGTGCACGGTAATCATTCACCGGAAACCCTGCGCGACCCCCGTGGCTTCGCCACGAAGTTCTACACCGCCGACGGTAACTGGGACTTGGTGGGCAACAACTTCCCGACCTTTTTCATTCGTGATGCCATCAAGTTTCCGGACATGGTTCATGCCTTCAAACCCGACCCGCGGACCAACCTGGACGATGATTCGCGCCGGTTCGACTTCTTCTCCCATGTTCCAGAGTCGACCCGCACCCTGACCGAGTTGTATTCCAACGCTGGCACGCCCGCCAGTTATCGTGAAATGGACGGTAATGGTGTGCATGCCTACAAATTGGTTAACGCCAAGGGTGAAGTTCATTATGTGAAGTTTCATTGGAAAAGTTTGCAGGGTTTGAAAAATCTCGATCCGAAAGAAGTTGTGAAAGTTCAGGGTCAAGATTACAGCCACATGACCAATGACTTGGTCAGTCATATCAATAAGGGCGACTTCCCGAAGTGGGACTTGTACGTCCAAGTGTTGAATCCACAGGACCTGGCCAAGTTTGATTTCGATCCATTGGACGCGACCAAGATCTGGCCGGGTGTGGCTGAGCGCAAGGTCGGGCAAATGGTCTTGAACCGTAATCCGGCGAATGTCTTCCAAGAAACCGAGCAGGTGGCCATGGCGCCGGCCAACCTGGTGCCGGGCATCGAGCCTTCCGAGGACCGTTTGCTCCAGGGACGGGTGTTTTCCTACGCCGATACGCAAATGTACCGGATAGGCGCCAATGCCCTGCAGTTGCCGATCAACGCCCCCAAGGTGGCGGTGAACAACGGCAACCAGGACGGCGCGATGAACCCGGGCAGCACCAGCACCGGCGTGAATTACCAACCGAGCCGCCTGACGCCTCGCGAAGAACCGCAAGCGGCACGCTACAGCCAGGCCGCGCTGAGCGGCAGCACCCAGCAGGCGAAGATCCAGCGCGAGCAGAACTTCAAGCAGGCCGGTGATCTGTATCGTTCGTTCAGCAAGAAAGAGCGTGATGACCTGATCGAAAGCTTTGGTGGCTCCCTGGCGACCACCGATGACGAGAGCAAGCACATCATCCTGTCGTTCCTCTACAAGGCCGATCCTGAATACGGCACTGGCGTGGCCCGTGTTGCCAAAGGCGACCTGGCCCGGGTCAAGGCGCTGGCGGAAGAACTGAGCGACTGATCCATCTGTGGGAGCGAGCTTGCTCGCGATGCAGGCAACTCGGTCTGGCTGTGCACCGCAGTGTCTGCATCGCGAGCAAGCTCGCTCCCACAGTCTTTGAGGAATGAGGAGACGTCATGATGGGTAAATTGCTTTTATCGATGCTTGTGGCCTGGTCAGTGAATGCACTGGCCGATCAACCAATAGCCACCGAACCGGCGGCGGTGCAGGAGCAACTGCAAAGTTATTATTTCGACGCCGCGCGTCGGGGCGACGTGCCGATGCTCGATACGTTTATCGAGGCCGGCTACTCGTTGGATACCCGGGATGAGAAGGGCTACACCGCGCTGATTCTGGCGGCCTATCACGGCCACGGGCCGGCGGTGGAGCGGTTGCTGGCCGCGGGGGCCGATGCCTGTGCCCAGGACAAGCGTGGCAACACCGCACTGATGGGCGCCATTTTTAAAGGCGAAGTGCAGATTGCGCGTCGTTTATTGTCCACCGACTGCAGTCCGGACCAACGCAATGGCGCGGGCCAGACCGCCGCGATGTATGCCGGCCTGTTCAAGCGTGGCGAGTTGCTCGATGCCTTGAAGGCCAAGGGCGCCGACCTGGAGGCCAGGGATCCGTTGGGCAATACCGCGACGAATCTGGCCAACGGTGAAATCAGAATGCCGGCCCCGCAATAAAGCCCGACTGCTATCATCGCGGTTTTTACCCCGGAGTTGAGATGGCCAAGGCAAAGCGCATGTACGGCTGCACCGAGTGCGGCTCGACCTTCCCCAAGTGGGCCGGACAATGCAGTGAATGCGGAGCCTGGAACACCCTGACCGAAACCATGGTGGAAAGCGGCGGCGCGGCGGCCCCTACCGGGCGCACGGGCTGGGCCGGCCAACAGGCGCAGATCAAGACCCTGGCCGAAGTCAGCGTCGAAGAAATCCCGCGTTTCTCCACCGCGTCCGGTGAATTGGATCGGGTGCTGGGGGGCGGCTTGGTGGACGGCTCGGTGGTGCTGATCGGTGGCGATCCGGGCATCGGTAAATCCACCATCCTGTTGCAAACCTTGTGCAACCTCGCCACGCGCATGCCGGCGTTGTACGTCACGGGCGAAGAGTCCCAGCAACAGGTCGCCATGCGCGCCCGGCGCCTGGGCTTGCCCCAGGACCAGCTGCGGGTCATGACCGAGACCTGCATCGAAACCATCATTGCCACGGCGCGCCTGGAAAAGCCCAAGGTGATGGTCATCGACTCGATCCAGACCATTTTCACCGAACAACTGCAGTCGGCCCCGGGCGGCGTGTCCCAAGTGCGTGAAAGCGCGGCGTTGCTGGTGCGCTACGCCAAGCAGAGCGGCACGGCGATTTTCCTGGTGGGCCATGTCACCAAGGAAGGTGCGTTGGCAGGACCGCGGGTGTTGGAGCACATGGTCGACACCGTGTTGTATTTCGAAGGCGAATCCGATGGGCGCCTGCGTTTGCTACGGGCGGTGAAGAATCGCTTTGGCGCGGTCAATGAACTGGGGGTGTTCGGCATGACCGACAGGGGCCTGAAAGAAGTCTCGAACCCGTCGGCGATCTTTCTGACACGTGCCCAGGAAGAAGTCCCCGGTAGCGTGGTCATGGCAACGTGGGAAGGGACCCGGCCGATGTTGGTCGAGGTGCAGGCGCTGGTGGACGACAGTCACTTGGCGAACCCACGACGGGTCACCCTGGGCCTGGATCAGAACCGGCTGGCCATGCTGCTGGCGGTATTGCATCGACACGGTGGGATCCCGACACATGACCAGGACGTGTTCCTCAATGTCGTGGGTGGGGTCAAGGTACTGGAGACCGCATCCGACCTCGCGTTGATGGCGGCGGTCATGTCCAGCCTGCGCAACCGGCCGCTGCCCCATGATCTGTTGGTGTTTGGTGAAGTCGGGCTGTCGGGGGAGGTGCGACCGGTGCCCAGCGGGCAGGAGCGGCTCAAGGAAGCCGCCAAGCACGGCTTCAAACGCGCCATCGTGCCCAAGGGGAACGCGCCGAAGGAAGCGCCGGCGGGGTTGCAGATCATCGCGGTGACACGCCTGGAGCAGGCGTTGGATGCGTTGTTCGAATAATGCCGAGGCGGATGCAGGCCTCCGTGGCGAGGGAGCTTGCTCCCGCTGGGGTGCGCAGCAGCCCCTCAAATATGCATCGCGGTGTGTCAGGTTGGTGGAGTTGCTGCTCTTGGGGCTGCTACGCGGCCCAGCGGGAGCAAGCTCCCTCGCCACAGGGGATCGTGCACAGGGCGGGGACTGTGCACACGGGGGCTGCGGCGGGGCTTTTCAAATATGGATCAAAGCCTTCAACTCCCGCTCCAGCTCCTTAGGGTCGCCCAGGTTCAGCTCTATCAATCGGCGTAGGTGTGCGATGGAAGCCAGGTCGATATGTTCGCAGACGAAGCCCAGGTGACCATGGTCATCATGGGCCAACCGAACTTCCATTTTGATCTCCGCGTCAGGGCTCAAATGGATATCCGCCATGAAGGGTTGGTCGGGGGCGCCAAGCCAGGGTTCGGGTTTTGTGATCAGCAGCCCCTTGAGGGATAAATCCAATAACTCCACCGGCCAGATAAACGGGCCCTGGCTCAGTTCGGTCCTGGCATGGAATTCAACTCGTACGAAGCGGCGACGTTCGCTCATTACGCATTCCCTCTGGAGATTCACTGACTATAGACCGAACTGGGAGAGCATCGTCACCGTTCGGCAACAGACAGACGAATGTCGGGTATGGCCTTTGCCCAGGTTAGCGCTAAACTCCAGTGGCTATCTTTCTTGTCCACCCTGGCTGGAATATAAAAATGAAAAACAATAATAGCCTGCTACGCCATCTGCCCTGGCTACTGCTGGCCGTCATAGGTGCGAGCGCCCTGGGCGTCGTGGCCTTGCGTCGAGGCGAGGCGATCAACGCCCTCTGGATCGTCGTCGCCGCCGTGGCCATCTACCTGGTCGCCTACCGCTACTACAGCCTCTTCATCGCCAACAACGTGATGCAACTCGATGCGCGCCGGGCCACCCCCGCCGTGCTCAACAACGATGGCCTGGACTACGTCCCGACCAACAAACACATCCTTTTCGGCCACCACTTCGCGGCCATTGCCGGCGCGGGGCCTTTGGTCGGGCCGGTGCTGGCGGCGCAGATGGGCTACCTGCCCGGCACGCTCTGGCTGATCGCCGGCGTGGTGCTGGCCGGTGCGGTGCAGGACTTCATGGTCCTGTTCCTGTCCACCCGCCGCAACGGTCGCTCCCTGGGCGACATGGTGCGCGAGGAAATGGGCCGTATCCCCGGCACCATCGCGCTGTTCGGCTGCTTCCTGATCATGATCATCATCCTCGCGGTGCTGGCGCTGATCGTGGTCAAGGCCCTGGCCGAGAGCCCGTGGGGCATTTTCACGGTGATGGCGACCATCCCGATCGCGATGTTCATGGGCATCTACATGCGCTACATCCGCCCGGGCCGCATCGGCGAGATCTCGATCATCGGCGTGCTGTTGCTGCTGGGTTCGATCTGGCTGGGCGGGCAGATTGCCGCCGACCCGGTCTGGGCCAAGGCCTTCACCTTCACCGGGATCCAGATCACCTGGATGCTGATCGGCTACGGTTTTGTCGCGGCGGTGCTGCCGGTGTGGCTGATCCTGGCGCCACGGGACTACCTGTCCACGTTCCTCAAGATCGGCACCATCGTCGCCCTGGCGATCGGCATCCTGGTCACCATGCCCGAGCTGAAAATGCCGGCACTGACCCAGTTCACCGACGGCACCGGGCCGGTGTGGAAGGGCGGTCTGTTCCCGTTCCTGTTCATCACCATCGCCTGCGGCGCGGTCTCGGGCTTCCACGCGCTGATCTCCTCGGGCACCACGCCCAAGCTGCTGGATAACGAAACCAACGCCCGCTACATCGGTTACGGCGGCATGCTGATGGAGTCCTTCGTGGCGATCATGGCCATGGTGGCCGCTTCGGTGATCGAACCGGGCGTGTACTTCGCCATGAACAGCCCGGCGGCGATCGTCGGTACTGATGTGGTGGCCGTGGCCCAGACTGTCAGCAGTTGGGGCTTTGCAATCACCCCCGACGCGCTGCAAGCGGTGGCCAAGGACATCGGCGAGACCACCATCCTGGCCCGTGCCGGCGGTGCGCCGACCCTGGCGGTGGGGATCGCGCAGATCCTGCACTCGGTGCTGCCGGGTGAGAACACCATGGCGTTCTGGTACCACTTCGCGATCCTGTTCGAAGCGCTGTTCATCCTCACCGCGGTGGACGCCGGCACCCGTGCCGGGCGGTTCATGCTGCAGGACCTGCTCGGCTCGTTCGTGCCGGCCCTCAAGCGCACCGAATCCTGGACTGCCAACCTGATCGCCACCGCCGGCTGCGTGGCGCTGTGGGGTTACTTGCTGTACCAGGGCGTGATCGATCCGCTGGGCGGCATCAACACCTTGTGGCCGCTGTTCGGCATCTCCAACCAGATGCTGGCCGGTATCGCCCTGATGCTCGCCACCGTGGTCCTGATCAAGATGAAGCGCCAGCGCTATGTCTGGGTCACGCTGCTGCCGGCGAGCTGGCTGCTGATCTGCACCACCACCGCGGGCCTGATCAAGCTGTTCGACGCCAACCCGGCGATCGGCTTCCTGGCCCTGGCGCGCAAATACAACGACGCCCTGGCCGCCGGCCAGATCCTGGCCCCGGCCAAGAGCATCGAGCAGATGCAGCACGTGGTGTTCAACGCCTACACCAACGCAACGCTGACGGTGTTGTTCCTGTTCGTGGTCTTCAGCATCCTGTTCTACGCGCTCAAGGTTGGCATCGCCGCCTGGGGCACGAAGGAACGCACGGACAAGGAAGCACCCTTCCAGGCCCTGCCGGACGCTTGATAGAGGATTGCAACGATGTTCAATGACTTGAGTCGCTTGGGTAAATACCTCGGTCAGGCCGCCCGCCTGATGGTCGGCATGCCCGACTACGACAACTACGTCGAGCACATGCAAACCAAGCACCCGGACAAGCCGATGATGGACTATGAGGCGTTCTTCCGGGAACGCCAGGAGGCCCGTTACGGTGGCAAGGGTGGGCCCAAGTGCTGTTGAACCGCTGACTGCCAGTGGATGATGCAACCCTGTGGGAGCGAGCTTGCTCGCGAAGGCGTCAGGTCAGTCGCCATTGATGTGGCTGACACACCGCTATCGCGAGCAAGCTCGCTCCCACAGTTGTTTTGGGTTGGTCCTCAGGATTTGCCTACACCACAGATCCCTTGTGGGGTGGGTCCCAGGATTTGCTCACACCACAGATCCCTCGCCACGGGGCGGTTGTCTGGCTTGATTCCGGTGATATCAGTCCGCCAACAACACCGCTGCATCGAAGCCCACCCGCAAGTTGCCCCAATGACGGCCGCCGAAAAAGAACGGTACGTCGATCTCGGTCATGATTTCCCCGGTATCGCGCAGGTAGGTCTGCAGCAGGAAGCGCTGGACGTTGCCCGCCGCGCGCAGGCCGATCGGGTCGTTGAAGATGCGCTTGTTGCGGCACACCGGCAAATCCACCGCCCGGTCGCCGGTCGGCGGCTTGGAGACCCAACTGTTATTCACCGGGCAATAGCCCTTGCTGTCGACCATGAACGACACCTTGCCACCCGGCGTGCTGCGGGTGAGCTTGTCGCATTCTTCCTGGCAGACCTGGGCAAAGCGTTCGGTGTAGCTGGTCATGTACTGCTTGGGATCGGTGCCGGGCACCAGCTGGTAATTCTGATCGAACAGGTTCAGGCCTTCCCGTTGCAGCGCTTCCAGGCGTACTTGCAGCGTATCGCGGCACTCGCTGGCGCGGGTGATGGCGGCATCCAGCTTGCCGTGCCCAAGGACGAAACGACCCAGCAGCGCCTGGACCTTCTCGGCCACGCCGGACAGGTCGCGAGTGGCCGTGGCCGAATGCTGCATGCGCTGGTCGATCAGTTGGCTATCGGCGTGAATCTGGGTGACCCGGTCATTGATCCCGGTGTTGCTGTCGGCGAACTGCTGGATGTGGGTCGCGATGTCAGCCAGCTTGCCGTTGGTGGATTCGAAGTCGACGATCATGCTTTCGAAATGGCCGGAGGCGCGCTCCACCACTTTCTGGGTTTCCCGGGCGCTGTGGCTGATCTGCGTGGTCTGCTCATGGGTCGAACTGACCTCGTCGAGCATGGCGTCGATGTTGCGCGAGATATCGTCGGTGGCCCGGCTGACGTTTTGTGCCAGGGTCCGCACTTCATCGGCCACCACCGCGAAGCCACGGCCGCTTTCGCCGGCCCGGGCGGCTTCGATGGCGGCATTGAGCGCCAGCAGGTTGGTCTGGGCTGAGATCTGCTGGATCAACCCGACAATCGACTTGATGCTCGACGAACGCTGGTTCAAGGCGCTCACCAGGGTGGCGAACTCACCAAGACTGCTGGAGATTTCGCTGATGTTGCCAGTCACTTCCAACAGCTCGGCGTAGGAATCGCGGGCCATGCTCAGGTTCTGCGCCGTGGTGCTGGAGATGCCCTGGGTCTGGCGCGACACTTCTTCGATGCGGCCCACGGCGGTGTTGCTCTGGTCCATCACTTCCTTGGCGAAGCGCGCCTGGTGGGTGGCACTGTCGCTGGAGTCGCTGATGTTCTTCAGCGAACGGGCCGACTCGACAGCAATGTGCACGGTCAGCGCCTGGACATTGCTGATGATCTCCCGCTGCTTGGCCAGGAAGCGGTTGCAGGTGGCAGCGAGTGTGCGGATCTCGTCGTGGGTCACCAGCGGCAAGTCCTTGGACAGGTCGCCTTCGCCGTTGGCGATCTCTTCCAGGGCCTTGGTCATGGTGGTGACGGGGCGCACGATGAGGTGGCGGAAATACCAGACCATGAAGCTGATCATGCCCAGGGTCAGGACAGCGCCGAAGAGCAAGGCATGGGTGAGGCTGTCGAGCCGGCCCTCGATCTGCCCTAGCAGCGTGCCGTCCAACTGCGCGTTACGCAACAACAGCATGATCTCGGCGCGGGCGCTGAGGGCGACCCAATAAAGCAAGCCACTGACCAGCACCAACAGGAAAAGGCTCGACAGCTTTTTGGTGAGGGTATCGAAAAACTGCATCTCGATAGACTCGTACAAGGCCTTTAACGTCTGCATGCCGCTGCTCCTGGGCAAAAAAATCTCTTAATGGAATACATTCGACCGCGAGCGCCAAAGCTTTAGGGCGGCAGGGCAATTTGATATCACTCTGGCGCGAAATCCTGTGGGAGCAAGCTCGCTCGCGATGGCGCCGGCACATCCAACATCAATGCAACAGACTTACCGCTATCGCGAGCAAGCTCGCTCCCACAAAGGTTTTGGAACGATCATCATTTGATACAAAAGATTTACTGGGAATGATTCTCAAAGTATATTTGCTCTCATTAACGTCCCTTCCATGAGTGCGCGTCTTGAATCGTTCCACCCCCCTCGCAAATCGCAACGTCCTCATCCAGTGTGTGTTGCCAACCTTGTCCTGCTGCTTCATTGCCAGCCCGCTATGGGCGCAGGACGCTGTCGAACTGCCGGCCACGGCCATCCAGGGCAGTCGTGTCACTCAGGACGAGGGATATACGACGTCGCAAGCCAGCACGGCGAGCAAGAGCGATGTACCGATCAAGGAAGAGGCGCAATCGATCAACGTGGTAACCCAGCAGACCCTGGCGGACTATCAAGTGCGCTCTCTGGCTGATGCGATGAAGTTCGTCAGTGGCGTCAGCCAGGGCAACACCTTGGGCGGCTCGCGGGACTCGCTGGTCAAGCGTGGTTTTGGCACCAACGACGACGGCTCGATCCTGCGCGACGGCGTGCGTTCGAACCTGGGCCATAACTTCAGCGCCACCACCGACCGCGTCGAAGTGCTCAAGGGCCCGGCCTCGATGTTGTACGGCGCACTGGAGCCCGGCGGTCTGATCAACGTCATCAGCAAGAAGCCGGAATACACCCAAAGCACCACGCTGAGCGGTTCGGCCTACAGCGAAGGCGGCGGCACCATGGCCCTGGATACCACTGGGCCGTTGGGTGACACCGGGTTGGCCTATCGCCTGATCGCCGAGCGCGGGCATGAGGATTACTGGCGCAACTACGGCGTCAACGAGAGCACCCTGGTGGCGCCGTCACTGGCTTGGACGGGTGAGCGGGCTTCGTTGAACCTGAGTTATGAGTACAACGAATATTCCAATCCGTTTGATCGGGGGACGGTGTTCAAGAACGGGCACCCGGTGGACATCGACTATGACAAACGCCTGGACGAGCCTTGGGCCAAGAGTGTCGGTATTCGCGAAACGGCGACGGCGCGGTTTGAATATGAGTTGAGTGAGGCGTGGAAAACCCGGGTGACCTATGGGTGGAACAATGACCGGTATAGTCTTTCGATTGCGCAGCCCGTCACTTTGACTGGAAACCTGTTGAGCCGAAGGGCCAATGGCGCTCATTACGATGATGAAACCCGCTACGCCAGCTGGGATTTCATGGGCAAGCAGGAACTGTTCGGCCAGCGCCACGACCTTTTGGTTGGCATTGATAACCAGGTATCCGATCAGTTCCGGGGTAAGACCTACCGTGGAAAAGTCCAGCCTGGTTTCGATGTCACGTCGCCGGTCTATGGCAACCTGCCAGAGCCAAGCCTTGTCAGCTCTACTGACAGTGACCTGCGAAACCAGCTGAATTCCAGCTCGGTGTATCTGAAAGACAACTGGCATCTGGATGACCGCTGGATTCTGGTATTGGGTGGTCGCTATCAACACTACGATCAGTACAGCGATCAAGGCTTAGGCGGTGATTACGATGTCAATCGTGATGACAATGGCGACGCCTTCGTTCCGTTCCTGGGGCTGGTCTATAAAGCCAGCGATACCCTTTCGCTGTACGGCAACTACAGCCGGTCGTTCAAGCCTAATGATGTAGTCGACAAGGATCGTCGTACCTTCCAACCAGAGGAGGGCCGTAGCTACGAAATTGGCGCCAAGTACGATCCGCTGCCAGGCTTGAATATCAACCTCGCGTTGTTCGACATCATTAAAAAGAACGTTGTCACCACCGTTGACGACGTATCTGAAGCCGCCGGTAAAGTTGGCTCCCAAGGTCTGGAGCTGGACATCACTGGTCGCCTGGCCGACCGTTGGGATTTGATCGGCACCTATGCCTACACCCACACCGAAATACTGGATGATCCCAAGGACGAGGGCCATCGCCTCCCCGATGCGCCCAAACACACCGCCAGCCTGTACCTGAGCCACCACCTGAACGTGCCTGCCGAATTCGGTGCCTGGCACGCCGGCGCCGGCGCTCGCTACGTCGGCGAACGTGCGGCCAATAAAGCCAACGATTTATGGCTCAGCAGCTACACCGTCGCCGACGCCTTCCTACGCTGGGAGTCGCCAGTGTTCGGGCACAAGACGTCATTGCAACTGAACGTCGACAACCTGTTCGACAAGCAATACTACCCGTCCTCCACCGGCAGCCCGGTGCAGGTCAATGTCGGCGAGCCGCGTACTGCCAGGCTGAGCGCCAGTGTGACGTTCTGATTCCGCCGTGCTGAAACAAAAAATGCCCGGGACCTGTGTCCCGGGCATTTTTTATGGGTGTCAGCAGCTAAGCCGCCGTGCTGCCGACGGGAGTTTGGGTGGCATCGTACTTAACGCCCGCCCTGAGAGCATGACGAAGCTTCAGCGCCGGTCGCTCAACGCCGTAATACGAAATACCACTCAAGGCGAATGACAACACCAGCACCGTCGTGACGATCAGGTCGCTGTACGCCACCGGCCAGAACGCCCGCAACACATACATCACCACAAAGTGATTGAGGAACACGCCGTAGCTGATATTGCCCAGGAACTCATCCAGCCGGTGACGCTTCAGCCTGCTAAGCAAGAACACCGCCGGCAGGCCCAGGGCGATGCCCAGGGTCACCTCGGCATTGAAAGGCCGACGGGGAATGATCCCCGCGACGATGGCCAGGAACATCAACGCGGCAACCAGCAGCGTGACGGACACGATCCACAGCCCCTTGGCCTGGGCCCGATACAGGTAGCTGCCACAGAGGAAAATGAACAGCACACCTGGCAGCAGGCGGTAGCCGTAGATGTCGGTGTCGAGGTAGCCCAGCGAGGCGACCATGAACACCGTCACGGACAGCGCAAAGGCAATACCCCGCGTCTTGTAGAGAATCAGGAACGGGATCAGCAGGTAAAAACCCATTTCCAGTCCCAGGGACCAGGCCGGTGGCAGGATCTCGGGTACGGTGATGCCGAACATGTAGAAGCCCAGCGGCAGGATCGGCAGGCTGGTGGCGATGTTTTCGAGGGTCAGGGCAGCGGCCTGGGGTGTGCCTGGCAGGAGAAAATGGATCACGACGCAGGACAGGACGAAGTACACCAGGAACTGCGGGTACAGCCGCAACAGTCGATCGATATAGAACAGGCCGATCTGGCCCGGGGTGTTGTAGGTCTTCTCGATCAGCGAGGTCATCACGAAGCCGCTGATGATCAGGAAGGACACCACGGCAACGACGCCGGGGTTCAATCCAAGAAAAGTCACGCCCATGTGCGAAACGGCCACCAACATGGCCAACAGCAACCGATAAGCCCCCAACGTGCATCATCCTTAATCAGAGTCGATCCGTTTGAGCGGTACGTTAGGTGGCTTTGCGAGCCGTTTATAGTGGTTTGCGGGGGGATGGCGGGGCAGTGGGGTCAATTGTCACATTTGACACATATGTGTCAGTGGGATGGCCATCGCAAGCAAGCTCGCTCCCACAGGGACCGGCGGCGTACACAAATAATGCATACCCCGCAGGCCCTCTGTGGGAGCGAGCTTGCTCGCGAAAGCGGTGTAACTGTCACAGAGATGCTGAATGGGCCACCGCCTTCGCGGTCAGCCCGGCTCCCACAGGGATCGTGGCGTACACAAATGTTGCAATACACCGCGACCCCTGTGGGAGCGAGCCTGCTCGCGATAGCGATGCAACTGATCACCGAAACGCCGGCACCACCTGCTGGATGAACAGTTCCAGGGATTTTTTCTTCTCGGCATGGGGCAGGCTGTTGTCGCACCAGAAGCTGAACTCATCCACTCCCAGTTCCTGGTAATACTTGATCCGCCCGATGATTTGCTGCGGCGTGCCGATCATGGTGTTCTTGCGGATGTTCTCCAGCTGGAATTCCGGACGCTCGGCGAATTTTTCTTCCGGGCTCGGCGCGAGGAAGCCGTTGACCGGTACCTGCTTGTTGCCGAACCAGGCATCAAAGGTGCGGTAGAACTTCGAAATCGCCTGGGCACCGATTTTCCAGCCTTCGGGATCGTCCACTGCGTGTACGTGGGCATGGCGCAGCACCATCAATTGTGGGCGTGGCACGTCGGGGTTGTTGTCCAGGGCGGCCTGGAATTTGTTCTTCAGGTCCAGGACTTCCTCATCGCCCTTCATCAACGGCGTGACCATCACATTGCAGCCGTTGGCAACGGCGAAATTGTGGGAGTCCGGGTCGCGGGCGGCGATCCACATCGGTGGGTGGGGCTTGCGGATTGGCTTGGGCACGCAGGTGGAGGTGGGGAATTTCCAGATCTCGCCATCATGGGCGTAGTCGCCTTGCCACAGGGCGCGCACCACCGGGACCATTTCCCGCAGGGCCTGGCCGCCGGAGGAAGCCGGCATGCCGCCGGCCATGCGGTCGAACTCCACCTGGTAGGCGCCCCGGGCCAGGCCGACTTCCATGCGGCCATTGCTGATGACATCCAGCAGCGCGCATTCGCCGGCCACCCGCAGCGGGTGCCAGAACGGCGCGATGATGGTGCCAGCGCCCAGGTGAATGGTGGTGGTCTTGCCGGCCAGATACGCCAGCAGCGGCATCGGGCTTGGCGAGATGGTGTATTCCATGGCGTGATGTTCGCCGATCCAGACGGTGCTGAAACCGCCGGCCTCGGCCAACAGGGTCAACTCGCTCAGGTCTTCGAACAGCTGGCGATGGCTGACGCTTTCGTCCCAGCGCTCCATGTGTACGAACAGGGAAAATTTCATGGCGCTTTCTCTTATTTGTTGACGATCGGTTCAGGCGAGGACGGGCAGGGCGCCCATCTTGCCGTGGCAATAAACCAGCGGTCCCGGTGTGTGCTGCGGCACGATCAGGTTCTTCACGGCGCCGACCATGATGGCGTGGTCGCCGCCTTCGTATTCGCGCCACAGTTCACACTCGATGATGGCGGTGGCGTTGCTCAGCAGCGGGTTACCCAGTTCACTCAAGGTCCATTCGATGCCTTGGGCCTTGTCCTTGCCTTTGCGGGCGAAGGCATAGGCTTCGTTCTGTTGGCCGCCGGAGAGGACATGGATGGCGAAGCGCTTGTTCTTGATCAGCACCGGGTAGGAATCGGAGCTGTAGTTGGGGCAGAACAACACCAGCGCCGGCTCCATCGACAATGAGCTGAAGGCACTGGCGGTGAGGCCGACGATCTGGCCGTCGTCATCGAGGGTGGTGATCACCGTCACCCCGGACGGGAACGAGCCCATGACTTGTTTGTACACGTTGGCATCGATCATCGGACGATCCTCGGGCTGTGGCGGTTGTGGGCGCGCGATGTTCATCAATGGGCACCCGCGGCTTTGTTCAGGTCGCTCTCGGCCCATTGGGTGTAGACGCACGCATCGGCGGTGGCCCAGCGCACACGCACCGGGTCGCCAGCCTTGAGTGGCATGCCGGCGGCGGACAGCGCCTTGACGGTCATGGCCGTGCCGCCGGAGGTCACGACGCTGCAGGTCTGGCTTTCGCCGAGGAACAGCACTTCGACGACCTTGGCCGAGACCTCATTCCAGCCGGCCGCCAAGGGTTCCTGGGTCGCTTGCTCGACGCTCAGGGCGAGGGCTTTTTCCGGGCGCACCATCAGCAGCACGTCCTGGTCCGTTTGCAGGCCGGCGGTCAGGCGGATCGACAGCGACTGGCCTTCGAAACTCGCCACGGCATTGCCCTGGGCCTTGAGCTTGAGGAAGTTGGAATTGCCCAGGAATGACGCGACAAAGGCGTTCGGCGGGTTCTGATAGAGGTCATAGCCGCTGCCCAGGCCGACGATTTTGCCGTGGCTGAAAATGGCGATGCGCTGGGACAGGCGCATGGCTTCTTCCTGGTCATGGGTGACGTAGACGATGGTGATGCCCAGCCGACGGTGCAACTGGCGCAGTTCGTCCTGCAAGTCTTCACGAAGCTTTTTATCCAAGGCCCCGAGAGGCTCATCCATCAGCAGGATGCGCGGTTCATAGACCAGTGCCCGGGCAATCGCCACGCGTTGTTGCTGGCCGCCGGACAGTTGCGAAGGGCGACGATGGGCGAACTCTCCCAGCTGCACCAGCTTGAGCATGGCGTCGACCCGGCGTTCGCGCTCGGCGCTGGCCAGTTTGCGAATCGCCAGGGGAAAGGCAATGTTGTCGCGCACCGAAAGATGAGGGAACAACGAGTAGCGCTGGAACACCATGCCAATGTCGCGTTTGTGCGGTGGTACGTTGACCAGGGATTTGCCGCTCACCAGGATCTCGCCGCTGCTGGGGGTCTCGAACCCGGCCAGCATCGACAGCGTGGTGCTCTTGCCCGAGCCGCTGGAGCCGAGGAAGGTCAGGAACTCGCCGTCCTGGATCTCCAGGGAAATATCGTCCACGGCGGCAAAGTCGCCGTAGTGCTTGTTCAGGTTGCGCAGGCTGACCAGGGTCTTGTTGTTCTGTTGTGCGGGGTCTTTGACGGCACTCATCGTGTTCTCCTAGGCGCTCAAGCGCTGATTTCGTTGCGCCGGCGCAGGGCGGCGGCGATCACCATCACCAACACCGAGAGGCCGATCAGCAGCGTCGAAGCGACGGCGATCACAGGCGTCAGGTCCTGGCGCAGGGTGGTCCACATCTTGACGGGCAAGGTTTGCAGGGTCGGGCTGGCCATCATCACGCTCAGGACTACCTCATCCCACGACACCAGGAACGCGAACAAGGCGCCGGCGACCATGCCCGGGCGAATGGCCGGGAACGTCACCTTGAACACCGCTTGCAGGCGCGAGGCGCCACAGATCACGGCGGCATCCTCGATGGATTGGTCGAACAGCTTGAGCGAGTTGATGATCGAGATGATGGTGAATGGCAGCGCGACGATGACGTGGCTGACCACGAAGGCGAACATCGTCCCGGTGTAGCCGAGCTTGAGGAACAGTGCGTACACCGCCACGGCGATGATCACCAACGGCACGATCATTGGCAGGGTGAACAGGCCGTAGAGCATTTCCCGGCCCGGGAAGCGTCCGCGCACCAGGGCAAACGCCGTCGGCAGACCCAGCGCCACGGCGCAGACGGTGGTCAGCAGCGCAACCTTGAGGCTGGTCAGCGCCGCGCTCATCCAGTCGGGGTTGGAAAAAAACTGGCCGTACCATTTGAGCGTCCAGCCCGGGGGCGGGAAGACCAGCCATTGGGACGATCCGAACGACAGCAGCACGATGAACGCGATGGGCAACAGCAGGAACAGCGCGATCAGCCCGGTGATGAAATACAGGCCGAACCGCATGCGCCGGCTCATGGCATTGGGAGTCAGGAGCATGACGGCTTACCTCGCGTTGCTGGCGCCCACCGGGGATTCCGGCTGGAGCTTCAGGTAGAAGTAGAACAACACCAGGGTGATCGCCACCAACAAGGCGGCACCGGCACTGGCCAGGCCCCAATTGAGGAACGACTGCACCTGCTGGATGATGAATTCCGGCAGCATCATGTTCTGCGCGCCGCCCAGCAGGGCCGGGGTCACGTAGTAACCGAGGGACATCACGAATACCATCAGCCCGCCGGAGAACAGCCCCGGCCGGCACAGCGGCAGGAACACCCGGAAGAAGTTGGTCCAGGGGCTGGCGCCGCAAATCGAACCGGCCTGCAGGATCATCGGGTCGATGGCCTGCATGGTCGCCTGCAACGGCAGGACGATGAACGGGATCATGATGTAGCTCATGCCGATCACCACGCCGGTGAGGTTGTGCACCATCTCCAGCGGCTGGTCGATGATGCCCAGGGCCATCAATGCCTTGTTCACTACCCCGGAGGCCTGCAACAGCACCAGCCAGGAGTAGGTGCGGGCCAGCAGGCTGGTCCACATCGACAGCAGCACGATGTTCAGCATCCAGCGGCCCCAGCCATGGGGCACCAGGGTGATGGCCCAGGCCAGGGGGAAACCCAGCAGCAGGCTGAACAATGTCACCAGCCCGGCCACCGAAAAGGTGTTGAACAGCACCCGGGCGTAGGCCGAGTTGGCGAACAATTGCTCGTAGTTGCCCAACCCGGGCACCGGCTCCAGCACGCCGCGCAGCAGCAGGCCGATCAGCGGCGCCAGGAAGAACAGGCCGAGGAACAGCAGGGCGGGGAGCAGGTTACCGGCCCCGCGCCAGCGCTGCAGCCGCGACGGCGCTTGCGGTGCAATGGCCGGGACGGTTGCCACACCGGCAGCGCCAGCGGCGCCCCCGGTGTGCTGGGTTGCCGTTGCCGACATTTTCATTTGACCAGCCATTCGTTCCACCGTGTCGCGATGTCCTGACCGTTCTTGGCCCAGTACGCGAAATCAAGCGTGATCTGATCCTTGGCGTAGGCAGTCGGCAAGTTGGGAGCGAGCACCGAATCCAGGCGTGCGACGCTGTCGACGTTAACCGGCGCGTAGGCGGTCAGGTTGGAGAAATCGGCCTGGCCCTTGGCGCTGCTGGCGTTGGCCAGGAACTTCATGGCGGCGGCCTTGTTTTTCGAGCCCTTTGGAATGACCAGGATGTCGGCCATGACCAGGTTCTGCTTCCAGCTCACGCCGACTGGGGCGCCGTCTTGTTGCAGGGCATAGATACGGCCGTTCCAGAACTGGCCGATGCTGGCCTCGCCGGACGCGAGCAGTTGCTGGGACTGCGCGCCGCCGCCCCACCAGACGATGTCTTTCTTGATGGTGTCGAGTTTCTTGAAGGCGCGGTCCAGGTCCAGCGGGTAGAGCTTGTCCTGGGATATACCATCGGCCAGCAGGGCCAACTCAAGCACGCCGGGGCTTGGCCATTTGTAGAGGGCGCGTTTGCCGGGGTAGGTCTTGGTGTCGAACAGCGCCGACCAATCCGTTGGCTTGCCCGCGCCGAGCTTGCCTTCGTTGTAGCCGAGCACGAACGAGAAGTAGAACGAGCCGACACCGTGGTCGGAGACGAAACGCGGGTCGATCTTGTCGCGTTGGATGACCGAGAAATCGAGGGGTTCGAGCAGGCCTTCGGCTGCGGCGCGCAAGGCGAAGTCCGCCTCGACGTCGACCACGTCCCACTGCACGTTGCCGCTTTCGACCATGGCCTTGAGCTTGCCGTAGTCGGTGGGGCCATCCTGGACCACGGTGATGCCGCTGGCCTTGCTGAATGGGTCGGCCCAGGCCTGCTTCTGCGCGTCCTGGGTGCTGCCGCCCCAACTGACGAAGTTGACGCTTTCAGCGGCCATCGTCGCCTGGCTGGTGATACTCAGCACGCCGGCAAAAAGAATTGCGGCTGCACGTTTCTTCAACACCATTTTCACGCCCTCATTGTTGTGTTTATTGAGCGGGCTTTTGTTCGCCCACTTATCGGGAGCATTGGTCCAACTGGCCTTGCGGGGGACCGTGCCAACGGTTGGCTGAAGCGCTCGGTCTATGGAATATCATATTATGGTATTCCAAACATTCTGCAAGGGTTTTGCCGTACCGGCTATCTGTCCGGGGGATATTTTCCCTTCCATTCCTGAGTCGAATCCTTGTGGGAGCGAGCTTGATCGCGATAGCGGTGTATCAGTCTCCATTCATGTCGGCTGGTTAATTGCTATCGCGAGCAAGCTCGCTTCCACAGGGGATTGTGCGTGGCCTCGGGTTTATCCAGTGAAAGGAATACTTTCCACCACTTCCAAGTCATAGCCAGTCAACCCCGCATACTTGAGCGGTGGTCCCAGGTGCCGCAATTTCCCGACGCCCAGGTCCTGGAGAATTTGCGCGCCGGTACCTACTTCAGAATAGATGCGCGATTGCGACCGACTGAACTGTCGTGGCGGCTGGGTCAGTTGCGGTACACGCTCGAGCAGCGCCTGGGACGACTCGTGGTTGGCCAGCACGACCACCACGCCGCAACCTTCCTCCGCCACCCGCTGCAGGGCCGCCCACAACGTCCAATTGGACGGGCCGTTGTATTCGGCACCCACCAGGTCCCGCAGTGGATCGATCACGTGCACCCGCACCAGGGTCGGTTCTTCCCGACGAATGTCGCCCATCACCATCGCCATGTGCACGCCGCCTTCGATGCGGTCTTCGAAGGTGAACAAGCGGAAGGTGCCATGCACCGTTGGCAGTTCCCGCTCGCCGATGCGCGCCACGGTGTGCTCGGTGCTCAGGCGGTAGTGGATCAGGTCGGCGATGGTGCCGATCTTGATGCCGTGCTTGCGAGCGAAAATCTCCAGGTCCGGGCGGCGGGCCATGGTGCCGTCATCGTTCATCACTTCGACGATTACCGATGCAGGTGTGAAACCCGCCAGGCGCGCCAGGTCGCAACCGGCTTCGGTGTGCCCGGCCCGGGTGAGCACGCCGCCTTCCTTGGCCCGCAGCGGGAAGATATGCCCCGGTTGCACAATGTCGTTGGGCCCCGCATCGACGGCCACGGCGGCGGCGACGGTGCGCGCCCGGTCGGCGGCGGAAATACCGGTGGTCACGCCGGTGGCAGCCTCGATGGACACCGTGAACGCGGTGCTGAACACACTGCCGTTGCTCGGTACCATTTGCTCAAGTCCCAGGCGCTGGCAGTGCTCGTCGGTCAACGTCAGGCAGATCAGCCCCCGGGCTTCGCGCGCCATGAAGCTGATGGCCTGGGCATTGCAACAGTCGGCGGCCAGGAGCAGGTCACCTTCGTTTTCCCGATCTTCGTCATCCACCAGCAACACCATCTTGCCCAGGCGGTAGTCTTCGATGATTTCCTGAATGCTGTTAAAGGCCATGTCGGGCTCTCTTTGTTTTGAAGGGCTTGCTGGAATGACGTTGTGGTATACCATAATACAACACAAACCGAGAGGTCACTATGAAGGCGTACTGGATTGCTCATGTGGATGTCACCGACCCCGATCAATACAGCCAATACACCCAACGGGCGCCAGCGGCGTTCGCCTTGTATGGCGGTCGGATGCTGGCCCGGGGCGGGCGCAGCGAAGCGATGGAGGGCAGGGCCACGCCGCAGCGCAGTGTGGTGATCGAGTTCGATTCCTACGAACAGGCGCTGGCCTGCTACCACTCGGCGCAGTATCAGGAGGCCAAGACGCACCGTGAAGGCGTGGCCCGGGCCGAGGTGATCATCGTCGAGGGTGTTATTCCACTGTAGGAGCTGTGTAGGAGCTGTCGAGTGCAACGAGGCTGCGATCTTGTCCCTGACAGTTGAGTCTCAAGCGAAAGACCAAGATCAAAAGATCGCAGGCTTCGCCAGCTCCTACAGGGGCGTCAGCGAATGAAGTGGATCTTGCCGCTGTCGTCGTTGCCCATGTAGATGCCATAGACCCCGGCCTGGCGTTCCTCGATATAACGTTCGAGGATCTGCCGGATGGCCGGGTAGTAGATGCTGTCCCATGGAATTTCATCCGGGGCGAAGAACCGGTAGGCAAGGGTTTCCGGGCCGAACTGTCCGGTGATCTCCAGCGCGGTGGCGCGGAAGATGATGTACACCTCGCTGATCTTCGGCACGCTGAAGATGGAGTAGGGCGAGACGATTTCGGCGCGCACACCGGTTTCTTCCCAGACTTCCCGCAGCGCGGCCTGTTCGGTGGTCTCGTTGCCTTCCATGAAGCCGGCCGGCAGCGTCCAGGTGCCCGGGCGCGGCGGGATGGCGCGCTGGCACAGCAGGTACTTGCCGTCCTGCTCGATGATGCAGCCGGCAATGATCTTCGGGTTGACGTAGTGGATGTAGCCGCAACCACCACACATCAGTCGCTCATGGGTATCGCCCGCTGGCAGGCGCTGATCGAGGTCACTGCCGCCGCACTTTGGACAAAAGCTCGGGCTGAACATGGCTAGCGGCCTATGCGAGGTTCTTTGAGGGCGATGGGCGGGATGATCTCGGGGATTTCACCGGTCTCTTCCTGTTTGCGCTTGAGGTATTCCAGGGCAACCTTGGCGGCAGCGCGCACATGGTCGACGCAGGCCTGGTGGGCGGCCAGGGGGTCGCCGCTCTTGATCGCCTCGACCATCCGTTCCATTTCCTGGTTGCTGCTGCCGCGACGGTTTTCCTGGGACACCGAGGTCGCCCGCAGATAGCTGATGCGCGCCTGCAACTGGCGCAACTGGGTGGCGGCCACGTGGTTGCCGGAGCCTTCGAGCAACACGTCGTAGAAGCCTTGCACCGAATCGATGACCTGTTGCAGCTCGCCTTCCTTGAGGGCCTTGCGGTTTTCCTCGAGGGCTTTCTCCAGGGCCTTGATGTCCTTGGCCTTGGCACGCAAGGTGAACAGTTGGACGATCAGGCCTTCGAGCACGCAACGCAGCTCATAGATGTCCACGGCATCGGCCAACGTGATGATGGCGACCCGTGGGCCCTTGGCATCGGCAAACTCCACCAGGCCTTCGGATTCCAGGTGGCGCAAGGCTTCACGCACCGACGTGCGGCTCACGCCCAGGCGATCGCACAGATCCCGTTCGACCAGGCGATCGCCCGGCAGGAGCTGGAAGTTCATGATGGCGCTTCGCAATTTATCCAGCACGATCTCGCGCAGGGTAACGGGGTTGCGATTGACCTTGAAGCTGTCGTCGAGTGGCAGGCGTTTCATGGGGTCCGCTCTGTAATATGGCTGTCCATGCCAAACGGGCAACATCCGTGCACGTTCAGATCAAACAGCCGAGGGTTGACTGGAGGCCTCGGCATCGGCTTCGGCGAAGGCTTCACGGGCAAGCCGGAAACTGTCCACGGCAGCGGGAACGCCGCAATAGATACCGACCTGAAGCAGAATTTCGCGTATTTGCTCACGACTCAAGCCGTTACGCAAGGCGCCACGCACATGCAGCTTGAGTTCGTGTGGGCGATTGAGCGCGGAGATCATCGCCAGGTTGATCATGCTGCGCTCCTTGAGTGATAAACCCTCGCGACCCCAGACATGACCCCAGCAATACTCGGTGACCATTTCCTGCAGCGGCCGGGTGAAATCGTCGGCGTTCTCGATGGAACGGTTCACGTAGTCCTGGCCCAGCACCTGGGTGCGGATCTTCAGGCCTTGTTCGTATTTGTCATTGCTCATGGGCGATCCCTGGAAAAAGTGCTGAACCTGTGTGAGCGAGCTTGCTCGCGATAGCGGTGTATCAGTCACAGTAATATTGGATGTGCTGCCGTCATCGCGAGCAAGCTCGCTCCCACTGGGGGATGTGTAGGGTCATCAAGCCAGCGCGGGCAGTGGGCCCAGCTTGCCCTTGTGGTAGATCATCGGCGTCACCGGCTGCGCGGGCAGGATCAGGTTCTTCACCGCGCCGACGATGATCGCGTGGTCGCCGCCATCGTATTCGCGCCACAGCTCGCATTCGATGATCGCCGTGGCTTTGCCCAGCAACGGATTGCCCAGCTCGCTCAGGTGCCAATCGATGCCCTTGGCCTTGTCCTTGCCTTTACCGGCAAAGGCGTAGGCTTCGGCGGTCTGGTCGGCGGACAGCAGGTGGATCGCGAACTGCTTGCTGTCGCGCAGCACCGGGTAGGTGTCAGACGCATAGTTGGGGCAGAACAGTACCAGCGCTGGGTCGATCGACAGCGCGCTGAACGCGCTGGCGGTGATGCCGACGATATTGCCCTCAGGGTCCAGGGTGGTGACCACCGTGACGCCGGACGGGAAGGAGCTCATGACTTCTTTGTAGATGCCGGGTTCGATCATTTCTCAGGACTCCTAGCGCATCACGAACGGATCAGGCATGGGCGCCTGGGACAGGTTGATCCACACCGTTTTCAGTTCGGTATAGGCCAGCACCGAATCGATGCCGCTCTCGCGTCCATAGCCGCTGTTCTTGAAACCACCGATGGGCGCCATGGCCGACACCGCGCGATAAGTGTTGACCCAGATGATCCCGGAGCGCACATCCCGGGCAAGGCGATGGGCGCGGCCCAGGTCGCGGGTCCAGATGCCGGCGGCGAGGCCGAACTGCGAGTCGTTGGCGATCGCCAAGGCCTCGGCTTCGTCCTTGAAACGAATCACCGAGGCCACCGGGCCGAAGACTTCTTCCTGCATGATCTTCATCGAGTTGCGGTCGCATTCGAACAGCGTCGGTTCATAGAACCAGCCGTCGCCCAGGTTCGGCGGACGCTTGCCGCCCAAGCGCAGGCGCGCACCTTCTGCAATCGCGTCGGCCACCAGGCCCTCGACTACGGCCAGTTGCTGCGCGGTGGCCATGGGGCCCATTTCGCTGGCGTCTTCCTGAGGATTGCCGATGCGGATGCGCTGGGCGCGCTCGACCAGCCGCGAGACGAACTCATCGTAGATCTCGTCCTGCACCAGCAACCGAGAGCCAGAAACGCAGCTTTGACCGGATGCCGCATAAATTCCGGCGATTGCCCCGTTGATCGCGCTGTCCAGGTCGGCGTCGGCGAAAATGATATTCGGTGATTTGCCGCCCAGCTCCAGCGAAAGCTTGGCGAAGTTCTCGGCGCTGCTGCGCACCACATGGCGGGCCGTGGCCGCGCCGCCGGTGAAGGCGATCTTGCGTACCAGCGGATGGCGGGTGAGGGCGGCGCCAGTGCTCGGGCCGTAGCCGGTGATGACGTTGACCACGCCCGGCGGGATCCCGGCTTCCAGGGCCAGGCGAGCCAGCTCAAGAATGGTTGCCGAGGCGTGCTCGGACGGTTTGATCACAATGGTATTGCCTGCCGCGAGGGCCGGCGCCAGTTTGATTGCGGTGAGGTACAGCGGGCTGTTCCAGGGAATGATCGCCGCCACCACACCCATGGCTTCATGCACCGTATAGGCAAACATGTCCGGCTTATCGAGGGGCAGGGTGCCGCCTTCGAGCTTGTCGGCAAGGCCTGCGGTGTAGTGGAAGAACTCCGGCAGGTAGCCGACCTGGCCGCGGGTTTCGCGAATCAGTTTGCCGTTGTCGCGGCTTTCCAACTGGGCCAATTGTTCTTTGTTTTCGGCGATCAGGTCACCGAGGCGACGCAGCAATTTGCCACGGGCGGTGGCGGTCAGCCCGCGCCAGGCCGGGCTGTCGAAAGCGCTTTGTGCTGCCTGGACGGCGCGGTCCACATCGGCTTCGCCGGCGTCAGGCAACTCGGCCCAAGGTTGGGCCAGGGCCGGGTTCAGGCTTTCGAAGGTCTTGCCGGACAAGGCATCGACCCATTCACCGCCGATGCACATCGAAAAGCGTGCGAGTGTCATGCAACGATCCCCTTTATTTGGTTTTGTCGGGCGCTTGCCGTGTCGAGGAATTCCAGCAACAACTGGTTGACCAGGCGCGGCGACTCTACCGGCATCATATGCCGCTGTTCAGCGAGCACCGCAACACTGGCGCCGGGAATACGCTCGGCCAGTTGCCGGGCCATTTCAGGCGTCGAGCCGGGGTCCAGTTCACCGGTGGCGATCAGCGTCGGAACCTGGATATTGCCCAAGTCATCGGCGCGGTACATGTCCTGGGTGGCGAACAGCTCATAGGTGGTCAGGTAACCCTGGGGGTCATTCCCTGCCAGGGTCTGGCGCAGCGCGGCGATCTGCGCGGGGTTGGCGGCCTGGTATTCACGGCTGAACCAGCGCGAAAGCGCCGCCTCGGCATTGGCGTCCGGCCCATGCTCGGCGGCCTGAGCGGTGCGGGCGATGACGCCGGCACGCTGTTCGGCGCTGCGGTTGAACACACTGTTGAGTACCACCAGGCCTTGCAGGCGCTGCGGGTAATGCAAGGCAAACGCCCGGGCCACCAAACCACCCATGGAAAAGCCGATCACCGTCGCCTGGGGCAGTTGCAAGTGATCGAGCAGCTCCAGCAACTGGTCGGCGTAGCCCAGCAACGCGGTACCGCTGGGTGGGCGCGGGCTGGCGCCATGGCCGAGCATGTCGTAGGCAATCACTTGGTATTGCGTGGCCAGGCCAACGACTTGGCCACCCCACATTTCTTTGTTCAGGCCCACGCCATGGATCAAGACCACGGGTTGGCCTTGGCCGGTGGCCAGGTAGCTGGTGCCGGCCGGGGTGAGTTCAGCGGTGGGCCGAATCATGGAGCGCTCCTGCATGGGTTTTTTATTGTGGTTGCCCAAGCTGGATCACTGCGCATTCTCGGCGGCCAGTTCTTCCAGGTCGATGTAACGGTTACCGATGCGCGGGTGCAGGCGGCCGCCATCGGCGCAGCCCAGCACCACGACGATTTCGTCGGCGCGCGGGGCGTCTTCAATCTGCATTTCCAAGGTGATGTAGTGCGAGCGCAGGCCTTCGTCGTCCTTGTGCATCATCGGGATCTGGATCGAGGTGCCAGGGCCGCCGCGCTTGTTGGTGAAGCTCAGGTAGCTCTTGGCCTTGACCGCTTCGCGGTAGTGGTTGCCGAAGCGCAGGGTGTGAATCACGGCGGAGGCGTGCTCGATTTCGCCGTCGGCCCCCACCACCGCGGCCTTGCCATACGCTTCGATTTTCTCGGCGCCGCCTATGATGCCCACCAGGCGCTCGACCATCAGTGCACCGAGATCGGAGCAGTTGGCGCGGATCTCCGGCTTCAGGTCTTCGACGAAACCGCGGCCTAGCCAAGGATTCTTCATGACGACCGCCAGCCCGACCATGGTTACCGGTTTGTCGGTGGCTTTGCCGCCTTCGATGAAGGTTTCTTCGACATAGCTGACGATCTTGCGAATTTCGAAACTCATGAGTTGCTCCCAGGAGGATGAATAGGTCTTTGCGTATGATGGTATACCATAATACTGTCGGTGCAAGAGTTGCTATTGATTTTGTTCGAGGGGAGGCGACGGAAGGCGACAGGTGCGCTGAGGTTGCTGCGAGACCGATGCGCTCTTATGGCGAGGGGATTTATCCCCGCTGGGTTGCGAAGCAGCCCCAAGATCTATCAGCTATTGTCATGTGTCAGACAGGAGGCAGGGGATGCTTCGCAACCCAACGGGGATAAATCCCCTCGCCACATATGAATGTGCCTACAGTGAATGGGTATAAATTTCCCCTTTTCAGGGCATTTGCCCCTGGCTTCCCGTCTGCATGCACCGATTCGACCCGTTTGTGGCTTGGACGCACGAAACTGAAATAAACGTTTAAGCCTTCATATCGCTTTTCGTCGCAAAATCGAAAATAAATTTCGCTTTTATGTCGTTCTGCGACGGTTTTTCCAGCATTGGCTTGATGCACCGCACTTAGGCACAGCCCTTGCTACGACTCCAGGACCAGAGAGCCAGCCAGAGGTATTCGATACGTAGATAAATAGGGGGGCGCACGTCATCCGGACGCAAAGGCCTGATCAGAGACCCATGCCGAAGAGGTATTCAAGAGAACCAGGGCTCATAAAAAGGCAAGGCCGCACTGAGTGGAATGACGACGTAATAAGAAATGCCGTGTAGAACGCGGCAGGGAGTTGGCTATGCCCCACGCTTTTTTTAATGAAATGTATGACGCCCAGGGTGACTGCCGCCCGCACTACCAAGCCTTCTCGCGCTGGCTGGCGGACACACCGCTGGAACTGTTGGAGCAACGCCGCCGCGAAGCCGACCTGCTGTTCCATCGCGCCGGTATCACTTTCACCCTCTATGGCGACGAGCAGGGCACTGAACGGTTGATTCCGTTCGACATCATCCCGCGCAGCATCAAGGCCAGTGAATGGCAAACGGTCGAGCGTGGTTGCATCCAGCGGGTCCAGGCCCTGAACATGTTCCTGGCCGACATCTACCATGGCCAACACATCCTCAAGGAAGGCATCATTCCGGCCGAGCAAGTGCTCGCCAACGAGGGTTACCAGATCGCGATGCAGGGCCTGGACCTGCATCGGGGCATCTACGCCCATATCGCCGGTGTCGATCTGGTTCGCGACGGTGACGGCAGCTACTACGTGCTGGAAGACAACCTGCGCACCCCCAGCGGCGTGAGCTACATGCTCGAAGACCGCAAGATGATGATGCGCCTGTTCCCCGAACTCTTCGCAGCCCAGCGCGTGGCCCCCATCGATCATTACCCGAACCTGCTGCTCGATACCCTCAAGACCTCAAGCCCACTGGAAAACCCTACCGCCGTGGTGTTGACCCCGGGACGCTTCAACAGCGCCTATTTCGAGCACGCGTTCCTGGCCCGTGAAATGGGCGTGGAGCTGGTGGAGGGGGCCGACCTGTTCGTGCGCGACGACCACGTGTACATGCGCACCACCGCTGGCCCCCGGCAGGTGGACGTGATTTATCGTCGCCTCGACGATGCCTACCTCGACCCACTGTCGTTCAACCCCGATTCGATGTTGGGCGTGCCCGGGCTGATCGCTGTTTACCGCGCCGGCAACGTGGTGCTGGCGAATGCGGTCGGCACGGGCGTGGCCGATGACAAGTCGATCTACCCCTACGTCGACGAAATGATCCGTTTCTACCTCACCGAAGAGCCGATCCTGAAGAACGTGCCCACCTGGCAATGCCGCAAGCCCCAGGACCTGTCCCATGTGCTGGCCAACCTGCCGGACCTGGTGGTCAAGGAAACCCAGGGCTCCGGTGGCTACGGCATGCTGGTCGGGCCGGCCGCCACTGCCGCGGAAATCGAGGATTTCCGCGCGCGTCTCAAGGCCCGTCCCGAAGCCTACATCGCCCAGCCGACCCTGAGCCTGTCCACGTGTCCGACCTTTGTCGAGAGCGGCATTGCGCCGCGCCACATCGACTTGCGTCCGTTCGTGCTGTCGGGCAAGGAAACGCGCCTGGTGCCCGGCGGGCTGACCCGTGTGGCGCTGCGCGAGGGCTCGCTGGTGGTGAACTCGTCCCAGGGCGGCGGCACCAAAGACACTTGGGTAGTGGAGGACTAAGACATGCTTTCAAGAACTGCTTCGGACCTCTATTGGATGTCCCGCTACCTGGAGCGCGCCGAGAACCTGGCGCGCATGCTCGAAGTCAGCTATTCGCTGTCGCTGATGCCCCAGGCCGGCCGCAGCGATGGCCATGCCGAGTTGGCGATGTCGCTGCTGGCGGCCGGTACGCTGGATGACTACAACGCCCGTTATGACGCGCTCAACACCGAGCGCATGCTGCATTTCTTTGCCCTGGATGAAACCAACCCCGGCAGTATCTACAGCTGCCTGCGCGCCGCGCGGACCAATGCCCATGCGGTACGCGGGCGCATCACGGCCGATATGTGGGAGAACATCAACGCCACCTGGTTGGAAATGCGCAACATCGCCAGCAACGGCCTGGGGCGCTATGGCATCAGCCATTTCTGCGAGTGGGTCAAGGAGCGTTCTCACCTGTTCCGGGGCGCAACGTCGGGCACCATCATGCGCAACGATGCCTACTGCTTCATTCGCCTGGGGACGTTTATCGAACGGGCCGACAACACCCTGCGCCTGCTGGATGCTCGCTACGAGATGTTCGGCGAGGAGTCGGAGGAGGTCAGTGACAACTCGGCCCGTGGTTATTACCAGTGGAGTGCCTTGCTGAGGGCGTTGTCTTCGTTCGAGGCGTTCAACGAGATCTATCGCAACGCGCCCAATGCCGAGCAGGTGTCCGAGATGCTGCTGTTGCGGGCCGACGTCCCGCGTTCGCTGCATGCCTGTATCGAGGAACTGGACCATATCCTCGCCAGTTTGCCGGGCAACAACGGCCGGCCGGCGCAACGCCTGGCCGCCGAATTGAATGCGCGACTGCGTTATTCCGGAATCGACGAGATCCTGGCCTCGGGCCTGCATCAATGGCTGACGGACCTGATCGGGCAGATTCGCCACTTGGGCCAGACGGTCCATGAGTCTTACCTGGAGGTCGTATGAAACTGTCCATACGCCACGACACCACCTACAGCTACGCCGATGAAGTCTGCACCAGCATCCAGTTCCTGCGCCTGACGCCTCGGGACACCCAGCGCCAGCGCATCCTGGAGTGGCACCTGGAACTGCCGCGACTGGTGCGCAGCCAGCTTGATCCTTACGGCAACATCCTTCACGTCATGACCATGGACGAGCCCCACGGCGCCTTGGTCTTGACGGCTTATGGCGAGGTGGAAATCCATCAGTCGATAGCGATGGAGCCGGACAGCCAGTCGCCGCTACCGTTCTTGCGCACCAGCCGTCTCACCGAGGCGGATGAGACCCTCAGCGCCTTCGCCGTCGAGCAATGCGCAGGACGACGGGATCGTTCGGCCTTGACCGATCTGATGAATGGCCTGGCCGCGCGGATGCCCTACAGCCCCGGCACGACGGCGGTCAACAGCACTGCCGCCGAGGCGTTTGCCGGTGGAACGGGGGTTTGCCAGGACCATACCCACGCCTTCCTGGCCTGCTCCCGCAGCCTGGGTATTCCCGCGCGTTATGTATCTGGCTACTTGTGCACCGAAGATGAAAGCCACCTGGCGAGCCACGCCTGGGCGGAAGCCTGGCTCGATGACGGCTGGTACAGCTTCGACGTGACCAACCGCCTGACCCTTCCAGACCGCCACCTGAAACTGGCGGTCGGCCTGGACTACCTCGACGCCTGCCCGGTCCGCGGCATGCGCCGCGGTGGCGGGGCGGAACAGATGCAGGCGCGGGTGCAGGTGAGCTCGATGGTGCAGGTGCAGCACCAATAAGGCACAAGACCTATCGCGAGCAAGCTCGCTCCCACACGGAAATTGACGGTGGACACAAACCTTGTGGCCACTCGAGGACCCAGTGGGAGGGCCATAGGGTTTTGTAGCCTCAACCAAACTGCCTTTGTGGCGAGGGAGCTTGCTCCCGCTGGGCTGCGCAGCAGCCCCAAAAACAAGCACCGCGTGGCGTCAGGCAGATCGCATGCAGCTTATTGGGGCCGCTTCGCGCCCCAGCGGGAGCAAGCTCCCTCGCCACGGGGTTGAGTGCCCGGCACCAGGTCTGGAAACACCCGAGTCCCCTGTGGGAGCCGAGCTTGCTCGCGATGACGGTTGCCCAGCCGACATCACCGCCAACTGACCCACCGCCATCGCGAGCAAGCTCGCTCCCACAAAAAGCTCACTCACTCCAAACCCTCTCAAATGAAGCTTTCATGACAAAAGTTCGGTAGCACATCGCCATTCCCGTCATGCCTGTGTGACGTGTTCGAGAGGACCTTTCAGGTCGTTTGGAGCCGGGGCGCGAAGCCGGGAGTGAGGCGATGGGGACTATGGAACGTTATTCGAAAGTGGGCATGCAGGAGCTTGACCAGCGGCTGTCGAAGATCGTCGAGGCGGCGCGCAAGCAGCCGGTCTCGGTGTATCGCTACGGCGCACCTTGGGTCTGGATCGTTTCCCAGGATGACTGGCAGGGCGCGCTCAAGGAAGTGTCCAGCTACATTCCGCAAGGCCATTCACTGGTCTTGCTGCGTCCGCAGATCGACGACCTGCTGGACGACCATCGCGATGTGCTGCAGGGCCTCAATGCCCGCGCCCAGATGCTGATCGCACCGCAAACCGCCATGCACATCCTCCTGCTGCAACTGCTCTATTCGGTGCCCAGCGAGCAGCAACTCTACGAACAACTCAATTACAACCTGCTGTTTCGCTGGTTCGTCGGCCTGGACCTGAACCAGAAGGTCTGGAGCTTCAACGTCCTGAGCAAGGACCTCGCCACGCTGCTGGGCGATGCGCAGGCGGTGCGGCTCATTCAGAAAATCATCGGTGAAGTGTTCTGTGGCGCCTTGCTGCAAATGCCGGAGTTCTCCTTGAACTTCGCGCTGCTGCACACCTGGCTGGCCCGGCACGCCACGACATCGACCGCAAGCAATTGAGCCGTACTTTGAATTCAGGGGGTGGTGTGGAGCATTTCTTCAAATCGCGGCCAGCGCTGTGGGGCTGGCTGCTGTTGGCGGTCGGGGGACCGTCGGCAATCGCCGCCGAAGGAGGGCAGGAGGCCGAAGCGGCGCCGGCGCGCCTGGTGGACGTGAACGAGTATTTCGTGCGCGGCAACACGGTGCTCGATGCCCGGGCCATCGAGGAAGCGGTGTACCCGTTCCTCGGTCCGCAAAAGGCCTTGAGCGACATCGAGGGCGCCCGGGAAGCCCTGCAGAAAGCCTATCAGGCACGTGGTTATCAATCGGTCTTCGTCGAGTTGCCGGAGCAGAAAGTCGAAGACGGCATCGTCTACCTGCAAGTCAGCGAGACCAAGGTCGGCCGGGTCCGTGTGGTGGGAGCCAAGCACTATTCTCCCGTGGAAATCCGCGAGGACGTGCCGGCACTCAAGGAAGGCGAGGTGCCGGATTTTGCCCAGGTTCAGACGGAACTGGCGCAGTTGAACAAAACCCCGGGACGCCAGGTCATGCCGCTGGTGCGCGAAGGCCAGCGCCCCGGCACCATGGACGTGGATTTGCAGGTCGAAGACCAGAACCCCTGGCAAGCCAGCCTGGGCCTGAACAACGACTACAGCGCCGACACCGAAAAACTGCGCACCGTCGCGAGCCTGGGCTACAACAACCTCTGGCAACTGGGCCACAGCGTTTCCCTGACGTTCTTCACCGCGCCCCAGGACACCGAAAACGCCAAGGTCTGGTCGGGTTCCTACACCGCGCCGCTGAGCGAACGCTGGAGTGTGCAATTCTCCGGTTACCAATCCGACAGCAACGTGGCCACCGTCGGCGGCAGCAACGTATTGGGCAAAGGCCATTCCTATGGGGTGTCGGCGATCTACAGCCTGCCATCCACGGGGGCATGGGCCAACAGCTTTTCAGTCGGGGTGGATTTCAAGGACTTCGAGGAGGAACTCAACCTCGGCGGCGCCAGCGACAAGGCGCCGCTCAAGTACGCGCCGTTCACCTTCGCCTACAACGGCTTCCGCTACACCGAACACAGCCAGTTGGGCCTCGGCCTGAGCCTGGTGGCGGGTACCCGCAGCCTGCTGGGCTATGGCAGTTCCGACGAAGAGTTCGACTATAAGCGCTATCGCGCCAGCCCCAGCTTCGCCGTGCTCAAGGGCGACGGCAATTACACCTTCACCTTCGGCAACGACTGGCAGACCGCCTCCAAGGCTGCCTTCCAACTGGCCTCCGGGCCGTTGGTTTCCAACGAACAATTTTCCGCCGGTGGCGCCACCTCGGTGCGCGGCTACCTGGCCGCCGAGCGCACCGGCGATGACGGCTACCTGCTGTCCCAGGAGCTGCGCACGCCGTCCCTGGCCAAGTTCCTCGGCAGTTATGTCCAGGAGTGGCGCTTCTATGCCTTCGCCGAAGGCGCGCAGCTGTATCTACGGGACGAGCTGCCCGACCAGGAAGCCGACTACAGCCTCGCCAGCGTCGGCCTCGGCACCCGCGCGAGCCTGAGCAAATGGCTGTCCGGCAGCCTCGACTGGGGCTATCCGCTGCTCGACGGGCCGAACACCTCGAAACAGGAATCGCGCCTGCACTTCAACCTGCAAGCGACGTTTTGAACCCAGGAGTCATGTCCATGCAACGCTTATTGTTATCCCTGTTGATCTGCCTGGGGCTGGTGCTTCCGGCGACCGCCAATGCCTGGTGGCAGGACGATTGGCACTATCGCAAACAGATTTCCGTGGACACCACGCCCCAGGGCGCCGCCATCGCCCAGGCCTTGGGCCGCACGGCGCTGCTGGTGCGCCTGCACACCGGCAACTTCACCTTCGACGGCGTCAACGACGACGGTTCGGACCTGCGTTTCGTCAGCGCCGATGACAAGACCGTGCTCAATCACCAGATCGAAAGCTTCGACCCGCTGATGGGCATGGCACTGATCTGGGTCGACGTGCCGAATGTGGAGGGTGGCCAACGCCAGGACCTGTGGATGTACTACGGCAACCAGAAGGCGCCGGCCACGAGCAGCGGTCAGTTGACCTTCGACCCGGACTACACCGCGCTGTACCACTTCGACGGCGCCACTGGCGTACCGCCCCGGGATACCACGGCCTACGGCAACAACGCCCAGGGCGCGGCCGGCGTCAGCATCGACGGGGTGATCGGGCGTGCCTTGCAGTTCAATGGCCAGCCGCTGCTGTTGCCCGCCAGCCCATCGTTGCAACACAGCGCCGGTGCGGCATTCACCTTCAGCACCTGGCTGCGCCAGGACCAGGCCAGTGGTGAGCAGATCATCCTGGCCCGTCGCGAAGCCGCCACCAGTCTATTGGTGGGTGTCAACCAGGGTGTGCCGTTCGTAGCGATCAACGACCAGCGTGCGGTCTCGACCCAACCACTGAACCCCGGCCAGTGGCAGCACCTGGCGTTGACCGCCTCGGGCGACCGCGTCGTGCTGTACGTCAATGGGCGCGAAACCGCGAGCCTCGCCATGGCGATGCCGGCATTGAGTTCGCCGATGGCCTTGGGCGCTGACGTTTCCGCCGGCACCTTCGCGCCTTTCAGCGGCGCCATGGACGAAGCGCGGCTGTCCAAGGTCGCCCGCCCGGCACCGCTGCTGTTGGCCGACGCCAATGCCCAGGGCGCCGAGTCGAAACTGGTGGCCTACGGCGTCGATGAGGAACAGTCCGGCTTCGGTTTCGGCAGCCTGGGTTTCCTGCTCAACGCCGTGCCGTTGGATGCGTGGGTGATCATCGGCGTACTGGTGCTGATGATGTTCCAGTCGTGGATCATCATGATCCGCAAGAATCGCATGGTCAGCCGCCTCAGCGCCGCCAACGAAGCCTTCCGCGAGCAATTCGCCCGGATCGGTACGCGGCTGGAGATGTTCGCCGACGACCAGGACCTCGCCCAGCGCCTGCAACACTCGTCGTTGTGGCGCTTGTACTTGGTGGCGGTCAAGGAAATCCGCACCCGCCGCGAGCAGGGCGCTGACACCTCGTCAGTGTCGGCGGCCACCATCGAAGCGATCCGCTGCTCCATGGACGGCGTGCGCACCCGCGAGAACCAGGCGTTGAGTTCGAAGCTCTCGACCCTGTCCAACGCCATCGCCGGCGGTCCGTACATTGGGCTGCTCGGCACCGTGCTGGGGATCATGGTGGTGTTCCTCGGCACCGCCATGGCCGGTGACGTGAACATCAACGCCATCGCCCCGGGCATGGCTGCGGCCCTGCTCGCCACCGCCATGGGCCTGTTCGTCGCGATCCCGGCGCTGTTTGGCTACAACCGCCTGATCACCCGCAACAAGGAAGTCAGCGCCGACATGCGCGTCTTCGTCGATGAGTTCATCACGCGCCTGGCGGAGATGCACGGCGAAGGTCAGTCCGGTGAAGCGGCGCATCGCCGTAATCATCACGTCCAATCGTCCGTACCGGCCTGAGGAAATCGCCATGGCTAGCGTAAACGCTTCACACGATGACGACGATGATGCGGCCGTCGACAGCATCAACATCACGCCGCTGGTGGATGTGCTCATGGTGGTGCTGGTGATGTTCATCCTCACGGCCACGGCCCAAGTGTCGGGTATCCAGATCAACCTGCCCAAGGCCAGCGCCTCGGTGTCGTTGTCCGAAGCCAAGACCAAGGCGATTTCGGTGAACGATGGCGGCCAGGTGTTCCTCGATGCCTATCCGGTGACCCTGGCCGAGCTGGAAGAGCGCCTGCGCATCGAAAAGGCCCAGAGCCCGGACTTCCCGGTGATCGTGCGCGGCGACGCGACGGTGCAGTACCAGAAAGTCATTGAAGTGCTGGACCTGTTGCGGCGCCTGGAACTGTCCCAGGTCGGTCTCGTGACCGGCAAACCGAGCCAGGGCTGATCATGACCGCCAGACTTCCCATCGATCCGCCCCCGGTGAAGACCGCGCCGTTGCGTCTGCTCAAGTGGGCCGCCGGCCTGCTGTTGGGCGCTGTGGCGGCCTGGTTGCTGTGGCAGTGGGCCAACGACATGAGTGGCGTGCGCCGCGAAGCACCGAAGGTGCCGACCATCATCCCGCTGCCCCCGCCGCCCCCGCCGCCGCCGGAAAAACCCAAGGAACCGGAGCCCCAAGTCGAGGAGAAGGTGGTCGAGCCCGAACCGACCCCGGAACCTGAAGAGGTCAAGCCCGAAGAAGAAGCGCCGCCGTCGCCGGTCGATGACCTGGCGAACCCGATGCAGATGGACGGCGATGCCCAGTCCGGCAACGACGCTTTCAACATCGGCGCCGGCAAGGGCGGCGGCATGGCCGGGGCAGGGGGCGGCCGTCTGGGCAATGGCACCTACAGCCAGTTCCTGGCGTTCACCTTCCAGCGCTTGCTGCGGGAAAACCCCGACTTGCGCAGCCTGGCGTTCTCGCTGCAGGCCGATGTCTGGCTCAGTGCCGTGGGCGAAATCACCCGGGTCGAGCTGGTCAAGTCCAGCGGCAACCCGCAGGTGGACGAGCAAGTGATTTCCGCCCTGCGTGCCGCACCCCATTTGACCGAGCGGCCGCCGGCCTCCCTGACCTTGCCCGTGCGCCTGTCCTTGCAGGGACGGCGGCCGGGTTAACCGACTATTTGACAGTTTGCCAACAGGAGTTGTGTGCAGATGATTTCCAATGTGAATCGATTGTCGTGGGCAATCGGCCTGGTGGTCTTGAGCCTGGCTGGACAAGCGGCCGCCGCCTCGGCGCCGTCGGAAAACGCCACGATCAATCTGATCCGCCTGCTGGTGCAGCAGGGCGTGCTGAAGCAGGACCAGGCCGATGGCCTGATCGCCCAGGCCGAACGGGAAGCCGTGCAGGCCCGCCAGGCGGCTACGGCAGTTGTCGCAACCCCGGCCGGTGCGCCGGGGGATGTGCGGGTGCAATACGTGCCGAACATCGTCCGCGAGCAGATCCGCGACCAGGTCAAGGCTGAAGTCATGGCCACCGCCAAGCAGGAAAACTGGGCTCAGCCCAACACTTTCCCGGATTGGGTCTCGCGCATCAGTTTCGATGGCGACATTCGCCTGCGGGATGAGTCGCGCTATTACTCGGGCACCAACAGCAACGAGATCGTCGACTTTGCCCGACTCAATGACAGAGGGCCTTACGACGTCAATCCCAACAGCAGCTCCAGCCTGCCGCCGTTGCTCAACACCCGCGAAGACCGGGAAAACCTGTTCCGCCTGCGCGCCCGCCTGGGCATGAAGGCCGTGATTGCCCCGCAATGGACGGCGGGCATCCGCATCGGCACCGGCTCGGACAACAACCCGGTGTCCACCACCCAGACCCTGGGCGGCGGCTTTGGCAAGAAAGACATCTGGCTCGACCAGGGCTACCTGAACTGGAAACCGTCGGACGAATTGACCCTGACCGGCGGGCGTTTCGCCAACCCGTTTTTCTCCACCGACCTGCTGTATTCCGGTGACCTGAACTTCGATGGCGTGGCGGCGAATTTCAACCACAAGCTCAATCAGGATTGGGGCGTGTTCGGTACTGTCGGGGCGTTCCCGGTGGAGTACACCAACGACACCAGCACCAGCAATGGCAGCGACAAGGAAGAGAGCGACAACAAGTGGCTGTACGGTGCGCAACTGGGGGCCAACTGGGCCATCAACGACAGCAACCGGATCAAGGGGGCCATGGCCTATTACCGCTTCGACGACATCGAAGGCCAGCGTTCCTCGCCGTGCGAGCCCTGGGCCGGTGATCCAGGCTGCGACAGCGACGGTTCGCGGGTGGCGTTCATGCAGAAGGGCAACACCGTGTTCCTGCTACGCGACATCACGCCCAATCCGCTCAACCCGTCCGCCACGCCGCAGCCGCAATACGTCGGCCTGGCCTCGGAGTTCAACCTGCTGGACCTGAACGTCGCCTGGGACACCGATTTGCCTGAAGACCTCAAGCTGCGCAGCCAGGCCCACTACGTCCACAACCTGGGCTACGACGAAGGCGAGATGCGCAAGCGCTCCGAAGGGCAGTTCGCCAACAACCTGGACGAAAACGGCGAGGTGGAAAGCGGCGCCAACGCCTGGATGCTCCAGTTCACCCTTGGCAACTCCCTGGAACTCAAGCGCGAGGGCGACTGGAACCTGTTCGCCGGCTACAAGTACATCCAGCCGGACGCCTTGCCGGACGGCTTCAACGATTCGTCATTCCATCTGGGGGGCACCAATGCCAAGGGGTATTTCCTGGGCGGCAACTATGGCCTGGCAAGCAACGTCTTTGCCACCGGCCGCTGGTTGAGTTCCGAAGCGGTGTACGGCGCGCCGTACGACATCGATGTATTGCAGCTTGAAATCAACACGCGCTTCTAAGCGCTGGGAGGCCTCATGAAAAGGCGAGCCAATTATCAATGCCCGGCCGCGTTGCTGATGCTGGGCCTAGTGCTCAGCGGCATGGCTCATGGCGAAGGCCTGGAAGAGCGCCTGCGGGCACAATTGCGCAGCACTACCGCGCAGTTGCAAGCCCTGCAGAGCGAGCAGGCCCAGGCCAGCGCTGCCCGCCAGGCTGCTGAGAATCAGGCCAAGGACGCCCAGGCGCAGATCAAGCAATTGACCGCGCAACTGAGCAAGGCCCAGGCCCTCACCGAACAACTGGCCGGGCACCAGCAAAGCCTGCAGAGCCAGGCCCAGGCCCAGGTGGTGGCCAGCAACGAGCAAGTTGGCAAGTTCAAGAAGGCCTATGAAGAACTGCTGGTCCTGGCCCGTGGCAAAGAGGCCGAGCGCGCCCGTCTGGAAGGGCAATTGACCGAGCGTGACACACAAGTGCAGCAATGTTCGGTCAAGAATCAGCAGATGTACGAAGTCGCCAAGACGCTGCTGCATGCCTACGAAACCATCGATGTGACCGACATCGTGAAGATCCGCCAGCCGTTCGCCGCCAAGGCCCGGGTGCGTTTCGAAGAGCTGGCCCAAGGGTTTGGCGATGATCTCTACAAGAACCGTTTCGATGCGCCCCAGGCCTCGATCACTCACTGAACAGCACAAGGAAGAACCGAACATGACCGCAATGATTGAATACGTCGGCGCAAAATCCCTTACCGAGTTGTTGCAGGCCGCCGGTTACCGGGTCAACGAAACCGAGCAGAACGGTATTGTGCAGTTGCTCAGCGCCAGCCAGGGCATCGGCTTTGCCGTGCGATTCGGCAATCCGGCAGCGACGCCGGGCGAATACCTGGACTTCACCTTCAGCTGTGCCTTGCGGGTGCAGGGCGAATTGCCGGCCGGGCTGGCTGAACGGTGGAACGCGTCGCGGCGCTTTGCCCGGTTGTCGCTGCAGGGCGAATTCCTGGTGATGGAAATGGACGTGGTCGTCGCGGCGGGCGTGAACGCCGATCATCTGCGCAGCCACTTGGAACTGTGGGACCGCCTGTTGCAGGAGTTCATTGTCTTCCTGCGGGAATACAGCCAGAACGCGGCGGGGGTGCAAACCCCGGCCGAGCCCGTCCAGGCGCCGTTGGAGGAGGCCGTTGCATCGTGAAAAAGCCGACCTTCGTCATCAGCGCCGCGGCGCTGGGCCTGATCGCCGTGGCGCTGGTGCTGGGCCTGAGGCCGGGAAGCGATCCGGTCGCCGCGGTGCAGACCGCCAGTGTTGTTTCGGCCGACACGCCGAGTCTGGCCCGCTTGGGCAACCAGCAGGTCAGCCCCGACGAACTCAAGGCTTTGCTGGCTGCGCTGGCTCCCGAGGTTCGCCAGCAAATGCGTGGCAATCGGGCTGCGCTGGAAGGCTGGATCCGTGCGCGCCTGGCGGAAAAAGCCGTGTTGGAACAGGCCGATGCCCAGGGCTGGCGCCAGCGCCCCGAGGTGGAGCGCCAGACCCGAGCGGCGGCTGAGCAGATCGTGTTTCGGGACTACTTGCAGTCGGTTAGCCAGGTGCCGGCCGGCTACCCCAGTGAAGACGAGTTGAAGCAGGCCTACGACGCAGGGAAAACCAACTGGACGGCGCCGGCGCTGTACCGCGTCAGCCAGATTTTCCTGGCAGCCACCGAGCCGCAGACCGTGGAGGCGGTGCGCCGACAAGCGCTGGAACTGAGCAAGAAGGCCCAGGCGTCGCCGGCCGAATTCGGCGCCCTGGCCAGTCGTTTTTCCCAGGACCGCACCAGTGCCGAACGGGGCGGGGACAGTGGTTATCAGCCGTTGCAGCAACTGGTTCCCCCTGTGCGTGAGGCAGTGGCGCGCTTGAAAGTCGGCGCGGTGTCGGACCCGGTGCAGAGCCCGGCGGGCTTCCATGTCATCAAACTCACCGAACAGCAACCGGCCCGGGAAGTGACCCTGGACGAAGTCCGCGAACGCCTGACCCAGGCCCTGCGCGCCGAACGCCAGGAGCAGATCGCCAAGGCGTACTTGGACGGCATGCTCGACACGGCGACGTTGAGCATCGATGGCGCGCAGTTGAGCAAGGTGTTGGAGGAGGGGCTCTAGTGGAGTCCATACCCACCCGTGGCGAGGGAGCTTGCCTGGCCGAAGACCCCGCGCAGCCTCATGTATTCGTATCACCGACAGGGAGTCACCCATGACCTTCATCGAGCCCGCAGGACGCCAGGCTGTCAGCCCATACCGCACACCGTTGCGTGCCCCCGACCCTTGGCTGGCCATTGCCGGCGATATCGAGCCGCAGGTGGCGCAGTGTTTCCTGGTCAGTGCCCGTTGCGGCTGCTTCATGCAAGCGGCCCGCAGCCTTAACGTCAAGGCGACCTGGCTGCGCAAGCAATTGGCGCAGTTGGAGGGGCGGCTGCAACGATCATTGTTCAGCTTCCAGGGCAGCGCCTTGACCCTCAGTCGCGAAGGCCGGCAGTTGCAGGCGCGATTGATCGGCCTGGCCCATGAAAACTCGCCGCCGCTGAACGATCAGCCCTTGATTCGCCTGGCCGTGGCCGAGTCGATTCTGCATGACATCCTTGGGCGTGACCTGATTTCGTTGTTGCGGCGCAACGCCAGCGTGCGATTGCAGATCATCACCCTGGACAGTGAACTGGCGCTGCAAGCCGTCAGCGCCGACCTGGTGCTGTGGTTGAGTGATGCCCACGCGTCGGCGCCGGGGCCGAGCTTCGCCACATTGCCCACGGATCGACTGGCGCGGTTGGATTATCTACCGCACATCGCCAAGCGTTACTCACGACCGGCCACGCGCCCGGACTGCCTGGACGACCTGAATGACTACATGCTGGTGCAATGGCAGGCGGATCGGCACGTGGACGATTTCGCACCGTGGAACGCCCTGATAGAACAGCGCCGGGCCGGTGTGGTACAGGTGCAATCCTACGAACTGATGCTGGAAATGATTCGCTGCAGCGCCTGCATCGGCCTTTTGCCACAGTACATGAGCCGCTTCGACCGAGGCCTGGTGGCGCTGCCTGACGTGTTCGGCCTGCCCATGCAGCGGCATTTGTGGATGGCCGTCAATGCCCAGGCCGAAGGCTCGCCAGAGGTGCAGATGCTGCGTGAGCTGATCCAACACGCACTGGATGAGCGCCGGGATTGGTTCCAGGCCTGACTGGCATCACAGTAACCTTGTGGGAGCGAGCCTGCTCGCGATAGCGGTTGTTCATTCAAAATCAATGCTGGCTGAAAGGGCCTCATCGCGAGCAAGCTCGCTCCCACAATGAGTCGCGTACCGGACACAAGATTTATCCTCACTGAAGGTCCAGGGTGGGAGCGAGCTTGCTCGCGATGAGGCCGGCACATCTGGCATCACAACAATTGGCCCACAGGTTCCCTCGGCAGACTGACGCGGCTTATAGTGCTTGGCCTTGTCGCGCCTCCAGGAAGGAGCCCCATGTCCGATTCTTCGATCACCCTCGAACGCTTCACTGAAGTTCATATCCCCGGCGTCACCGCGCTCTACAACGACCCGGCGGTGACGCGCCAGGTACTGCAGATGCCTTTCCAGTCCGCCGAAGTCTGGCGCAAGCGCCTGGCGATGGATGACGAGCGCCTGTTGAAACTGGTGGCCCTGCACGAGGGGGAAGTCATCGGCAACCTGGGGCTGGAGCAGTTCACACGGGTGCGTCGGGCTCACTGCGGCAGCCTCGGCATGGGCGTGGCCGTCGCCTGGCAGGGCAAGGGCGTGGGTTCGATGTTGCTGGCTGCCGCGCTGGATGTCGCGGACAACTGGATGAACCTGCGGCGAGTCGAGCTGACGGTGTACGCCGATAACGAAGCGGCCATCGGGCTGTATCGCAAGTTCGGCTTCGAAACCGAAGGCCTGTTGCGCGACTATGCCGTGCGTGACGGTCGCTGGGTGGACACACTGGCCATGGCGCGGCTGCGCTGAAGGATCGACCACGCAGGCAAAGTGGCTTTTACGTACGCCGACGTTCTGGACCTGTCATCATCCAGCCTCGCAGCACTCCCTAATCGAGGAACGGCCCATGGACGATATACGGCAATTGGGCGAGATGCTTCGTCACTACGCAGACAGCGAAGCGCACAAGAAGCAACAGCACCAGGCTCAATCACTGGTTTGGTCAGAACAGATCAAGGTGTTGTACGGACAAATCGAACAATGGTTGGCGCCCGTCGTGGCGCCCGGCCTTTTGACGCTGAACCGTGAGACGTATGTGGCTCACGGGCCGAGCGTTCCGATAGAGACGTCTGGTTTCAAGACTGAAAAACTGATCTTGACCATTACCGGTAAGCCGGTGGAGTTCGTGCCTGAAGTGATGGGTGTGGGCGGCTTGGTTTCCTTGTCGATCATCGGCCTGGCCTCGACCCGTCACGGGAGTATCTCCCTGGTTTGCCAGCCGCCATCGGTGCAATGGCAATGGCGGCGGACCAATGGACTGAAGGACGCTGACACGTTCGCTTTCGACGCAGACTTTCTCGCACAACAATTACAGAGCTTGATACCACGTGATCGGGGCTGAGGGCATAGGCGAGGAACGTTATCGCCATAGCCTTCTTCCTTGCGGGACAGGCAAAAAACCGCCCATTGGCTATACCTGTAGTTCCGGCCCCGCCTCGTGTGGCTTACAGGAGTGACAACATGAAGTTTTCGTCCATGATCGGCTGTGTTTGCATCGCCTCGCTCGCCGTGGCGGGTTGCTCGAGCAAAGTGACCCAGCCGGATGAGTATTCCGGATTCCTAGGCGATTACAGCCGGCTCAAGGAAGAGAAGTCACCGTCGGGGGCCGTGGTCATGCGTTGGATCGATCCGAAGATTGATCCGGGCAAGTATACCCATCTCTACATCGAGCCGACGCAGCTTTACCCCAAGCCGCAGCCGACCGTGAAAATCCCCCAGGTCACGCTGTCGGGTATCACCGCATACTACGATCAGGCCCTCAAGCGGGAAGCGGAAAAATCCTTGCCCCTGGCGACCGCTCCGGGGCCGGGTGTTCTCGTGGTGCGCGCGGCGATCACGGCTGTCAGCAGCAAGACCGAAGGCTTGAAACCTTATGAGGTGATCCCGATTGCGCTGGTGGCGGCGGCTGTCAGCACCGCCAGTGGTATTCGCGACCAGGAAACCACCTTGGGCACCGAAGCGGTTTTCCTCGACGGTGGCACTCACGCGGTGGTCGCCCAAGTCGTGCGCAAAGGCACCGGCAAGCCGCTGTCCAACGAGTCCCAGGTCATGAAGCCCGATGACGTCAAAGGCGTCATCGATGGCTGGGCGTCGGATCTGCATCAGTCATTCCTGAAACTCAAAGCCAAATAACATGTAGGGGCACGTAGGAGCGTAGAAGCGTAGAAGCGTAGAAGCGTAGGAGCTGTCGAGTGCAACGAGGCTGCGATCTTTCCCCAGACACTTGAATCTCAAGCGAAAGATCAAAAGATCAAAAGATCAAAAGATCGAAGGCTTCGCCAGCTCCTACGCAGGTGTCGGCACCACGTCTTTTTATGTCCGGGCAGAAGCATTTCGTGGTTAACTCCGGCCTCACCATTTTCAAACCTGTCAGAAGGAATCCGTTCATGGCTCAAGTCACTCTCAAAGGCAACCCGGTCCAAGTCAACGGCCAGTTGCCACAAGCCGGTTCCAAGGCGCCAGCCTTTTCCCTGGTTGCCGGCAATCTGTCGGACGTTTCCCTGAAGGACTTCGCCGGCAAGCGCAAAGTGCTGAACATTTTCCCAAGCGTCGACACGCCGACCTGCGCCACCTCCGTGCGCAAGTTCAACGCCCAGGCCAACGAGCTGAACAACACCGTGGTGCTGTGCATCTCCGCCGACCTGCCATTTGCCCAGGCGCGTTTCTGCGGCGCTGAAGGCCTGGAAAACGTCCAGAACCTGTCGACCCTGCGCGGTGCCGAATTCATCCAGGACTACGGCGTGGCGATTGCCGACGGCCCACTGAAAGGCCTGACCGCCCGTGCCGTGGTGGTGTTGGACGAAAACGACACCGTGCTGCACAGCGAGCTGGTCAAGGAAATCGCGGAAGAGCCGAACTACGACGCGGCCCTGGCTGTCCTGAAATAAGTGGATTGAAATAAAGTATTTATTACAATTGTTAACGGCCTGGCCTTGCCCAGGCCGTTTTCTTTTGTGCTTCAAGGCGTTAGCCGACTATCCGAAAGGTAAGCCCAAGGTAAATTGCCGGTAAAGGCGCTTTGCTAAATAGCCGCCAGTGCTTATCGTTCAGCCTCCCGTAAAAGAAGCCCACGCGCCCAATGGTTGATCACTCCATGCAATCCTCTGTTTCCCGCAATTCCCGTCGCTGGCTGTTTGGCTTGTTCGTCCTGCTGGTCATCGCAGCGCTGGCCTGGAAGTTCTGGCCCAGTGGCTCGGCCGAAAAAAATGGGGCAGGGGAGAAAGCAGCCGCGGGGCATGTGGGACGCTCCGGCAGCATGCGCCCGGGGTTCGGTGGGGCGACGGGCCCGATTCCAGTGCGGGTAGCGCCGGTGGCGACCGGGGACTTCCCGCTGTATTTCAAGGCGCTGGGTACGGTCACGGCCCTCAATACCATCAACGTGCGCAGTCGCGTGGGTGGCGAACTGGTCAAGATCGCCTTCGAAGAGGGGCAAATGGTCAAGGCCGGGGACTTGCTGGCCGAGATCGATCCACGCCCGTACCAGAACGCCTTGCTCCAGGCCGAAGGCACGCTGTTGCAGAACCAGGCCCAGCTGAAAAATGCCCAGGTAGACCTTGAGCGTTATCGCGGCCTGTACGCCGAAGACAGCATTGCCAAGCAGACCCTCGACACCGCCGCGGCGCTGGTGGGCCAGTACCAAGGCACGGTCAAGACCAATCAGGCGGCCGTCAACGACGCCAAGCTCAACCTCGAATTCACCAAGATCCGCGCACCGATTACTGGCCGCGTCGGCTTGCGTCAACTGGACGTCGGCAACCTGGTGTCGGCCAACGACACCACCGCCCTGGCGGTCATCACCCAGACCCAACCCATCAGCGTCGTCTTCACCTTGCCGGAAAACAACCTCGACACGGTGCTCGCCCGTTACCGCAGCGGGGCGAAACTCCCCGTCGAAGCGTGGGATCGCGGCGACGTGAAGCGCCAGGCCAGTGGCGTGTTGCAGAGCCTGGACAACCAGATCGACGTCACCACCGGCACCCTGAAATTCAAGGCCCGCTACGAGAACCGCGACCAGTCGCTGTTCCCCAACCAGTTTGTCAATGTCCACCTGCTGGCCGACACCCTCAAAGGCGTGACCCTGGCGCCGACGGCCGCCATCCAGTTCGGCACCAACGGCACCTTCGTCTATGCCCTGGAAGGTGACAACAAGGTCACCATCAAGCAGTTGAAGATCGGCGCCAGCGACGGCACCAACACCGTGGTCACCGAAGGCCTGGCCGCCGGCGACCGGGTGGTGCTCGAAGGCACCGATCGCTTGAAGGAGGGCAGCGAAGTGGAAGTGGTCAACGACAGCCAGGACGTGCCCACCACGCCCACCGAGCACCTGCAGGGCAAGTCCGCGGCAGCACCGATTGAGCCGGCCGCGGCCGACAAGGCGAACAAGGGCGGCGCATGAATATCTCGCGGCTGTTCATCCTTCGCCCGGTCGCCACCACCCTGAGCATGCTGGCGATCATCCTGGCCGGCCTGATCGCCTATCGGCTGCTGCCGGTGTCGGCGTTGCCCCAGGTCGATTACCCGACCATCCGCGTGATGACCCTGTACCCGGGCGCCAGCCCCGACGTGATGACCAGCGCGGTCACCGCGCCCCTGGAGCGGCAGTTCGGGCAGATGCCAGGCCTGACGCAGATGGCCTCCACCAGTTCCGGCGGCGCCTCGGTGATCACCCTGCGCTTCAACCTCGACATCAACATGGACGTCGCCGAGCAGCAGGTGCAGGCCGCCATCAACGCGGCCACCAACCTGCTGCCCACGGACCTGCCGGCGCCGCCGGTGTATAACAAGGTCAACCCGGCCGACACCCCGGTGCTGACGCTGGCGATCACGTCCAAGACCATGCTGCTGCCCAAGCTCAATGACTTGGTGGACACCCGCATGGCGCAGAAAATCGCCCAGATCAGTGGCGTCGGCATGGTCACCATCGCTGGCGGCCAGCGCCAGGCGGTGCGCATCAAGGTCAACCCCGAGGCCCTGGCGGCCAACGGCCTCAACCTGGCGGATGTGCGCACGCTGATCGGTGCGTCCAACGTCAACCAGCCCAAGGGCAATTTCGACGGCCCGACGCGGGTCTCGATGCTCGACGCCAACGACCAGTTGACGTCGCCCAAGGACTACGCCGAACTGATCCTGGCCTACGCCAACGGCGCGCCGTTGCGGCTCAAGGACGTGGCGCAGATCGTCGACGGCGCCGAAAACGAACGCCTTGCCGCCTGGGCCAACGAAAACCAGGCCGTGCTGCTGAACATCCAGCGCCAGCCCGGCGCGAATGTCATCGAGGTGGTGGACCGGATCAAGGCCCTGCTGCCGAGCATTACCGACAACCTGCCGGCCGGCCTGGACGTCACTGTGCTGACCGACCGTACCCAGACCATCCGTGCCTCGGTCACCGATGTGCAGCATGAATTGCTGATCGCCATCGCTCTGGTGGTGATGGTGACGTTCCTGTTCCTGCGTCGCGTCAGTGCCACGATCATTCCGTCGGTGGCCGTGCCGTTGTCGTTGATCGGCACGTTCGGCGTGATGTACCTGGCCGGTTTCTCCATCAACAACCTGACCTTGATGGCCCTGACCATCGCCACCGGTTTCGTGGTGGACGATGCCATCGTCATGCTGGAGAACATCGCCCGTTTCATCGAAGAGGGCGACAGCCCGATGCAGGCTGCGCTCAAGGGCGCGAAGCAGATTGGCTTCACGCTGATTTCCCTGACGCTGTCGCTGATTGCCGTGCTGATCCCGCTGTTGTTCATGGCCGACGTGGTCGGGCGCTTGTTCCGCGAATTCGCCATCACCCTGGCCGTGGCGATCCTGATTTCCCTGGTGGTGTCCCTGACCCTGACGCCGATGATGTGTGCTCGCTTGCTCAAGCGCGAGCCCAAGGCAGAAGAGCAGGGCCGTTTCTATCGCGCCAGCGGCGCCTGGATCGACTGGCTGATCGCCGCCTACGGGCGCAAGTTGCAATGGGTGCTCAAGCACCAGCCGCTGACCCTGCTGGTGGCCGTGGGTAGCCTGGTGCTGACGGTGGTGCTGTACCTGGCCGTGCCCAAGGGCTTTTTCCCGGTGCAGGACACCGGGGTCATCCAGGGCATTTCCGAAGCGCCGCAATCGATCTCCTTTGCCGCCATGAGCGAGCGCCAGCAGCTACTGGCCAAGGTGATCCTCGCCGATCCGGCGGTGCAGAGCCTGTCGTCCTACATCGGCGTGGACGGCGACAACGCCACGCTCAACAGCGGGCGCCTGCTGATCAACCTCAAGCCCCATAGCGAGCGGGATGACAGCGCCACCGAAATCATTGCCCGTTTGCAGCCACAACTGGACCGGCTGGTGGGCATTCGCCTGTTCATGCAACCGGTGCAGGACCTGACCATCGAAGACCGGGTCAGCCGTACCCAGTACCAGTTCAGCCTGTCTTCGCCGGACGCCGAGTTGCTCAGTCTCTGGAGCGGGCGCCTGGTCGAGGCCCTGGGCCGCCAGCCGGAACTCACCGACGTCGCCAGCGATTTGCAGGACAAGGGCCTGCAGGTCTACCTGGTGATCGACCGCGACGCGGCGTCACGCCTGGGCGTCTCGGTGTCGAACATCACCGATGCGCTGTATGACGCCTTCGGCCAGCGGCAGATTTCCACTATCTACACCCAGGCCAGCCAGTACCGCGTGGTGCTGCAAGCCCAGGCCGGGGAACGGATCGGTCCGCAGGCGCTGGACCAGATTCACGTCAAGACCACCGATGGCGGGCAGGTGCGGCTGTCGAGCCTGGCCCGGGTCGAAGAGCGTCAGGCTCAGTTGGCGATTGCCCACATTGGTCAGTTTCCCGCGGTGATGATGTCGTTCAACCTCGCACCGGGGGTGGCCCTGGGGCATGCGGTGGAGGTGATCGAAAAGGTCCAGCAGGACATCGGCATGCCGGTGGGGGTGCAGACCGAATTCCAGGGCGCGGCCCAGGCATTCCAGGCGTCGTTGTCGAGTACCTTGCTGCTGATCCTGGCGGCGGTGGTGACCATGTACATCGTCCTGGGCGTGTTGTACGAAAGCTACATCCACCCGATCACCATCCTTTCCACCTTGCCCTCGGCGGCTATCGGCGCCTTGCTGGCGTTGATCCTCAGCGGCAATGACCTGGGCATGATCGCGATCATCGGCATCATCCTGCTGATCGGCATCGTCAAGAAAAACGCGATCATGATGATCGACTTCGCCCTCGACGCCGAACGCAACCAGGGCATGGACCCGCAGACGGCGATCTACCAGGCGGCGTTGCTGCGCTTCCGCCCGATCCTGATGACCACCCTGGCGGCGTTGTTCGGTGCCGTACCGCTGATGCTCGCCACCGGCTCCGGCGCCGAACTGCGCCAGCCCCTGGGCTTGGTGATGGTGGGTGGGTTGTTGGTGAGCCAGGTATTGACGCTGTTCACGACGCCGGTGATCTACCTGTATTTCGATCGACTGGGGCGTCGGTTTGCCAGGCCTGAGGCGGATGAGGTGCGGGTATGACCGCTTCCCTGGAATGTAGCGGGCTTTTGTGGCGAGGGAGCTTGCTCCCGCTGGGGCGCGTAGCGGCCCCTTTTGTGAGCGCTGCGCACTCAAGCGGGAGCAAGCTCCCTCGCCACAAAAGCCTGTCCATTGAAGCAAGGGGCTGTGGCCGATGAACCTCTCCGGCCCCTTCATCCGCCGCCCCGTAGCGACCATGCTCCTGAGCTTCGCGATCATGCTGCTCGGTGGCGTGTGCTTCGGCCTGCTGCCGGTCTCGCCCCTGCCGCAAATGGATTTCCCGGTGATCGTGGTCCAGGCCAACCTGCCAGGCGCCAGCCCCGAGGTGATGGCTTCGACGGTGGCCACGCCGCTGGAGCGTTCCTTCGGCGCCATCGCCGGGGTCAACACCATGAGCAGCCGTTCCAGCCAGGGCTCCACGCGGGTCATCCTGCAATTCGACCTGGACCGCGACATCAACGGCGCGGCCCGGGAGGTGCAGGCGGCCATCAATGCCTCGCGCAACCTGTTGCCCAGCGGCATGCGCAGCATGCCCACCTACAAGAAGGTCAACCCGTCCCAGGCGCCGATCATGGTGCTGTCGCTGACCTCGGATGTGTTGGAAAAAGGCCAGCTCTACGACTTGGCGTCGACCATCCTGTCCCAGAGCCTGTCCCAGGTGTCGGGCGTGGGTGAGGTGCAGATTGGCGGCAGCTCGTTGCCGGCGGTGCGCATCGAACTGGAGCCGCAGTTGCTCAATCAGTACGGCGTCGCCCTGGACGATGTACGCACCGCCATTGCCGACAGCAACGTGCGCCGGCCCAAGGGCTCGGTGGAGGACGACCGGCGCATGTGGCAAGTCCAGGCCAACGACCAGTTGGAAAAGGCCAAGGACTACGAAACGCTAATCATCCGTTACCAGGATGGCTCGGTGCTGCGGCTCAAGGACGTGGCGAAAGTCACCGACAGCGTCGAGGACCGTTACAACAGCGGTTTCTTCAACGACGATGCCGCCGTATTGCTGGTGATCAACCGCCAGGCAGGCGCCAACATCATCGAGACGGTCAACGAGATCAAGGCGCAACTGCCGGCGTTACAGGCGGTGCTGCCGGCCAGCGTCAAGCTGAACCTGGCGATGGACCGCTCGCCCGTGATCAAGGCCACCCTGCATGAAGCGGAAATGACCTTGCTGATCGCCGTGGCCCTGGTGGTGCTGGTGGTGTTCCTGTTTCTCGGCAACTTCCGCGCTTCGCTGATCCCGACCCTGGCGGTGCCGGTGTCCCTGGTGGGCACGTTTGCGGTGATGTACCTGTACGGTTTTTCCCTGAACAACCTGTCGCTGATGGCGTTGATCCTGGCGACCGGGTTGGTGGTGGACGACGCCATCGTGGTGCTGGAGAACATTTCCCGGCACATCGACGAAGGCGTGCCACCGATGCAGGCGGCGTACCGGGGGGCCGAGGAGGTGGGCTTTACCCTGCTTTCGATGAACGTCTCGCTGGTGGCGGTGTTCCTGTCGATCCTGTTCATGGGCGGCATCGTCGAGAGCCTGTTCCGTGAATTTTCCATCACCCTGGCGGCGTCCATCGTGGTGTCGCTGGTGGTCTCGCTGACCCTCACGCCGATGCTTTGCGCCCGCTGGCTCAAGCCCCATGTGCCCGGGCAGGAAAACCGCTTGCAGCGTTGGAGCCAGGGGATCAACGAACGGATGGTCCGTGGTTACGCCACCAGCCTGGACTGGGTGCTGCGCCATCGACGCCTGACCTTGCTGAGCCTGCTGGTGACCATCGGCGTGAACGTCGCGTTGTATGTGGTGGTGCCGAAGACCTTCATGCCCCAGCAGGACACCGGCCAACTGATCGGTTTTGTCCGTGGCGACGATGGGCTGTCGTTCGGCGTGATGCAGCCGAAGATGGAAATCTTCCGCCGCGCCGTGCTCAAGGACGAGGCCGTGCAAAGCGTTGCCGGCTTCATTGGCGGCAACAACGGCACCAACAACGCGTTCATGCTGGTGCGTCTCAAGCCGATCAAGGAACGTAATATTTCCGCGCAAAAGGTCATCGAGCGCCTGCGTAAGGACATGCCCAAGGTTCCCGGTGCGCAATTGATGTTGATGGCCGACCAGGACCTGCAGTTCGGTGGCGGTCGCGAGCAGACCACCTCCCAATATTCCTACATCCTGCAAAGCGCCGACCTGGCGTCGCTGCGCACCTGGTACCCCAAGGTCGTGGCGGCCTTCCGGGCCTTGCCGGAGCTGACCGCCATCGACGCCCGCGACGGTGGCGGGGCGCAGCAGGTGACACTGGTGGTGGACCGCGACCAGGCCAAGCGCCTGGGCATCGACATGGACATGGTCACGGCGGTGCTCAACAACGCCTACAGCCAACGACAGATTTCCACCATCTACGACAGCCTCAACCAGTACCAGGTGGTGATGGAGGTCAATCCCAAGTATGCCCAGGACCCGAGCACCCTCGAACAGGTCCAGGTGATCACTGCCGATGGCGCGCGGGTGCCGTTGTCGGCCATTGCCCATTACGAGAACAGCCTGGAGGACGACCGGGTCAGCCATGAAGGCCAGTTCGCCTCCGAGGGCATCTCCTTCGACATGGCCGAAGGCGTGACGGTGGAGCAGGGCACCGCGGCCATCGAGCGGACGATCGCCAAGCTCGGGATGCCCGAGGATGTCATCGTGAAAATGGCTGGCACCGCCGACGCGTTCGCCGCCACCCAGAAGAGCCAGCCGTTCATGATTTTGGGCGCGTTGCTTGCGGTGTACCTGGTGCTGGGGGTGCTGTATGAAAGCTACATTCATCCGCTGACCATCCTGTCCACGTTGCCGTCGGCCGGGGTCGGCGCGTTGCTGTCGATCTACGCGCTGGGCAGCGAGTTCAGCCTGATCTCGTTGTTGGGGCTGTTCCTGCTGATCGGCGTGGTGAAGAAAAATGCCATCCTGATGATCGATCTGGCCTTGCAACTGGAACGTGCCGGGCAGACGCCGCTGGAGTCGATCCGCAGCGCTTGCCTGCTGCGGTTGCGACCGATCCTGATGACCACGCTGGCGGCGATCCTTGGCGCCTTGCCGTTGCTGCTCGGCGCCGCCGAAGGCTCGGAAATGCGCCAGCCGCTGGGCCTGACCATCATCGGGGGCCTGGTGTTCAGCCAGGTCCTGACCCTCTACACCACGCCAGTGGTTTACCTTTATCTCGACAAGCTGCGCCATCGCTTCAACCGCTGGCGTGGCGTGCGCACTGATGCTGCCCTGGAAACTCCGCTATGACCGACCGTTCGCCTTTCAATCTTGCCGCCGTGCTGGCGACCGCCCGTGGCTCGCGGGTGCTGAGCCTGGCGCTGTGCGTGGCGATGCTCAGCGCCTGCGCCATCGGCCCGGATTACCAGCGTCCCGCGGCGGCCGCCCCGGTGCAGTACAAGGAGGCCCAGGGCTGGCGCCAGGCCAACCCCAGCGATGCGATGGCCCGGGGCGCCTGGTGGGAGCTGTACGGCGATGCGCAACTCAATGGCCTCGTGGACACGCTCAACGCATCCAACCAGACCGTGGCCCAGGCCGAAGCCCAGTACCGGCAGGCCCGGGCATTGGTACGCAATGCCCGTGGCGCCTTTTTCCCCACCGTGGACCTGACCGTTGGCAAGACGCGCTCCAGCCAGGGCACCGGTAGCAGCAGTTCAAGCCTGAGCAGTTCGTCCAGCGGCATTCGCGACACCTACAGCGCCCAGGCCGGTGTCAGTTGGGAGGCAGACGTGTGGGGCAAGTTGCGCCGCACCCTGGAAGCCGACGAGGCGAGCGCCCAAGCCAGTTTCGCCGACCTGGCGGCGATGCGCCTGAGCCAGCAATCGGAACTGGTGCAGAATTACTTGCAGTTGCGGGTGATCGACGAACAGAAGCGCTTGTTGCAGACCACCGTCGACAACTACCAGCGCTCCCTGAAAATGACCGAAAACCAGTACCGCGCCGGGGTGTCCGGCAAGGACGCGGTGGCCCAGGCGCAGAACCAGCTCAAGACCACCCAAGGCGACCTGATCGACCTGATCTGGCAACGGGCCCAGTTTGAAAATGCCATCGCCGTGCTCATCGGCCTGCCACCGGCCGAATTCAACCTGGCCGAGACCCAAGACATCCCGACACTGCCACAGATCCCGGTGGCGCTGCCCTCGCAACTGCTCGAACGCCGGCCAGACATCGCCTCGGCAGAGCGCTCGGTGATGGCCGCCAACGCCAACATCGGCGTCGCCAAGGCCGCGTATTACCCGGACCTGACCCTGAGCCTCAGCGGCGGCTACAGCAGCAGTACCTATGACAACTGGGTGAGCGTGCCGAACCGCTTCTGGTCGGTAGGCCCGCAACTGGCGATGACATTGTTCGATGGCGGCCAGCGTTCGGCGGAAGTCGACCGCACCGTCGCGGCCTATGACCAGACCGTCGCCACCTACCGCCAGACGGTGCTCGACGGCCTGCGGGAGGTGGAAAACTATATGATCCAACTCAAGGTGCTGGAAGACGAAGCCCGCGTGCGCCAGGAAGCCCTGGACGCCGCCCGGGAATCCCTGCGCCTGACGCAGAACCAGTACAGGGCCGGGCTGATCGCCTACCTCGACGTCGTGACTGTCCAGGCCACGGCGCTGAGCAACGAACGCAGCGTGCTGAGCCTGCAACAGAGCCGCTTGATTGCCAGTGTGCAATTGATTGCGGCGCTGGGCGGGGGCTGGGATGGGCAGTTGCAGGCGGAGGAGAAACCCTGAGTGATTGGGTAGCGCCGCAAAATGCTTTTGTGGCGAGGGAGCTTGCTCCCGCTTGAGTGCGCAGCGCTCATAAAATAGGGGACTGCTACGCAGTCCAGCGGGAGCAAGCTCCCTCGCCACAGAGTTAATGGCTGTCAAACAGTCCCGCTTTTGGCCGATGCACTGCCTACGTCCCATCGCGATGGCTTGTTATAGTTCAGGCCTCTTTTCAGCCGGTAAAGGATCACTGCCATGTCGCAATACCAAGCGTTCAACGTCGAACTTGCAGACAACATCGCCCATGTGCAGATCAATCGGCCGGAAAAGATCAACGCGATGAACGCTGCCTTCTGGCGCGAGATCATCGAGATCTTCCAATGGATCGACGACACCGATGAAGCGCGGGTGGTGGTGCTCAGCGGTGCCGGCAAGCATTTTTCCTCCGGCATCGACCTGATGATGCTGGCAGGCGTGGCCAACGAACTGGGCAAGGACGTGGGGCGCAATGCGCGGTTGCTGCGGCGCAAGATCCTGCAGCTGCAAGCCTCGTTCAATGCCGTGGACAATTGCCGCAAGCCGGTGCTCGCGGCCATCCAGGGCTATTGCCTGGGCGGTGCCATTGACCTGATCTCTGCTTGCGACATGCGTTATGCCACCGAGGACGCCCAATTTTCCATCAAGGAAATCGATATCGGCATGGCCGCCGACGTTGGCACATTGCAACGCTTGCCGAGGATCGTCGGGGACGGCATGCTGCGTGAACTCGCTTATACGGGGCGCACTTTTGGTGCCGACGAAGCGCGCAGCATCGGCCTGGTCAATCGTGTCTACAGCGACTCCGCCAGGCTGCTCGACGGTGTGATGGGCATTGCCCGGGACATCGCCGCCAAGTCGCCGATTGCCGTGACCGGCACCAAGGCAATGATCAGCTACATGCGCGACCACAGCATCGATGACGGCCTGGAATACGTCGCCACCTGGAACGCCGCCATGTTGCAATCGACCGACCTGCGCGTGGCCATGGCCGCCCATATGAGCAAACAGAAACCCGAATTTCTGGATTGACTGACCATGATTTCACGCTGGACCACCGCAGTACTCGACACCGACGTTCCCGGCGGCTGGGCCGTGGCCCGCAGCCCGGAAGGCTTTCTGTTCGATGACAACGGCGCGCTGTTTCCCCGCGAATGGCTCAAGCGCCAGGACCTGTCGATCCTCGCCGAACACGGCATCGGTCACCTGGATGGCGAGCCGGTCTACCTGCTGGAATTGCACAGCCCGCTGGACATCCCCGGCTGCAACTGGAAAGGCCTGCGGGCGTTCATGCTCGAGGACGACCACACGTTGTACAAGGTGTTGGGTTATGCGGCACAGATTGGCACCTGGGCCCGGGAACATCGCTTCTGTGGCAGTTGCGGCAAAGCCATGAGCCAGATTCCACTGGAGCGGGCGATGTATTGCGATGCCTGCGACCTGCGTCACTATCCGCGGATTTCACCGAGCATGATCGTGTTGATTACCCGTGGCGATGAAGTCCTGCTGGCTCGTTCGCCGCGTTTCGTCACGGGTGTCTACAGCACCCTGGCGGGTTTTGCCGAGCCCGGCGAGTCGGCCGAGGATTGCCTGGTCCGCGAGGTGCGTGAAGAAGTCAGTATCGAGGTGAAGAACATCCAGTACATGGGCAGCCAGTGCTGGCCGTTTCCCCATTCGATGATGCTCGGTTTCCACGCTGAATATGCCAGCGGCGACATCGTGCCCCAGGAAGATGAGATCGAGGACGCCCAATGGTTCAACGTCCACGACCTGCCACCGTTGCCGGCCTCGCGCTCGATCGCCCGCTACCTGATCGACCTGTACGTGGCGCGGCGCTTAGGCCACGCTGAACCAGTGCTGCCAGGCTAGGCGCACGGTCAAGCCCAGCACCACGGTGATGAACACCGGTCGGATGAACTTCGCGCCGCCGCTGATGGCGGTGCGAGCGCCGAAGAACGCGCCAACCATCACCGACAGGCCCATGCTCAGGCCGATGACCCAGTCTACCTGCCCGGAAAAAATGAACACCGACAGCGCCGCGATGTTGCTGACAAAGTTCATGCTGCGAGCCACGCCACTGGCCTTGACCAGGTCGATGGGGTAGAGCAGCAGGCTGCTGACGGTCCAGAACGCACCGGTACCCGGCCCGGCCACGCCGTCATAGAAACCCAGGCTGAAACCCTGGGTCGACTGCCACGTCTTCTTGATCGGCGCATCGCTGTCCAGCGGCGCCTTGGGCGTGCCGCCAAACAACAGGTACAGGCCGCAGGCGAAGACGATCACCGGCAACATCTTGTTCAGCCACTCGGCTGGCAGGTAGTGGGCGACGATGGCGCCGGCCAGGGCGCCGACCAGTGTGCCGACGAGGGCATGAGTCCACTGCCTTGGGTGGAACAACTTGCGCTTGTAGAACGTGAAGCTGGCCGTTGCCGAGCCAAAGGTCGAGCTGAGCTTGTTGGTCCCCAGGACCAGGTGGGGCGGCAAACCCGCAGTTAGCAGCGCAGGCGTGGTCAATAGCCCACCGCCGCCGGCAATGGCATCGATAAAACCGGCAATGAAGGCGACAACGGCGAGGATAGCGAGGGTAGTGAGGTCAACGCTGAGTTCGAAAGGCATGGAATGGCTTATTTGGCAGGACGCAGAAGGGCTGCGGGAAGGCCGGTATGTTACCCATAATGGTGCAGGGCTGCGACTGTCTAAGGCCTGTGACATTCCCGTGGCGAGGGAGCTTGCTCCCGCTGGGCCTGTAGGAACCGCGTAGGAGCGTGTAGGAGCTGTGTAGGAGCTGTCGAGTGCAACGAGGCTGCGATCTTCCCCCATCCAGTTGAGTCTCAAGCGAAAGATCAAAAGATCGCAGGCTTCGCCAGCTCCTACAGCCAGCGGGAGCAAGCTCCCTCGCCACAGGTTCGATCGTCACTCCGGCCGAAACACCGCTCGCAGACAGTTCTGCGTCTTCTCCTTGAACATCGCATAACCTTCCACCGACTGCTCCAGCCCCATCGGATGGGTCAGCAGATAGGACGGGTCCAGTTCACCTTTCTGGATGTGCTCGAACAACCGTCCCACATAACGCTGTCCAGGCTGTTGGCCGGAGCGCAGGGTCAGGGATTTGTTGACGATGGCCCCCATGGGGAATTTGTCCAGCAGGCCGCCATAGACACCGACCACCGAGACAGTGCCGCCTTTGCGACAGGCGCGGATCGACTGGCGCAGCACCGTCCCGCGTTCGGTGTGCAGACGCATCATTTGCTTGGTCTTGTCGTAGAAATAGTCGATCTCTGTGCCATGGGCCTCCATGCCCACGCAGTCGATGCAGCGATCCGGGCCCCGACCACCGGTCAGTTCCAGCAAGGCGGCATGCACGTCAGTCGTTTCATAGTTAAGGGCGATGGCACCGGCCTTTTCTTCCGCCAATTGCAAGCGATCAGGCAGGCGGTCGATGGCAATCACTCGTTCGGCCCCCAGCAGATAGGCACTGGCAATCGCCATCAACCCGACCCCGCCGCAACCCCATACCGCCACGGTATCGCCCCGTTGGATGTCGGCGTTATCGGCGGCGAAATAACCAGTGGGCACCGCATCGGAGACGAATACTGCCTGTTCGTCAGTGATGCCCTCGGGGATCTTGAACAGGTTGACGTCAGCAAACGGCACGCGGATATAGGTTGCGTGACTGCCGGCATAACCGCCAAACGCATGGCTGTAGCCGATGATGCCGCACGCCGGTTGGCCGTAAGCGATGTCCGTTGCGCTGGGATTGGGGTTGGAGTTGTCGCAGCAGGAAAAATCCGAGCGCCTGCAATGTTCGCATTCTCCGCAACCGATGATCGAAACGGTGACAACCCGGTCGCCTTTGCCGAAAGACCTGACGGCCGAGCCGATCTCCACGACTTCACCCATGAATTCATGGCCAATGATGTCGCCGGCCTGCATGGTCGGCACATAGCCGCCCAGCAAATGCAGGTCTGACCCGCACACCGACGACATCTGCACCCGCACGATCGCGTCGCGTGGGTTGAGGATGGACGGATCATCGACGGTTTCAACTTGTAGCTTGTTCGGGCCTTGCCAAGTCAATGCGCGCATCAGGCGTTACCTCCGGTGGAAGGCGTGTGGGCGGATGTGTGAGGGGCCTCTGTGGCCGGATGAACGAACAGGAAATCCTTCGTGCCAGCGGCGTGCATGCGGTTGGTGCTCACCTCGCCGGTTTCCAGTTGTTGCTTGATGCTGCGCAGCAGGTGCAACAAGGCTTTGTCCGAAAACTTGGAAATCGCCGCGGCCAAGGCATAACCGGCGGCACCGAGGGGCGCTTGGCAGGCGACGATGACCTTTAGCTGCGTGCCACGGCCGGCCGGCGCGTCGCTGAAGTGCATCTGGATGTCATGCTTGAATCGTGTCTCCGGGCCGGCAGTCCAGTGCAGCTTGCGACCGTCCTTGGGCTCGTCCTGTTGGATGTCACAGTGCAGGGTCTTGTCCATCGGGCCGTGGGCGATCCAGCGGTAAGTGCCTTCACCGGTTTGTTCGATGGCATCGACCCAGGGCACCAGCGCACCCAGGTTGCCCGGGTTGCAACAGAACGCGAAGACCTCATCCCTGGGTTTGCCCACGGTAATGCTGCGAGAAATCACTTTGCTGCCGCTCCAGTCCCGATCCTGTTCAAAGGCTTGTTCGAACGGACTATGGGTCAGCGCGTGCTTGATCCTGCATGTGCCTGAATAGCCGCGCCAGGCGGCACAGGCGCCGAGCAGCACCTGCGGCCAGCCTTGGAGCCCGCCTTGGCGTAGGCCTTTAGCGATCAACAACGTGCCGGCCAGTAGCGATACGGCACGTTCCGGCGTGCCGAGATTGGGGTGCGACGGGGTCGGCACCGTAGCCCGGCTCGCAACCAGTTGGGGTCGTTCGGACATGATGGTTTCCTCATTCTCCAGGGGCGACATAAGGAATGAACCGAGGGGAGGCGCGGTTGTTCCATCAACGTACGGGCTTTCCGATGAGGCGAATCCTGGCGCTACGGTTAAAGCGTTCGCCAGGACAGTCCGGGATTCGCCGGCAGGTTTAGCCAGGGAAGGGCAGGCCGACCGTTCGACGATTTTTTTTTGAAATCAAGGGGTTGTCAGCCTAGGCAAATGAGTACATAATTGCGCCCATCGAACGCACTGGGACGTAAAAAATCTCAATGTTTTCAAGGAGATAGCGCTGAGTAAGTGTCCTGTTTCCTGACCAGGTTTGTACCGCGGTTGATGTAGCGACATCGCATCAAGCGTCTTGAGGCCGAATAGCAAAATGGTTATGCAGTGGATTGCAAATCCACCTACGCCGGTTCGATTCCGACTTCGGCCTCCACTATTAAAAAGCTCTGTAGATCTATGATTTACAGAGCTTTTTTATTTTCGAAGCATTGAAAGGTTTTGTCTTGAAAAGGGCATAAGCTGCCTTGCTTCAAAGAGGAGGGATGTATATATTCCCCCTCTTGCTGCACCAGCCAGGCCATCGGATTCTGCCGATGCCCCCAAGGCTAACCGCGCTACCGCCCGAATGGCGAAACTGGTAGACGCATGGGACTTAAAATCCCCCGCTCGTAAGGGCGTGCCGGTTCGATTCCGGCTTCGGGCACCATCTAAAATCAAGGGTTTGCGGGCGAAAGCTAATGCAAACCCTTGTTTGTTTCTGCTGCTGAAAACTGCCGAAAAAACGGAGCCCAGCCTCCGGGTATTTTCGTGGGCAAACCTCTACACTCGGCGTTGAGATTAGCAAGGTGTGGCCAGGCGGTAGCTTCCGTCCAGGCCAGCCCGGTGCGCTAATCCTTTGACCATGGAGAGGTATCAAGTGAAAACAATCGCAACGATGAGTCTGTTGGCCTTGATGAGCAGCGGCGCCGCATACGCTGGGGAGACAACGTCCGCCGATGGGAAAACCCTTGCCGTTAACTTTGGCGAGCCGACCGTCAAGCAAGTGCTGCACTATCGGAAAATGTACGACAAGAAGCCCTTTCCCGATGCGGAAATTTATTACTACAGCAACGGTTTGTACAAAATCATCTCCCAGGGAGAGAACCACTACGGTGTCTACGTCTTGCAGGGTCAACACACTGACGAGACCTACACGGTGAAGTTTATCTCGCTGCCTTCCCCGGACTGGGGAAATAAAACTGCGTTTCACCAGCTCACCTTCATTCGAGGTGATGGGCAGAACGTGTTTATCCAGAACGCGATTGTCGACACTGGCGAGGCCATAGCGCAGCAGAACGGGACCTATACGCAGGAAAAGAATACGGTGCTCAATCCCATCAGTACCGCTTGGCGCAAGCAGTGAATCCGGCGTAAAAAATCTGTTTACCAGCCTAAACAATAGGTTGTGTGAGTATTCTCATGCAACCTGTCAGGTGTAAACCATCGGTGCCGGCTTTCACAATCGTCGGCGAAACGCCTCAAGAATATCCCGCGTGCCCTTTTTCATTTGCAGTTGGGCAATGGCATCCAGCGGATGCCAGAGGCAATCGCTGATTTCATTCTGTGGCCTGGCCGCGGTCAAGTCGCTGACCGACGCTTCGAATACGTGATGCTCGGTTTGCCCGTCATTGATTCGCATCAGGTAGAGCAGGTTTTCGACGTCCAGGCCCGTTTCTTCTGCCAGTTCCCGGATGGCTGCCCCGGCATGGGTTTCGCCGCGTTCAACGGTACCGCCTGGCAGGGCCCAGCGGCTGTTGGCTTTGCGAACCAGCAAAATGTGGCGATTGTCCTCGCAGATGACGGTCGCTCGAATTTTCATGGCGGTACTCGATCTGTGACTGTCATTAAACTGAAATATATCTGCAATATTTGAGCCTGGCATTACCTGCTCGTTCAAATGTGATTTTTTCAGAGTCTTATCAGTACGACCGTGGCGGGGTGGGAAAGACTGAGTTCATTTGCGCTGTCATCCTTCTGATCGGTCTGCTCGACCGCCAGCGCCGGGCTTTCGACCGGTTATCGCCTCAAATTGAATCAGCTGCAAAAAAATGAATCCATGTTGGGTGCAATGGCTGGCCCCGGCAGGGGAAGGACCGACAGATGACCACCGTTGAAGACTTCAAGATCAAATCCCATGAGCTCCTGGTGGAGCTCGATACGGCCACAGCGGAAATGATGAAGCTCATATGTGTCCATCAAATGAGCGGATCGACCTGGGATGAGGCGGTCCAGCGTCAGCATGAAGCCTATGAGCAATGGGTCGCTTATCTGAATGGGCGGGAATAGGCGCCACGCCCGGCCTGGGCGCAAATTCTTTGAACGGCGCTTGAGCGTCTGTGCCTAATCCTTAAACCGCCAAGAGGATTGAGCCATGTCTGAATTAGCCAGTTACTTCTGGATCGCCGTCGCGGTGCTTCTGCTGCTCGTGGACCTATGGGCGATCATCAGCGTATTTCGAAGCGACAAGTCGGCCGGAACCAAGGCTGGCTGGGCGCTGCTGCTGATCATCCTGCCGGTGTTGGGTCTGGTCATCTGGGGCGTGGCCGGGCCGCGCGGCGTCAAGGAACCACCGTCGTCACCGGAGCACAGCAAGGGCTAGCGAGAACACTGCGCTGCGTGGCCGGCCTGTCACTGGTTCTTCCACTCGCCGCCGGTGGTTTCGCAGTCTTGCTGAGCCTGCTGCAACTGCTCGACCCCATAGTAGTACCACGTCACTTTGGCGTTGTCGGGAAGGTTGGCCGACCCACCGCTCTTGTCTTTACTGGTTGAGCGCGGGTTGGCCAACGCTTCCTGGGTCAGCCTGGCTTGGCATGTCGCCACATACCCCTCGTCACAACGCTCGACTTTGCGCTTCTGGGTACTGACCGTTCCCTTGCTTTCATTGCTGCAAGACCAGTCCAGGGTTTCGGCGGGCACGCCTTTGTATTCGTAGCAGCTATGGCTTTCGATTACCGGAACCGACTGGCTCTGGGATCGGGTGATGACGTCGCAGCCTTGGGCCATGACGGCGGTGGGGCTCGCACAAGCGATCAATAGCAGGATTCTGGCATTCATATGATTCTCCCTTTGCGGCATTTGCACCGGTGCCTATCCATTTCGAGGCGCAAAAAAAGCCCGCGTTCCATCAGTTTTCCAACCGGTAGAACTCAGGGGGAAACATCGCTGGCATGGCGCGTCAGCGGAACTTGGGCAGCGGCGGTTCAGTGGGCTTGAGCGAGGTCAGTGCGCTCTGGATCGACGGCGCGTCCTTGTCGATGTCGTTGAGCCGGTCTCGAATGCGCACGGCGGTGGGGTGCCCGCCTTGATGGTCGACCCAGTCGGCGATTTCCTTGCAGGCTGCCGTGAGCCTGGCCTGACGCGATTCCAGCAAGGTGAGCAGGGTGGTGATGGACTCTTTTTCGGACATGTCACACCTCCATTCAGGGTTGATGAGGCAGCACAAGACCCGCCATGGGCGGGTCTTGCTGTGATTTAAGCGTAGTTGAGTTATTTCGGATCTGTCGAAGAAACCGGCGCCCGGTCGGACAACCGGTGGCCGGAAACGGTGCGTGATATTTCAGCCGGATTCCTTGACCCAGGCCGGCGCGACGCTCGCCCGCCAGCGCACGTCGGTAATGCCGTATTTTTCCGCAAGGGGCTTGGAAACCCGCTTGACCTTCTCCCTGCCGAATTTCGGTATGCGTCCGACCCCCGCATCGCAGCTGGCCCAATGCCAAGCCTCGGAGTTATTCATCACTTCTGCACGAATAATGAATGACTTGGGTTCGCCATGAAGCATGTAGTCAATGATGTAAAGCGATGGCCCGCCCATAAATCCTCCCTAATTAGTCCTATACGGATGGATACAAAGGCATTCGGAAAATTCCATCGAATTTCCAGACGGTCAAATTTATGCCGCCGAGGCTCAAGCGCGGGGCAAGCGCAAACTTTGCGAGCAGCCATTATTCACAGCAAGGAACCAAACCCGGTTACCCTTCTCCAAGGTGGGCTTCAACACCGTCGGCCAGGGATCTAAGGCGAGGCAACGCGGCATCAATTAAAGGCAAAACATGAAAAACATCGCCAGGGTGCTGTTCATCGCAGCCCTCGCCATCGGTTTGTCGGGCTGCATTGGCGCCCCCATCGAACTGACGCCGCAAACCGAGCAACGCTTGCGTGAACAACCCCCGATCCGTTTCCTGCTGACATTCGATGATGGGCCCAGCGCATCGTCTTTCTGGAACCCTAGCCTGGCGGTGCTGGACGCCCTCGTGGACAACCCGGTACAGCCCGGCATCAAGGCAGTGTTTTTCCTGCAGACCCGCTCGCCACGCGCCGGTGGCAGCGATATTGGCCGCTCGATAATGCATCGGCAGCAGGAGGAGGGCCATGTGTTGGCCTTTCATACGGCCACCTACTGGCACACCAATCACCGGTTCCTGAGCCCTGATGAGCTGGAGCAATCGCTCACCCACGGTGGCAATGATATTGCCGCCATGACCGGCGCGGCGCCGTCCCTGGTCAGGCCACCGTTCTGGAGCTTCGACAGGCGCACTGCGGCGGCTTACCGAGCACATGGCCTGCACATTCTGCTGACCGACTTGAGCGCAAATGATGGCAAGGTCTGGGGTATCACGATGAGCCCCCGGCGGCGCATCAACCTGGTCCGACAACTCTCTGAGGTGCGCGAGCGCATCGCGGCCGGGCAACTGCCCGCGGTGGACGGGGTGATCCCGGTGGTGGTGACGTTTCATGACATCAATCGTTATACCGCCCGGCATGCCCGCGAATACCTGCAAATACTGCTCGACAGCGCCAACGCCACCGGCATGAGGACCGCCGCCAGGCCATTCTATGATGACCGCCAGGCGCTGGAGCGAGCGGCGCTGGCCCGGACGGTCGATCACAGCACTGAGCCTGTACGTTTGCCGGGGCTGTGGGACTGGTTGTGGAATTCCGACGCCCACTGAGGTCGCGACCGACGTCCGGTCGCTACCCCTGGACAATCAGCGTGTATGGTAGGCGATGCACCCTTGGTTGAAGTCGGAGGTGACTATGAGTACTGCGATGATGACGAAAATGCACATCAATGGTTATGACGTGCTCAGCGTAAACAGCGGTCCGTGGAGAGTCTGCACCCAGGCTGACCGGTTGGGCTCCTTCGCTTCCCGCGAGGAAGCGCTGGCCTTCGCCGCCGCGTTGCCGACTCGGAGAAACCGTAGCGGCCGCGTTGGGAACACGAAATAGCGCCCTGTGGGAGCGAGCTTGCTCGCGATTGGGCCGGTACATCCAACGTCCCGGTGACCGGCACACCGCTATCGCGAGCAAGCTCGCTCCCACAGTTTTTCCCGGGTGTTCATGAGTAGCGTGTCCACCAGTTTCACCTGTGGAAGCGAGCTTGTTCGCGAGGCGGCAGTCAGGTACGCGCCAACTCCAACGGGATCTCCAAGGTAAACAGCGCACCTTGCCCCGGCCCATCGCTGTGGACATGCAAGCGGCCATTCATTTCTACCGCCGCCAGGGCGCAGCTGTGCAGGCCAAACCCGTGGCCGTCCTTGCGTGTCGTAAAACCGTGATTGAAGATGCGCGCCAGGTTCTCTGCGGAAATGCCTTCGCCACGGTCCTTGACGCTCAGGCAAAGCGTCGTTTCGTCGAGAATGCGGATTCCCAAGGTCATTTCACGCGGATACCCTTCAGTGTGCGACATCGCAAACTTGGCATTGCTGATCAGATTGATCAGGACCAGCAACAGCCTGTGCTTGTCGCCCATGATCATGGGAACGTCCTGGTAATCCTTGATGACGGTGACGTGGTGCCTGCTGAGGGCGCCCGAATTCATTCGTAGGGCATCTTCGAACAGGTCGCTGACCTTGAGCGGTTCGATCAGCCTGGCGGCGCCCGCATAGGTTTGTTGGGTCGTGACGATTTCCTTGATGTGATCGATGCTCTTGGTCAACTGCGCCAATTCATCGATCAGCAGCGCCTGTTCGGCGGCGATGGAGTCGACCAACTCGTTGAAATAGCGTGGCAGCAAGCGGCCTTTTTCATCGTGGCTAATGAAGTGGCCAAGGTCCTCGGCGTGTTCATTCATCATATTGACCGCTTTGGTGAGCCCGAGCGTCTTGCTGTGCCTCAACTTGCGGGTTACCACCTCGGCTGAAATATTGACGCTGTTGAGCACATTCCCGACGTTGTGCAGCACGTTCGTCGCGATTTCGGCCATGCCCGCCATCCGGGCCGCCTCCACCAGCTCGCGTTCGGCTTCCATCAGCTCACGCGTGCGCTCCTGCACGCGCTCTTCGAGGCGTTCGTTGGACGATTGCAGCGCCTGGTTGATCTGGTTGATCGTGGCGTAGCTGCGAACCAACCGCACCGCCAGGTAGATCATCAACAGCGCCATCAGGCTTGCGCACACGGCCAGGTAGATGTGGTATTGACGGTCCGTTGCGGCGGTCCTGCGCTGTGTCTCGTTCAACAATTCATTGATACTGTCCAGTTCCTGGGCAACCGGAATGACGCTGATGCGGTCAAGCAGGTCATTGACGACCGGTTGTTCCTGAACGATGGTCTTGACGTGCTGGGTCAGGGTTATGAAGGGCGCCTGGTCAGTCGCGGGCAATCGTTCGATGTAAGGCTCCAGCTCAGTTAACTTGCCTTGCAACTCCCTGGCTTTGTCCGTCGTGACATAAAGCGCGAACTCCAATGTTGTCAGGGTCAACTCAAGCACATTGGACGCCACGGTCATGCGTTCCAGCGGGCTTTCGATATTCATGTCCGTGAGCCGCGTTTGTATCTGGTCTTCAACCTGCGGCAGCGCATCCAGGGAGGTGCGTAGATGGGCGTTGTGTCGTTCGAATTGCTCCACCAGCAAGGATTTGTTCTTGACGGCTTCCACATAGCCCTGGCGACGGGACATCCAAAGTGTCGCCAAGGGGCCGGTGTTGTTGAGCTGCTCCAATTGCTGCCAGCGACTGTCGGCCTCTGGTGGCGGGGCCAGGGAGAGGTTGTTGTTGATGCCGATCTTTTTCCTCAGGATCTTGCTGTTCCAGTTCGCATCGGATTGTTTGAGTTGGCGAATGAAGTCGCGGGATTCGAAGTAGGTCGATGAGTCGTACGTGTATGACTTGATCAGAAAGAATATCAGCGCAGAAAACACAATAAGCGCGACGGCCAACAGGGCGGGCCATTTATATTTTTTTATAAGCGTGGTCACGCTGTTCTCCTATGCGGGGTGCTGATCAATGCGTAGGTGAATTCCCGAGGCGGGAGATGCTCAAGACTTGAGCCGAAGGGGAGGCGAGGTAATCGTCGTACGGTGGGTCGTGTCGATCTGCTTTTGCCTGGATGCACGTTGAGCTCCCTGCTAACGATGAACGTCGGGTTCATTGCCGAGTGTAGCGCTAACGAGCGGGATGATGTCTGTCGGGGGCGCTCCCGGGATGGAGCAGGCGCGGCCAGGCAGGCCGCGCCGATGGCGTTACTTGATGTCGATGAAGGGCAGGGCGCTGTTCGGCAGCACGGTGGTTGGCAGCACGCCATTCCAGCGCTCGGCCTTGGTCAGCTCCACCAGGTTCTGGTTGCTGGCCAGGGCCTGGGCCCGCGCCTTGATGGCCTCGGCTTCGGCTTTGCCGCGCAGTTCGGTCGCCAGCGCGTCTGCCTTGGCCTGGGCCACTTGCGAGTCAGCTTCGGCCTGGGCCTGGGTTACCCGGATCTGCGCCTGGACCTGCTCGGTGGCGAGCTGTTGTTCGCGGGTCTTGACTTGGACTTCCGCGGCCATGCGCGCTTCGATGGCCTTTTCGTAGGCGTCACTGAAATCGATGTTCTCGACCTGGACACTGTCGATGATGACCGGACCGGTAATGGTGGCCTTGATAGCCGTGGAAATATCGTTGACCAGTTGGACGCGGTTCTGCACGGCAGCCACGGCGTTGAACTTGCCAAAGACGTTTTCCACCTGGGTCGGCACCTGGCGGCTGATCATTCGGTCGCGGATGCCTTCCAGGTCCTTGAACTGGGTGTAGACCTTCGCCACATCGGAAGGCGCGATATGCCAGGACACGGACACCTTGAGCTCGGCGGACTGTTGATCCTTGCTGTAGGCCTGCAGGTCTTCGTAGGCCGTGACCTGGCTCTGGACGCTGATCATGCGTACGGATTCGATGAATGGCGTCTTGAAGGACAGGCCCGGTTCAACCACCCCGACCAGCGCACCGTTGCGCAGCAGTACACCGCGCTCGGTCTCGTCGACGGTGTACCAGCTGCCGAACAATACACACAACAGGACGATGCCCATGATTGCAGCAACGATGGAGCCGATGGTTTTGCTGGTCACTTTTCTTTCCTTGAGTGGCGGGGTGGGGTTGGCCATAGCGTTGTCCGATGCTGAAGCTGCAATAGGCATTCTGAATGCCGGACACGAAAAAGCCCTGATAAATCAGGGCTTTAACGTTAGAAGATGGCGGAGGCGATGGGATTCGAACTCATGGACCTGTTACAGTCGACGGTTTTCAAGACCGTTGCCTTAAACCACTCGGCCACACCTCCGTATTGCGTTGCGGGCGCCATAATACCCGAATGAAACACACTGTCAAACTCTCTACGTAGCTTGTTACAGAGCGTCTGTTATGATCCTTGCCACTGAATGTTTCAAAACCGGAGGAGTGTCGCCATGCGCGAACAGGATTACGCAGTGAACAACAGCGTGCAGGCTGAGCAGCTAGAGGTTAGCCGCGTCCTGCGCAACACTTATGGCCTGCTGGCACTCACGCTCGCTTTCAGCGGTGTGATGGCCTACGTCGCACAACAGATGCGGGTGGGTTACCCGAACATCTTCGTCGTGCTGATCGGTTTCTATGGCCTTTTCTTCCTTACCAACAAACTCCGTGACTCGGCATGGGGCCTGGTGTCGGCTTTCGCCCTGACCGGTTTCATGGGTTTCCTGCTCGGCCCGATCCTCAATCGCTACCTGCAAATGCAGGGCGGCGCCGAAGTGGTCAGCTCGGCCTTTGCAATGACCGCCCTGGTATTTGGTGGCCTGTCGGCCTACGTGCTGATTTCCCGCAAGGACATGAGCTTCCTCGGCGGTTTCATCACCGCAGGTTTCTTCGTCCTGCTGGGCGCGGTGCTGGCCAGCTTCTTCTTCCAGATCAGCGGCCTGCAACTGGCGATCAGCGCCGGCTTCGTGCTGTTTTCGTCGGTCTGCATCCTGTATCAGACCAGCGCCATCATTCATGGCGGTGAGCGTAACTACATCATGGCGACTGTCAGCCTGTATGTATCGATCTACAACCTGTTCGTCAGCTTGCTGCAGCTGTTTGGCCTGATGGGGCGTGACGACTGATTGCATGCGATGAGTGAAGAGTCCGCTTTGGCGTGATGCTGTTCACATAGAGACAACGGCGCTTCTTTCAGCAATGGGAAGCGCCGTTTTTTTTGGCGCATTTTGGAAGGAATGACGGGTATATCCGTTTTTTCGGTAACGGCCGCTCAGGGGGCCGCAGCAACATCGTCAACAACCCCCAGCCGACTGTAGGGTCGCCTGGCCCCGCAAGAAAAAACGAACCCCAAGTGATTTATCGGGTTCTTACACTATGTTCCGCGATAAACGGGGCGTCCGGCGGGGCTGCGGTCTTGCCCACCAAACACTGCGATCAAAGGAGGCGACATGCCCAACTCCTTCCCTTCGCCCTGGTGGAAGAACGCTGTGATCTACCAGGTTTATCCACGTTCCTTTGCCGATGCCAACGGCGACGGCATCGGCGATCTTTCCGGCTTGACCGCACGCCTGGATCATCTGCAACTCCTGGGCGTCGACGCGTTGTGGCTGTCCCCGGTCTTTCGTTCCCCCATGTGCGACGCGGGCTACGACATTTGCGACTACACCGATGTCGACCCGCTGTTCGGCACCCTGGCTCACCTGGATGAATTGATCGCCCAAGCCCACGCGCGCGGCCTGAAGGTGTTGCTGGATTTCGTGCCCAACCACACTTCGGACCAACATCCCTGGTTCATCGAGTCGCGCGCAAGCCGCGACAACCCCAAGCGCGACTGGTACATCTGGCGCGACCAGCCGAACAACTGGCGTGCCTCGATCGACGGCGGCAGCGCCTGGACCTGGGACGAGACCAGCCAGCAGTACTACCTGCATTTTTTTCTGCCGCAACAACCCGACCTCAACTGGCACAACCCCGACGTGGTGGCGGCCATGCACCAGGTGTTGCATTTCTGGCTGGAGCGAGGCGTGGACGGGTTCCGTGTCGATGTCGTGCATTGCGTCGGCAAGGACCCGAGCTTTGCCGATGATCCGCGCTGCATGGCCGGTGAAACCATGGTCAAGATCAACGACCAGCCGTACAGCCACGAAGTGTTGCGTGGCTTGCGCCGGTTGGTGGACAGCTACTCCGGCGAGCGGGTGTTGATCGGCGAGGTGAACATTCGCTCCACGGCCCAGGTGGCGGCCTATTATGGGGCCAGTGACGAACTGCACATGTCGTTCAATTTCCCGCCTTTGGACGCCCCCTGGGATCCGGTGGTATTCCGCATGTGCATACGCGAGGTGGAGAACGATCTTGGCCCGTTGCAGGCGTGGCCAACCTGGGTGCTGTCCAATCACGACAATAGCCGACACCGCAGCCGCTACGGCGGTTCGCTACGCCGGGCCCAAGCCGCTGCGGTCCTGCTGCTGACACTGCGCGGCACGCCGTTTATCTATCAAGGCGAAGAACTGGGCCTGGAAGACACCGTGGTCACGGCCCAGACCCGCGTCGATCCGGGCGGCCGGGATGGCAGCCGGGCGCCGTTGCCCTGGACCGTCCAGGCGCCCCATGGCTGGGCCGGGGCCGCGCCGTGGTTGCCCTTCGCGCCGGATGCCGACGCGTTGGCCGTCGAGGCACAGGAAGGCGCCGCCGATTCCACCCTGGCGCTGTACCGGCGCCTGCTGGCCTGTCGTCGCGCCAGCCTGGCGTTGCGCCTGGGCGCCTGGGAGGAACTGCCATCGCACCCACAAGTGCTGGCCTATCGTCGCCACTGTGAGGGCGATGAGCGGCTGGTCTGCATCAACTTCGCCGACAGCGAACATACGTTCCCCCTGGCCGACGCCTGGCAGGTCGAAATCGCCAGCGACGGGGCGGGCGAAGGTCAAGTATTCAGTGGCCGACTGGCTGCCGAGCAGGCTGTGATCCTGTGCCGATGAGGAGTGACCGATGAAAGCCAACTGGCACCGAAAGACCCTGATTTACCAGATCGATCCGTCCTTGTTTTCCGACAGCAATGGCGACGGCCGCGGCGACCTGAAGGGCATCATCCAGCGCTTGGATTACCTGAAGGCACTGGGCGTTGGCGCGCTCTGGCTGATGCCGGTGTACCGCTCGCCATTCAAGGACGCGGGTTATGACGTCAGCGATTTCATGGCCTTGGACCCACGCTTCGGCAGCGAAGAAGACCTGCGCCAGTTGATTGTCCAGGCCGGGGAGCGCGGCATGCGCGTCATCCTTGAACTGGTGGCGCAACACACCAGCGACCAACATCCCTGGTTCCAGAGGGCGCGGCGCGACAAGGACAGCGTCTACCGGGATTATTACGTGTGGTCCGACACTCCGGTGGACGACGGCAACCAACCGATCTTTCCGTCGGTGGAAGACAGCATCTGGCAATGGGACGAACAAGCCGGGCAGTACTACCGCCATCTGTTCTATCGCCATGAGCCGGATCTCAACCTGGCGAACCCACGTGTGGTCGAGGAAATCGAGCGCATCATGGTCCACTGGCTCGAGCTCGGCATCGCCGGTTTTCGCCTGGATGCCGCTTCGCACCTGGTGGAACAGGCCGGTGGCGAAGATGAAGAGAAGGGCGTCTGGGTACTGGACCGGCTGTTCAAGTGCATGACCGCCATCAACCCCGAAGGCGTGTTGCTGGGGGAGGTCGACGTCGAACCGGAGCGCTATAGCCATTACTTCGGAAACGGCGAACGCTTGGGGTTGGTGCTGGATTTCTGGGTCAACAACCATGTGTTCCTGGCGTTGGCTCGCGGCCAGGCCGAACCCTTACAGCGTGCCATCGCCCGGCGTCCCGCACCGCCGGACGGTGCCAGCTATGCGGTGTGGCTGCGCAACCATGACGAACTCGACCTGGAGCGCTTGAGCGCTGAGGAACGTGAGGAAGTGATGCAAGTCTTCGCCCCGGAGCCGGACATGCGCCTGTATGGCCGGGGTATTCGCCGACGCCTGGCGCCGATGCTGGACGGCGATGTGCGCCATCAAGCGCTGGCCCAGGCCTTGCTGTTGTCGCTGCCCGGCACGCCCATCGTGCGTTACGGTGAAGAAATCGGCATGGGCGACGATTTGTCCCGTCCCGAGCGGCTCTCTGTGCGCACGCCCATGCAGTGGAACAGCCAGGCCAACGCCGGCTTTTCATCGGCCCAGCGCCTCGTCGCTCCGGTGATCGATGAAGGCGCCTTCGCCTACACCCAGCTCAATGTCGAGGACCAGCTGAATGCACCTGAGTCGTTGTTGAGCCGGGTGCGGCCATTGCTGTTGGCCCGTGCCGGCCTGCCTGAGGTGGGCGACGGCGAAGCCCGGCTGCTGACGGTCGATCACCCGGCGGTATTCGCCGTGGCCCATGTGGGCGAGGCCACCTCGGTGATGTTGGCCAACCTGAGCAACGACACGCTGACCGTGAAGCTGGACGGCCTGGACTTGCAAGGCTTCAAGGAAATCATTTCGGACAGCCAATACCCGGCCGCCATCGATCGGCAACTGACCTTGAATGGCTATGGCTATCGGTGGTGGCGCCGCACCGGATCAGAACAATAGCAGCACTACGGCCAACACCCCGCCGATAGCCAGCAACAGCGCCGACACTTGGGTAGAACTGAGGGCTAGCGCCGAATCTCGCGAGCGGCCAATGAACCGCCCACGGGTGCGGTGCAGGGATTCCTGCGATTCGAACAGATTGTCCGGCCGTTGGCTGTTGTCATCTTCGTCGGTCCTTTGTCCGGCATAGGCGCTGCGAGCCATCAGGCGGTCCAACAGCCCCGGCAACAGGCAGGTGCCAACGATGGCCTTCACGGAGGCGGCGCCGAGCCACAGCTCCCGGGGTGTGCGCTTGACCACGCTGAAAATCGCCCGGGCGGCCACGTCCGGATCATGAATCGGCGGCACCGGCTGCACGCGCTTGCTCAACTTGTTGCGTGCCCAATCGAACTGCGGTGTGTTGATCGCCGGCAGTTGCACCATGCACACCCGGATGTCGCTGTGGTCGTGGAGCAGTTCGCAGCGCAGTGAGTCGGTGAAGCCCCGCACCGCGAACTTGGCCGCGCAATACGCTGCTTGCAGCGGAATGGCGCGGTAGGCCAGCGCGGAGCCGACCTGGATGATCACGCCGCGATTACGCGGGGCCATGAGCTGCAGCGCCGCCAGGGTGCCGTGCACGGTGCCCAGGTAGGTCACGTCCGTAACCCGATGGATCTCGTCGGCACTCAGTTGGCGAATGGGAGAGAACACAGTGACCATCGCGCAATTGACCCAGACGCCGATCGGGCCGAGTTCTCGCTCCATTCGCTGTGCGGCGTCGGCTACCGCCTGGGCATCGGCCACGTCGACGCTGATTGCCAGGCAGGTCGCCCCCAATTGCGTCAACTCTTCTGCCGTGGCCGCCAGCGCCTGTTCGCCCCGGGCCAGCAGCCCAACCCGGTAGCCGGCGACGGCAAACCGATGCGCCGTGGCGCGGCCGACGCCGGCGGTGGCACCACAGATCACCACGACAGGTGGGCTTTGTTCCTCCATGGCGCTCGCTCCGCAGTTCCTTGGCTGAGTCAGTGAGGCCGCGCGACGCCGCGCAGCAGGTTGGCGCTGAGCTTGTCGGCGTTGCAACTGGCGACATTGGCCAGCGAGACCATGCCCACCAGGCGCTTGTCGCGATTGACCACCGGCAGGCGGCGTTTTTCGATCTGGGCCATGTTCTTGGCCACATGGTCGATCTCTTCGTCGTCGAAGCAGTAGCGCACCTCATCGCTCATGATCCGACTGACGGGCGTGCTCAGGTCCATGCCGTCGGCCATGGCCCGGACCACCAGGTCGCGGTCGGTGATCATCCCGGCCATGCGGTCGTCCTGGTTGATGATCAAGGCGCCGATGTCGGCTTGGCGCATGATCTGCGCCACTTCGCTCAGGGAGGTATCGGGAGAGATCGTGCGTACTTCCCGACTCATGATTTCATTGATTTTCATCGTTGAATCTCCTTTCTCTCGGGTTTGACAGCAAGCCACGGCCCGGGCGTCGTGAGTGGTTTTACGGCGACCGGACGGGCTCCTCACTTATTGTGAAAATCGGGGTTGGCGATGGTTCAGGATTTTTGCTGGAGGGGTTGAAAGGCTGCACTTTTATGAAGCCGCTCGTGCAGGCTCGCACCATCGCAAGGCAGTTGTTGGCGCTTGCGAGACCGAAGCGAATACCGCTCGGCTTGCGGTGACTGAGCGGGCGTCTTCGCGGGCAAGCCCGCTCCCACAGGGGATCGTCGGTGGCGGGGAGGGCGTGGACAGGGTTGCCGATGAGGTTTGGCACGCTCGCTGCAAGAGGCTATCCAGGCCCGCCGTGAACACAGTCGAGTGGGCAGCCCCGTCGGTCAACGAAGATCGAGTGCCAGCAGGCCGGGGGATAACGGTAGGTCGGGGCGCAGTCGCCGGGCCGATACCGCACAGAACAGGCAAAGACGCCTGGAACCGCAAGGTTTCAGGCGTCTTTTTTTTGCTTTCAACATCGTGATGGGCTTTTGTCGGGTGCTTTTTATGAATTCCAACGTTGCTTCCCTGAACAAGCTGCAAACGCTGATCGTGATCGGCAATGGCATGGTCGGCCATCACTGCGTCGAACAGTTGATCGAGCGCGGTGCCCTCAATCATTACCGCGTGCATGTGTTCAGCGAAGAGCCGATGCGTGCCTATGACCGCGTGCATCTGTCCGAGTATTTCTCCGGGCGTGATGCCGAGTCCCTGGCCTTGGGCGAAGCGTCGTTGTACCAGACCCCGGGCGTCACGTTGCACCTGGGTGTACCTGTGTTGGAAATCGACCGCCAGGCCCGTGAAGTCGTGACAGCCGGCGAGCGTGTCAGCTACGACAAACTGGTGCTCGCGACCGGTTCCTATCCCTTCGTGCCGCCGATCCAGGGCGCTGAAGGCGATTCGTGCCTGGTCTATCGCACCCTGGAAGACTTGGACGCGATCCGCGCCGCCGCCAGCAATGCCCGCCGTGGCGTGGTGGTGGGGGGTGGTTTGCTGGGCCTGGAAGCGGCCAACGCCCTCAAGACCCTCGGCCTGGAAGCCCATGTGGTGGAATTCGCCCCACGGCTGATGCCGGTGCAGTTGGATCCGCAGGGTGGCCTGGCCCTCAAGGCACGCATCGAAAGCCTGGGCGTCGGCGTGCACCTGTCCAAGGGCACCCAGTCCATCAGTGCCGGTGAGCAGTACCGTTATCGGATGAATTTCGGTGACGACGATTTCCTGGAAACCGACCTCATTGTGTTCTCCGCAGGTATCCGCGCCCAGGATGCCCTGGCTCGCCAGAGCGACCTGCAGATCGGTCCACGCGGTGGCGTGGTGATCGACGATCATTGCCAGAGCAGCGATCCGGACATCTACGCCATCGGCGAATGCGCGGCCTGGAACGGCAGCATTTTCGGCCTGGTCGCCCCCGGCTACCAGATGGCCCGCAATGTCGCGGCCACCCTGTGCGGCGCAAGCGCTGAAGCCTTCACCGGTGCCGACATGTCCACCAAACTCAAGTTGCTCGGCGTGGATGTCGGCTCCATTGGCGATGCCCATGGCAACACGCCGGGTTCGCGCAGCTTCCAATTCATCGATGAAACCAGCGCCAGCTACCGGCGACTGGTGGTGGACGCCGCCGGCAAGCACGTGATCGGCGCAGTGCTGGTGGGTGACAACAGCTACTACGACACCTTGCTGCAATACATGCAGAACGGCATCGCCTTGCCCAAGGATGCCGCCAGCCTGATCCTGCCATCGTCCGAGGGCGCTCCGACCCTGGGCCCGGCGGCGCTGCCCGAAACCGCTACTATCTGCTCGTGCCACAACGTCACCAAGGGCTCGATCTGTTCGGCCATCGACGGCGGTTGCACCGATCTTGGCCAGCTCAAATGCGACACCAAGGCCGGTACCGGTTGCGGTGGTTGCGCGGCACTGGTCAAGCAGGTGTTCGAGCATGAATTGATTGCCCGTGGCGTCAGTGTCGACAAGAGCCTGTGCGAGCATTTCGCCTACACCCGCCAGGAGTTGTATGCACTGGTGCGGGTGGAAGGCATCATCAGTTTCGAAGAACTGTTGGCCAAGCACGGCCGTGGCCACACCGGCTGCGACCTGTGCAAACCGGCGGTGGGCTCGATCCTGGCGTCGTGCTGGAACCAGCCGATCATGGACCCGTCCCTGGTGCCGTTGCAGGACACCAACGACACTTTCATGGCGAACATGCAGAAAAACGGCACCTACTCGGTGGTGCCGCGGATTGCCGGTGGGGAGATCACCGCTGACAAACTGATCGCCATCGGTGTGGTCGCCAAGAAATACGACCTCTACACCAAGATCACCGGCGGCCAGCGCATCGACCTGTTCGGCGCCCAGTTGCACCAGTTGCCGGACATCTGGTCCGAGCTGATCGAAGCGGGCTTCGAAACCGGCCACGCCTACGGCAAATCCACGCGCACGGTGAAATCCTGCGTGGGCAGCACCTGGTGCCGCTACGGCGTGCAAGACAGCGTGCAAATGGCACTGACCATCGAGGACCGCTACAAAGGCCTGCGCTCGCCGCACAAGCTCAAGTTCGCGGTATCCGGTTGCACCCGCGAGTGCGCCGAGGCCCAGAGCAAGGACGTCGGCGTGATCGCCACCGAGAAGGGCTGGAACCTCTACGTGGCCGGCAACGGTGGCATGCGTCCGCGTCACGCCGAGCTGTTCGCCACGGACCTGGACGACGCCACGCTGATCCGCTACATCGACCGCTTCCTGATGTTCTACATCCGCACCGCCGACAAGTTGCAACGGACATCGGTCTGGCGCGAAAGCCTGGAGGGCGGCCTGGACTACCTCAAGGACGTGATCATTCACGACAGCCTGGGCCTGGGCGCCGAGCTCGAAGCGCAGATGCAATTGGTGGTCGACCGCTACGAATGCGAATGGGCCAATGCCTTGAAGGACCCGGAGAAGCTCAAGCGTTTCCGCACCTTCGTCAACGACAAGCGCGGCGATCCGGATGTTCACTTCGTCCGCGAGCGCGGCCAGCGTCGGCCAGTGCATGCCCATGAACTCCACCTGATTCCCGTTACCGAGGAGGTGCTCTGATGAGCCAGTCAAATGTCGTTCGTATCGCTCAAGAATCCCCGAAATGGCGCGCCCTGTGCAGCCGTGAGGACCTGGTGCCCAACTCCGGCGTGGTCGCCTGGCACGATGGCAGCCAAGTGGCGTTGCTCTATCTGCCGGAACATGAGGACAAGCCGCTGTACGCCATCGACAACCGCGACCCAAAGTCCGGCGCGAACGTCATCGGCCGCGGACTGTTGGGCAGTATCAAGGGTGACCTGGTGATTGCCTCGCCGATGTACAAGCAGCATTTCCGTCTGGAAGACGGTCATTGCCTGGAATACCCGGAACAAAGCCTGCGGGTGTGGCCGGTGCGGCTCAACGGTGATGTGGTGGAGATTGGCGAAGACTGATCCGTGCTATGCCTGCTGTTGTGGTGCTCCTGCAGTGCTCTAGCAGTGCTCTAGCAGTGCTCTTATGGTGCTCTAGCAGTGCAGTGCTCTTGTGGCGAGGGAGCTTGCTCCCGCTGGACCGCGCAGCGGTCCCAAAATCTTGCGGTCGCTGCGCAACCGAGCGGGAGCGAGCTCCCTCGCCACGAACAGCGGGTCACTTTTTACTGAAATTGGGGATGAACAATGAAAACCGCCGCCCAACTGGTCAGGCTCAAGAGCGTGCAGAACCAGCAGGTCCACAGCATCGCCCCCGAGCAGACGGTGCTCGAAGCCCTGCAAATCATGGCCGAGAAAAATGTCGGCGCATTACCCGTGATCGAGGACGGCCAGGTGGTGGGGGTGTTCAGCGAGCGGGACTATGCACGCAAGATGGTGCTCAAGGGACGCTCATCGGTGGGCACGACCGTGCGCACCATCATGAGCGCCCCGGTGATCACCGCCGATAGCCAGCAGAGCATCGACCGCTGCATGGAAGTCATGACCGACAGCCACTTGCGGCACCTGCCGGTGCTGGATAACGGGCAGTTGATCGGCCTGTTGTCCATCGGCGACCTGGTGAAAGAGGCGATTGTCGAGCAGGCGGATTTGATCCGGCAGTTGGAGCATTACATTCGCGGGCATTGACCCCGATTTTTCGAACACAACGGCACTTGTGGCGAGGGAGCTTGCTCCCGCTGGAGCGCGCAGCGGTCCCAAAATCTTGCGGTCGCTGCACAACCGAGCGGGAGCAAGCTCCCTCGCCACAACAGCAGTTCACCGCAAGCCTACTTTGCATCCCCCCCAATCCAGTGTGGGAGCGAGCTTGCTCGCGATAAGGCCTTTTTCAAGCCGCTCCCTTCAGCCCAACATCAACAACTGCCGGATAAGATTCGGCGTACTGCCAGTCCAGCGCTTGAACGAGCGCCGGAAGTTCGCCGTGTCGTTGAAGCGCAGGTACTGCGCCACTTCCTCGTTGCTGAACCCCTTGACCTGATACAGATACAGGGCCACATGGGTGTGCACCCGGTCCACCTGTTGCTGGAACCCGGTGTGGTGCTTGTGCAATTTGCGCTTGAGGGTCGCCGGGCTCATGGCGAAGGCCTGGGCGGTCTGTTCCAGGCTCGGCGTCTGCTGCACATGGGCGTGCAGGTAGTCGTAGAGGCAATCCAGGAAACTTGAGGCGAAACCCAGTTGATCGAGCTGGTCCCGGGCTTCGATCCGCGCCACCTGGCCGGCGGTGGCCGAGACGTTGGGCCAGGGCTGGGCGAGGCAGTGACGGGGAAGGCGCATCAGGTCCAGAGGGCGGTCGAATTGGGTGTGCTCACCCAGGTGCACCCAATATTGTTCGACGTAACGCGGCTCGCCGTGGCGAAAACTGCACTGCCAGGGCAAGCGTTCGCCGCTGAGCCAGGCACTCATCGCCACCATCGAGGTCATGCTCGCTTCCAGCACGAAGCGCCATTGTTCGTCGGCACCGCAGCTGTCTAGCCAATGGACGTAGGCGTAGTGCTCGTCCAGTAGCAGCCGAGGGGCCGCCAACGGGCTGAGCAGTGCCTGCTGGTCGATCAGGGTCTGCAGGGCCTGATGCAAGTTCTGCGCGTGACGCAAAGCGTGGCTCGCGGGGCCGTAATGCCCCGGCAACAGCCGCTGGCCAAACAGGAAACTGCTGTCGCTGGCATCCAGCAGGCGCCGGCTGTTGTCGATCAGGCCGAGGAACTGCTGCGGGCTGATGCGGCTCTGTCCGGCGAGGATATCGTCATGGAATAGCCCGGTGCCGCGTAGGAGGCGATGGCTGTCGATGTCCCGCGACAATGCCAGGTCGATCAGCGCCGCGGGTTGATAGTGTCCCGGAATGAAGCGGCTGTCGGTTTCGTACCAGCAGGTCTTGAGCGTCATGCGCTTTTCGCCAACAGGGTCCGGGACTGGGCGAGCGCCAGGTTCAGGCGTTTGAGCAAGGCGTCGGGGGATTCGTCGAACGCCATCACCACCGCTGTGCTGGCGGCCAGTTGGAGCCGCTCGCCGTGTTGTCGGGTCTTGTGAGCCAGGCTGCGCACCGCGATTTCCAGTTCCAGGGCCAGGCGTCGGGCCTGGCTTTCGCCGGTGTCGGGCAGCAGCACCACGAAGCGATCACCGGCCAGGCGGCACAGCAGGTCCTGGCGGCGCAGGTTCAAGACCAGTAACTGGCTGATCGCCTGCAATACCGCATCGCCTTCGCCGTGGCCGAAACGCTGGTTGATAGCGGTGAAGTTATCCAGGTCCAAGGCCAGCAGCGACAGCGGTTGTTGGCGACGACGACTGTCCTCCAGGCTGGCGGACAGCTCATGCTTGAGAAAGTCAGCGCCACCCAACGGTGTGAGCTTGTCGAACAGACGGTGCTCACGGAACAGTCGCTCGCGCTTCTCCATCTGACCATTGATTGCCAATTGTTCGCGGTGCCAGTGGTAGATGCCGAGGGTCAGCAGGATCATGCCCAGCGGCATCGGTCCGGATTCGAGCCAGTGATCCCAGGTGATGCTGTCGGGCAGGCGGATGAATTCGTCGAGGCTGTCGATCCACCAGGAAAAGAAGATGCAGCCCAGGCCCAGGACCAGGTAGTTGGTGACCCGGCCAGCCGGGCGGCTTTTGAGTACCAACCCCAGCCAGACCAACGCCAGCAGCGCCGAGCCACCTTCACCGAGGATATCCAGCCAGACCCATTCGGCGATGGGTTTGAGTTCGCCGCTGGCCAAGTGCAGGAGCAACCCGAAGTTGGCCGCCAGCAGGAGCAGGGCGAGTTTGAAACGGTGCGGGCGGAGCACGGAGAACATGGCCGGAATCCTTTGCCAGAAGCGGAATGCGGCCCAGCACAGCAGATGAATGTGACAGTGCGGTGACGGCGAGTGATGGGGTGGGGGAGGTCGAATCAGCTCATCGGTTATCCGGATTTTTTTGCCGCAATCCTTGTGGCGAGGGAGCTTGCTCCCGCTGGGGTGCGAAGCGCCCCTCCAAAAAAACCAAGCGCCACGATACTTGCAGGCACGCCGCATCGTCCGATCTGCGGCTGCTGCGCAGCCGAGCGGGAGCAAGCTCCCTCGCCACGAGGACCCGCACCCGTCGTAAAAGAGGGTCGTATCAGCTCATTGTGTGCCGCGAATCCACTCAAAACCTACCCGCTTGGCTTCTGCGCCCCCTGCCTGTCACAGAACCGTCATTCCCCACCCCTAGCGTGCCCACCCAGTTGCCGGGCCATTGCCTGGCGGATTTCCGGATTCCTGGGGAGGATCACCATGTATCACCGCACAAGCACTGCCGGGCTCGTCGGTTTCACCGTCACCGCGTTGGCCATGGCGATTGCCAGTGAGCGACTGAGCGCCGCGGAGCAGGCGGCCGGTGCCACGGAACACGTTGAAGTGGTCGGCCAGGCGGCCAGTATCGACCAGGCCCTCAAGGAGCAGCGCAGCGCCGACAGCATCAAGAGCGTGGTACACGCCGACGGCGTGGCGCAATTGCCCGATGAAAACGTCGCCGAAGCGGTGCAGCGCCTGCCGGGTGTCAGCGTCGAGCGCGACCAGGGTGAAGGCCGGTTTGTCAGCGTGCGCGGCCTGGGGCCGGACCTCAACAGCGTGACCATCAACGGCACCCTGGTACCGGCGCCGGAAAGCGAGCGTCGCGCCGTTGCCCTGGACGTGTTGCCCTCGGAACTGGTGCAGTCGTTGTCAGTGATCAAGACCCTGACGCCGGACATGGACGCCAACTCCCTGGGCGGAACGGTGGACGTCAAGAGCCTCTCGGCCTTCGATCACAAGGGCCTGTTCTATACCGGCAGCGGCGAAGCCAGCTACGACAAGAACACCGGCCAGACCAGTCCGAAATTTTCCGGCGCCATCAGCGACCGTTTCAGTCTTGGCGATGGCATCGACAACTTCGGCGTGGCCGCGGCACTGAGTTGGCAGAAACGTGACTTCGGCTCGGACAACGTCGAAACCGGCGGCGCCTGGGACTTCGAACAAGGCTCACGCCTCGAAGAGTTCGAACAGCGCGACTACGACATCCGTCGCGAGCGGACCGGCGGCGGCTTGAACTTCGATTACAAGCCCGATGACGTCAGCAGCTATTACCTGCGCACGCTCTACAGTCGCTACAAGGACAGCGAAACCCGCAACGCCACCAGCATCGCTTTCGAAGACCCGCAGGCCGCCGGTGAACTGGGCGACGCCGAGGGCCAGCGCAGGCTCAAGCAACGGGAAGAAACCCAGGAAATCCAATCCTACGTGCTCGGCGGCGAGCGGATGTTCGGTCTGTGGACCCTGAGCGGCCAGGGTGGCTACAGCCAATCCAGCGAAGACAGCCCTGGCCACATCGCCGGCGCCACCTTCGAAGGTATCGATGGTTTCAACGGCGGTTTCCATGACAACGACAAGCCACGGCCGATCATCGGTTCGGGCTTCTACGATCCGGCCAATTTCAGCCTCGATAAGGTGGACTGGGAAGAGCAAAAAACCACCGACACCGAGAAAAACCTGCGCCTGGACCTGGCCCGGGACTATGACCTCGGGGGGTATGCCTCCCAGGTCAAGTTCGGCGGCAAAGTCAGCCGGCGGGACAAGGACAACGACCTGAACGCGTGGGTCTACGAGGACTTCGACGACCTGGGTTTCACCGACGAGCAGCTGAACCTTGGGCAGTTCCAGAAAGGCAACGTGGATTACCGCCTCGGCGGCTTCGGCCCGGGCATCAGCGCCGATGCCATCAAGCAGTTGTTGGGCGGCCTCAATCGCGATGATTTTTTTGATGAGCAAGAGTCGCGTGTCAACGACTTCAAGATGAGCGAGGACATCAACGCCGGCTACCTGATGAACACCGTCGACATCGATGACTGGCGTTTCATCGCCGGCATGCGCTACGAAGGCACCGAGTTCGAAGCCAAGGGCACCGGCGCCACCGATGGGGTATTTACCGATACCGAGACCCGACGCAAGTACCACCACTGGCTGCCGGGACTGCATGCACGCTACCAACTGGACAAGAACACCCAGGTGCGTGCTGCGTGGACCAAATCCGTGGTGCGTCCGACCTTCGGGCAACTGGCGCCGGGGTTTGTCATCGACGATGACGAGGCCACTTTCGGCAACCCGGACCTCAAGCCGCTGGAATCGAGCAATCTGGACCTGGGCATCGAGCACTTCATGGGGCACGCGGGCACGGTCTCGGCCTTTGTGTTCTACAAGGACATCAAGAACTTCGTCTACAACACCGACCTGGCCGGCACTGGCGCCTGGACTGATTTCTCCGAAGCCCACAGTTACGCCAACGGGGACAGCGCCAAGCTGTATGGCTTGGAATTGGCCTATTCGCAAAAATTCGATTGGCTGCCAGCACCCTGGAACGGCCTGCTGCTCGGCGCCAACACCACCTTCAGCCGTTCGGATGCCGAGATCGAGGGTTTCGACCAGGCCAGTGGTACACAGCGCAAGCGCAGCATCGACTTGCCGAATCAGTCGGACACGGTCGGCAACCTGATGTTGGGTTGGGAAAACGACAAGTTGAGCCTGCGGCTGTCGGCCAACTACAAGTCAGCGTACCTGTTCGAGCTGGCATCCATCAGCGACCGCGACCATGACCTGCACGTCGACGCCCAGACCTTCGTCGATTTCAGTGCGCGTTATTCCCTGACCAAGAACCTGCAAGTCAGCCTCGAGGCCCAGAACCTCACCGACGAGTCGTATTTCGTCTACACCGGCCATCGTTCCTATAACGGCCAGTACGAAGAGTACGGCCCGACGTACAAGCTAGGGCTGACGTTTACCCATTTCTGACCACCGATGCCAATCCCTGTGGTGAGGGAGCTTGCTCCCGCGGGGCTGCGCAGCAGACCTTTCTTGTGGGCGCTACGCACCCAAGCGGGAGCAAGCTCCCTCGCCACGGAAAATAGCGAACCTGCGATTTCTGAGTTCGGCCCAACGAAAGGATTTTCCCGTTGAACACGATGTTGTCTTTACCCACACGCTACCTGCTGGCGATGCTTGTCAGCCTGGCATCGGTCACCGCCCAGGCGGCTTCCCCTGCACCCAAGCTGAAGCTGCAACCTTGGCTTCAAGCCCAGCAACTGTCGCTCAATGCCCTGGGATTCTTGCCAGGCGCTGCAACGACCGAGCGGCTGGCCAGTGCCCGTGAAGGCTTGTTCTTGCTCGATGACCAAGGTCGCGAATTGACGCGCCTGAAGGGCGCCTTCGACGGCCTCGACAGCCGTGCGCTTGGCGCGAACGTGCTGGTCGCCAGCCTCGACAGCACGCGCCAGCAAGCGTTGGTCGTCAGCCTCGATCCACACAACCGCCAGTGGGGTACGCCGTTGTACCTGCCCACGCGGGACTTCCCGGTAAACGGTCTATGCCTGTACCGCGACGAAGCGAGCAACCTGTTTGTGTTCCTGGTGGGTGAGGAGGGCAAGGGTGAGCAATGGCTGGTGGGCGCTGGCGAGCAACTGGGCGCGACGGCCCAACGGGTGCGTGGCGTGCCGTTGCCGCCGGATGCGAAGACCTGCCAGGTGCAGGACGACAGCCAGCAATTGTTCGTCAACGAAGAGCGGGTCGGCTGGTGGGCCTACCCCGCATCCTCCGAGGCCGAGACTGTGCGGGTGCCCGTGGCGATGCACGAACCATTCGGCGACATCCAGCACACGGCCGGCGCCCTGGCAACAGTGTCCGGCGGCGTGCTGGGCCTCGACCCGAAGGCCGCGCAATTGCACCTGTATCAGCCGGACGGCGAAACCTGGACACCACGCGCCAAGCTATCGCTGCCGGGCCTGAAGGAGCCGGAAAGCCTTGCGGCACGCCGGACGATAACCGGTATCGAAGTGCTGCTGCGCGACGATGATAACGGACACCTGTACCAGGGTGAACTCGACTGGCAACCCAGCCCCGCGCCGCTGGCGCCGGTCCTGCCGAGTGTCGCCGCCATCGCCCAGAGTGAACCGGTGGCCCGTCAGGGGGATGCCGCGGATGACCCGGCGATCTGGGTACATCCGACCGCGCCCGGGTTGAGTCGGGTGTTGGGCACCAACAAAAAGCAAGGCCTGCTGGCCTACGACCTGCAAGGCAAGTTGCTGCAGGCGCTGCCGGTCGGGCGCCTGAACAACGTCGATGTGCGGCCTGGCTTCAAGCTGGGCACGCAAACCGTCGACCTGGCGGTGGCCAGCAACCGTGATCGCAACAGCTTGAGCCTGTTCAGCATCGACCGTGCCAGCGGCGAGTTGCGCGAAGCGGGGGAGATTGCGACGTCCTTGAAGGAAATCTACGGCATCTGCCTGTTCCAACCGGCCGAAGGTGAACTGTATGCCTTCGCCAACGGCAAGGACGGGCGCTTCGAGCAGTACCGCCTCAGCGCGCCGGACGGCGTAGTGCGCGGCCAGTTGGTGCGCCAGTTCAACGTCGCCAGCCAGCCCGAAGGGTGCGTGGCCGATGAGCAGCGCCAGCGCTTGTTTCTGGGTGAGGAGGACGTGGGCGTCTGGACAGTGGATGCCCGGGCCGAACAGCCGGCCACCTTGAACAGTGTGATCAAGGTCGGCCCGCCGTTGCACGCCGACGTCGAAGGCATGGCCTTGTATCAGGCCGGGGGCCGCGACTACCTGGTGATCTCCAGCCAGGGCAACGACAGCTACCTGGTGCTCGATGCCGAGCCGCCCTTCGCCGTGCGCGGCGCCTTCCGAGTCGGCCTGAACGCGGCCGCAGGGATTGATGGCGCCTCGGAAACCGATGGCCTGGAAGTGACCTCGGTGAACCTCGGCGGGCCGTGGAGCCAGGGGATGCTGGTGGTCCAGGATGGCCGCAAGCGCATGCCCGAGCAGACCCAGAACTTCAAGTTCGTGCCCTGGGCCGACGTCGCGAAAGCGCTGGGCCTGCCTTGAGCGACGTTGTCATCAGCCGGTCACGAACATTTCATCGAATAACCGCCAGACAGGAGTTTCAACCATGCAAGCCACTTTGGAACACATGACGATCTGGGGCCTGATCAGCGATGCGAGTCTGCTGGTCAAGGCGGTCATGCTCACGTTGCTGCTGGCCTCGTTATTGAGCTGGTACCTGATTATCCAGCGCAGCGCCGTGCTGCAGCGCTACGAGCGGCAGCTCAACGGTTTCATACAGCGTTTCCGCGGCGCACAGGACCTGTTGCCCTTGTACCGGGAACACGCACAAGTGCGCGAAGAAGACGGTGGCGTCACGCCGATTTTCCAGGCGGGTTTGCTGGCTTTCACTCGGCTCAACCAGCCTTCCAGTACGCCCGAGGTGGTGCTGGAAGGCGTCGAGCGCTCGCTGCAGGTGGCGATCAGCGAACAGGAAGTCCACTTGGAGAAGGGTTTGCAGTTTCTGGCCACTGTCGGCTCGGTCAGTCCTTACATCGGTTTGTTTGGCACGGTATGGGGGATCATGAATGCGTTTATTGGCCTGTCCCAAGTGCAGCAGGCCAGTCTCTCCACCGTGGCGCCGGGCATTGCCGAGGCGTTGATCGCCACGGCCATCGGCTTGTTCGCTGCGATCCCGGCGGTGATTGCCTATAACCGTTTCGCGGCCCGTGGCCAGACGCTGCTGACCCGTTACTACGCGTTTGGCAACGAGCTGCAGGCGCGTCTGCACCGCAAGCTGCACGGTGCCCCGGCGAACATGGCCGCGGCCGCTTGAAAGGAGAGGGCAAATGCTCGTCAAGCCACAACGAAAGCACGGCCCCAAGGCCGAAATGAACGTGGTGCCGTACATCGACGTGATGTTGGTACTGCTGGTGATTTTCATGGTCACCGCGCCGATGCTGACCCAGGGCGTGAAGATCGAACTGCCCAAGGTCGCCAGCGAAGCATTGGCCACCGACAGTCGCCAGCAAATCCTCACCCTGTCGGTCAAGGCCGAGGGCGGTTACTACTGGAACCTGGGCGGTGAACTGGATACCCATCACCAGACCGACAGTGCCGTGGACCTGGAGCAGATGCGCGCCAAGGTGGCGCAGGTCGTGGCCGAGCGCCGCGATACCCAGGTGTACATCCGAGCCGACGAGCATGCCGATTATGGCCGGGTCGTCGCGGCCATGGCCGCGTTGCAGCAGGGCGGCGTGAGCAACCTGGGACTGGTGACCGAGGCACCGCAATGACGGCGATGATCATGCACAGTTCTTCCTTGAGCGTGCCTGCACTGGGGCGCAGCTTCTGGAAAAACAGCCTGGCGGCAGGGCTCGCCGTGGCTTTGCACGCCGCGATAGTCGGGGCGTTGGTGTTGGGATGGCGCGTGGAGAAACCCGCCGCCGAAACGCCGCAGGTGCTGCGCACGCAACTGGTGATGCTGCCGGCGGCAGCGGTACCCGAAGCGCCTGTACCGGCGGCTGTGACCCCTGTTGCACCCGCCGCGGTCGAATCTGTCCCGCCACCCATGGACGCGCCACGCCCTGTCCCCACCAAGCCAGCGGTGGATCCGCGAGTCCAGGCGCAGAAGCTGGAACAGGCGACACTGGCCCGCAAACGGGTCGAGGAGCAAAGGCGCGAGCAACAGGCCCAACAGCAGCAGCGCGAACGCCAGGAAAGCGAACGACGCAGGCAAGACGCCGAGCGGCAGGCTGCCGAACAGCAGCACCAGGCCCGGCAAGCGCAGGAGCTTGCCCAACAACGCCACGCTGAGCAGGCACGCCAGGCCGCCGCCGACAGCCGCAGCTACCAACCGCTGAGCAAGCAAGCCCCGGATTATCCGCAACGCGCCCTGGACAAGGGCCTGGAGGGCGATTGCACGGTGGAATACAGCGTGATGCCGGACGGGCGGATCGACAGCCCCAAGGTCATCGACGGTTGCCACCCCTTGTTCATTCGACCGTCCCTGGCTGCCGCCCAGACGTTTCGTTATCAGCCACGGATCATCGATGGCAAGGCGGTGACGGTGCCTGCGGTGCGCAATACGTTTCACTACCGGATCAAATGATACTTGCTGAAAGGACCTGTGGGAGCGAGCTTGCTCGCGATAGGTCCAGCCCAGTCAACATCAACGGTGGCTGACCCACCGCTATCGCGAGCAAGCTCGCTCCCACAGTGCTCTGTCCCACAGGGTTCTGTATGCAGGCAGTCGGAGCGCGCAACGGTCCCAAAACCTTGCGGTCGCTGCGCAACCGAGCGGGAGCAAGCTCCCTCGCCACAGGGGATGTGGTGGTCCTTACTTGCGGTAATGACTCGGCGCCACGCCCACTTCGCGGCGGAAGATCTGCGAGAAGTGACTGGCGCTGCCATACCCGACTTCCAGGCCGATATCGATGACGCTGCGCTCGGTTTCCATCAGCAATTGGCGGGCCCGGGTCATTCTCAGCTGGATGAAGTACTGCGAGGGTGAGCGGCCGGTGGCGCGCTTGAACTGGCGGCTGAAGTGGTACTCGCTCAGGTCAATGGCCTGGGCCAGGTCAGCGAGGCAGAAAGGTTCGGCCAGACGTTGCTCCATCAAGCCGATGACGCGCTTGAGCTTGAAGGCGGGCAGGGCGTTGCGGCCGGACATGTCCTCGGCCTCGGCATCGAGGTATTGCCGCGCCAAATGCACCGCCACACATTGCGCCACGCCCTGGATCAGCAAGGCACTGGGTTCACCGCGTCGGGTCAACTCTGCCCGAATCTGTTCGAGCAAGGCCGAAAGGGCTTCGTCCTGCCCGCCAGAGACTTCCCGCAACTGGATCGCGCCGCTGCCGCCGGCTTCGGCGATGGCGCGCTCCAGCAACGCCAGGCCCAAGTACACATGCATGACCACGAACGGCTCGCGGCTGGTCACGTGCCAGCGCATCTCATAGGGATCGGGGGACGCGGTCAGGAAAAAATCTGCGCGGCGCACCGTATTCGCCTCCCACTCGCCGTGGCCGGCGCGTTCCTCGACAATGGCCTCCCCGGATAACACCCAGACGAGCAGCGGTTCGGCCACCGCCGGCACGACGACGTGGGCTTCGCTGCGCTCACGGACAAAGATCTCCACCAGGATATCCTTGCTCGATACGCCGTCGGAAGTGGCCAGGCGTTCGCCGCGAATGTGCGCTTGCAGGCCGTTTGCCGATGTTCGTTCGGTGACTTCCATGCTTCGATGGCCTCGCTGAAACGGCCGCCAGGCTAGGCCGGGTCGGCGGCGGGACGGTGCTGGCGCAACAGTTCGATCTGCTGGGACGGGATCAACTCGCGCAACGCTTTATAGAGCGCGCGGGTTTCCAGCAGGTTCCAGATGCGCAGCATGGTTTCCAGCGCATCCAAGGGTTTGCTGATGAAATCCCGGGCACCGAGGGCCAGGGCCCGCAGGCGCGTGTCACGGGTCGCGTCGGCGGTGAGGACCAGGATCGGCAGGTAATCGTTGGCCGGGATGCGCCGGTTCAGTTGCTCTAGCACGGCAAAGCCGTCGAACGCCGGCATGTGCAGGTCGAGGATGACCAGGTCCGGCTCGAAGCTGTTGAACAGGTCCAGCGTGCGCAACGGTTCGGTGCTGCTCAGCACGTTGTGCAACCCTTCGCGGGCCAGCAGTTGCTCCATCAGGTCCAGGTTGGGGCGCTGATCGTCGACGATCAGAATGCGCAAGTCGCGATTCATGCGGGCTCCGGTAGATAGTGCTCAAGGTGGCCGAGAAAGGCCTGGATATGGATAGGTTTGGTCAGGATCGCCGTAGCCCCGGCGTCACGCAGGGCACGATGGGTCAGGTCGCTGGCATCGGCGGTGATCATCAGCACGGGCGTGGCCGCAGTGGCCGGGGACTGGCGCAGGCGCCGCAGAACTTCCAGGCCTTCAAGGTCCGGCAGGGTGACATCCAGCAGGATCAGTTGCGGGCTGTGCTGGCGGGCCAGGTCCAGGCCCATCTGGCCTTGCATGCTCGACAGTAACTGGATGCCGGGCCGACGCTGCATCAGGGTCTCGATCAATGCGAGGCTCGACAGGTTGTCTTCGATGCAGAGGATTTTGCCGTGATAGTCCACGGGGGCACGCGTCACGGCCAAGGCGGCGATGGGTGGCAAGTGCGTGCCGATCACCTGGGTGGCGGGCAGTTGCAGGGTAAAACAACAGCCGTGCCCGGGCTCACTGTGGACTTGCAGGTTGCCCTGCATCATCTCCAGCAGGTTCTTGCTCAAGGACAAGCCAAGGCCGGTGCCTTCGACCTGCGGATCGGCGCCCAGGCGTTCGAAGGGCTTGAACAGTTGGCCCAGTTGTTCCGGGGCGATGCCATGGCCGGTATCGTGGACGGCGATGCTCACCTGATGGGGCTGGACGCTCACTTCGATGCGCACCTCGCCGCCGGGCCGGTTGTACTTGATGGCGTTGGACAACAAATTGAGCAACACCTGTACCAGGCGCTGGCGGTCGGCAAGCACACCGCTGTCGTCGGGCAGTGCGGGCAGGTCGACCAAGTGGATCCCGGCGTCGGCGGCCATGGGTGAAACCAGCGTCAAGGCTTCGTGCAGCACGGTCGCCAGGGCGATCGGTTCGATGTTCAAGGGCAGGCGCCCGGCCTCGATCCGGGCGATGTCCAGCACCTCGTTGATCAACGCCAGCAAGTGCTGGCCGGCCCGCAGGATGTGGCTGACCTGGGGACGTTGACCGGCGGTGGAATCCATGTCCAGCAGTTGCGCGAAACCGAGGATGGCGTTCAAGGGCGTGCGCAGTTCGTGGCTCATGCGCGACAGGAACTCGCTCTTGGCCCGGCTGGCGCTTTCCGCTTCCTCGCGGGCGGTGCGCAGGGCGATTTCGGCGGCGCGTCGGTCGGTGATGTCGCGGGTGATCTTGGAAAAACCGCGCAATGCGCCCGTGCCGTCGTACTGGGCGGTGATGACCACGCTGGCCCAGAAGCGGCTGCCATCCTTGCGACAACGCCAGCCTTCTTCCATGTAGTGGCCGTCGCGGGTGGCTTCGCGCAGGGCCAAGTCCGGGTGCGCCGGGCATTCCTCGGGCAAGTAGAACAGGGAGAAGTGCTGGCCGAGGATTTCCTGCTCGGTGTAGCCCTTGATCCGCTGTGCGCCAGCGTTCCAGGTGGTGACGTAGCCTTGGGCATCCAGGGCGAAGATCCCGTAGTCCTTCACCCCGTCGATGATCAGCCGCAAGCGCTCTTCGTTATCGCGCAGGGCCCGCTCGCGTTCGGCGAGCAACTGCCCGGCCTCCACCAGGCGCGTGCCGAGCTGGCCGATTTCGTCCTGCTCCGGCGGTTGTGGCAACAACGGTTGGCCCAAGGCCAGGCGCTGGGCGTTGCCTTGCACCTGCTGGACCCGGGCGACGATGCCCTTGGACAGGAACAGCACCGCGACAATGGCCCCCAGCAGCCCGCACACCGCCGCCAGCAGCGTGGCGAACAACAGCCGCATGCGCGTGGCCGAGGCGGCGGCGCTGCGTTCGGCCAGCAGGCCATCCTCGCGTATGCGCATGGCGCTGATCTGCTCGCGCAGCACGTCCAACACCTGTTTGTTTTCGATCAGGATCGCGGTGATGGCCTCGGGGTCGTCGCGCTTGCCGTTGCGCAATGCGAGCAAACCGTCGAGCTTGTCGGCGATCAGCGGGGTGATGGTCTTGAGATGCTCGCGCATCCTGGCATCGCGAATGTTCTGGTCCAGGCGTTGCAACGCAGCCTGGATCAACGGCGTGGCCTGTTCGTAGCTGGGCAGGAAGTCTTCGCGCCGGGTCAGCAGGTAACCGCGTACGCTGGCCGCGGCCTCGGCCAGCAGGGTATGGACCGTCTGGATATCACCCTGGACCAGCAGCACCCGGCGCACGTCTTCTTCGGCCCGTGCGGTCTGGCGTTCGGTGATATAGATCAGCACCAACGACAGCAGCAAAACCACCAGGGGCAGGGAAATCACCACCAGGGCCTTGCCCCGCAACGGCAGGTCGGCCCAGCGGCGGGCGGCGAGAAACCTCATGGCCATTGCCCGGCGGGTTGTGCCACCAATCCGAGGGCCACGCCGCGCACGGCGGCCTGGGTCCGGTCGGCGGCGCCCAGCTTGCCGATGACGCGCTCGACATGGGCCTTGGCGGTGCCGGGTGCGATGCCCAGTTTTTCACCGATTTCACGATTGCTGAAACCGCTGGCCACCAACCCCAATACCTGGCGCTCGCGGGCGGTCAGGGCCTGGACCTGTGGGGCGTTACCGGCACCGCGCTCGGCCATGCGGCGCAGCAGGCGCGCGCTGACCGAGCTGTTCAGCGCCTCGTCGCCTTGGGCGACCCGCTTGAGGGCGTCGAGCACTTCATCGCGACTGGCGTCCTTGAGCAAGTAGCCGACCGCACCCGCACCAATGGCGGCTTCGAGGTGGTCGGGGCTGTCATCCATGGTGAAGATCACCACTTTGATCCCAGGCTGGCGCTGCTGCAGGATCCGCGCCGCGCCGAGGCCGTTGAGGACGGGCATGCGGATATCCAGGATCGCGATATCCGGCTGTAGCCGCTCGCACAGGTCGAGCGCCTCTTGACCGTCGCGGGCCTGGCCGACGACCTCGAATCCGGGGCTGTCGGCGAGCATGCTGATAAAACCGGTGCGGGTCACTTCGTGGTCATCGGCCAGCAGCAGGCGCAAAGGGCGGTTCATGGCTGTACTCCGGGGGACGGTAGCGGCACGCTGGCGAGCAAGCGGGTGCCACCACCGGGTTGGCTGCAACAGGCCAGATGGCCCCCCAGCAAGTTGGCGCGCTCCTGCATGGCGGCCAACCCCAGGTGGCAGCTGCCGTTGGTCTCGACGGGTTGTTCCAGGGCAAAGCCACGCCCATCGTCGTCCACTCGCAGGCACGCGTGGCCATCTTTCACCGCCAGCCCCAAGTGCACATGGCTGGCCTGGGCGTGCTTGAGGATGTTGTTGATACCCTCCTGGGCGATGCGAAACAGGGCGATCTCGGTGTTCCCCGGCAGGCGCGCGCTGCTGTGTTCGGCCCAGCTTACGCTCAGGCCCGCGTCGCGCAGGCGATCGGCTTCCTTGTCGACGGCTTTGTACAGGCCGAAATCATCCAGCACGTGAGGGCGCAGGCCCCCGATCAACTGCCGTCCCTCGCCGACGCAGCCCTGGGCCAGGTCGAGGATGGCCTGCAACTCGCTCGCCAGCGCCGGTGGCAGGGATGGACAACGACCGGCGAAACCCTGCAAACGCTGGTGCAACCCGGCCAGGTTTTGCGCCAGGCCGTCGTGCAGGTCGTAGGCCACGCGCTTGCGTTCGTCTTCCTGGGCGCTGAACAAGCGGTGGACCAACTCCGACATGGTCCGCTCGCGGGCTTGCAGGGCTTCGACCAGGCGACTGTTTTCCAGATGCGCCGCCAATAGCGTCGCCAGCAATTGCAGCGACTCGATGTCTTCGTTGTCTGGCGCGCCGAGGGCGACGCTGTTGCCCAGCAGCAAGGCCCCGAACGTCACGCCATCGGAGGTCCGCAATGGAATCCGCAGGACCTGGGGCAGGGTGCTGCCGGGGGATTCGAGCCAGTGCGGGCCGGGTGTCTGCGGCTGGGCCAGCTTGGCGAGCAGGTCGACGCGTTCCGCGCTGCCGTGGCTGGCGAGGGTGCGCAACGTGTTGTCCGGTGCCCACTCCAGCAGCAGGCCATGGTCCATCGCCATGAACGCGCACGCCCGTTGCAGTGCCCGCTGGCGCATGGCCGGCAGCGGCAACTGCATCAGTTCATGGCCGGTGCCCAGCAACAGCCCCAGGCGCGCCGCGCGGCTTTGCGACTGGCGATACTGACTGCGGATGGCCAGGGCACTGCCGGGATCATGGGGTGGGCTTTGCATGGGGAACTCCAGCGTGAAAAAGATCGGACGGTTCGCGGTGGCGCCATTAAAACGTGTCACCGGCAATGGGCCTATCTGCCGAATGGCATAGGCGATTGGCACCGGTTGGCCGATGGCGAAGGTGGGGAAGGCCGGCAAAGTGGGCTCATTGAAACCCAAAGGAGCCTTCTGATGAAAATGAAAACCTGTGCCATCGCTGCTTTTTTCCTGCTGACCGCGCCGCTTGTCCAGGCTGTCGAGGCCACACCCTACGTGTATCGCACCGTGGCCGAACAGCCCAAGAACGTAAATGATCGGGAAATCGCCGCACTGTTCGACCGCTGGAACGCCGCGCTGCAAACCGGTAGCGCCACCGCCGTGACCGGTCTCTATGCCCCGGATGCGATTTTGCAACCGACAGTTTCCAACAAGGTGCGCAATACGCCGGCGCTGATCCAGGATTACTTCGAGCACTTCCTGGCGGGCAAGCCGGTGGGGCAAATCAACTACCGCGAGATCCGTCACCTGGGGCCTGACGCGGCGATGGACAGCGGTGTCTATACCTTCACCCTGACCCAGGCCGATGGTTCCAAGCGCGAAGTCCAGGCGCGCTACACCTTCCTTTACGAGCGCCTCGATGGCCAGTGGAAGATCATCAACCACCACTCTTCGGCCATGCCGGAAGTGCCGAAGACGTTGCATGCCAGTCACTGATGGCACTGCTTGCAAAGCCCGGGCTGTGGGACACAACTGTGGGAGCGAGCTTGCTCGCGATGGCGGCAGACCAAACGGCATTGAAGCAAGCTGACCCACCGCTATCGCGAGCAAGCTCGCTCCCACAATGTAGTGTCTCTGAGTTTCCTCCTGTGGTGAGGAAGGCGTAGCAGCCCCGTCAATCACCTTTTAGACACACTTTGCATAAACAACTTGGATTCATGCGCGAACATTAATTAGAATCAGTCTCATTTAAGACCTTGCGCAGGCTTCTGGACATGTGTGATGCAGTTACGCCGACGGAGCAATCCCTCCATGCGTTGTACCGTGACCACGGGAGTTGGCTGGAAGGCTGGTTGCGACGGCGCATGGGCAATGCTTGGGATGCGGCGGACCTGCGCCAGGATACCTTCCTGCGGGTGCTTTCCAGTGCCCAGCCATTGGCTGACCTGCAAGAACCCCGGGCTTACCTGCTGACTGTCGGCAAGCGCCTGCTGAGCAACTTCTACACCCGACGCAATCTGGAGCAGGCGTACCTCGACGCGTTGGCGAACCTGCCTGAAGCTTGCGCGCCGTCGCCGGAACAGCGTTGGCTGCTGCTGGAAACCCTGCAAGCCCTGGACGAATTGCTCGATGGCCTGCCGCCCTTGGTGCGGCGGGCTTTTTTATGGAGTCAGTTCGAAGGCCTGGGTTATCGCGAGATCGCCGAGCGCTTGCAAGTCTCCGAGCGCACCGTGAAGCGCTACATGGCCCAGGCCTACGAGCATTGCCTGTTGGTGGACTTCTGATGTCGTCGACGCCATCGCCCGAGGCCCGTGAAGCGGCACGGGCGGCTGCCCGCTGGTTGACCCTGATGGAATTCGACGGCGACGCGTTCGACTCGGCGGCCCTGCAACGCTGGCGCGACAGCAGCGCTCACCACGAGGCGGCCTGGCAGAAGGCCCAGCGATTGCGCCAGCGCTTTGCCGGGGTGCCAGCCTCCCTGGGCATGGCCACCCTGGACCGTCCGGCGCTGGCCCGGCGCGCGGTGCTCAAGCGTGCATTGGGCGTCGCTGCATTGGTCCCGGCTGCCTGGCTGTTGGGGCGAGAGCTGCCGTTGGAGGTCTGGCGCGCCGACTTGCACACCGCCACGGGGGAGCAACGACGCTGGACGCTGGTCGATGGCAGTGCGCTGCAACTGAACACCGACAGCGCCGTCGACCTGGATCTCAACGCTCGGCGCCTGGTGTTGGTGCGCGGGGAGATGGCCCTCAAGCTCGCCGGGAGCACGCCGCTGTCCGTCGAGTCACCCTATGGGCTCATCACACTCAATCGTGGCGAAGTCTGCCTGCACTTGGGTGAGGGAGACTGCCGGGTGTCGGTGCTCAGCGGCTCGGCGCAACTGCAACCCTTGCGCGGGCCTTCGCTGAGCTTGGAAGAGGGCCAGCAGGTCAACTTCCAGGCATCAGGCGCGGGGCCGGTGCGGGCGTTCGATGTGGCCCAGCTGGGTTGGCGTGACGGGGTACTGGTTGCGCAGGACCAGCCGCTGGGGCATTTCCTGCGGGAGCTGGACCGTTATCGTCCTGGCGTTTTGCGCTGGGACGAAACCCTGGAATCGCTGCGAATCACTGGCAGCTTCCGCCTGGACAACACTGATCGAATCCTCACGCTGCTTGCCGCCAGCCTGCCGTTGGACGTGCACATGCGTACTCGTTACTGGGTGACGTTGACGCCGCGCAAAAAACTGGCCTGAGGTCGGTATGCAATAAAGACGAGTAGTCATACCCCTGTGGCGAGGGAGCTTGCTCCCGCTGGCTTGCGCAGCAACCCCAAACCAGCCCCCGTGGTGTGTCAGGTTGATGTTATTCGCTTCATTTTGGGGGCGCTTCGCACCCCAGCGGGAGCAAGCTCCCTCGCCACAGATGGGGGTGGCTTTGCACGTTTCGCCAGGAATCGAGCCTGAGCCCTGTCCCCTTTTTTTGTCTCGCTTGTCATTCAAGGCAACTGAACAAAAACGAGAGCGCTTTCCAATGTCCGCAGTTGTTCCTTTGCGTTTGCGCCCGGCCTTTGCCGGCTGGCGTCCGCTGTTGAACCTGAGCCTCATGCTGAGCCTGGGTGCCAGCCCTTTTTTCATCTCATCGAGCCACGCCGAAGAAGCCGCCCGGCGCAGTTACCAGGTGCCGGCCGGCAGCCTCAGCGCGGCGTTGACCCGGTTTGCCGGGCTGGCCGGGGTCAACCTCTCGGTGGACCCAGCCTTGGTGAGCGGGCGCAACAGCGCCGGGCTCTCGGGGGAGTTTGGTGTGGAAGAGGGGTTTGCCCGGCTGTTGCGAGGCTCGGGCCTGCAATTGCAGCCGGTGGGGGAGCAGGCGTACATCCTGATGCCAGCGCCGGAAGGCGGCAGCCTGCAGTTGGCGCCCACTTCTATTTTCGGCGCAACGGCATCGACGGACAGTCCGGTGTATGCCGGCGGCCAGGTGGCACGGCGCGGTTCCCAAGGCTTGCTGGGCTCGCGGGATTTCATGGAAACGCCGTTCAGCATGACCACCTACACCAGCACTACGGTCAAGAACCAGCAGGCGCGAACCCTGGGCGACCTGATCGCCAGCGACCCCTCGGTCCGCGCCACCAACCCGGCGGGCGGACGCTACGAGCAGTTCACCATTCGTGGGTTCAGCCTGTTCAACAGCGATGTCGCCTACAACGGCCTCTACGGCATCCTGCCGACTTACACCATCGATATGGAGATGGCCGAACGCGTCGATATCCTCAAGGGTCCGAGCCAGCTCATCAACGGTGTCTCGCCGCGGGGCAGCGTGGGGGGCGGGATCAACGTGGTGCCCAAGCGCGCCACCGACAAGCCCATCACCTCCTTCACCGGCAGCTACGCCTCCAATAACCAGTTGGGCGGGGCGGTGGATGTCGGTCGGCGCTTTGGTGAAGAGGACAAGTTTGGTATCCGCTTCAACGGCGTGAAGCAGGAGGGCGACACCGAATGGGATCACCAGAGCGTGGACCGCGAGATGGCGGTGCTGGGCCTGGATTTTCGCGGGGAACGCCTGCGACTGTCGACCGACATTGGCCACACCGAGCGTAACACCGACGCGCCCCAGGAACGTGTGCAGGTTGCCGACGTCGCGCCAGTGCCGCATGCCAGCGATGTAGATCGTAACTACGCGCAGCCTTGGAGCAAGGCGCGTACCAAAGATACCTTCGGCGCGGTGAATGCCGAATTCGATGTCAACGACTCCGTCATGCTGTACGGCGGTGTGGGGGCGCGCAAAAGCAATCATGAGTTCCTTCGGCATGCCGTTTCGGTCCTCAATGAGGCTGGAGATTTTCGCGTCCAACCCCGAGATTTCACCCGCGACGAGAATGTCCGCACGGCCAATGCTGGGGCGCGAAACTGGTTTCATACGGGCCCGGTAAGCCATGAGGTCAACCTGGCCGCCAGCTATTTCTACATGGACTTCACCAACGGCGGCGCTCGCTATGGTCAGTCCAACAGCAATCTGTATGATCCAGTGGAAACACCGACTCCGAGTGTAATCACCCGGCCTGATCCCAAGGTCTATACCGAGAACCACTTCAGTGGAGTGGCGTTATCGGACACATTGGGCTTCTTCGATGACCGACTGCTGCTGACCCTTGGTGTCCGCTGGCAGCGAGTCGAAGTTGACGACTGGTCGAACGGCGTCAAAGGCCGTACTGCCTACGACGAAGAAAAGGTTTCCCCGTCGGGCGGCATCCTGTTCAAGGCGACGGACAAGCTGTCGCTGTATGCCAACTACATGGAAGGCCTGAGCCAGGGCAAGATCGCGCCATCGACATCGGTGAACGAGGATCAGATTTTCCCACCGTTCATCAGCCGTCAGGTCGAGGTGGGCGCCAAGTACGACGCCGGCCCGTTCGCCGTCACCGCCGCGGTATTCCGGATCAAGCAACCGGCCTACGCGACCGACGCCACGACTCGCGTCTTCGGCCCCAACGGCAAGCGCGAAAACACCGGCGTGGAGTTGAGCGTGTTCGGCGAACCGCTCAAGGGCACCCGCTTGCTCGGCGGTGTGATGTTCATCGACAGCGAACTGACCGACACCACCAATGGTGCCTTCGATGGCAACCGCGCGCCGGCCACGCCCAAGTACAACGTCAACCTCGGTGCCGAATGGGACGTGCCGACTGTCCAGGGCCTGACATTGACCAGCCGTGGCATCTACTCCAGCGCGCAGTACCTGGACCAGTCCAACACCAAGGAAATCGATGCCTGGACGCGTTTCGACGTGGGCGCTCGCTACGGCTTCAAGATCGACGAGAAGAACATCACCCTGCGGGCCAACATCGAAAACGTGGCCGACAAGCGCTATTGGAGTTCGGCCGGTGCGTCGGATGACAGTGAGCCTGGGCTGACGCTGTCGACTCCGCGCACCTACCTGCTGTCCGCGACGGTGGATTTCTAAGTCGACGTGCCGCTCCAGGGAGGGAGCTGCCCAGATTCAGGTATCGCGAAACAGGTCGTGGGCATCCAGCAGTCGCCAGGCGATCTCGGGGCGTTTTTCCAGGCCGCGGCGGATGGCGGCGGGAATCGACTGGCGGATCTTGCGACACAGGCCGGGCTGGTCCTGGAATTCGATGGCGATGCCGCGCATGGTCCGCACTTCGTTGTAGCCGGGCTCGACGCTCAAGCGGATACCCAGGTTCTCGTACAAGCGTTGTTGCAGGCGCTGGAGTTCATCGAGGCTCTGGATGTTCTCCAGGCGTTCGAGCAGGCGTTTTTCTTCCTGGCGGTTCAGGCAAAGGATGCGCAGGTCGCTGCCGGGCGCTTGCAGCAACGCATCACGCCCGCAATCGCAGACGCCGGGCGGGCAGGGGGGACGGATCGGGATCGACGCGGTCATGGGCTCCACAAGAAAATGCTGCACAACGAAACAGCGGGCTTATCGCCGACCCAGGCAATGTGATGCCTGGCGGCATGTGGGTCAAGCCTGTTGGAGGGGCCACTGGTCTGGCGCTGCTGTGCACTCCACAGTTTCACTGTGGGGGCGAGCTTGCTCGCGATAGCGGTGGGTCAGCTTGCAGGGATGTTGAATGTTCCACCGCCATCGCGAGCAAGCTCGCTCCCACATTTGAATTTCCGTGAACACAAAATGCTGTGCTCGACATGGATTCTCTGTGGGAGCGAGCTTGCTCGCGATAGCGGTGGTTCAGTTGGCGAAAATGCCAGCAAATTACAACCCCAACTCAGACAACCCCGGATGATCATCCGGCCGGCGGCCCAGGGGCCAATGGAACTTGCGCTCGCTTTCCTTGATCGGCATGTCGTTGATGCAAGCGTAGCGGTTGGACATCAGGCCTTGCTCGTTGAACTCCCAGTTTTCGTTGCCGTAGGAACGGAACCAGTTGCCCGAGTCGTCGTGCCATTCATAGGCGTAGCGCACGGCGATGCGGTTATCGGTGAAGGCCCAGAGCTCCTTGATCAGCCGATAATCCAACTCCTTGGCCCACTTGCGGGTCAGGAATGCCTTGGCTTCTTCGCGGTTATGGGCGAATTCGGCGCGGTTGCGCCATTGGGTATCCAGTGTGTAGGCCAGGGATACTTTTTGTGGGTCGCGAGCGTTCCAGCCATCTTCGGCCAGGCGAACTTTCTCGATCGCCGATTCACGGGTGAACGGCGGCAACGGCGGACGAACTTCAGAAGAGGCAGGCATGGCGGATCTCCAGTGAGGTGATGAATTGCACAGGGCTTAACGGGTCAGGCGTGTAACAACTTTTTCAGCATGTCCTGGGCATGATCAGCCGCGCTGTGGTCGCCCATGACCAGCGCCACGGTAATCGCGCCATCGATCAAGATCAGCAGTTGGCGGGCCAGGGTAGCCGGGCGCTCGACACCTTGTTCGACACACAGCCGGGTCACGTAGTCGAGCAACTTCTGTTTGTGCATCTTCGCCACCTGGCGGACCGGATCTTGCGGATCACCGGTTTCGCCGCTGGTATTGATGAAGGCACAGCCGCGAAAACCGTCGCTGTCGAACCAGCCCTTGAGCACGATGAACAGGTTGAGCAGCCGTGCGGTGGGGGTGGGCGCCTTGTCCACCTCGGTGCTGAACCATTGCATCCAGCGCTCGTCCCGTCGCTTGAGGGCGGCCACGATCAGGTCGTCCTTGTTGGCGAAGTAGCGATAGACACTTTTCCTGGAGACGCCGGCGGTTTTCACCAGAAGGTCCATGCCGGTGGCAGCGATGCCACTTCTATAGATCAACTTTTCGGCGACATCGAGGATGATGTCTCGTGTTTCATTACCAGTGATATCGTTCATGGATTGAAAGTAGAATGATCGTTCTCCTTGGTCAAGTCTTTTTTTCTTGACGACAGGAAGACCCGAACCCATCCATGGTGTAAGCTCATCCGTTCTTCGGAATCGACCTTTTGCGAGCCCTATGCCGTCGCTCTTCAAACGCTCCCTGCTGCCCAAGCTGCGCAGCTTTGCACTGACCGCCGACGCGGTGACCATCCTCGATGGCGCTGCTCAATTCCGCCGTTGCCTGCTGGAGAAAATCGCCCAGGCCACCCAGCGCATCTACATCGTCGCCCTGTACCTGCAACAGGACGAGGCCGGCCAGGAAATCCTCGATGCCCTGCATGCCGCCAAAGCGGCGCGTCCGGAACTGGACGTGGTCGTGGTGGTGGACTGGCTGCGGGCCCAGCGCGGGCTGATCGGCGCCAAGAAGCAGCCGGGCAACTCGGCGTGGTACCAGGAGCAGACCCGCACCCATGCCAGCGAAGTGCCGATCTACGGCGTGCCGGTGCAGACCCGCGAGCTGTTCGGCGTGCTGCATTTGAAAGGTTTCGTGATCGATGACTGCGTGCTGTACAGCGGCGCCAGCCTGAACAACGTCTACCTGCACAAGTTCGACAAGTACCGCTACGACCGCTATCACCTGTTGCAGAACACGGCATTGGCCGATTCGATGCACCACTTGGTGCAGCATGGCCTGGTCACTTCCCGGGCCGTGCATCGCCTGGACCTGCCGAACCTGCCCAGCACCCGCAGTTTGCGCAAGGACATCGGTGACCTGCGCAGTCGCTTGAAGTACGCGACCTATGACACCAGCGCCGGCAGCCTCGACAAAAGCGGCCTGTCAGTGAGCCCATTGCTGGGCGTGGGCAAGAACAATCCCCTGAGCCGGGTGATCGGTGAACTGATCGCCAGCAGCCGCCAGCAACTGACGATCTGTACCCCGTATTTCAACCTGCCCCTGGCCGTGACCCGGGAGCTCAACCGCGCCCTGGCCCGCGGGGTCAAGATCGACATCATCGTCGGTGACAAGACCGCCAACGACTTCTACATTCCGCCAAGCGAGCCGTTCAAGATCATCGCGGCGCTGCCCTACCTCTACGAAATCAGCCTGCGCCGCTTCGCCAAGCGGCATCAGCGGGCGATCGACAGCGGTCAATTGAACCTGCACTTGTGGCGCGACGGGGACAACACCTATCACCTCAAGGGCATGTGGGTCGACGAGTGCTACACCTTGCTGACCGGCAACAACCTCAACCCCCGGGCCTTTCGCCTGGACCTGGAAAACGCGCTGTTGCTGGACGACCCCAAGGGCGAGCTGCTGGCGCCGCGCCAGGCCGAACTCGAGCAGATCTACCGCCACACCCAGCGGATAGAGCGTTACTTGGACCTGGAAACCCTGCCGGACTACCCCGAGGCCGTGGCCAGGTTCCTGAAGCGGGTCAGCCGGGTGCGGATCGAACGGCTGCTCTACCGGATCCTGTGAACATCCGCGCCATGTCGGAAAAAGACACCATTTCCATCCAGTTGGTACGTGAGGCGCTGCTGCAAAGCTGTGCCCCTGGAGCCGCTACCGATGAGGTCCTGAGCAAGGTCGGCATAGCCCCGGCGCTGCTCGACGATCCCCAGGGGCGGGTCCCGGCCCATGCCTATGCGCGGCTCTGGCGTTTACTGGCCCGGCGGTTGGATGACGAGTTTTTCGGCATGGACCCGCGCAAGCTCAAGTCCGGCAGCCTGGCGTTTCTCTGCCAGTGCGCCATGGCCCAGCCCACGCTGGCGACGGGTTTGACGGCGGGGCTAGGTTTTCTGTCGCTGATGCTCGAACACCTGCCGGCCCAATGGGTGCGCCAGCAAAGCCTGGCGGAGATCGTGCTGCTGGAAGATGACCAGGCGCCGCGCCGGGCCTTTACGTATTTCACGTACTGGATGATCGTCCATGGCGTGGCCTGTTGGCTGGCCGGGCGGCGTATTCCCATTCTGTCCGTCGAACTGCGCTGCCCGGCGCCGGATTTCTGCGACGACTACCGCGTGATGTTTTCCCAGAACCTGCGCTTTGACCGGCCACGCACGCGGATGATTTTCGCCGCCGAATGCCTCGACCTGCCTATCCGACGCAACGCCGATGAGCTCAAGCGCTTCCTGGCCCAGGCCCCGGCCAACATCCTGGTCAAATACCGCAACCCGCAAAGCCTGGCCAGCCGCATCCGCCACGACCTGCGGCAACTGCCCGCCGACCAGTGGCCGGAAACCGAGGCCCTGGCCCAGCAGTTGTGTGTGTCCGCCTCGACCCTGCGTCGACGCCTGGCGGAAGAGGGCCAGACTTACCAAGGCCTCAAGGACAGCGTGCGCAAGGACCTGGCGATCACCTGGCTGGCCGAGCCCTCCATCAGCTTCGTCGAAATTGCCTCGCGCCTGGGTTTCGCCGATGCCAGTTCCTTCTACAAGGCGTTTCGCAAATGGTCCGGGTCCAACCCGGGGCATTATCGCAGCCTGATTCTCAACGAGAGCGACTGACCTATTGCCGGGTCGCGCCGGATCCTGTGGGAGCGAGCCTGCTCGCGATAGGGCCATTACAGGCAACACATCCCTCCAACCATGGCCAAACCAGTCAAGCAACTTGATGGCTTTGACCATTGCCGCCACCGCCCTTCGGCGCGAGTATTTACCCGCTCTTCACGGTTCCCCCACCCAATAAAAAGTACAGAGGGATTCTGGTCATGCGCGATTATTCGTCCGCCACGTCGCAGTTCGATTACCTGCACACCGTCAACGCCGCATTGCACGGCTCGCTCGAGGCGCTCAATGCCTGCGTCGAGTGTTGCGACCGGCATGCGCTGCCGGGGCGCATCGCCTTGTTCTGGGAGGGCCGTGACGGCAGCGAGGCCACCTGGACTTACCGCGACCTGCAGGACAACGCCGCGCGGTTCGCCAATTTCCTGCGCGCCCAAGGCGTCGGCAAGGGTGACAAAGTGGCCGGCCTGCTGCCGCGCACCGCTGAACTGCTGATCGTGGTCCTCGCCACCTGGCGTATCGGCGCGGTGTATCAACCGTTGTTCACTGCGTTCGGACCCAAGGCCATCGAGCACCGACTCGGCAGCTCAGGGGCGCGCATTGTCGTCACGGATGCCGTCAACCGTCCCAAGCTCAACGAAGTCGCCGGTTGCCCCACCGTCGTGACGGTCGGCGGCGAAAAGGGCCAGGGCATCGTGCGTGGCGACTACAGTTTCTGGGCCGAAGTGGCGAACCAATCCAACCAGTGCGAACCGCTGATGCTCACCGGTGAAGACCCGTTCCTGCTGATGTTTACCTCCGGCACCACGGGCCCTGCCAAGGCGCTGTCGGTGCCGCTCAAGGCCATCGTGGCGTTCCAGAGTTACACCCGTGACGCGGTGGACCTGCGTCCTGAAGACGCTTTCTGGAACGTCGCCGACCCGGGGTGGGCCTACGGCATCTATTTTGGCGTGACCGGACCGCTGGCCATGGGGCATCCGATCACCTTCTACGATGGCCCGTTCACCCTCGAAAGCACCTGCCGGATCATCAACAAATACGGCATCACCAACCTGACCGGCTCGCCCACGGCCTATCGCTTGTTGATCGCCGGCGGTGAGCAGTTCGCCCGCTCGATCAAGGGCAAGCTGCGCATCGTCAGCAGCGCCGGCGAGCCGTTGAACCCCGAGGTGATCCGGTGGTTTGCCGACAACCTTAACGTGGTGATCCATGACCATTACGGCCAGACCGAACTGGGCATGGTGCTGTGCAATCACCATGGGCTGGAACATCCCGTTCACCTGGGCGCGGCCGGTTTCGCCTCGCCGGGCCATCGCATCGTCGTGCTGGATGAAAACCAGCGCGAACTGGGCGTGGGCCAGCCGGGCATTCTCGCGGTGGACCGCAGCCAGTCGCCCATGTGCTGGTTCGCCGGTTACGAAGGCGGACCGACCAAGGCCTTCGTCGGCGATTACTACCTCAGTGGCGACACCGTGGAGCTGAACCCGGACGGCAGCATCAGCTTTGTCGGCCGCAGCGACGACGTGATCACTACCTCCGGTTACCGGGTCGGTCCGTTCGATGTGGAAAGCGCGCTGATCGAACACCCAGCCGTCGTGGAAGCGGCGGTAATCGGCAAGCCGGACCCGGAGCGTACCGAGTTGGTGAAGGCCTTCGTGGTGCTCAGCACCCAATACCGCGCCTCACCGGAGCTGGCCGAGGAGCTGCGCCTGCACGTGCGCCAGCGCCTGGCGGCCCATGCCTATCCCCGTGAAATCGAATTTGTCAGCGACTTGCCGAAAACCCCAAGCGGCAAGTTGCAGCGCTTTATCTTGCGCAACCAGGAAATCGCCAAGGTTCAAGAGACTTTGGCGCAGAACGTTTCAGCTTGAATCCAAGGAAACCATGATGCAGATCGACAACAAGATTTTCCTCGTCAGCGGCGGTGCTTCCGGCCTCGGCGCGGCCACCGGTGAAATGCTGGTCAAGGCCGGCGCCCAGGTGATGCTGGTGGACCTCAACGCCGACGCCGTAGCCGCCCAGGCGCAAAAACTGGGTTGCCAGAGCGTGGTGGCCGATATCAGCAACGAGGCGGCGGCTGAAGCGGCGGTCAAGGCCACGGTCGATGCGTTCGGTGGTCTGAATGGCTTGGTGAATTGCGCCGGTATCGTGCGCGGCGAAAAGATCCTCGGCAAGAACGGCCCCCACGCACTGGCCAGCTTCAGCCAAGTGATCAATGTCAACCTGATCGGTAGCTTCAACCTGCTGCGCCTGGCCGCCGCGGCCATTGCCGAAACCGAAGCCAACGCGGACGGCGAGCGCGGGGTGATCATCAATACGGCCTCGGTGGCGGCCTTCGACGGGCAGATCGGTCAGGCGGCTTATGCGGCCTCCAAAGGCGCCATCGCCAGCCTGACGTTGCCGGCCGCTCGTGAGTTGGCGCGCTTCGGTATTCGGGTAATGACCATCGCGCCGGGGATCTTCGAAACCCCGATGATGGCCGGCATGACCCCGGAAGTGCGCGATTCCCTGGCCGCCGGCGTGCCGTTCCCACCGCGCCTGGGCAAACCTTCCGAGTACGCGGCGCTGGTCAGGCATATCATTGAAAACAGCATGCTCAACGGCGAGGTGATCCGTCTCGACGGCGCCTTGCGTATGGCAGCCAAATAAGTCAGGAGGATTCATGATGTCCAGCGATCCTATTGTTATTGTCAGTGCCGTCCGCACCCCCATGGGCGGTTTCCAGGGCGAGCTGAAAAGCCTCACCGCGCCACAACTGGGTGCCGCCGCCATCAAGGCCGCCGTGGAGCGTGCCGGCGTCGCGCCGGGCGCGGTTGAAGAGGTGCTGTTCGGTTGTGTGCTCGCCGCCGGCCAAGGCCAAGCCCCGGCGCGTCAGGCCGCGCTGGGCGCCGGGCTCGACAAGTCGACCCGCTGCACCACGCTCAACAAGATGTGCGGTTCGGGCATGGAAGCGGCGATCCTGGCCCATGACATGCTCATCGCCGGCAGTGCCGAGGTGGTGGTGGCCGGTGGCATGGAGAGCATGTCCAACGCGCCGTACCTGCTGGACCGTGCCCGCGGTGGCTACCGCATGGGCCATGGCCGGGTGCTTGACCACATGTTCCTCGACGGCCTGGAAGACGCCTACGACAAAGGTCGGTTGATGGGGACCTTCGCCGAAGATTGCGCCGAGGCCAACGGTTTGAGTCGCGAGGCCCAGGACGCCTTCGCCATTGCTTCCACGACCCGCGCCCAGCAGGCGATCAAGGACGGCAGTTTCGACGCCGAGATCGTGCCGTTGCAAGTCATGGTCGGTAAGGAACAAGTGACCATTCGCCACGACGAACAACCGCCGAAAGCGCGGATCGATAAGATCGCCTCGCTCAAGCCGGCGTTCCGCGAGGGCGGCACGGTGACGGCAGCCAACGCCAGTTCCATTTCCGATGGCGCCGCCGCCCTGGTGCTGATGCGCCAAAGCCAGGCAGCCGAGCGTGGTCTCAAGCCGTTGGCGGTGATCCACGGTCACGCGGCGTTCGCCGATACCCCGAGCCTGTTTCCCACTGCGCCGATTGGTGCCGTGAAGAAATTGATGCAAAAGACCGGATGGTCGCTGGATCAAGTCGATCTGTTTGAAGTCAACGAAGCCTTCGCCGTGGTGGGGCTGGTGACCATGGCCAAGCTGGAAATCGCCCATGACAAGGTCAACGTCCACGGCGGTGCCTGTGCGTTGGGCCACCCGATTGGCGCGTCTGGTGCACGGATCCTGGTGACGCTGCTGTCGGCCCTGCGCCAGAAAGGCTTGAAGCGCGGCGTCGCGGCGATCTGCATCGGCGGCGGCGAAGCCACGGCCATGGCCGTCGAATGCCTGTATTAAGGAATCATCATGCTCCCGACTGAAGAACAGACCCAAATCCGTGACATGGCCCGGCAGTTCGCCGAGGAGCGGCTGAAACCGTTCGCCGCCGAATGGGACCGTGAGCACCGTTTCCCCCGGGAAGCCATCGGTGAAATGGCCGAACTGGGCTTTTTCGGCATGCTGGTGCCGGAGCAGTGGGGCGGTTGTGACACTGGTTACCTGGCCTATGCCATGACCCTGGAGGAAATCGCCGCCGGCGATGGCGCATGCTCGACCATCATGAGCGTGCACAATTCGGTGGGCTGCGTGCCGATCCTCAAGTTCGGCACCGATGAGCAGAAGGCGAAATTCCTCACGCCCCTGGCCAGCGGCGCGATGCTGGGCGCGTTCGCTCTGACCGAGCCCCAGGCCGGGTCGGACGCCAGCAGCCTCAAGACTCGGGCGCGGCTGGAGGGTGATCATTACGTGCTCAACGGTTGCAAGCAGTTCATCACCTCCGGGCAGAACGCTGGGGTGGTGATCGTGTTCGCGGTGACCGATCCGAGCGCCGGCAAGCGGGGCATCAGTGCCTTCATCGTGCCGACCGATTCGCCGGGCTACAGCGTGGCGCGGGTGGAAGATAAACTCGGCCAGCACGCGTCCGACACCTGCCAGATCCTGTTCGAGGATGTGAAGGTGCCGGTGGGCAATCGCCTGGGTGAGGAGGGCGAGGGCTACAAGATTGCCCTGGCCAACCTGGAAGGCGGCCGGGTGGGCATCGCGGCGCAAGCGATGGGCATGGCCCGCGCCGCGTTCGAAGCGGCCCGGGACTATGCGCGGGAACGCTCCAGTTTCGGCAAGCCGATCATCGAGCATCAGGCCGTGGCGTTCCGCTTGGCGGACATGGCGACCCAGATCGCGGTGGCCCGGCAAATGGTGCATTACGCCGCCGCCCTGCGGGACAACGGCCAGCCAGCGTTGGTGGAAGCGTCCATGGCCAAGCTGTTCGCCTCGGAAATGGCCGAGAAGGTCTGCTCCATGGCGTTGCAGACGCTGGGCGGTTACGGTTACCTCAATGATTTCCCGCTGGAGCGTATCTACCGCGACGTGCGGGTCTGCCAGATCTATGAAGGCACCAGCGACATTCAGCGCATGGTCATTTCGCGCAATCTGTAGGAGCTGCCGCAGGCTGCGATCTTTTGATCTTGGTCTTTTCGTTCAGGAACCAATTGGCAGGAAAAGATCGCAGCCTTCGGCAGCTCCTACAGGGCATCGAGCCAAATACAACGCTTAACAGGAGTCCCGCATGAGCTACGAAACGATTTTATTGGAGATCAAGGACCGCGTCGGCCTGATCACCCTCAACCGTCCCCAGGCCTTGAACGCCTTGAATGCGCAGATCGTCAGCGAGCTGAACCAGGCCCTGGACAGCCTGGAGTCGGATCCGAAGATTGGCTGCATCGTGCTGACCGGCTCGAAAAAGGCCTTCGCCGCCGGGGCCGACATCAAGGAAATGGCTGAGCTGACGTACCCGCAAATCTACCTGGACGACCTGTTCAGCGACAGCGACCGTGTGGCCAACCGCCGCAAGCCGATCATCGCCGCGGTGAACGGTTTTGCCTTGGGCGGGGGCTGCGAGCTGGCGTTGATGTGTGATTTCATTCTGGCCGGGGACAACGCCAAGTTCGGCCAGCCGGAAATTAACCTCGGCGTACTGCCGGGCATGGGCGGCACCCAGCGCCTGACCCGTGCGGTGGGCAAGGCCAAGGCCATGGAAATGTGCCTGACCGGGCGTTTCATCGACGCGGTGGAAGCAGAGCGTTGCGGCATTGTCGCGCGGATCGTACCGGCCGATGAACTGCTGGACGATGCGCTGAAAACTGCAGCGTTGATCGCCTCCAAGTCGGTGCCCATTAGCATGATGGTCAAGGAAAGCGTCAACCGCGCCTTTGAAGTCAGCCTGTCCGAAGGCGTGCGTTTCGAGCGCCGGGTATTCCATGCGGCGTTTGCGACGCAGGACCAGAAGGAAGGCATGGCGGCCTTCGTGGCCAAGCGTGCGGCGGAGTTTCAGGACAAGTAATGCGGCGTTGCTGTTGACGCTATCGCGAGCAGGCTCGCTCCCACAGTGGAACGGGGTGTACGCAGTATTTGCGTACGCCGCTGAACCTGTGGGAGCTGGGCTTGCCCGCGATAGCGGCGGAACATTCGGTATTGTTGTGACAGATGCATCGCTTTCGCGAGCAGGCTCGCTCCCACAGTGGATCGGGGGTGTGCGCAGCCTTTGTGTACGCCGCTGAACCTTGTGGGAGCGAGCTTGCTCGCGATGCTTTTCCTGCCGCTACACCAGGTAGTGTTTCAGTTCCCGGGCGATGACCATTCGCTGTATCTCGCTCGACCCTTCGTAGATCTGGGTAATCCGCGCATCGCGGTAGTAGCGTTCTACCGGATAATCCTCGAGATACCCGTACCCGCCATGAATCTGTATGGCCGAGGAGCAGACCTTTTCGGCCATTTCCGAGGCGAACAGCTTGGCCTGGGAGGCTTCCGACAGGCACGGCTTGCCGGCGCTGCGCAGCCGGGCAGCATGGAGGATGAGCAGGCGGGTGGCGTTGATGCGGGTGTGCATGTCGGCCAGCAGGTTGGCGATGCTCTGGTGCTCGATGATCGGCTTGTCGAACTGGACACGATCGCGGGCGTAGGCCAGCGCCGCTTCAAACGCTGCGCGGGCGATGCCCAGGGCTTGCGCCGCGATGCCGATGCGGCCGCCTTCCAGGTTGGACAGGGCAATGGCCAAGCCCTTGCCACGCGCGCCCAGCAGGTTGGCCTCGGGGATGGTGCAGTTGTTCAAGGTAACCGCACAGGTGTCTGAGGCGCGGATGCCCATTTTGTGTTCGGTGCGATCAACGATGAACCCCGGCGTATCGGTGGGCACCAGGAACGCCGAAATACCTTTTTTGCCCAGCTCCGGATCGGTCACGGCAAACACAATCGCCAGTTTCGCCCGCTTGCCGTTGCTGACGAACTGCTTGGCGCCATTGATCACCCACTGGCCATCGCGCAGTTCGGCCCGGGTGCGCAGGTTATGGGCTTCGGAACCGGCCTGGGGCTCGGTCAGGCAGAAGCAGCCAATGGCCTGGCCACTGGCGAGCTCCGCCAGCCACGTCTGCTTCTGTTCATCGGTGCCGAAATTCAGCACCGGCCCGCAACCCACCGAGTTGTGGATGCTCATCAGCGCCCCGGTGGCACCGTCGCCCGCGGAGATTTCCTCCACCGCCAGGGCATAGGCCACGTAGTCGACATAAGTGCCGCCCCATTCTTCCGGCACCACCATCCCCAACAGGCCCAGTTCGCCCATCTTCGCCACCAGGCCGTCGTCGATCCAGCCGGCTTTTTCCCAGGCCTGGGCATGGGGGGCGATTTCACCACGGGCGAAGTCCCGGGCCATGTCGCGGATCATCACTTGTTCTTCGGTCAGTTCGAGGTCGTGCATGGCTCAGTTCCCGTGGTCGTCGAAGCCGTCGAAGAAACTCGCCACATGGTCGGCGTCCAGCGCCTCCAGGGTCGGCGGGTTCCAGCGCGGGTGCTTGTCTTTGTCGATCAGCAAGGCGCGCACGCCTTCGATCAGGTCTCCGCGTTCGAACCATTGCCGGTCCAGGTGCAGCTCCAGGGCAAAACAGTCTTCCAGGCTCAAATGCCGGCCGCGCCGCAGCATTTGCAAGGTCACGGCCATGGCCAGGGGCGAGCGGCTGTCCAGCAGGTCGGCGGTCTTCACCGCCCATTCATGGCTGTTGGCGACGGTGACCTGGCGCAACTGCTCGACCATGCTCGGTACGTCGGGCAGGGCAAAGAAATGGTCGATGGCTGGGCGCAAGTCGGCCAGGGGCGGGGCAGGGAGCTGTTGCTGGCCGAGTTTGGCCAGTAGGCTTTGCAGATCCTTGAGCGGCGTGTCGTGCCATTCCAACCGATCGAGACGCTCGTCCAGTTGCTTGAGCTTGCGGCTGTCGAGGTACCAGTCGGCGAGCCCGCAGTACAACGCGTCGGCGGCGCGGATCTGTACGCCGCTGACCCCCAGGTAGATCCCCAGCTCACCGGGAATGCGCGGCAGGAAATAACTGCCGCCGACGTCGGGGAAATAACCGATGGCGACTTCTGGCATGCCCAGGCGACTGCGTTCGGTCACGACCCGCAGGTCGGCGCCTTGCACCAGGCCCATGCCGCCGCCCAGCACGAAGCCGTCCATCAAGGCGAGGATTGGTTTGCGGTAGTGGTGGATCGTCAGGTCGAGGGCGTATTCCTCGACGAAGAAATCTTCATGCAGGGTATCGCCTTGTTTGTGACTGTCGTAGAGCGAGCGGATATCACCGCCGGCGCAGAACGCTTTGTCACCGGCGCCACGCAGTACCACGGCACGGATCTGTGGATCGAGTGCCCACGTATCGAGTTGTTGTTGCAAGCTGCGCACCATGCCCAGGGTCAGGGCATTGAGGCCGGCGGGGCGGTTCAGGGTCAAGTGGCCAACGTGATTGCGAACGTCGACCAGCACCTCATGGGCCACGGCTTCGATGGTTTCCGCAGCTTGGGATGAAACCTGAGCTGTCATCGCTAACTCCCTGCTTTTATTGTTTTTTATGAATTGTGTCGCGCGTACCCGATCAGGATCGTACCAGTGCAAATTTGCCTTGCACAACCGGGATACGTGCAGGTCCTGTCTGCATATTTATAGCAGCCACAGGCTCAACCGCGACTTGAAAGGACCTCCGTGATGCTGCGGCGCTTGGCATTTCGCTCGCTGACGTGGATGAGTTGTTCCAGATCTTCCGGGGTGACGTCGAAGAATGCCTCCATTTCCGCCAGGGCCAGTTTCAGGTCTTCGGCGGTGATGGCCTGGCGGTCGACGGGAGGGTGGTCAGCCGGTATGACGGCCACCGGTTCGCTGGCGCGCTTGGGATAGCGCACCCGCGTCAGGTTGTTGTAGGCCAGGGCAAAGATGAGCAACCCGGAGCCGGCCAACATGGCCGCGCCAACCGCCTGCCAGTCCAGGGCAACGATAGATGGATCCGCCAGCACCAACGTCGCCGCCAGGGCACCGGCCGGCGGGTGCAGGCAACGCAGCCAGCACATCAGCACCAGTGCCATGCCGGCCGCCAGGCAGGCGCTGCCCAGCGTACGCCCCAATACATGGGCCACCAGCAGCGCCACGACCGACGCACACAGGTAACCGCCGACAATCGACCACGGCTGGGCGAGGGCACCCGATGACACGGCAAACAACAGCACGGCCGAAGCACCGAGGGGGCCGATCAGGTGTTGTGCCACCTCCAGGCCAAAGACCTGGCCACATAGCCAGACACTGAACAGGGTCCCCAATGCCATGCCGATGGCGGCGCGGCTCCATTCGGTGGGACGGGTATTGATAGCGGCGGGGATCCAGCGAGAAAGCATTAAGCGAAAATCCAAAAAACGAACAAAAAAAGGGGCTTACGGGGAGATCCCAGAAAGCCCTTTAAGTGTTCCAACAGTTGGGGGAGGAACGGTGCACAGTGTGCCGGTCACAACCCTCGCTTACAAATTCATATTAATGCTGCTTGAGTGCATTAATTTTGAGGTAACGATCGCGCTCAAGCACTTCTGGAGGCTGGGAACCAGGTCTGCTGGGCAATGGGCAGGCCGCGGGATTGCCCGCGGCCCATCGGGAAATAGGTGAAGCCCTTGTCGGCCATGCGGTCCGGGTCAAACAGGTTGCGACCGTCGAAAATCACCGGGGCCTTGAGCCGCTGCCGGAGCAGGTCGAAGTCCGGCGCCTTGAAGGGCTGCCATTCGGTGCAGATGACCAGCGCGTCGGCGCCCGGCAACACCGATTCCGGCGTGCCCATCAACATGAGTCGGGTCTCGTCGGGGTAGAGCAGTTGCGTCTGCTGCATCGCCTCCGGGTCATATGCACGGACGCTGGCCCCCGCGGCCCAGAGCGACTCCAGCAGGGTGCGGCTCGGAGCATCGCGCATGTCGTCGGTGTTGGGCTTGAAGGCCAGGCCCCACAGCGCGAACGTCTTGCCGCGCAGGTCGCCCTGGTAGAACGCGTTGATCCGTTCGAACAGTTTGTGCTTCTGCCGCCCGTTGATGGCTTCCACCGCTTGCAGCAAGTCGCTGGAACAATGGGCCTGCTCGGCGGTGTGGATCAAGGCGCGCATGTCCTTGGGAAAGCACGAGCCGCCGTAGCCGCATCCCGGGTAGATGAAGTGGTAGCCGATGCGCGAGTCGGCGCCGATGCCCAGGCGTACGGACTCGATGTCGGCCCCCAGGTGTTCGGCCAGTTCGGCGATCTGGTTGATGAAGCTGATCTTGGTCGCCAGCATGCCGTTGGCGGCGTATTTGGTCAGTTCGGCGCTGCGCAGGTCCATGAACAGGATCCGGTCGTGGTTGCGGTTGAACGGCGCGTACAGGTCACGCATGGTTTCGCGCACTTCATCGCGCTCGCAGCCGATCACGATGCGGTCCGGACGACGGCAATCGGCGACCGCCGAGCCTTCCTTGAGAAATTCCGGGTTGGAGACGATATCGAACTGCAGCAAGCGACTGACCTTGAGCAGGCATTTGTCGATGTGCGCTCGCAGAACGTCGCCAGTGCCCACCGGCACGGTGGATTTCTCCACCACAATGAGCGGTTGCTCGCGGTAGCGGGCGACGGCCTCGCCAACGGCCAGGACCTGGCTCAGATCTGCGCTGCCATCGTCCCGGGAGGGTGTGCCCACCGCGATAAACAACACCTGGCCGTGTTGCACGGCAAGTTGTTCGTCACAGGTGAAGTGCAAGCGCCCGGCCTCCAGCCCTTCACGCACCAGCGCGGCCAGGCCGGGCTCGAAAATGCTCACCTGGCCTTGCCGCAGGCTGTCGACCTTGCGCTCGTCGATGTCCATGCACACCACGTCATGGCCCACTTCGGCCAACACGGCGGCTTGTACCAACCCTACGTAACCACTTCCGAATACACTGATCTTCATGGCGGATTCCCTGGATCATTCCGAGTGGACGACCTGCACAACCTGCGTTCGCCGCAGTGCGCTGGGCTCAGAATAAGTCGGGGATATTGCAGTTCACTTACAGCCCGCTGAAGTCTTGCACCGCCAAGCGGTACGCTGCGGGCAGTTGCGCAACGAACTCGCCAACCACTTCCCGGGTCAGGCTGACGATGTCTTCCACTCGCTCCATGCCGGCACCGGTTCGCCAACTGGCGACGATGTCCATGACCGAGGGCAGTGGCACACCATCCACCAACGTCAAGGTGCCTTGGGCCAGTTCACCGACCACCAGCGCCGCGGGCATGGCGCCAATGCCGAAGCCGTCGCGAACCAGGCGGGTGATGGCCGATGCCGAGTTCACGCAGTTGATGCGTGGCGAGACGATGTTGGCCGAGTGCAGCAGATTGAGGATGTCCTGGTGGGGCCTTGAGTTGCGCGAGAAGGTCACGATGCGTTCCTGGGACAAATCTTCCAGCGACCCATAGGCGCGGTCGTAGGCGGAGCCGGTGCGTACCACCCAGTGCATCGGATAACGGGTCAGCACTGCGTTGCGCACGCTGTCCAGGCGCAGGATGTCGGTCTGGAAAATGATGTCCTGGTAGCCTTTTTCCAGTTGTGAGCAGAGGTTGCTCGCGGTGTCGGCCGACAGTTCGATTTCCAGGGCCGGGTAGCATTCCATCAGGCGTGTGACCAAGGGGCTGAGCCAGGTGTGGATCACCGTATCCATCGCACCGATGCGGATCCGGCCGCGCACCTGGCGCGGATCCTTGATCGCGGCTCTCATGCTTTGCATGGTATCCATGATGCGCTCGGCGTATTCCAGCACGCGCTGGCCTTCGGAGGTCAGCGACACCCCTTTGGAATCGCGCACGAACAGCCGCACACCCATTTCGTCCTCCAGGGCGGCGATCCGGCTGGAAATGGACGCCTGGGTGGTGAACAGCTTCTCCGCGGTGAGGCGAAAGCTCTTCAGGCGGGCCACCCAGACGAAGGTTTCGAGAAACTTGATGTTCACTTGGGGCGGTTCCTTGGCGCAGTCATGGAAGCTAGAAACTGTGGTGAGAGGAATATCACCCCACAGGGAAGTCCCCTCCCACAGTCGCTAGGCAGGTTGCATATTCTTCACTGTTCGGCATTAGTCATATACAAGACCACTTCTTGCAACTCATGCAGATCCGGCACGTTATCGACAGCCGCTTCCGGCCGGCACCACGGATAGTCCAGCCTCGATGCCCAGGCCATGATCATCGGCAGATCGGTCGCCGGCAGGGTCTTCATGTGTTCAATGGTGATGGTCAATCCCTCGGCCAGTCGCGACTGCGAATCGAAGTGCCAGTCATACAGGCCACAACCGACCCGCGCCTCGCCACTGCTCTTGTCCGACATCGCCACCAGCCATTTGCACTGGAACGCTTCGGCGTCTACTGGCGGTGGGGCGGCCAGGCAGAACGTGTAGACGTTTTCGAAGGCCTGGCCGAAGCGACTGACCAGCACATCGCCAATGGCGGTACGGCCTTCAACGTGACCAGGAAACGTGATGGAGCCGGTGCGCACGACCATGTCCAGAATAGCAGTCGGCGTAAAGGCCTGGTCCAGCAGGTGCGGGCGGTTGCCGTCCTTGGCATTGATGTACTGTTGAATCGATTGCTGAGCCGTGTTCATCGTGTATCCCTTCAGATTGTCATTCGTGGCTTACAAATCACTGTTCCACAAGTCCGTCACCAGCATGCAGCCCGGGGCGTGGGTGATGCACAACGGTGGGCGCGAGGCCTGGATCACCGATTGAGGCGTCACGCCGCAGGCCCAGAAGACCGGGATTTCGTCGGCTTCCACTGGCACGGCGTCGCCGTAATCCGGCGTGTCCAGGGATTGAATGCCGATCAGTGACGGATCGCCTATATGCACTGGAGCGCCGTGGACGTTGGGCATGCGCCCGGTGATCTGGATCGCCTGGATGGCCGCGGCGGCCTTCATCGGCCGCATGGTCACCACCATCTTGCCAGACAATCGGGCGGTGGGGCGTGTGTCGATGTTGGTCTGGAACATCGCCACATTGCGCCCCAGTTCAATGTGCCGCAAACGGATGCCGGCCTCCAGCAACGGTTGTTCGAAGGAGAACGAACAACCGAGGGCGAAGGCCACCAGGTCGTCCTGCCACAAGTGTTCGATGTCCAGGGGCGATTCGCTCAACTCGCCGTTGCGGTAGACCCGGTATTGAGGCACTTCATGACGGATATCGATGGCGGCACCCAGGTTGCGAAAGAACGGGTCCCCTGGCTCGGTCACGTCCAGCACCGGGCAGGCCTGGCGGTTGAGGGTGCAGTAGCGCAGGAATTCATTGGCCCAGTCGCCGGGCAGAATCACGATATTGGCTTGCACGCGACCTTGGCCCAGGCCGCTGGTATGGCCTTGGTATTGGCCGGCGGCGATGCTTTGGCGCAGGGCAACGGGTGAGCATTGTTGTAATTGTTCGAAGGACGTCATCACGGGTTCTCCAAGTGGTCGTTCGCTACTTTGGGAACAGCGTGGCGATGACGTCCAACAAGGAATATTGGTACCCCGCGACAACTAAAAGTTATTCGAGAGGCGCTTGGCTGTTCAGTCCGGGGGCCGCCACCATGCGCAATGGCCCGACATCGACGGCGTACTGGCTGACCACCTGACGGCTCATCTGGACGATGTTTTCGATCAACTCCAGGCCGACGCCAGCGCGCCAGGACGCCACGACGTCCAGTTGGGGCAGGGCGGTGCCGGGGTCGAGTTGGATCAATTCGCCACTGGCCAGGGGCTTGGCCACCAGCGCGGCCGGCAAGGCGCCGATGCCGAAGCCGTCGCGAATCAGCCGGGTCATGGCCGAGACCGAATTGACGCAACTGACCCGCGGCGCACTCACGCCGTGGGCGTACAGCAGGTTGAGCACGTCCTGGTGCGGACGCGAATGCTTGACGAAGGTGATGATGCGCTCGCCGGCCATCTCCACCAGCGACGCATAGGGCCGGGCATAGATCGATTGGCTCGCGGCGATCCAGTGCATGGGGTAGTGGCCCAGTTCCAGGTTGCGCACGCTTTCGTGGCGGACCAGATCGGTCTGGAACACGATGTCCAGGTAGCCTTTCTGCAATTGCTCACAGAGGTTGCGCGCGGCATCGGCGGTGATTTCGATTTCCACGGCGGGGAAGGCTTGCATCAGCATCGACATCAGCGGGCTGAGCCAAGTGTGTATAACCGTATCCATCACGCCGATGCGCACCAGGCCTTGCTGCGGACTGCTAGTGTCCAGGGACTGTTTCAATGCGCGCTGGACGTCGAGCATTTGTTCGGCGTAGTCGAGCACCTTGAGGCCTTCGGGTGTCAATGAGACCCCGCGCGAATCCCGCACGAACAGGCGCAGGCCCAACTCTTCTTCCAGCGAGGCGATCCGGCTCGAGATCGCCGCCTGGGTGCTGAACATCTTCTCGGCGGTGAGGCTGAAGCTTTGCAGCCGGGCAACCCAGACGAAGGTTTCGAGGAATTTGAGGTTCATGGAGGCTCTCTGGGTGCGTGTGGTTCTTATGGTTGCAATTGTTACTCCAGATCGAGCCATCGGGCGCATCAAATTTTCTTATGGCCGATCCGGCTTTTTTCCCGTTTGACGCTGCGCCGATTCGACACAAAGAATCCGCTCCACGACGCAAGCCCACTGCGCCGGCATCCCCATGACAACAATAACGAGGCGTGCGCAGAGCCCCTGGAGGGTTCGCTCGCGCCCATAAAAGGAGCGCGCCATGCAACACGCCACATTCCCTCGATGGACCTGGACCTCAGCGGGCACCTTGCTCGGCCTGAGCCTGATCGGCGTGCCGAACGCCCAGGCCGATTTCATCGCCGACAGCAAAGGCAACCTGGAGGCTCGCAACTTCTACTTCAACCGCGACTTCCGCCAGGACGGCGCACGGGACAAGGCCGAGGAATGGGCCCAGGGTTTCCTGCTGCGAATGGAATCGGGATACACCGCCGGAACCGTGGGTTTCGGCCTCGATGCCTTGGGCATGGCCGGTTTCAAACTGGATTCCGGCGGCGGCACGGCGGGCACCAATCTGTTGCCGGCGGATCTGTCGGGCGGTTCCCAGGACCGTTATGGCGAACTGGGCCTGACCGCCAAGATGCGCCTGTCCAAGAGCACCTTGAAGCTGGGCACGTTGCAGATCAAGGACCCGGCGGTGAGTTCCAACGACACGCGCCTGTTGCCGGGCACGTTCAAGGGCGGCTTGCTGAGCGTGCAGGAAATCGATCGCTTGAAGCTGACCGCCGGGCAACTCACCCAGATCAACTTTGTCGACTCCACCGACTACCAGGACATGACCGCCAACCGCATTGGCGGCAGCAGCGACAGGTTTCAGTTCGCCGGGGCGGACTATCAGTTCCTGCCGAACCTCGCGGCGCAATACCGCTATAGCCAGTTGGAAGACATCTACCAGCAAAACTACCTCGGGTTCGTCCACACCCTGGACCTGGGCGCAGGGCAGTCATTCAAGAGTGACGTGCGTTATTCGCGCAGTACCGAAGACGGCAGTTTCCGCGAACTCGACAACCAGGCTTTCGGCGCCTTGTTCACCTACAGCCTGGCGGGTCATGCGTTGGGCCTGGGCTACCAGCGCATGAGCGGTGACGATCCGTTCCCCTACATCGGCCGCAGCGATCCGTACCTGGTCAACTTCGTGCAGATCGGCGATTTCGCCAACATCGACGAGCGTTCCTGGCAAGCGCGTTATGACTACAACTTTGCCGCCATTGGCGTACCCGGGTTGACCTTCATGACCCGCTACATCACTGGCGACAACGTCCAGCGCAGCACCCCGGGCGAAGGCAAGGAGTGGGAGCGCAACACCGATATTGCCTATGTGGTGCAAGACGGCAGGTTGAAAGGGCTGGGCTTGAAATGGCGCAACGCGACGGTGCGCTCCAATTTTGGCAATAACCTGGATGAGAATCGGTTGATCGTTAGCTACACCGTGGCGCTTTGGTAAGAAGCCCTGCGGTACATTGTGGCGAGGGAGCTTGCTCCCGCTCGGCGGCGCAGCCGTCGTAAAAACCTGCCAACCGTATTTTCCTGATGCATTGGTTTGGGTTTGGGGCTGCTGCGCAGCCCAGCGGGAGCAAGCTCCCTCGCCACAGATGTATCACCTGGATAAGCGGCATGGCACTCGCTGAATGGCGTCGTTGCCTGTATACAGGTGCGCTTCGAAAGGGATTCGCCGGGAAACAAGGAGCTGTTGCCGTGATTTACCTGATACGCCATGCCACGCCGTTGGTCGATTACAAACCCTGCAATGCCCGTTCGGCCAAGCTTCGGCTGGATGAATACAACCAGACCTCGTCCATCGATGAGGCTGAAATTGCAGCCTTCCTGAGCCAGCCAAACGTATCTCAAATGCTCCTGGCGAGCGAAGCCAACATCATGTCCTCGCCCGTCAACAGAGCCTATGCGACGGCCTGCCGGTTGTTCGACGTGGCGCGTATCCAACAGGATGCTCGATTACGTGAGTTTGACCTGCGGTTGAGCAACATTCCCGTCGTGAAGATGGGCTTGAGGCATTGGTTCGCGTTGCACAGGATCCTTTGGTTGTTGGGGATTTCACTGGGGGCCGCCAGCCGAAAAGCCGAACACCAGCGGGCGCTCGGTGTGGCCGATGAGCTTTACAAAATCGGCGGCGAGGCTGGGAAGGCCACAATCATCGTGTCTCACGGCATGTTCCTCAGAACCGTCAGCAAAGCCCTGCAAAAGCGCGGCATGCAGGCGCACAGGGTTTATCGCTCGGGCTGTTTTACCGTCGAGTCGCTAACGCCATGAGGGGGATTGCTCGGCCACCAGCAATAACGACTGCGGCACCGGGCTTTGCGGGTGCTGCGGCTCCTGCAGGCTTGCCAGTCGGAAACCCGCCATCTCCAAGGCGTTGAGCCAACTGGACAAGGTGCGCAAGTACCACGGCATGGGCTGCCATTGGCCTTTGAACCCATCGAAGGTTTCTTCTCGCCAACCGTCCTGATAATTGCCCTCCGCCACGGTCCAGGGATGCAGCGTCTGGAGCACCAGCGCGCCGGCTGGGCTGAGCAGGGCGTTCATCGCGGCGAGCAACGGGATGATGTCCTGGTGCAACAGGGCGAAGTTGGCGCAGATCAGGTCGTAGCCGCTGCCGACGTCCACCGTCGCCTCCACCAGTGCTTCATAACTTGCCAGATGCACCGGCGAGGAACCTGACGCCCGGGCCGCTTCGACCAGCGTCGCGTCGCCATCCACACCCACCGCTTCGATGCCCCGTTCCGCCAGCGCCCGCAACAACCAACCTTCGCCGCAGCCCAGATCCAGCACGCGCTCGGGCCGGCGGCTCTGCACTGCCAGCAGCATGGCCTGGTCGGTGACGGTCCGGCGGCTTTCGATGGCACCGCTGCGGATGGCTTCGATCCAGGCCTGGGCATTGTGGTGCCAACTTTGGAGGAGTTTGGTTTCGGGTGACGACATTGATCCAGCTCCGCAGTGGATGAGGTAAGCATAGGACACCCCCTGAGGCGTCGCGGGTCAAAGCGGTCGATCAAGAAACAACAAGCGTGCCGCGAGGGCTGCCATGACCCCGGCAAAACCATACGTGCCCAGGCGCCTTGAAATCCCACCGTTGCCCAGTTTCGCCTTGAGCTGCGCGGCGCAAACACCCAGCAGCGTATGGAAGACGAGGGCAATCAGTGCCAGCAACGCTCCGAGGAGGATCAATTGCAGGCTCACGCTGCCAGCCTTGACGTCAACGAACTGAGGCAGGAACACCATGAAGAACAGCAGCGCCTTGGGATTCAAAAGGCTGTTGAGGGCGCCTCGGCAGAAGATTTTCCACAGCGAAGCTGCCTGCAGTTGGCTGTCCTGAGTCGCGGCTGGCGTTCTCAGTGCTTGCCAGGCCAGCCACAGCAAATAACCGGCCCCCGCCAGACGTAGCACATCGAACGCCGGCACCCAGCTCATCACCAGCGCGCCAATGCCAGCGCTGACCATCATCGTCATCAGCAGGTCCGAAAAGGAAATGCCGAGGGCCGCAGCGACGCCGGCACGCCAGCCGTGGGCCAACGCATGGCTGGTGACAAAGGCCATGTTGGGCCCCGGAACGATCAGCAGAAGCACGACAGCAACCACGAACAGGTAGAGATTGGCGGTGTCCGGCATGGGGATCACTCCGAGGGAAGAGCCTCGACAGTAAGCGAACGACGAGGAGGGCGTCAGTTACAGTCCGGGCCTATCTGATAGCAACAGTCGTCCGCACATGTAAGCATCCCGGGGCCGTTACCGCAGCGCCTAAAGCTACGCCACCGCCGGCTTTACGACGCTGCGAATCAGGGAAGCGAATGTGCCAATGACCTTGTCCTCGTCGTGCCGCCCCCGCACCAACGCGCCGGACAGGGCTTCTCCCGCGCCGATGAGGCCAATGCAGCATCGCTCAAGTTCGTCAGTCGACCACGTTGTGTGAGGCTCGAGCACGGCCATGAACATCTGCACACAGTTGTCCAGAAGCTCTTGGAACACCGCCGCCTTTTCCTCGCTGCCTGCCAGGGCTGCGCCCACTGCATGGAATTCGTCGGTGTTATCGGCCGCGCAATGAATGTAGGCGCTGGCCAGGACGAGGGCCGTTTCCTCCAGGCTCCGCGCAGTGTTGGGCATGGCGTCACGAAAAGCGGTGACCCGCTCGGTATCGATCCACTTATAGAGCTCGATCAACAGACCCGAGCGAGTGCCGAAATGATCGTAGACAACCGGTTTGGACACGCCAGCGCGAGCAGCCAAATGCCCCAAGGTCAACCGATCGGCATCTTCCTCACGCACGATCAATAGCGCGGTATCCAGCAATTGTCGACGCCGTTCGGCTTTCGCAAGCCGGCGGGGAGGGGCGCCGAGAGGGCTATGCTCAGTGTTTTTCTGCACGTTTTCGTTCCTGGCCGATAAAAACCTACCAATGGTAGGTTTAAGTGCGTGATGGTGTGTTAGCTTACCTACTGAAAGTAGGTTTAAACCAGAGACAAGGAGAACACACCATGTCACTTGATCCTATCTTGCTAATGGGCGGTTCCGGCGCTATTGGCCATCACACTGCCCGGGCGCTACGAGCCGCCCATCCCGACGTACCCCTGCTGATTGGTGGCCGCGACCTTGCCAAGGCTCAGCGGGCCGCAGAGCACATTGGCGGGGCACAGGGTGTGGTGATCGACTCCACCGCAGACGACCTCGGTCTCGGCGATCACCCGGTCAGCGCCGTCGTGGTCTTTTACATGGACCATGCTCTTGCCGGATTACGTTTTGCGCAAAAGCGCGGCGTGCCGCACCTCAGCATCTCCTCCGGCGTTTTCGAGATCGCGCCGGAAATCGCAACGTACGTGCACACGCCTGATGCTTCGCCGATTGTCCTCGGTTACGAATGGATGGTCGGCGCGACGACCGTGTCGACGCTGAGCATTGCCCGCGCCTTCGGCCGAGTCCAGGACATCCGTATCAACGCCCTGGTCGATGAGCAGGATACTGGCGGTCCGACCGTCGCCACCGATTTTGAACATTTGAACAAGATGCTGCCCGCCGCGCTGACACGGCGCGACGGTGTGTTCGTCTGGCGCGAAGGAGAGGATTCCAAGGCAGGATTCCACGCGGTGGATGGTACGAAGATCGAGGCCACCGGCTTCTCGTCCATTGATGTCGTTGGCCTGGCGGCTGCGACGGGCGCGCCGAATGTCCAGTTCAACCTGGCCACCGCAGTAAGCTCAACTCGCCGCCAGGGCAGGCCGATGTCCACCGAGATCATCATCGAACTCGTCGGCGAAGACCGCCAGGGCGAGCCGCTGCAGACACGTCATGCGCTCATCCATCCGGCAGGCGCGGCCCCCTTGACCGGCCTCAGCGTCGCGATGACTCTTGAACGTTTGATCGGGTTGGACGGCCAGCCACCGACTCCGCCAGGGCTGTACTTTCCTTATCAATTGCTGGATGCCACTGCGTATCTGGAGCGTCTGAAGCAGGAGGGTGGCGAGTTGCGCAAGCTATAGGGGCCTCGCTGCAGGCCCTTTCCGGACTGCAGCGATATATCACTCCGTCGGTGGTTTGTAACCCGCAAGCATGTTCAATATCTCATCATGCGAGCCGCTCGCCTCAGCAAACCGCAAGGGTTTTGCGCGCTCGACGACAAGCTCTTGTGGGGTTGGAGAGATCTCGAGCAGCTCGAAGATTTCATTCAAGAACTCATCCAACGGCATGGCGTGTTCGTCATTTTCCTGCCCAAGCAACGTGGTGCGCACACCTGGCGGTGCAAGCTCGATCACCTCGACGGGCGAGGCTTCCAGTTGCACGCGAAGACTTTGAGTGAACGAATGAACGGCCGCTTTGGTTGCGCTGTAAGTCGGTGTCGCAGGTAGCGGGACGAATGCCAAAGCCGAACTGACGTTGATGATTGTCGCACTGGGCTGCTTGATCAGTTGGGGGATGAATGCGTACACCATGCGAATCGTGCCGAGCAGGTTCGTTGTCACGATATTTTCGGCGATGCTCAGGTCTTGCGCAGCGGTCAGATCCTCCCAATGCATGATGCCGGCGTTGTTGATGAGAACGTTCAGTTTCGGGTGACTGATCGCCAGCGCTTCGCAAGTGCGCTGGATGGATTGCGGATCAGAGACGTCCAGTAATACCGATTCAATACCTGGATGTTCTGACACGATCTTGTCGAGCAGAGCCTTGCGCCGCCCCGCGATGATGACGGTGTTACCCGCCTTGTGCAGCCTGAGCGCCAAGCCAAGGCCTATGCCTGAGGTGCTGCCGGTAACCAGGATCGTGTTGCCCGTGCTGTTCATAGTAAACTCCGGTAAGGGTACGCAAGCGGACAGCTGTCCACTTGCAAAAAAACTAACGGACAACTGTCCGCTTTGCAATGCAGCGCAGGAAAAAACTTTGCCCAAGAATGATGAATTGGCGATGCGTTCTGACGCCAAGAAAAATCGAGAACGAATTCTGAAGGTCGCTGTGGCAGAGCTGACACTCGATCCTGCGGTCCCGCTGAGCGCGCTTGCGAAGAAAGCCGGCGTGGGGCAGGGCACGTTCTATCGCCATTTCGCCAATAGGGAGGAGCTGGTATTCGAGGTTTATCAATTCGAAATGCAGCAAGTGGCCTCGTTGGCGCAAGAGCTGCTCGCGACAAAACCCCCAAAGCAAGCCCTCCGGGAATGGATGGACTGCCTCGCAGAATATGCAATGACCAAGGCTGGGCTTGCGACCGCGATACGACAAGCCGCCTCCACTTACGAGTTCCCAGGGAAGTCGGGATACGCCCCCGTCCAGGCCGCTGCCGAGTCGCTTTTAAGGGCCAATGAAAAGGCCGGAACGATTCGTAGCGGGGTTACCCACGACGACTTTTTCCTAGCCACCGCAGGAATTTGGCAAATCGATTCCCAGAGCGATTGGCGCTCGCGTCTCGCCAGATTGATGGACCTGGTCATGGATGGTCTTTGCGCTGGCAGTCCCGAAAGCCTGAAGGATCAACCGTCTGACACCTGACTCAGTGGCCGGCTAACAGCTGGCTATAACGCGCGATGCAAAGGCGCTAGCATGAAGGTTTACTCATAGAGAGGACCCTCATGCGAAACCTCCCGCCTTCTTCGAGCCTGCGAGCCTTTGAAGCCGCTACTCGGCACGCCACGTTCACCTCGGCAGCAGAGGAGTTGCATGTCACGCAGAGCGCAGTGAGCCACCAACTCAAGCATCTGGAGCAGCTCTGGGGATTGCAGCTGTTTCATCGCGGTAACGCGCTGCACCTGACCTCGGCAGGCGCAGCGCTTGCGCCTATCGTGCGGGAGTTCTTCATGAAGCTCGAGGCCACCCTGGCCGATTTGCGCGAGCAAAACGGGCGGCAGCGGTTGAGCGTCAGCACAACCTATTCCTTCGCCTTGAAGTGGTTGCTGCCCCGGCTTGCGGATCTGGCGCAAGCCCATCCGGAAATCCTGCTGACCCTGGACAGTACCGACAACCCCATTAACTTCTCGACGGCAGACCCAGACGTTGCTATCCGCCTGGGCAACGGTCATTTCCCTTCGCTGTTCTCAGAGTTTCTGTTCCGCGAGCAGATTTTTCCTGTCGCCAGCCCAGCGTTGCTCGCACGTTTTGGTACGCCTCAAACGGCAGCCGAATTGCTGCGCTATCCACTGCTGACGCGCGATGGCGCAGCGCTGGTGCCGAAATGGGAGCAGTGGTTTGCCCAGGTGGGTGTCGAGGTCACGACCTTGAAGGAAAGCATCCGCTACGCCGACACCAACATGACCATCGAGGCGGCGCTGTTGGGGCAAGGTATCGCCCTGGCACGCAGCGGGCATGTCGAAGCCGAGCTCAATGACGGCCGCCTTGAAAGGCTTTTCGAACTGCCGGTCGCATCGCCCTTGGCGTATTACTTTGTCTGTCCCAAAGGGATCGAGACTCAACCGCATATTGCCAGCTTTCGTCGTTGGCTGGTGACCCAGGCAGTTGGCGCTCAGCAGGCTTATGCATGAGCTTTTCATCATGCCCGGATGAAGAGACTTTGCTTCTATAGCGCTACTTTAGCGGTCTAGGATGATGCATGCCCTTACACATCATCTGCCTCGTCTTGTTCGCCGCGCTGCTGCACGCCAGTTGGAATGCCATGCTGCGCGGGGGCGCCGACCGTTTGTGGTCCATGACCATCATGTGCATGGCGATCGCCGTGGCGAGCGTCATCGTGGCGGCGCTACTGGCGCCGCCCGCCCGGGCAAGCTGGTTTTACGCCGGCCTCTCCGCGGTATTGCACGTGGGCTACAACCTGTTCCTGGTGCGCAGTTACAAGTCCGGGGATCTCGGCCAAACCTATCCCATCGCCCGCGGTGTCTCTCCGATCCTGATTGTCCTGGCCGCTTCGCTGTTCGCCGGTGAGCGGGTAGCGCCGAGTGGACTGCTGGGGATTACGTTGGTGTCGACTGGGATCCTATCGCTGGCCTTTACCAGGCGTCGGCGGACGTTGCCCAACTTGCCCTACGCATTGGGAACCGGTTTTTTCATCGCCGCCTACAGCGTTGTCGACGGCATCGGTGTTCGCCTCTCCGGGGCGCCGATGGCCTACACCGCCTGGATGTGCCTGTTGTGGGGCGTGATGATGCCCATGGTTTACATCGGGCTGCGAGACACTCAAAGCCTCTTTGCCCTGCGACCAGGGTTCGCTGTGGCCGTCGCTGGCGGGCTGGTTTCGTTATTGGCCTACGGGGTCGTGATCTACGCCATGGCTCATGCACCGATGGGCGCGGTGTCTGCGTTGCGAGAAACCAGCGTCATGTTCGCCGCGTTGATCGGGTACGCCTTTCTTGGCGAGGCATTGACCTTGCGCAAGCTGCTGGCCTGTGCCGTCATTGCCCTCGGTACGCTGGTCATCGGCTGACGTTGCTTTTTCATCCAGTCGTGAGGATTGACCATGAATGAACGTTCGCAAAAGCCCGTGATCCTGATCACCGGAGGCGGGCGCGGGATCGGGGCGGCGACGGCCATACTGGCCGCTGAGCAAGGCTACGACGTCGTGCTGACCTATATCGCCGATGAAGCGTCGGCGTTGGCGGTGGCCGCGAAGGTCGAGGCCAAGGGCGCCCGTACCTTGGCAGTACGTGCCGATAATGCCGATCCAGCACAGGTCGCCGAACTGTTCGCCACCCTTGACCTGCACTTCGGGCGAATCGACGTGCTGGTCAACAACGCCTCGATACTCGCCCAGCAGTCTCGCTTGGAGGATCTTGGCTTCGAGCGCATGCAGCGAATATTCGCGGTGAACACCTTGGGCCCGATGCTTTGCGCGCAGCAGGCTACCCGGCGCATGGCCTATCGTTATGGCGGGCGTGGCGGTGCCGTCGTCAATGTCTCCTCGGCGTCAGCCCGTCTCGGTAGCCCGAATGAATATGTGGACTACGCAGCGTCCAAGGGCGCGGTCGAAACGTTCACGACCGGTTATGCCAAGGAAGTGGCACGGGAAGGTATTCGGGTCAATTGCGTTCGACCCGGGCATATCTATACCGAGATGCATGCGAGCGGGGGAGAGCCGGGCAGAGTCGATCGGGTGAAGGACACGATTCCCATGGGGCGCGGTGGCCAGCCGGAGGAGGTCGCGCGGGCCATTCTCTGGTTGGCGGGGGAACAGGCTTCGTTTGTGACGGGAACCTTCCTGGATGTGACTGGAGGGAAGTAGGCTGAGGGGATATCGGCTGCCTCATTTCATGTTCGGGTAACTTCAGCCGTTCGTCGACCATAGGTCACGTCATTCTTATTTCTTGATACTGTAGCATTCAAGTATCTAGAAAGTAGAAAGTCATGCAATCAGTCCATATGGTTTTTGGCCCTTTGGGGGCAGGGAAGTCGACGTTCGCCAGGCAACTGAATGCCGAAGTGACCGGCGTACGCTTCTCCATCGATGAGTGGATGAACGAGCTTTATGGCCCGGACCTGCCGAAGCCCATGAACCTGGCGTGGATCATGGCCCGTGTACAACGCTGTGAAGCCCATATATGGAAGACGGCTATACAGGTCCTGGGAGCAGGGCGCGACGTCGTGCTTGATCAAGGCTTCATGAGTGAAGCTGATCGCACACGCATTCGTTTGTTGGCCGGCCAAGCGGGCTATCAGGTGTCCAGCTATTTCATCGATGCTGCCCCCCAACTGCGGCGTGAGCGGGTCATGCAAAGAAATAGTGAAAAAGGCGAGACCTACGCTTTCGAGGTAACGGGGCCAATGTTTGATTTCATGGATTCCCGATTTGAACGTCCTTCCCCACAAGAATTGGAGCAATGCTGCAATGTCTGACAACGAATCTACCGCACCTGCCGCGAATGGCTCGATACTCGACCGCTGTGTTCGTTTCTCACGCGCCTACACCTCAGCCGCACGGCGAGTGGATGCCAAGCTCTCTGCCGTGCACGGCCTGAGCTTCAGCGATTTCATGATCCTGTACCACTTGAAACATGCACACAATGCTCGACTGCGGCGAGCGGACCTGGCTGACAGCATGGGATTGACGGCATCGGCGGTCACCAAATCCCTGCTGCCGCTTGAAAAAATAGGCTTGGTGTCTCGCCAAAGTGACCCACGGGATGCGCGTGTAGGCTACGCCTGCCTCACGTCAGCAGGCGATCAGGTTTTTGCCGATGCGAAGGTCTCGGCGGAGTTCGCTTGCCAAGAGGTTTATGAGGCAATGGTGGGGGAGTGGAGCAAGTCTGGTTAAGCGTGACGCCGTTCAACCAGCTCACGTACGTGCTTGGCAATGGCCAGGCATGACGTTAGTCCGGGAGACTCTATGCCGAACAAATTGATCAACCCCGGGACGTCATGCTCGCGCTGGCTGCTGATCATAAAATCGCAGACTGGCTCGCCAGGCGCCGAGATCTTCGGGCGAATCCCGCTGTAGCCCGGTTGCAGGCTACCGTCCGGCAAGTCGGGCCAGTAGCTGCGAATGGCCGCATAGAAACTGTCTGCGCGAGCCGGATTGACTTGGTAGTCCTCGGTTTCGACCCATTCGGTATCTGGACCAAAGCGTGCCTGTCCGCCCAAGTCGAGGGTCATGTGCACCCCGAGACCATCGGCTTCCGGCGCCGGGTAAATGAGATGGGTGAAGGGCACTCGTCTGGACACGTTGAAGTAACTGCCCTTGCACAAATAGTCACGGGGCACCGCGTCAGGCGGCAATCCGTCTATTCGCCGTGCCAATGCCGGCGCATGAAGGCCCGCGGCATTGATTAGCCGGCTGCATGCAAGCTCCATGGGAGCTTCCCCACCTACATGAAGGAGAAAACCGTTCGCGGTCACCTTTGCACCGAGGAACGGGGCATGGAACGCGATGCTGGCGCCGGCCGCCTCCGCGTCCCCTTGCAACGCCAACATCAGCGCATGGGAATCGACGATGCCGGTCGAAGGTGAATACAACGCAGCGATGCATTCAAGCGCAGGCTCCAGCGCCATGGCCTGATGACGATCAAGCAGGCACAGATCATCCACACCGTTTTCATGCCCTCGCTTGAGCAAGAACCGAAGCTGATCTACCTGCGCGTCAGTGCTGGCGACGATCAGCTTTCCAATTCTGCGCGTACTGACCCCATGGCTATCGCAATACCCGTAAAGTGCCTGTCTGCCCTCGACGCACAGTCGGGCTTTCAAGCTCCCGGGAGGGTAATAAATCCCCGCGTGGATGACCTCCGAATTACGCGAGCTTATGCCAATACCGATTGCCGCCCCAGTTTCAATCACCAGGACTTCGTGACCTGCCAAGGCCATTTCCCGCGCGATGGCAAGCCCGACGACACCCGCACCCACGACTACGCAATCGATATCGATACTCACCGTCACGGCTCCTTTCAAATCGTTAGACGTCATCGAGAAGGTACCTTCAAGGCCGGGAGTCCGCCACCCGCGCTTACTCCTTACGCAACAGCACCCGGGTCACCCGACGCTCCTCAACCGCCATCACGGTCATGCTCCATCCTTGGCAACTGAGCGTGTCTCCAATAATCGGCAAGCGATCCAGCAGGCTCATCACCAACCCGGCAAGCGTCTGGTAATCTTCCGTCGCTTTTGCCTGAAAGCCGATGTGTTCGCGGACGAGACTGAGATTCAGGGCACCGCTGACAAGGAAACCTTCTTGCTGGGGAACAATGTTCGGTCCTTCGATTTCACTGGCATCCGGCAGCTCACCGGCAATGGACTCCAGGATGTCGGTCATGGTGAGAAGGCCGACGAAGTCACCGAATTCATTCACCACAAACGCGATGTGGGTCGACGCCTTACGCATTTGCTCAAGTGCATTGAGGATCGTGAAGCTGTCGAGCAGGTTGATGGCTTTGCGTGCCATGATTTCCAGGTTTGGTTGATTGCCCGCCAGTATTTCCTTGAGCAGTTCTTTCTTATGGACAAAGCCCAGCGGCTCATCCACGCGTCCCTCCCGGATCAACGGCAAGCGCGAGTAAGCAGAATGCATCAGCGTCGCACGGATCTCTTGCGCAGCATTTGCCAAGTCAAGGTGATCGATTTGCGCACGAGGCGTCATCACACTGCGTATCGGCCGCTCAGCCAGCTGCAGCACGCCACTGATCATGACCCGTTCGCGCCGATGGAAAACCTGCTCCGATTCCTCACCTTCCAGCATGTCGGCGATTTCCTCACCGACTTCATCGGCATCTAGTTTTTGGCCGCCCAGCAGGCGCAACACCGCATGGGCGGTACGCTCGCGCATCGGCCGTAGACCTTGCAGGCTTTTCTTGCGACGAGAGCGCGCCAACTGGTTGAACAGCTCGATCAGGATCGAGAAGCCGATCGCGGCGTACAAGTAGCCTTTTGGAATGTGGAAACCCAGGCCTTCAGCGGTGAGGCTGAAGCCGATCATCATCAAGAAGCCCAGGCACAGCATGATGACGGTAGGGTGGCCATTGACGAATGTTGTCAGTGGCTTGCTCGCGATCATCATCAAGCCGATCGAGAACATCACCGCGATCATCATGACCGACAGGTGCTCCACCATGCCCACGGCCGTGATCACCGCATCCAGGGAAAAGACCGCGTCCAGCACCACAATCTGCGCAACGATAGGCCAGAACATCGCATAGGCGGCATTGCTGGAGCGTTGCGCCACGTGGCCTTCGAGCCGCTCATGCAACTCCATGGTTGCCTTGAACAATAGGAACACGCCACCAAACAGCATGATCAAGTCGCGGCCCGAGAACGTCTTGCCGAACACCTCGAACAGCGGGTTGGTCAACGTCACCATCCAGGAAATACTGGCGAGGAGGCCAAGGCGCATCAGCAATGCCAGGGACAGGCCGATGATACGGGCACGGTCGCGCTGCTCGGGCGGCAGTTTGTCAGCCAGGATGGCGATGAATACCAGGTTATCGATGCCGAGTACCAGCTCCAGCACGATCAAGGTCAGCAGGCCGAGCCAGGCCGTGGGGTCAACGATCCATTCCATGGGTTATTCGCCCCCTCGGATGATCGATGCGAGGGTAGGGGGCTGCAACACATGTATGCAGGTTAGGAACGCCGGAGGGAAAGCGGTTGTTTGGAGGACGACTAGGAGGTTCCTGGGGGGCGTTCATACAGACCTGGAAATAGTTGGGGAAGAAATCCTACAACGGTTTCCAATAATTCATACGCGGCGATTTATTACAGGATCTGACAGATTGGTGAGGCGATGAGAGCGCTGTGCAGCGTATCGGCTTCGGAGCTGAAGGTACCGAGCCCATCCGCGAAGCCTAGGCGACGCGGTGGATTTACAGGGATGGACCATACCGATGGTCAACTCAGCGTTGCGGGCTGAGTATGGACTCGGATTTCTCCTCGACTCAACCGAGTTGTATCTGCTCCAGTATCAGGCTGTCGGTGATGTTCATGTCGTCCAGCAACAGAAACATCTTGCTTAGCACCTCAGCCATTTTCTTGTCTGTATCGGCAAACGGCAGGTAGAACTCGGCAAAACTGCTACCTGCGGGCACGATGCACAGGTAGTTGCCAGGTTCGATATGGATGGCGGCGCTGCCCAGGTGAATGCGGTAGTTCGCACGCCGACCGGTAATATGCAGAAAATGTCCTTCGCACCCAACGTTTTGCAAGCCCAGCTCTTGGATCAACTCGCCGATCAGTTCCGCGCGTCGTTGCACGGTTTCGTGGCTAGTGCTGTAGTCGGCTGCTGCGTGGGCTACGGAGACCAGCAGATCGGCGTCACGCATGACTTCTGAGAACAGCAGCGGTGGTACTTGCTCAAGGGGGATAGCTTTCTGGTCGCGATGGAATGCAATGGTGTCGAAGGTAAAGTGTTCCGTTTCCGAGAGGTAATGACCGGTATCCAAAAAGTTGAACAGGGCGCAAATGCCGTGCTCTTTGCTCTCGTAATAGATTTCCTCGACGCTGGAGGTCGACCAGTTGCGGACCTGCAGCAACCGCGCGGCAACTTGGGCTTTCAGGCGGTGACCGGCAAAGCGATTGGACCACAGGCCGGTGTCTCGCTCTGCAGGTGTGAGCAGGTACAGCTCGCGAAAGGCCTGTTTGAACGGCTGCACGCGGCGATGGGTCACCACGTCTTTCTGCCAGGCTGACAGTTGCCCTGCCGTGAACAGATGAAAGGGGTGAGCGATACGCATATTCCTCTCAGCGACGTGTTGGCGGCCTTCAAGGTCAGTCACCGTCAGCGTCGCGGCATCAAGCCAGCCCAGCACCGCGTTGTCGACCTGCACAATCAGTTGCTCCAGCAGCAGACGAACAGCAGGCATTCTCAACAATTGTTTCAGATCGTCCAAGACCAGGGTTTCGCCGCTGCTCATCATCGTTTCCAGGGTGCGGCCGAAGCGGGCGATCTGTTCCTTGAGCTGGGTCTGCTGCGCTTTGAGGGCAATGAAGTCTGCGTGTTTGCGAACCGCAGGCGGTGCGGTCTTGAGCGTCTTTGCGGCTTTGCTGATGTGCAACGTGGGCGACAAGCCGTCGATGACGAGCGTGACGTCATAGCCATCGATGGTAGCGGCCGTCAGGGCGGACTCGGCGATTTCCGCTTCCATGGCCCATTCCAGGCGGATCGCCGAGGGGTAACCGGCGACACGCGCCAGGTTTTCCAGTCCAGCCTGCACCGCTGCGTGGGAGTTGGCTTGTCGTTCGGCGCCGTATTTACGCACCTCGTTGTGCAGCTTCTTGAGCCTCAGATAACGCTGGCGTACGTCGTCCGAATCCGTGACGGGCAGCACGCCGTAGATGCGCATAGCCGCCTGTGCATGGCGGGCCAGCTTCTTTTCCAGGACCGGTCGACCGATGCCTTGGTAGGCGTCGAGCAGCACACGTGTCTCGGGAAACGCCCAGGGCGAGGGTTCGAGTGCCGCGAGGTACTCACGCAAGTGGTCCGGGTTGGCCTCGGCCAGCGCCTTGTCCAGCAGATAGCGGTCCACCACACCCACGGTTTCATCCAGCGTATTGGGCAGGTCGGTGCCCCAGCCGGAGCGAGGCGCCAAGGCCATGTTCAGGTACTCACGCTGGAAGGCTCGCAAATCACTCCAACCGAGCGCGTCGAGCATCACCCGGCTGGCTTGTCCAGCATAGGGCAGGGCGGCCAGCAGGGTATCTCTTGAAAAACCGGTCAGCGCTGCAAGCAGTTCTGCCGATTGATCCTTGGGCAGTGCCTGAAGCAACAGAAAGCGTTCGAGCACCGCGGCCGTATGGCCGAAGCCGTCGAGGAAGTTATCCGGCGTCATGCCCAGTCGCTCAATGACCGCCAAGGCCTGCAGTAACCAGCGGGTCTCATAAACCTCGACCGAACGGAAGGTGTCAGCCAGTCTCTCGGCCTTATAGGGCAATCCAGCCAGGGCTTCCTCGACATAACGAACGGTGAAGTTCGCCAGTTCAGGGGAGGCGACAGCAGATTCTTCAGTGGGAATTTCCTCACTTTGGAATGACTCGACATCCATGTCTTCCGAGGCCTCGTCGCTTGAATCGTCCTCGTCAAACTCCTCATCCGCGTACTGATTCAGGTCCACATCGTCGCTGCCCAGTCCGGCGTCGCCTGCGTAGAACATCATGGCGCGGCCCCAGGTATTGGCTGCCCGGACGAAGCGAGGGTAATCGAGGCGGCCCGCTTCCATCAGGCCCCGCGCAATGCGCTTGATTTCCTTGTGCCCGTAGATATACGCGTCGGCGATTTTCCTTTGTTCACTACAAGGCGTGGACGGGGGCTGCTCGCGGTTCCAGCTGCCGTCCAGTAACCATTCGGCGAGGGTCTGCCAGGCCGGGGTGGACGGGTAATTGCTCAGACGATTGATGCAGGCCTGAACATCTGGGAAAGCCCAGGCCTGGTCCGGACTTCTTCGGTAGTAGGCAGGTCCATCTTCGTCAGTGGGCAGCGGATAATCACTGTCCTCGAAGGCAAATTGCAGCATATGCCGCAGTCGCGCCCCGATCTGCTCCAGTGCATAAGCATCTGGGCGGGCCGTGATCCACGCATCGCAGAGTCGATATTGCAGGCCATAGCGCAGTTGATCGCGGCGGTCCTCCAGATCGTCCCACACGGTAGGGAACACAAAACCATCAGCCAGTGCCTTGGGCCCATCCTCGGGATGCTGCCTGACCCAGTCAGCCGCTATACATAGGCAGTCGATGCCGTCCCAGAAATCGGGCTCGAATTCGTCATATCGATTAAGCTCGGGATAGTCATCCAACGCTCTATCACAGAATGCTCGCAGCGCTGCGAGACGTTCGGTTTGTTCGGGTACTGGACGGCGTGATTGCATGAGGATATCCGAGAACTGAGTGACGAGGATCAACCGCCAACCAGCGGCACCAGGCGGATAAACGCGAGCGTGGAAGGAAGACTCAATTCGATTGACTCGTCGAGTCTTTGCAGCATGACGCCATTGTGCAGAACGCGGAACGCACGGGTTTCAAAACCCTTTAAAGCTCGCTCGACCTCAACGCTGACATCCAGGACTGCAGACGCGGTGGCCTGAGGCATGACAATCGCGCCTTCACTGGCTTGCAGAAGAATATCCCGCTCGCTCAGGTATTGGCGGTCGAGCACTTCACGCATCGACGCTTGTTCCAGCCCGTGCTGAGCTGACAGCGCGGCGATCTGTTCGGCAACGGTCAGGCGAATGAGCTCGGCGACCGTCAAGGTCAATGAAATGGGTGTGAGGGTGACAGGAGGCAGCAAAAGCTCCTGGCGTGCGCCTTTAAGACAATAGCTATGAACCACGAACTCCATGACGCATTCCTTGCAAGCCGGGTTAGTCGAGCGGATGGGACCTTAGCATAATCGTTCATTAGGCATGAGCCAGTCGCTCGGCGAGCGCCTGGTAAAGGCACAACATTATTCACCGTCGTGGTCGACAACGGCGGCGCAGCGGAAAAAGCCTGCAAAGGACGTCGACTGGCCCAATATACAAGTACACATAATGTATATTATGTTAAACGAGATGTTTACGTATCGCCACAAACCTCAGCCCCTCATTGATGGCTTAAGGCTATCCGTCGATAATCACCCCTTCTCAAAAAGCACATAAGGATTTGCTGTGAAGAAGCTCTACCTGGCTCTACCGCTCTGCGCGCTGCTGCTTCAAGGCTGTGGTGTGACCATGACCCGCTATGAACCCAACTTTCAAAACGTTCAGCAGCTCAAGAAAAATGAGCCCATGCAACACCTGCGCGAAACACAGGTGAATGCTGATTCTGGCCAAGGGTCTTTGATGGTTCGCCTGAACCCGATTTCTTCGCCCGTGGGCAGCGTTCCACTGCACATCCAGGCAGCGATCAACGATGAGCTCCGTCAGGCTGGTTTGCTGGACCCTCGTGCTGACCGGCAACTGCAGATTCAATTGGTCAAGAGCCAGCTCACCGCTGGCATGAGCAACGGCCATGGCGAGCTGGCTGCGCGCTTCACATTGCGTAAAGGTGACCAGGTTTTATACGAAACCACTAAAGACGTGCAGCGTGATTGGGACAGCAGTTTCTTCGGTCCGATCGCCATTCCGGCTGCGGCGAACAACTACAACCCTATGGTGCAGGACTTGCTCAAGAGCTTGTACAGCGATCCACAGTTCACTCAAGCGTTGAAGTGATCAAAAAAAGAGCCGCGGTTGCGGCTCTTTTTCTGTCGGCTGTCAGCCCCGTGGAATGTGGGTATCGACAGCGGAGTATTTCATGCGGTTGTTGTCGACCCAGTTTTTCAACAGTGCATTGACCTGCCGGTTGAAGGTGTCGGTGATGGCAGCTTTGGGCGTATTACCTGCCAGGGGCAGGAACCAGATACCCAACCACGTATTGACCGCATCGTGGTTGCTGGTCTTGCCCACCGGCTGACCCTGCTCATCCAGCGTTTCCAGGCTCACCGTGTACTGGTCGGTTGCCAGCGCAGGAATGATCGTGAACGTGAAGCCGCTGATGAATGCCAGGACCATTTGCCCACCACCTGGTGCGTGGTTGTAGACCTTCAATCGAAGACTGTAGTCGCCCGGTTGCTTCTGGAATTCGTCGAAGACTACGCGCCCGAAAAGCCCTGATTCGTCGAAGGTCCGCTTCAGATCAGGCTTGAGCATGTCCCGAGCCTGCGGCACCTCGGTGGCTTTGGCATTGCCAGGTTCGCCCTGATAGAAATCGAAGTCGACATAGACGTTCGGTTTGTTCGAGTAGCTGGCCATCGAAGGCAGATTCACCGGGGCTACTTCATCTTTGGTGAAACTGGCACATCCACTGAGGCTCAAGGCCAAGACGAGGCCCATGGCTTTTGCAAATTGCATATCGACTTCCTTGCGTAATTTTTACTAATGCCGCTCACAGAGAGGGGTGCGAATTCTAGCGGGATCCATTTAAAAGCAAAAGGCCATCATGTCGCGCTCCCCCACCCGCTTTTTCCAATGCGTGAAATTAACGAGCATGAAGCTCAACAACAGCGCTCCCTTGATCAGAAGATTGAGCAAGGCGCACCTCGACATCGAGGAACTGCTGGATAACAGCGGCGTTCGTTCGAATATGATTGCTCAGGCGTACCGTCGTCAGTTTGCCAGCGCCGGCGATGGCCATCGGCAACATCAATTGATCTGCCAGGTGGTTTCCCACCGCCGTGTTCGAATGGGCCCATTCTGTGAATTCGTCTACCGCCACATCAGCGACCTGCTCCGCGCGAACGCGTTCTTGGCCAATACTGGCGAACACTTCGGTAACGCCAGCTTTCATGGCTGTGATCGACACAACATTTCCGGGCCCTGCCTGGTCACCCAGGTCGGTGACAAAGAGGTCGTGCCGTCCGATCTTCAGCCTCGCTGAAAGCCGGTCGACTTCTCGGTTCCCAATCGAGACAGGAATGGCCGAAACCAGCGCTCCGGCCGACACGATGGTGACGGGGTCCATTCCACCGTCCAGCTCCAGTGGCTTGAGGATTGAAGGTTCAACAGTGGCTTCGACCAGCCCCCCTCCGCCGGGGACAAAGCCATGATTGAGCAGCGTCAGTTCCACCTGCGCGCCCATACGCCGTACCAGCGGTAACCAAGCGTGTTGTATGAATTCGAAGGGCGGCGCCGCGGGGTTATGCGTCCCTCCAGTGATCCGGACGGTGCTCGGCCCATCAGCACGCAAAAGTGCAGGCAACAGCGTCTGCAATACCAACATCGTGCTGCCCGCCGTTCCGATTGCGAATGAATACTCACCAGCCTTTATGCTTCCGGGATGGAACTTAATAGTTGTCGAGTTGAGTTCCGCACCAAGGCTTTCAGCGCCACAAATCTCAGTCGCCGCTCGCACTGCGGTGAGGTGCTGGCGCAACAATCCGGGACGGGAACGCTTGCCGCGTATCCCCGTCATCCGGAACGCCCGCCCGGTGATCATCGAGAGGCTGAGGGCCGTACGAAGCACCTGCCCTCCTCCCTGGGTGCCGTCGATCAGAATCAGGTCCTGGTCCATCACCTCACCCCTTCACGCATACGACTTGGCGCAAGGTATGAACCACTTCGACCAGGTCGCGTTGGGCAGCCATCACTGCATCGATATCCTTGTAAGCCATCGGAATCTCATCGATAACAGCCGCATCCTTACGACACTCCACATGCGCGGTCGCCCGCACCTGGTCCTCGACCGTAAACACCGCCTTCGCCTTGGTGCGGCTCATCACCCGGCCCGCACCGTGGGAACAACTGCAGAACGCCTCCTCGTTCCCCAGGCCGCGCACGATGAAGCTCTTTGCGCCCATCGACCCCGGAATGATCCCCATCTGCCCCTTCTGCGCGGAGACGGCGCCTTTACGGGTGAGAAGAATGTCCTCCCCAAAATAAGTGCCCCGCTCCACGTAGTTATGGTGGCAGTCGACAGCGATCAGCCGTGACTCGAACGGCTTGGTGATAATCGATCGGACGGCGTCCAACACCGCCACCATCATCACCGCGCGGTTCTGTTTGGCGAAGTCCTGGGCCCACTCAACGGCCTCGACGTAATCATCGAAGCTGGACGTTCCTTCTCGCAGGTAGGCGAGATCCCGGTCGGGCAAGTTCACCATGTGCTTGCGCATCTCTTCACGGGCCTTTTCGATGAAATAGGTGCCGATCATGTTCCCTACGCCACGGGAGCCGGTGTGCAGCATGACCCACACGTGGTCGGTCTCGTCCAGGCACACTTCTACGAAGTGGTTTCCTGTGCCTAGCGTTCCGAGGTGTTTACGGTTGTTGGATTTTTCCAGGCTGGGGTGTTTGTCGGTGATGAGGTTGAAACGCCCCTCAAGGGCCGACCATGCCTGATCAACAAGCGCCGGGGCGGTCTCCCAAGCGCCTTTATCCCGACCGCTACGCCCCGAGGTGCGTCCGTGCGGCACGGCCTTCTCGATTGCGCTACGCAGGCCAAACAGACTGTCGGGAAGATCGCCGGCGCGCAGCGAGGTGCGCACGGCCGACATCCCGCAACCGAGGTCGACCCCGACGGCAGCGGGAATCACCGCGCCTTTGGTAGGAATCACGCTCCCGATGGTCGAGCCTTTCCCCAGATGAACGTCGGGCATGACAGCCATGTGCTTGAACACGAACGGCATCTGCGCCGTGTTCATCAGTTGTTGCCTGGCCTCGGGTTCAACCGGGACGCCTCGGGTCCACATTTTGATGGGCTTGCCGTTTTCGACCTCAAGCAGCTCGAAGGTTTGAGTGGTCATTATTTTCGCTCCTGTGATGTTCTGTTTGGAGCTCTATAGCGAGCGGCATGCCAAAGTCACTAACGGTGCACTGTATATTCTGTATTTCATTGATCTTAAACGATTAATTTAGAGATGAAGGCCTGCAGCCCAGTGAAGGCTATTCAATACAAAGACATAAAAACTATACTGCATTATCGAACTCTATCTTTTGAGATATTCCGCAATGCACACCAAGAAGACAGTCGCCATTGGAATCCTGGGCTCGAAGCTCGACCGCGTTGGCAAGGGTGAGCAGCGCTGGAACAAATGGCGTCCGACTGTCTCACTTTGCCAGCAGCCCGACCTGGTGATTGATCGCCTTGAGCTGATTCACGGGGAGGCGCGCTTTGACACGGATCTGGCGTTGAAGGTAGAGGCTGATATCGCTCAGGTGTCGCCAGAGACCGAAGTCCGCCTGCACACCATGGCGATGCGAAACGCCTGGGACTTCGAGGAAGTGTATGCCGCACTCCATGACTTCGCGGCTGACTACCCCTTTGACACAGAGCGTGAGGATTATCTTGTTCACATCACCACGGGCACCCATGTTCAGCAGATCGTCTGGTTCCTGCTGGCCGAGTCCCGGCACGTCCCAGCCAAACTGATACAGACGCAGCCGAGCAGCCTGCGGGATGATGACTCAGTGCCGGCTGGCAAACACGTTGTCACCGACCTCGATCTTCAGCGCTACGACCAGATCGCGAAGCGATTCCAAGCTGAGCGGCTGGAAGGTACGCAACTGCTCAAGTCCGGCATTGCGACCCGCAACACGGCGTTCAACCGTACGATAGAGCAGATCGAACGGGTCGCCGTTCGATCCAAGGCGCCGATTTTGATCAGCGGCCCCACAGGCGCCGGCAAGTCCTTTCTGGCACGACAGGTCTATGAGCTTAAACGGGGCCGACACCAGATCGATGGCCCGTTCGTCACGGTGAACTGCGCCACGTTGCGCGGTGATACCGCGATGTCGACGCTTTTTGGCCATGCCAAAGGCGCGTTCACCGGCGCTCAACAGGCGCGAGAGGGCTTGCTGCGCTCGGCTCACAAAGGGGTTTTGTTCCTTGATGAGATTGGAGAGCTGCCGCTCGATGAGCAAGCGATGCTCCTGAAGGCGATTGAGGAAAAGCGGTTCCTGCCGATGGGTTCTGACAGGGAGGTCGAGTCCGATTTCACCCTGATAGCAGGTACCAATCGAGACCTGCAAACACGAGTGACCGATGGCCAGTTTCGCGAGGACTTGTTAGCCAGGATCAACATTTGGACATTTGTACTGCCCGGGCTGGCCAACCGAAGGGAAGACATCGAGCCGAACATCGATTTTGAACTGCAGCGCTATGCCCGGGATCACGGCTACACGGTTCGTTTCAATGTCGAAGCTCGGCGCCGATATGTGTCCTTTGCTACCAGCGGGGACGCCCGTTGGCCGGGAAACTTCCGACAACTCTCCGCGTCGATCACCCGGATGGCCACCTTGGCCGACAGCGGCCGGATCGACATGGCGCTGGTGGAGGATGAATTGGAACGACTGCGCCTGGACTGGCGGATGCCGACCACCTCCGACCCGCTGTCGGAGCACCTGGCGAAAGCAGGTCTTGAAATTGATCTGTTCGATCGCCTTCAGCTGGAGTCGGTCTTGAAGGTGTGCAGCACAGCGGCAAGTCAGGCGGAGGCCGGTCGCAAGCTCTTTTCACAGAGCCGATCAGCCAAGGCATCGCCTAATGATTCCGATCGTATCCGTAAGTTTCTGGGTCGATTCAACATCCCATGGAGCCAAGTCAGCGAGCTTGTATAGAAGGCACGCGGTACGGAATCTGTCACTGGCTAAATAGTCGGCACTCGGCGCAACGAAGCTCGCTGTACAGGCCTCTGCTGCCAAGCCAATTGCGCCTGGACAACGGCGACCGCCTCCAGCACTTTGTGCGCCCAACCCTCATCCTCCGGATGCACCACGACCACGCGAAAGCCATGGTCATCCCCTTCAATCTGCACCCCTTCGGAATCATCGACGTGCAAGTCGATATCGAACGCTGGCGGATATTTCGAGGGCGTATTCAACAGCCCATGGACCGCCAGCGCGCGGTTGTGCAGCACGCTGTTGACGACGCCATCGACGCGAATGCCATACAGCAGCAGCCAACGACGGATATAGGACGGCGTGCGACCGGACGAGGTATAGACCCAGATGCTGCAATCCTGGCGGCGCAGCTCTCGGATCAAGGAACGTGTGCCCCTGCGCAACGGTTCACCCAACCAACGATGGACGCTGGCCGGCAGTTTGCTGTGCTCGACTTCGCAGTGGTGGAGTTGGCAGGCGAGCGTGTCATCGATATCAAACGAAATACGGATGCGTTGGCGCCTGGACATTTGCAGCGGGACAGCGCTGCGGATGGCCTGCCCTACCCGGCTACCGACGGTTTTGCATTTGGCGAGCGCCGTATACCTACCCATCAATGGCCACCTAGAGAGAAGGACGACGGCTTGCCCTTGAGAAAGAACTTCATTGGATCGGGTGCCTGTTCTTCCAGGAAAGCGGCGTATTTTTTCTTGATCTTGGGCAATTCGTACAACGCCTTGACGCCATGTTTGGCAGAGTTGCGTATGACGGATGAGGGGTTGAAGTAGCCCTCGGCGTTTTCCAGCGTCAACACGAAAGGCGGCAAGCCCGCGCGCATGAGCAGGTAGCTGACGATGAGCGACCCACTGCGGTTGTTCCCTTCAATGAACAACTGCGGCTTGCTGAGAATGCGCACATAGACGCCAGCCGCACGCTTCCAGACGGATTCGCTGCGATACGCACAATACCAGTTGTACAAGTCCTTGATGCCTCCCTCAACGTTGTTGAAGAAATGCGCCTCGGTCGCGGCCAGGTGCTGGGCGTACTCCAAGCGGCGCGCCGGGTCTCGGCCGCACAGCACCGTGGCGTTGATCTCAAGCATCAGGTTCAGTTGCTGGAGGTCGAACAGATCAACACCGCGGGCAACATAGTCGTCAACCAGCGCATAACCTTCAAGCACATTGTGCAGCACCTCGTCGGTCAAGGGATCGCGCGGCTCGGTGAAGTGCCTGCTCAGCGCGGCGAAGCGCTCTTGCACTTCCCGCAGTGCACGTTCAATCGCAGGCAAATCAAGGCGGTGCGTAGCAGGCATTGGTGCTCCTTGGGAAACGCTTGGTAAATGTCTACCGGATGCCCGCCAAATCCATTTGGCTTCTGCAGGTATGCGGCCTTGACCGGAAGTGGACTCAGCTGAACTTGCCGCTGATGTAGTCGCCGGTCATCTGTTCACGAGGGTTGTCGAAAATTTGCGTCGTCGGGCCCATTTCGACCAAGTAGCCGGTGCGCGTGCCCTGGGAAATATCCACCGAGAAGAACGCCGTGGTATCAGCGACGCGGATGGCTTGCTGCATGTTGTGGGTGACCAGCGCGATGGTGTAGTCCTTCTTCAACTCGACCATCAGCTCTTCGACCCGCCGGGTAGCGATCGGGTCGAGTGCCGAGCACGGCTCATCTAGCAGCAGGACTTCCGGCTCGGTGGCAATGGCGCGGGCAATGCACAGTCGTTGTTGCTGGCCGCCGGACAGCGACAGGCCGCTGACCTTGAGCTTGTCCTTGACCTCATCCCACAGCGCGGCGCCTTGCAGCGCATGTTTGACCCGATCGCCGATATCGCCCTTGTAGCGATTGAGGCGCAGGCCAAACGCGACGTTGTCGAAGATGCTCATCGAAAACGGATTGGGCTGTTGAAACACCATGCCGATGTAGCGGCGCACGACCACCGGATCGACGCCCTTGCCATAGACGTCTTGGCCAAGGAAGTGCACGTGGCCCTCGAAACGGAAACCTTTCACCAGATCGTTCATTCGGTTGAGGCTGCGCAGCACGGTGCTCTTGCCACAGCCGGAGGGCCCAATGAAGCCGGTGATCTTGTTTTTTTCGATCGGTACATGGCTGTCACGTACCGCCATGAAGTTGCCGTAGAAAATCTTGTCCAGTTTGCAGTCCATGACGACAGGGGCCTGGGTGACAAACGGAGCGGCTATTTGCGCAGTGGATACGTTCACGATCAGATGCTCCCGTTCTTAATACTTGGGCTTGCCGAAAATACGGCTGATGATGTTCACGACCAACACGATCATCACCAGCACCAGGGAGGCCGCCCATGCGAGCTCAAGCTGGTTGTCGAACGGCATGCCGGAGAAGTTGTAGATCAGTACTGCCAGCGATGCCGTCGGGTTCATGACCTCGAGGCTGCCTTGGTGGTAGATCCAGTAGTTGCTGAACAGCGCGGTAAACAACAACGGTGCTGTCTCGCCCGCGGCCCGGGCCACGGCCAGCATGACGCCGGTCAGGATTGCTGGCATGCCGGTGGGCAAGATGATTTTCCAGATCACCTGCGAGCGGGTGCAGCCCATGCCGTAGGCGGCATCCTTCATGATCTTGGGCACCATTCGCATCGACTCTTCCGCCGTCAGCACGACGATAGGCAGCATCAGTACCGCCAGCGCGACGCCGCCCGCCGGTGCCGAATAAGTACCGGTGGTCATCACCACTAAGGCGTAGGCAAACACCCCGGCCAGGATCGACGGCAGCCCCGTGAGCATCTTGGCCGCAAAGCGCGCGGCATTCGCCAGCTTGCTGTCCGGCCCCAATTCAGCCAGGAAAATCGCCGCCATGATGCCGACCGGCACCGCGATTGCCGCCGCGATGCCCACCATCACAAACGTACCGGCCAGCGCGTTGCCGAAGCCCCCACCCATCTCGAAACCGGTCGGCGGCAGTTCGGTAAACACTTCCAGGTTCAGGCGCGCGCCGCCGCGGGTGATCAGCATGTAGAGCACGGAAATCAACGGCACGCTGGCCAGCAGCGCCCCGCTCCAGACCAGTGTGGTCAAGATCAGGCTGCGCAGGGCACGGCCCTCGAACTTGCGCTGCAGGCTGGGCATCGCCCCTGCTGGAGCCGTCAAGTCTGTTGCGGCAGTGAGATCGGTCATCACTTATTACCCCGTTGGGCATACATCATGATCAAGGAGCCGAAGACGTTCACGATCAACGTGATGAACATCAGCACCAGTGCGGCATACATCAGGACTTCAATCTCGTTCGGTCCGGCTTCGGGGAAGTTCAACGCCAGCAAGGCCGCCAAGGTGTTGGCCGGGGCGAACAGCGAAAGGGAAATGTTGTTCGCGTTGCCGACCAGCATGGCCAGTGCCATGGTTTCACCCAGTGCGCGCCCCAGGCCCAGCACCAGGGAACCGAAAATGCCGGTGGCGGCGGACGGCACCATGACCTTGAGAATCGCTTCCCAATGGGTGGTCCCCATGCCGTAGGCAGCCTGCTTGGTTTTCATTGGTACGGCCGTGAGCGCATCCTGCGAAACAGCGGCAATGGTCGGCAGGATCATGATGGCAAGCACCAACGCCGCGGGAAGCAGCCCCGGCCCGCTCAAGGACGTGCCGAAGAACGGTATCCAGCCCAGCTCACTGTTCAACCAAGTGGTCAGCGGCCGAATCGCCGGGATCACCACGTAGATCCCCCACAGGCCGTAGACGACGCTGGGGATGGCCGCGAGCAATTCGACGATGGTGCGAAAAATGGCGGCGAGCTTGGGGGGGAGGAAATCCTGGGTCAGGAAAATCGCCATGCTGACGCCGAAGAACCCGGCGATCAGCAACGCGATAAAGGCGCTGTAGAGCGTGCCCCAGATAGCCGGCAGGATGCCGTATTTACCCTGGTTAACGTCCCAGACAGTGCCGAGCAACACATCAAACCCGTGCTTTTCCATGCCGGGAAGCGCCTTGCGTCCGACCTCGAACACGAGGGCAAACACCAGCGCCAGAACCAGGACCACCCCTATGCGAGCGATCGCACGAAAGGTGCGATCCACCAGGAAGTCCTTCGCGGACGGTGGCTGGCAGGCAGAATCTGGATTAACCGGTACGACAAAGGGAGTGTTCATTGGCTAATTCCGGAACAGGGGGAAAGCTCTCCCAGCATGGCTGACATGCCACACCGGGAGAGGCCTCAGGCGTTACTGAATGTTGGCGGAAGCTTTGCGAACCTGATCGACAACCGACGCCGGCAACGGGATGTACCCCATCGAGTCGGCAATTTTCTGGCCTTCGGTCAGGCTGTATTCGACCATTTCACGCATGGCCTTGGCCTTGGCCGGATTGCCGTTGTCCTTGCGAAAAATCATCCAGGTGTAGGACGTGATCGGGTACGACTTGGCGCCGTCTGGATCAGGCAACCAGGACACCAGGCTTTCTGGCATCTTCACCGCCGCCAGGGCCTCGGCACCACTCTCCGCGTTTGGCACGACGTATTGGCCGGCCTTGTTCTGCAACTGGGCGAAGTCAACCTTGGCGAGCTTGGCGAAGCCGTATTCGATGTAGCCAATCGCGCCCGGGGTCTGGCGCACGGTAGCGGTCACACCATCGTTCTTCGGCGACTTGATGAACTTGTCACTTGCCGGCCAGTTGACGGTGTTGCCCTCCCCCAGCGCCTGTTTGAAGTCTGGGTTGATGGTCGCCAGGTGTTTGGTAAATACCGCGGTGGTGCCGCTGGAATCGGCACGCACGACAACCGTGATCGGCGTATCGGACAGTTTCAGGTCCGGGTTGGCCGCCACGATTTGCGGATCGTTCCAGCGAGTGATCTTGCCGAGGAAGATGTTGGAGTACACATCCCGTGGCAACTTCAGGCCCTTGGGATTGCCCGGCAGGTTATAGGCCAGGACGATTTCCCCAGCGGTCATCGGCAGCAACTGCACGCCTTCGGCGACCTTGGCGATGTCTTCGTCTTTCATCGCCGAATCGCTGGCGGCGAAATCAACGGTTTTATTCAGAAAGTCCTGTACACCCGCGCCGCTGCCCTTGGATTGGTAGTCCACCGTGACGCCTTCGGATTTCTTGCTGAAATCCTTGAACCAGGTGAGGTAGATCGGCGCTGGGAAACTCGCGCCAGAACCCGTCAGACGGACACTTTCTGCAGCGAAGGTCGCCGAAGTGGCACAAAGAGAAAGCGTAACGGCGAGCGCAGCAGACTTCATCAAACTTTTCATTGAAAGAAATTCCTTGTGATGACGGGCCGGAGAACTCTGCAACAGTTGTGTTACGTTTTTATGAAAATCGAATGGCAAAAGGGAGCAAATGCTCCCTTTTGTGCAGCCGCACCGATGGGCGCAGCTGGAACTGTTTGGCAAAACACTGAAACGGTGTGCTGCTGATCAGTCGAGTTTGTCTCGCGAGTCCAAGGCTTCACCAATCGCGTAGAAACGCCCACCCGCAATGTAGTGCAGGCTACGCCAGACCGGTTCGGCGCTCTCGAAGTGCCAATGACCGTCGCGAAATACCCGAGTGTCGGCCCAGGCGCCGATAACCTCGCCAATGAACAGGTCGTATCGCTCCTGGTTGTGCTGTTCGGCGATCAAGCGACAGGCCAGCCAGGCCGAGCAGCCGCTCACGAACGGCACGTCTTGGCCATCGATGGCGAACAACTCAACGCCGCTACGCGTCAGCTTGTCCGCCTCGTCAGACAGGCTGCGGTGGCCCACTTGGTACGTGAGGTCGAGCTGGGCGAGCGTGGGCACCTGGATAACGAAGTGGCCGCTGTGCTCTACCAGCTCTCGCGTCTTGGCGACCTTGTCCAGCACCACGGTCAACTTTGGCGGTGAGTAGTCCAGAGCGCAGGCCCAGGACGCGGCCATGACATTGTCCACGCCGTCGTAACGGGCGGAGACGAGGACGGTGGGGCCGTGATTGATCAGGCGAAAGGCCTTCTCCAGCGGTACCGGGGCGATGTGTTTGTTCATCGGCAACCTCTAACGTTCAACGTTTCAGATACGCTTGCAGACTGTCATGCCCACTGACAATCAGACCACGGATAATGTCCAGCTGCAGGGGAACGTCTGGGGTCAGGCGCTCGGCGGGCATGGCCCAAGACCGGTCGTTAGTGACAGCGCTCAGCCTTCGAACTGGTGATAAACCTTGGCGATGACCTTCCACCTGCCATCAATACGGATCAACGTCAGATAGTCGTTGTAGTCGGCGCCGATGGCGTCTTTTTCCATGTCCACACGCACGACCGCAGTGGTCGGCGTAATCGCCAATATATCCAGGCGGGTCTTGATCTCCGGGGCTTTACCGTTCTTCTCGATGAAGCCAAACAGATTGGCAATCGGGCCACCCAGTAGCGCCCCGTTGGTGAAGCCGTACATGACCGCATCCTTGTGGAATGCTTGCGCCACATCTTCAACGCTACCGATGCGCAGGCCATCGACATATTTCTGCGCTACCGCGATCACGGCATCGTATTCGGCCGTAGGAACGGCCTTGATGTTCTTGCTCATGATTTCTCTCCAGTCAAATGCGACGCAGGACGCGCCAGTGGGACGCCGGCATCGCTTGATGCCGGGTTCAATTGAAAAAAAACGCCAATTACGGAGCGATATGGGTGTGGTAAATCTTGCTGACCACCGTCCACTTGCCTTCAACCTTCAGCAAGTTGAAGAAATCGGTGAAACAGAACCCCGAGATATCGTTGGTATCGATGCGGGCACTGGCGGCGGTACCAACGATGTCAACGTTGACGATGACACCTTGGGCTTCCGGGGAAGGACGGAAAGGTGGGTTGTCGATAGTATCGAACAGACCTTGGATCGCACCGCCGACCAACTTGGCGTCGCCATCGACACCGAAAATGGTTGCCTGCTCGCTGAAGGCCGGTTTCATGACGCTGCTCTTGGCCTGCTTGCCGCCTTCGTTGTACTGGTTCAGCACGTCGACGATGGCTTGGTATTCCTGCACGTAAGTGGGGTTGCTCATGGTGTTTTTCCTGGTTCTAAATGTGTGAGAAGTGCTTGGGCGTCCACGGGGGAATCCCGTCGGGTTTCCAGCACGATGCGCCCTTACCAATTGGGCACATGGGGATAACGAGAGCCGTGGCGATCCCCATGGACAGCACTGGGGTTACTCCGCCAGCAACCTCAGTAGTTGCCATTGGGCCAGTCGATGTAGCCCTTGGCGCCGCCACCGTAGTAACTCTCACGCGGAGCAATCGTCAGCTCGGCTCCCAGGCGCAGGCGCTGGACAAGATCAGGGTTGGAGATGAACAGGCGGCCGAAGGCCACGGCGTCGATCTTGCCCTGAGCGCGGCGCTCGATGGCCATTCCCAGGTTGTAGTTGTTGTTACCGATATAAGGCCCGGTAAACAGGCCGCTCAAGGCATCCATATCGACGCCTTCGGGGACGTCGCGGCTGGTCGCCGTGGCGCCCTCGACAAAATGCAGGTAGGCAAGGTCGAGCTTGTTCAGCTCGGGCACCAGGTAACCGAACAGGCCCATGACGTTGCTGTCCGGCGGCGTATTACCTGCGTCGGGCGTCACTGGCGAAAGACGGATACCGACTCGGTCGCTGCCCCAGATATCGATCACCGCGCGAGTGACTTCAAGGGTCAGGCGCGCCCGGTTTTCGATCGAGCCACCGTAACGGTCGGTACGCTGGTTGGTGGAGTCACGCAAGAACTGGTCGAGCAGATAGCTATTGGCCGAATGTACTTCTACCCCGTCGAAACCGGCGCGCTTGGCATTCCGTGCGGCCACGCGGTATTGCTCAATGATTCCGGGAATTTCATCGGTTTCCAGGGCTCGCGGCATGGACACCGGAACGAAACCTCCGGTCGTGTAGGTACTGCCCTCGGCCTTGATTGCAGACGGTGCTACCGGTGCCTGGCCGTCAGGCTGTAGTTCGACGCTGGAGAAGCGGCCGACGTGCCACAACTGCAGCACAATCTTGCCCCCTTCAGCGTGCACGGCCTCGGTGACTTTCCTCCAGCCTGCGGTCTGCTCATCGCTCCAGATTCCCGGGGTGGCGGCATAACCCCGGCCCTGGGCGGAAATATTGGTCGCCTCGGCAATGATCAGGCCGGCTGATGCACGCTGGGCATAGTAGGTAGCGTGCAGATCGTCAGGGACACCGTCTTCGGCGTAACGGCTACGAGTAACCGGCGCCATTACGAAACGGTTGGCGAGTTCGATGGCCCCCATGCGCGTGGGCTCGAACAGATCAGTGCGGGGATTGTTATCAATCATATGCGTCTCAGTTTAGTAGACCAGTCGTCTAGTTCCCAGGCAAAAAAAAGCGAGCTCAACCGAGCAAGCTTTTTGTCAGGGTCATTGCCGATTCAAAGGGTTGAGTGGAACGGTTCACTTTCGCCATCAACGAGGCGCCCAGCCACAATTGGTAAAGCGACTCAGCCAGCGCAACACTGTCACGGGTAGCGATACTGCCGTCCTTGATTCCGCGCTCGATGCTGTCCGTGATCAGCTTCACGATCCGAGTCGTGCCTTTCTCCAACACCTGCCGCATAACCTCGGAGAGGTCGCAGACTTCAGCGCCAAGCTTCACGACCAGGCATTTGTTATCGACCGAGTCGTCATGCTGGGTTTCGCTCCAATACTGGAAGTACGTCAAAAGACTCTCTGCCCCGCTGGCCTGTTGCTTGAGAATCGGGCCGATACGCGACAGATATTCGTCAAAGTACTCATCAAGGAGTGCCTGGCCGAATTCTTCCTTGGATTTGAAATAGTAATAGAACGACCCCTTGGGCACGCCCGCTGTGCTCAACACTTCATTGAGACCTACGGCGGTATAGCCTTTGTGGGTCATGAGCGCCCTGGCGACATCAAGGATGTGCTCGCGCATTTCATTAGCGGGTTTCTTCATAGTGGGCGCAGCCTACCGGAAATTAGACCAGTCGTCTACAGGAGTCTGCGAGGGACACGCGATGACGAAGTCTGCCCTGCAATCACAAAAAATATGAATATGTTTCCCGTCAAAACAACATTATTATTTTCGAATGATCAAAGAACTGAAAACACTTATCGCGGTGGCCAGAGAAGGCACGTTTGCTGCGGCGGGCAGCAAGATCGGGCTTACCCAAGCCGCCGTCAGTGCACAGATGCAACGTCTCGAGGCGGAGCTTGGCGTGGCGTTATTCGACCGCAAGGGACGCTCCGCCCAGCTCAACCGCATGGGACATCAAGTGCTATTGCAGGGCCAGGAGCTGGTGCGCCAGTTCCAAAACCTGGGCACGACATCGGTGGGCCTATCGGCCAGTATCCTGGTCACCATTGGCGCGATTGCCTCCGTTCAACGCTCCTTTTTGCCGGAAGCACTCGCCGAGTTTCACCAACGCTCCCCACAATGCAGGACCCGCGTCGTTCCCGGCCTTTCGATGGAACTAGTGAACCAGGTCGATTCAGGTGAGATCGATATGGCCGCAATCATCCGTCCACCCTTCTCTCTGCAGAGCGACCTGCGCTGGACTACCTTGGCCCGTGAACCGTACCGCCTGATCGTTCCTGCCGATATGCCAGGAGACGACTGGGCGGAGCTGTTATCAAGCCAGCCCTTCATTCGGTATGACCGCTCATCTTTTGGCGGGCGTCAGGTTGATCGGTTCTTGCGAGAAGCTCATATACCGCTGCATGAAGTCTGCGAGCTCGATGAGCTGGATGCAATTATCAAGCTGGTGGCAAACGGAGTGGGCGTGGCGCTGGTGCCGGAAACGGCAACCCACCAGCAATGGTCTGCCGGGGTGCGCCCCATCGACCTGAAACAACGCACATTTCATCGCGACATTGGCCTGGTCCATCGTGCGCGCCGTAGCCTCAGCGAGCCGGTAAAGTTATTAGTTCAATTGATTACCGACCAAGTTCTGAAAAGCCCGTAAGGCAAGGAACGATGTCTGCCCGACGATGAATAGATAAAACCTTATCGGCAATAAAAAAGGGCTCTCGACGCTGTTACGTGGAGAGCCCTTTTGTGTCGCTGCCCCGGCGTTCTAAGCGCCCACGGCTTTTTTCCGTACAAGCGGTGCCTTTTCCCACTTGGCGATTACCAAGGGCGCAATCGCATTACCCAAGACGTTCAAGGTGGTGGTTCCACTGTCGATAATCCTGAAAATCCCGGCGATCAACGCGACCCCCTCCAATGGCAGCCCGGCTGACGCCAGGGTCGCAGACAGAATAATGATGGCGAAACCAGGCACACCTGCCGCGCCCTTCGACGTCAATACCATCGTGACTACGAGCAAGATCTGCTGAGTCAATGAAAGATCGATGCCGTACAGCTGGGCAATGAAGATCGTCGCCACACCGAGGAAAATCGAAGCCCCGTCCAAGTTGAAGGCATAGCCCACTGGCACGACGAAACTGACGATACGCGCAGGGACGCCGTACGCTTCAAGCTTGGTCATCAATTGTGGCATGACCGCTGCTGAGGCAGCGCTCGAAAACGCCAGAATCAACTCATCCCGGAAATACTTGATCAACTTGAATACATTCTCACCGATCAAGTAGCAAACGCCCCCCAGTAAAACCAATGCAAAAGTAATCAGCGCGAGATAGACCACGCCAATCAACTTGAGCAAGGGTAACAACGAGGCGAATCCAAAAGTCGCAACGGTTGCTCCGATCATGCCAAACACACCAATCGGTGCATACGCCATGACAAACGACACGACCTTGAACATGGCATCAGAAAAGCCTTGGATGATTGCAATGACGGGTGCGCTCTTCGCTTTGGGCAATGTATTCAGCGCCATTCCGAGCAGGACGGCAAAAAACAGCACCGACAACAACTTCGCTTCCGACATCGCCACGATCACGTTATCCGGCACGATGTTTTGCAGGATGACCAGTGCACCTTTAGACGGTTCAATGGTGACCACCGAGCTACCGCTGTGGGCGATGCCAGCAATCTGGGTGCCCTGACCAGGCTCGAACAGATTGGCAAAGCACAGCCCCAGCACGATGGCCAGGGTGGTAATCGCAAAAAAGTAAATCAGGGACTTTGCCCCCATAAGACCGAAGGACTTGTTATCGCCGCCCCCGGCAATGCCGAGGATCATGCAGCAAAAAACAATGGGAACAACGACCATTTTCATCATCTTGATGAAAATGTCGCCGAGGGGTTTAAGCACTTCGGTACTGACCCAAACCTGATGTTGCGGGTGGGTATTGAAGTACCAACCAACGAGCACGCCGAGCAACAGACCAGCAACGATCTGCCAAACCAATGGGATACGTTTCATGTCTAGCCTTTTTTTTGGAATGAAAGGACTGCTTAAGGGCAGTAGCTAGATTCATGAGCTTCCAGCTCATTTGAAATTTCCTGGCGCGATGTATTCGCGCCAGGTTTTTTATTATTTTGCGAAGAGCTGACTCATATCTTTGAAGGCTTTGAACTCAAGTGCATTACCACAGGGGTCGAACAAGAACATGGTGGCCTGTTCCCCCACCTGCCCTTTGAATCGGATGTAGGGTTCAATGACGAACTTGGTATCGAAGGCTCTCAAGCGCTCGGCCAACGCTTCCCATTGTGCCCATTCCAGAATGATCCCGAAATGAGGCACCGGTACGTCGTGACCGTCTACGGGGTTGCTATGGACGCTTTCTTGAGAAGCGGTTTTAGGGTGCTCATGGATGACCAATTGATGGCCGTAGAAATCGAAGTCTACCCACTGGTTGCTGGAGCGCCCTTCGGAAAGACCGAACACTTCACCGTAGAATGTGCGTGCGGCGGCCAGGTCATACACGGGGATTGCGAGGTGGAAAGGAGAAAGACTCATCGGGACTCCGGGCTGCAATTTTTATTGATTTCCAAACGGACAACGGGCTCGCTGTCTGCCGGGCTTCTTAGGCCATATTCATGCTAAAGCCGCATACGCCTAAAAAAAATCAATATAAATTTTCTACAAGCACAAATTTTTTTGTTGCTTGTGAGCAGTCCAAAAGCTCGGTTTGCCGCCAGGATGTATCAGTGACGCAACAACCTACGCAACGGCACCCCATCCTTTAGCACCGGGGACTTGATGACGATATAGCTGAAGTACTTGGAAATGCCGATGTTCTTGTCCAGCAACCCTTCGATGACTTCCTGATAATGCTGGATGCTGCAGGTCATGAAACGCACGAGGTAGTCGTAGCCGCCGCTGATCAAATGACACTCCAGTACCTCATCGACCAAGCGGATATTGGATTCGAACTTGGCGAAGTCCTCGCGCTTGTGGTCGCTCAGCGTGATTTCAGTGAAGACCGTGACCGAGTCAGTGATCTTGGCCAGGTTGAGATGAGCCCTGTAGCCGGAAATATAACCCGCCGACTCAAGTCGCTTGACTCGCTGCAGGCATGGGCTGGATGAAAGCCCCACGGCATCGGCCAGACTGACGTTGGTCATTCGACCGTCCTTTTGAAGTTCAACAAGGATACTGATATCAATTCGGTCTAGTTTTATTAAACCTTCCATCGTGTACCCCTCGGTTGTCTTCAGGTTGACAGTGGTTTTAGCAAATTCAACGGCGCAAAGATAGCTGATGCTGAGCGACCAGGTCGGCCATGCTGGTGATGTAGAAATCGGCAGAATATTCTTGATTATCAGCCTCATGGCCACGGCGGATCAGGCACAGGCCCGCTGACTTTGGCGCTTGTGCAGGTGGCCTGGACACTTGCATGATGTTTTCAGGCTTGAGCGTGTTCGCTTGCAGCCATGCCTCATCTTCCAATGGATTGTTCGCTCGGGAATGCAAGTCCTCGGGAGGGATCCCCAAACGCTCGCAGAGGGGCTCGCGATCCTCGGCATCGCGGTCGCAGTACACCAGCAACCGGTAGAATTTACGCAAGTACAACATCGCGCCGGGTGCGTCCTCGAACAGCGACCAATTGCCTGCCGAACGGGCAAAGCTCATGCCCTCCTCCCAACTGACCTTGAGCCCCAGGCGCTCTGCCAGTTGCCGATGGGCGAAGCACAACAAACCACTGAAGCCGAGTTCGGAGAAACGCGGATAAAGCCCGCGCACCGCCGCGTCGAATTCCGCCAACACGGCGTCCCTGTCCGGCGTGCCCGGGTGGTTGTCGAGCAAGGGTTGCAGGGCCGTCCAGACACCGGAGTCCCTATCGACCAAGACTTCGTCGCAATCGATCAGCAGCGCACGATAATCAGTCAGGTGCATGTGTCGCCTCCCATGGTGCATTCATCAATCCATCTGCGCTAAATGCCCTCGGTCGGCACCTCGTTACAGGCGCCGACCGAGACCTGAGATTAATCCAACACGCGTAGCAAAGCTTCTTCAAGAATGGCCAGTGCTTCGTCGATCTGGCTTTCTTCGGTGACCAAGGGCGCCAAGAAGCGCAGGACATTGCGGTACACCCCGCATTTGATCACCAACAGCCCGCCTACCCTGGCCTGGTCGATCAGTTGCTGGGTGAGTTCGGCGTCGGGGCTGCGGGCCTCATCGTCTTTAATCAATTCGATGGCCAACATGAAGCCAGTGCCGCGCACGTCACCGATGCGCGGGTGACGTGCCTGCAAGCGCAGCAGGCCCTGACGCAGCCGCGCGCCCAGGACCTGGCCACGCTCAAGCAACTGCTCCTGTTCGTAAGCGTCGATCACCGCCAGCGCCGCCGCACACGACAAGGCGTTACCGCCGTAGGTGCCGCCGAGACCGCCGGGCAACGGCGCGTCCATGATGTGCGCACGTCCCACCACACCTGAAATGGGCAAGCCACCGGCCAGACTCTTGGCAACGGTGACCAGGTCCGGCTGAATCCCGGCGTGCTGGAAACCGAACCACTTGCCGGTACGGCCGAAGCCGGTCTGGATTTCATCAAGAATGAGCACGATGCCGTGTTGCTCGGTCAGGGCCCGCAGCGCCTGGAGAAACTCTGGCGGCGCGGACAGGAAGCCGCCGTCGCCCTGCACCGGCTCGATGATGATCGCTGCAACCCGATCCGGAGCGACTTGGGTCGCCAGCAATTCGTTGAGGGCCTGCAACGCCATCTCGCTGCTGAAACCGCGATAGGCATTCGGGTATGGGGTATGGAAGACTTCAGGCGCGAAGGGCCCGAAGTTCTGTTTGTAGGGCTGGCTCATGCCCGTCAGCGTCGTACCCAGCAAGGTACGACCATGGAAACCGCCACGGAAGGAAATGACGGCGGGACGATTGGTATGGGCACGGGCGATCTTCACCGCGTTCTCCACCGCCTCCGCGCCGGACGTGAACAGCGCCGCCTTGTAGGCTTGCTCGCCACCCACCAGCTCGCACAGGCGCTTGACCAGGTCGAGGTAGGGTTTGTAGGCCACGACTTGGAAGCAAGCATGGCTGACCTTCTGCAGTTGGGCCTGCACCGCCGCGACCACCTTCGGGTGATTATGGCCGATGTTCAAGACGCCAATGCCGCCGACGAAGTCCAGATAGCGCGCCCCGTCCACGTCCCACACCTCGGCACCCTGGGCCCGGTCGATGACCAGTGGATGTGCGGTGACCAGACCCCGTGGCACGAATTGATCGCGTTGACGGAGCAAGCTTGGGGTTTCTTCGACTTTACTGTTCATGGCATCTCCCACAGTGAACCAGGCAACCGGGAAACGGTTGCGATGTGTTCCACAGGTTAAGCGTTCGACGCAATTGTCTAAGCCGAACTTGGCCTCTGGGAAATTCGGATCGACTGTTTTCACCCCGGCAAACAGCAGATTCCTTCAGCCGCCTCCAGCCCCATGGAATCTGCCGGCAAACGCCCCATACAACGCAGTGTCGACGGATTACGCAGGCCCTTTTGATACATCCTGCTTTACCACTCGGGCATGCTGGATGTTCCCTATCCAGTATGAGAAGTGACCCATGGCCCTGCTTTATAAAGCCGACCCGGTACGCGGCGAACAATGGAAGCGTCTGTTCGCCGAGCACGCGCCGGATATCGAATGGCGTGCCTGGCCGGACATCGGCGATCCGAAGGACATTCGCTACCTCGCCGCTTGGCAGACGCCGGATGACCTCGAAGCACTGTTGCCGAACCTTGAAGTGCTGTTCGCGTTGTCGGCCGGGGTCGACCAACTCGACCTTGATCGCCTGCCGATGTCCCTGCCGGTGGTGCGTCTACTCGATCCTGGTATCACCCGGGGCATGTGCGAGTACGCCAGTTTCGCCGTGCTCAGCCTGCACCGGGATATGCTCCGTTATCGCCAGCAACAGCTCGCCCGATGCTGGCAGGCGCACTTGCTGCAACCGGCGGCCCAGCGTCGGGTCGGTGTCATGGGGCTTGGCATGCAGGCCCAGCAGATCCTGGCCACCTTGCAGACCTTTGGTTTCGCCTTATCCGGCTGGGCACGCAGCGAACACACTATCGTTGGCGTGGATTGCTTTGCCGGTAACGAACAACTCCCGGCGTTCCTCGGCCAATGCGACATCGTGATCTGTGTCTTGCCATTGACCGAGCAGACCCAAGGGATTCTCAACCGTCAATTGTTCAGACACCTGCCCCAGGGCGCGGCCCTGGTCAACATGGGCCGCGGTGGGCACCTGATAGAAGCGGACCTGCTCGAGGCTTTGGCCAGCGGTCAACTCAGTGCCGCGGTGCTCGACGTCCTGCAACAGGAGCCGGCCGCACCGGATCACCCGTTCTGGCAACATCCTCAGATAGTGCTGACGCCGCATATCGCGGCGATGACCCAACCCGAAAGCGCCTTTGGCGTGCTGCTGGAAAATATCCGTCGGCATCAACGCGGCGAATCGATGCTCGGCCAGATTGATCGCCAGCGACGTTATTGACCCGCGCAGCCCATGCGTCTGCATAAGCACCGACAAAAAAGACGCTGATATTTGCTGCTGGGCCGGCCGCGGATTTGAGCAATAACTGCGGCGCGTGAAGCCGCAACTTATGCAATCTACCGAATCAATGCCGGCCTCTTGTCAGGCCTGGCGGCAGGTGAGATACCCATACTTTCAGCGGAGAAATCCGACCGGTCACGCTCCCTTGTCCATGGAGATCTGTCATGTCCAACTCGCAACGCCCTGTCTATGCCTACCGCCCCATGACCGCTGCCGATGTGGCGGCGGCCCATGCCTTGTCCGTGCAGTTGAAATGGCCCCACCGTCTGGAAGACTGGGCCATGCTGCAGCGTGTCTCCCAAGGCTTTGTCGTAGAGGACGAAGGGCGTCTGATCGGTACCGCGTTCACTTGCCCGCAGGGTGATTACGCCACGATTGGCCTGGTGATCGTCAGCGATGAGTACCAGGGCCAGGGCATCGGGCGCAGATTGATGGAACTGGCGCTCGAAGCGTGCGGTTCGCGGACCGCGGTGCTCAATGCGACGTTGGCCGGCGCGCCCCTTTACGCCAGCCAGGGATTCGTTGACTTTGGGCATATCCAGCAGCATCAGGGCAACGTATTGCCCCCTGCCTCCACGGACCTGCCATCCGGTGAGCGTCTGCGCCGCCTGACCGACACCGATCGAAACGAGGTGATCGAACTCGCCAATGCCGGCAGCGGCCTGGACAGGCATACCGTGCTCAACGATCTGTTCGACAGTGTCGACGACGTCGTGGGCATCGAGCGCGATGGACAACTGCGCGGATTCGCCATTTTGCGTCCCTTCGGCCGCGGTCGTTATATCGGCCCGGTCGTGGCAGAAAATCCAGGGCAGGCCAGGTACTTGATCGCCGTGTTATTGGCGCAAGTACCGGACGCTTTCGTGCGCATGGATGTACTGCCCGACAGCGGCTTGGGTGCCTGGCTGGAAGAAGCCGGGTTGAAACAGGTCGACACCGTCGCCCAAATGGTCCGCGGGACCCCGCCCCAGGCCAGCGGCGGCGTACATCAATTTGCGCTGGTGACCCAGGCCATCGGCTGACGCCCCTCCATCACCGCTATACCATCCACTCTCCTGGAGAAACACCCTCATGCTAGAACCCACTGCCGTGCTGCTGGCCCATGCCAACGGCACTCCCGCGTCCACGGCATTCACCCGCGGCTCATTGGGCGCCAACGATCCTTTCGACCGGCAGATCGCTTATGTCGGGACCGATGACATTGCTGCCGGCATCGTCCAAGCGAGCGGGCAATTCAGCACCGATGACTACCCCTACAGCGAAACGATTGTTGTCCACGCGGGACACGTCACCCTGCAGAGCCAGGAGCACTCGCTCGAACTCAATCCGGGTGACAGCGCCGTGATTGCCCGCGGCACATCGGTTCGGATCGAGGCGCAACCGGGTTCGCTCTGGGCATTCTGTGCCGATATCCAACCGGTTGAAGCCGGCAACATAGGGCTGACCGCTCTCCCCCCGCACACCCTGCTCTCCCCTTCGACGCCTCCGAGTGAAGAGTTCCTGCTGAGCCCGACGCCACAATGTCGCTCGAACAACTTGTTCGTCGAGGACGCGACCAACCTGCGCATCGGCATTTGGGATTCGACACCTTATGTCCGTAGGGCGCGGCCACATACGATGCATGAGTTGATGTACCTGGTCGAAGGCAGCATCATTCTCCAAGTCGATGGGACCCAACTGGCGGTCAACACGGGAGATACAGTGTTCGTACCGCGAGGCACTCCCTGCGCGTGGAAGAGCAGTGTCTATGTGCGCAAGTTCTATGTTTGCAAGTGATCGCCTGGTGTAGCTTTTCTTGGTGTAAATATCCGTTAACCACGAGGCGGCCTTAAAGCCGACCTGCCTCTCCCAGTCGTATACCCATCAGATCCATGGGAGCAAAGCTTGCTCGCGATAACGGTGGTTCAGTCGCATGGGTGCTGGGCTGACTGGCCTCATCGCGAGCAAGCTCGCTCCCACAGGGGGTCTGTGTTGGACATGAATGTTGTGTCCACTGAAGATTGCATGTGGGAGCGAGCCTGCTCGCGATGGCGATGGCTCATTCAATGAAAATATTGAAGGTGCCGGCCCGTTCGCGAGCAGGCTCGCTCCCACAGGGAAACTGGGCGCATGTGTGTTAAGTGTCTGCCGAAAATCCGGTGTGGGAGCGAGCTTGCTCGCGATGGCGGTAGTTCAGTCACATGGATGTCGGACTTGCCGGCCTCATCGCGGGCAAGCCCGGCTCCCACAGGGATCGGTGGCGTACACCAATTTCGGGTACACCGCAGCCCCCTTGTGGGAGCGAGCTTGCTCGCGATGGCGGTGGTTCAGTCACATGGATGTTGGACTTGCCGGCCTCATCGCGGGCAAGCCAATCAAAGCGCCATCGCCACAGCCTGACCAACCTCCTGAGTAGAACCCTGCCCGCCCAGGTCAGGCGTAATCGGCCCCTCTGCGATGACCTGCTCGATGGCCCTGAGAATACCGTCATGAGCCGCACGATAACGCTCATCGCCGTTGCCAAGGAAATCCAGCATCAAGGCCCCAGACCAAATCATCGCAATCGGATTAGCGATGTTCCGTCCATAGATATCCGGCGCCGAACCATGAACCGGTTCAAACAGCGAAGGAAAACGTCGCTCCGGGTCGAGATTGGCCGAGGGGGCGATGCCGATGGTGCCAGCGCAGGCCGGCCCGAGGTCGGACAGGATGTCGCCGAACAGGTTCGACGCCACGACCACATCGAAACGATCAGGCTGAAGCACGAAGCGCGCACACAGGATGTCGATGTGTTGCTTGTCCCAGGTGACGTCCGGGTACTGCTGCGCCATGAGGGCTGTGCGTTCGTCCCAGTACGGCATGCTGATGGAAATGCCGTTGGACTTGGTCGCCGCGGTCAGGCGCTTGCGCGGCCGGGTCTGAGCCAGGTCGAAGGCGAACTTGAGAATCCGGTCCACGCCACGGCGGGTGAACACCGACTCCTGCAGCACGAACTCGTGCTCGGTGCCTTCGAACATCTTGCCGCCAATCGAGGAATATTCGCCCTCGGTGTTTTCGCGAATCACCACGAAATCGATGTCCCCGGCTTCGCGCCCTGCCAACGGGCACGGCACACCGGGAAACAATCGCACCGGACGGATATTCACGTACTGGTCGAAGTCCCGACGAAACTTCAACAGCGAACCCCACAGGGAAATATGATCCGGCACCTTGTCCGGCCAGCCCACGGCGCCAAAATAAATCGCGTCGAAGTCCTTGAGCTGCTCGAACCAGTCGTCGGGCATCATCTGCCCGTGTTCCAGGTAATAATCGCAGTTGGCCCAGTCGAGCACTTCAATGCTCAAATCCAATTGCCATTTCTTCGCGGCCTGCTCCAATACCCGCAGCCCTTGTGGCAAGACTTCCTTGCCAATGCCGTCGCCGGCAATCGCGGCGATTCTGAATGGTTTGCTCATCAACCGTGCCTCCTCTCTTCAAACGCTGACCGGGTCACAACCCACCCATGTGGAAGGCTTTGACTTCAAGGAATTCGTCCAGGCCGTACTTGCTGCCTTCACGCCCCAGGCCGGATTGCTTGATCCCGCCAAAGGGCGCGACGTCCATGGAAATGAGCCCGGTATTGAGACCGATCATGCCAAACTCCAACGCCTCGCCGAACCGCCATGAGCGGCGCAGGTCCTGGGTGAAGAAATACGCGGCCAGGCCATAAGGCGTTGCGTTGGCCGAGGCCAGCGCCTCTTCTTCCGTGCGAAAGCGCATCAGCGGTGCCACTGGGCCGAAGGTTTCTTCGTTGGCCAGCAGCATCCCGGCATGGGTTTCGCCGAGCACCGTCGGCTGGACGAACTGGCTGCCGCCCTGGGGGATCTCACCACAGAGTAGACGCGCGCCCTGGCTCAACGCCTCGTCGATGTGTCGAGCGACCTTACTGACCGCCGCCGCATTGATCAGGGGACCTATGTTTACGCCGTCCTGCAGGCCATCGCCGACCTTGAGCTTGCCCACCTCCTCCACCAGGCGCTGGGCGAAGCGCTCGTAGATCCCATCCTGCACCAGGATTCGGTTGGCGCAGACGCAGGTCTGTCCCGCGTTGCGGAATTTGCTGAGCATGATGCCGGTCACCGCCTGTTCCAGGTCGGCGTCGTCGAACACGATGAATGGCGCGTTACCGCCCAGTTCCAGGCTCAAGCGCTTGATGTGTTCCGAGCTCTGGCGCATCAGCAGTCGACCAACCGCGGTGGAACCGGTGAAGGACAGCTTGCGCACCGTTGGGTTACCGGTCAGCTCTTCACCGATGCCGACAGGCATGCCAGTGACGACATTGAACACCCCGGCGGGAATGCCGACCCGCTCGGCCAGCACGGCCAGGGCCAAGGCCGACAGTGGGGTCAGGTCTGACGGTTTGACCACGATCGTGCAACCGGCGGCCAAGGCCGGCGCGCACTTGCGGGTGATCATCGCGTTGGGGAAGTTCCACGGGGTGATCGCGGCGCAAACGCCGACCGGTTGCTTGAGGGTCAGCAAGCGGCGGTCACCGCTGGGGGCCTGGATGGTTTCGCCGTAGACCCGTCGGGCTTCTTCGGCAAACCATTTGACGAAGCTGGCACCGTAGCGAATCTCGCCCTGGGCTTCCGTCAGCGGCTTGCCCTGTTCGCAGGTCAGGATCAACGCCAGGTCGTCGAGGTTGTCGATCATGGCCTGATACCAACGATCCAGCAGCGCCGCCCGTTCTGCCGCCGGACGTGCACGCCAGGCCGGCCAGGCACGGTCGGCGGCTTCGACGGCGCGCCGGGTTTCGCTGCCTTGTATCGCCGGCACCTTGGCGAGCACTTCGCCGGTGGCCGGATTGATGATGTCCAAGGTCTCGGCGTTGTCGGCGCCGACCCATTGACCGTCGATGTAAGCGAGTTCAACCAGCAGGCTGGGGTCTTTCAGGCGATTCTTGAGCATGGCGTGGAGTCCTGTTCTGAGACAGTCTCCAGTCTATTGAGTCGCCATGGATGAGGATGCTGAAAACGCCGGTCCTACAGCCGTCGAATGCTGAAAATCAGCATTCGACGGCAGGCTTTACCGTGGCACGATTAGATGCGCATCGAGCCCAACAGCCCCTGCAGAAAACGCTCGCCTGCGACCAGTTGGCTGATCTCGATGAACTCGTCAGGCTTGTGCGCCTGTTCTATCGAGCCTGGGCCACAGACCACCACCGGCACGTCCAGGCGTTGCTTGAACAACCCGCCCTCGGTGCCGAAGGAGACTTTGGCGGTGCCGGTGTCCGGGGCGGCAAAATTTTTCAGGAAACGCACCGCGTCGACGCTCGGATGGGTATCGAGGCCCGGGTAGACATTCAAGGTCTCGATTTCGATCGCGGCCACGCTGGAGAGCTTCTTGGCTTCGCGCACGATCAGTTCGGCCCGCTCGCGCATCTGTTCGAGGAACCCGTCCAGGTCGTCCGCTGGCAAGTTGCGCACTTCGAAATCCAGGGTGCACAGGTTGGGCACGATGTTCAGCGCCTTGCCGCCGACAATCTGGCCGACATGCACGGTGCTGTAGGGCACGTCGTAATCGGTATCCCGTGCCCCCTGCTCTTGCAACTGCTGCTGGCTCTGGCGCAGCGCGGCGATGAAATCGCAGGCCACGTGAATCGCATTGACCGAACGCGGTGCGAGTGAGGAATGCGCTTCCAGGCCGCGACAGTAGGTGCGGTAGGAACCCTTGCCCTTGTGCCCGAGCACGAACTGCATATTGGTCGGCTCACCGATCACGCACAGGAACGGCCGAACCGGTGCCAGGTGCAGCACATCGAGCAAACGACGCACCCCCACGCACCCGATCTCTTCGTCATGGGACAACGCCAGTTGCAATGGCCGGCTCAATGGCTGTTCGCTGGCATCGAGCATGGCGTCGGTGGCCAGTGCGATAAAACCCTTCATGTCGCAACTGCCCCGACCATAGATCCGCCCGTCCCGCACCGTCGCCTCAAACGCCGGGACAGTCCAGGCCTGCCCCGCCGCCGGCACCACGTCGGTATGACCGGACAGGAGGACCCCCGGCACGTCCCGGGGTCCGGTGCTGGCAAACAGATTGGCTTTCTGGCCGCTTTCATCCTGGACGATCAGCGACTCGATGCCCTTGGTCAGCAGCAGATCGCGTACATACTCGATCAAGGCCATGTTCGATTCCGAAGAGACGGTATCGAAGGCCATCAGCCGCTTGAGAATCTCCAATACACGGGGTTTCATGCGTACGCCGCCACGGTCAGGTTGTTCGATTGCTGGGTTTTCATCAGTTCGGCGCTGTCGTGATGGCAGAGGATTTCGCTGCCGCCGACAATCATCCGCCGCTGCGGCGCGACGCAATTGCACAGCCCGTCTACCCGTACCGGGCAGCGACTGAGGAAGGTACACAGCCCGGGCACGTTGGCTTTCGGGCCAACGGGCGGCAGCGTCTGGCAGGTCGTTGCCCCGCAGGTTTCCAGCCAGCCCTGGCGCAGCTCCGGTACGGAATGAATCAACAGGTCGGTATACGGATGGAACGGCGCCTCGGCATAGGATTGGCGGCTACCGGCCTGGACCTTGTGTCCGCTGTACATGACCACGATGTCGTCGCACAAGGCGCGCACGGTGGAGATGTCGTGGCTGATGAACAGATAGGACACTCCCAGTTGCTGGCGCAGGTCGCGCAGCAGTTCGAGAATCGCCGCGCCGACCACGGTATCCAGCGCCGAGGTCACTTCGTCGCAGAGGATCAGGTCCGGCTTGGCCGCCAAGGCCCGGGCCAGGTTGACCCGTTGCTTCTGGCCGCCGGACAGTTCGTTCGGGCGTCGGTCCGCCATCGTGCGCGGCAAACGCACCAGGTCCAGTAATTCGCCGATACGCTCGCGCAACGCCGCGCCCTTGAGGCCGAAGTACATCTTCAGCGGACGGCTCAGGATCGTGCTGACGCTGTGCATCGGGTTGAGGGCAGTGTCGGCATTCTGGAAGACCATTTGAATGCGTCGGAACTGTTCGTGGGTGCGCGACGACAGGCTGCCCCCCAGGGGCTGGCCATCAAAGGTCAGCCCGCCAAGGGCCGGCACCAGCAATCCGGCCACGACCCGTGCCAGGGTCGATTTGCCAGAGCCCGACTCGCCAATGACGCCAATGGCCTGGCCTCGGCGAACCGTCAGGTCGATGTCTTCCAGCACCCGAATCGCTGGCATGCCCTGGGCATTCTTGTTGCCGTAGCCGGCGGTCAGCCCTTGGATGGTCAGCAGTGGCGTGTCCTGGGCGATGTCGCTCGGTGGGCGGATCGTCGTGTCCGGCCGCGCCGCCGCCAACAAGCTGCGGGTGTATTCGTGGGCCGGCCCCTTGAGCAAAGGCGCCGTGGCGCTGTGCTCGAAGATTTCGCCGCCATTGAGCACGACGATCTGGTCAGCCATCTGCGCCACCACCGCGAGGTCGTGGGACACATAGACGGCCGTGGCCCCCCGTTCACGCACCACCCGTTTGAAGGCTCGCAGCACATCGATCTGGGTCGTCACATCCAGGGCCGTGGTCGGCTCGTCGAGCACCACCAGCAACGGATCGCTGATCAGCGCCATGGCCGCCATCACCCGTTGCAGTTGTCCGCCGGACACCTGGTGGGGATAGCGCTGGCCGATGCGCTCAGGGTCTGGCAAGGCCAGGTCGCGGAACAACTCGATGGCCTTGGCCTCAAGCACGGCCCGGCTACCCAAGTCATGGATCAGCGCGCCCTCCACCACTTGATCGATCAGTTTTTTCGCCGGGTTGAACGCCGCGGCGGCGCTTTGGGCGATATAGGACACCCGATTGCCGCGCAACTTCTGCAACTGGCTTTCGCCCAACGCCAGCATGTCATGCTCGCCGATTTGCACGACGCCGCCCGCCAGCCGACACCCGCGCCGGGCATAACCGAGCAGCGCCAGGGCGATGGTGGTCTTGCCGGAACCGGACTCGCCGATCAACGCCAACACTTCACCCTTTTGCAGGGAGAAGCTGACGCCCTTGACGATGTCCACCTCACCACGCTCGCCACAGGCGACCACGCGCAGGTCCTGTACTCGAATCAACTCGCTCATTTCAATGACCTCCCGAACGTCGGCTACGTCGCGACGACAACCGGTCGATGAACAGATTCACGCCGATGGTCAGGGTGCCGATGGCCAGTGCTGGAATCACGATGGCCGGTGCCCCTTGATTGAGCCCACCGATGTTCTCGCGCACCAGCGAGCCCAGGTCGGCATCTGGCGGTTGCACGCCCAGCCCCAGGAAACTCATGCCACTGAGCAGCAGCACGATGAAACCAAAGCGCAGGCCCAGGTCCGCCAACACCGGGTTGAGGATGTTCGGCAGGATTTCCACGCAGGCGATGTACAGCCGACGCTCGCCCCGGGTACGGGCCACTTGCACGTATTCCAGGGCCTCGATATTCACCGCCATGCTGCGGGCGATGCGGAACGCGCCGGGGGTGTAGCTCAACACCGCCGTGCAGATCAGCAAGGTGACCGAAGAGCCGAAGGCCGAAACCATGATCAGCGCGAGCATCTTGCTGGGGATCGAAATGAACGCATCCATCAGGCGACTGATCAACTCGTCCAGCCATTTCGGCGACACCACCGACAGCAGTGCCAGGCTGGTCCCCAGGGTGCTGGACAACACCGCGGCCACCAACGCCAGGCCGACGGTGAAGCGCGCGCCGACGAGGATCCGGCTGAGCATGTCGCGGCCCAGGTAATCGGTGCCGAACGGGTACGTTGCGCTGAGGCTGTCGAATACGTTGTCGGAGACCACCTCCCCCACCGGATGTGGCGCCAGCCACGGGCCGAAGATGGCCACCAGCAACCAGATCACACACATCGCAGCACCGACCAGCCCCAGCCAGGACTTGGCGTGGGCATCTTTGCCCAACCCCAGCGCAACGGCCGCCGTCGGGGACTTCACAATGAGATTGTTCATTGGTTTCTCAGCCTCGGATTGGACAGTATCGCGCACAGGTCGGCAATCAAGACCAATGCCAGGTACGCCGTACAAAACAACATGGTGCAGGCCTGGACCAGGGCCATGTCGCGGTTGGTCACGGCATCGACCATCAGGCTGGCGATGCCGGGATAGTTGAAGATCGTTTCGACGATCACCACCCCGCCCAACAAGTAGGACAGGCTCAGGGCGATGGCATTGGCGATGGGGCCGATGGCATTGGGCAAGGCATGCCGAAGTACGATGCGGATATTGCTCACGCCTTTGAGCCGGGCCATTTCCACGTAAGGGCTGTCGAGCTGATCGATCACCGCCGCCCGGGTCATGCGCGACATTTGCGCGACAATCACGCAACACAGCGTCATGACCGGCAATGCGTAGGTGCGCATGAATTGCCAGGGTGAGGTGATGTCACTGGCGTAGGACAGCGCCGACAACCAGCCCAGGTTCACCGCGAAGATCAGCACCGCCAAGGTGGCGACCAGGAATTCCGGCACCGCCACCATGGTCAAGGTGAAGAAACTCAGGAAGCTGTCGATGCGCCCGCCCCGGCCCATGGCCGAACCGATGCCCAGGGCCAAGGCCACAGGCACCGACACCAACGCGGTGGCAGCCGCCAGCATCAACGTATTGGGGACCCGGCCGGCCATCAGATCGATGACCGGCATGGCGTTGGACATCGACATGCCCAGGTCACCGCTGAGCAGGCTCGTCAGCCAGTGCAGGTATCGCAACACACCGGGCTGGTCCAAACCCATTTTCGTCCGCAGGGCCGCCACTTGTTCTGGCGTGGCGAACTGCCCCAGCGCCTGTTGCGCCGCGTCTCCCGGCAGTACCGCCGTGATGGCGAATACCACCATGGAGACAATCAACAAGGTCACGACCGCCGCCCCCAGGCGGCGGCCAATCAACCAGAGTGTGTTGCTGTTCATCATCCGACCCTCATGCAATATGGCCAAAACCCGACGTTCATCAAGCGTCCAGCCAGACTTGCTCGGCAAACATGTAGCCCATGAAACCGCCCAGGGGGTTGGCGCCGTAGCCCTTGACTCGCTGATCGGCACCGTCGATGTTGCTGATGAACACCGGGACGCCAATACCACAGTGCTCATGCACCAGCACTTGCATGTCGCCGTACATCTTGCCGCGCTTGGCCTCGTCGGTTTCACCGCGGGCCTGGATCAACAGCTGGTCGAACTGTTCGTTTTTCCAGCCGGACTCATTCCACGGCGCACTCGACTGGAAGAACTGCGAGAACAGCATGTCGGCATTCGGCCGTGGGTTGATGTTGCCAAAGCTCAGCGGGTGCTTGGCCCAGTGGTTGGACCAATAGCCATCGCTCGGCAGGCGGTTGACGTTGAGCTTGAGCCCGGCCTCTTTGGCGGACTGCTGCAGCAACACCGCGACGTCCACCGAGCCGGTCGCCGCTGGCGAGCACATCAGCGGCATGCTGATGTCTGCCATGCCGGCTTTCTTGAGCAGGAACTTGGCCTGTTCCGGATCGTAGGCCCGTTGTGGCAGTTCGGCGTTGTAGAAGCGTGCGCCGGGGGCGATCGGATGGTCGTTGCCGACCCTGGCGTAACCCCGGAAGATTGCCGACTTGATCTGTTCCCGATCCAGCAGCAGCTTCATGGCCTGGGTGAATTCCGGGCTTTTGCCAGGCATCTGGTCCTGACGAATGATCAAGTCAGTGTAGTTGCCCGACGGTGAGTCAATGACCTGGTGCTTGGCGCTGGCCTTGATGCGAGTGGTCGAGCGCGGGTTGACCTCGTTGACGATGTGCACGTCCCCCGACAACAGGGCGTTGATCCGCGACGATTCGTCGGCGATGCCGATGAATTCGATTTCGTCCAGGTACGGCAAGCCGGGTTTCCAGTAATTGGTATTGCGCACACCAATGGAACGCACCCCAGGCTTGAACTCCTTGACCTTGAACGGACCGGTACCGACGCCCTGGCTGAAATCGCTGGTGCCTTCGGGAACGATCAGCATGTGAGAAACGGCAAGCACCGACGGCAATTCAGCGTTGGGGCCGGTCAACTGTATCTGCACTTCATGGGTGCCGACGGCTTTGACGTCGGCGAACTGCGACGCCAGCGGCAAGACCTTGGAGCCGGTGATCGGGTCCTTGTGCCGCAACAACGAAAACACCACGTCGGCGGCGGTCAGTGCCTTGCCATTGTGGAAGGTCACTTCCTTGCGCAGGCTGATCACCCAGAGCGTGGCGTCGGTGGTTTCGATACGCTCGGCCAGTTCCAGTTGCGGCACCATGTGGCTGTCGAAACGCGTCAGCCCGTTATAGAACATGTAATGGCGCACATAGTCGGTGGACGACGAACCTTTGGCCGGGTCCAAGGTGTCGGCGGTGGAACTGGTCGAGCCTGCGACACGGATGCGACCGCCAGGCTTGCCTTTGCCAGGGGTTGCGGCCTGCTCATCGGCGAACAACTTGCCGGCGGCGCCGAACAGGCTACCCGCGCCCGCCACCGTCACCCCGGCCAATCCGAGCATTTGCAAAGCATTGCGGCGCGACATGCCGCGATTGAGCCCTTCGAAGATGCGCAGACTTTCCGTACCTGTTATCAGCTGGGTGTCGATACTGTTTTTCTTGTCAGTCATGTCAGTTCTACCTTTCGGAAGTGATAAGGCTCGATGGCTCGCGATTAACGCAATGTGTTGAAACGTGAAGCGTCCCCCGCAACTCAATGCAAATAGTCTTGAAGGCGGTAATACGCACCGACCAGGGGCAGGAACCAGGGCTTGCCGAAATGTCCGGGGATGGCTGGCCAATCGAGCTCGCGCCAAGGGTTGGCCTCGACCTTGCCTGCCATGACGTCGGCCATGACTTGGCCCATGTGCACCGACATCTGCACGCCATGGCCGCTGTAGCCCATGGAGTGATAAATGCCGCCGTGCTGGCCGGCCCGGGGCAGCCGATCGGAGGTCATGTCCACCAGTCCACCCCAGCAATAATCGACCTTCACGTGAGCCAACTGCGGGAACATCTGCACCATCGCCGCATGCAGGACTTTGCCGCTCTTGGCATCCGACACGCTGTCAGACATGGCGAACCGCGCACGCCCACCAAACAGCAGGCGGTTGTCCGGCGTCAGGCGAAAGTAGTTGCCGATCATGCGGCTGGTGACATAGGAGCGATGGGCCGGCAGCAAGCTGTCGATCAGCGCCTGGGGCAACACCTCGGTGGCGATCACGAAACTGCCCACGGGTACGATCCGCCGCCGATACCAGCCCAACCCACCCTGCTGAGAGGTGCCGGTGGCCAGCAGGACCTGCGTGGCCTGGAGCGAACCCTTGGTGGTATTGACCCGATAGCCGCCGGCACTGGCTTTCCAGTCCGTGACGGATACACCCTGGAAGATCAACGCGCCATGACGGGCTGCGGCTTCGGCCAACCCGACCCCGAAGCGCCCGACATGCATCTGCACGCCGTTGCGCTGCAGCAAGCCACCATGGAACTGGGCCGAATTGACTTCAGCGCGGGTTTCCTGGGCAGACAGCAACTCGACCTCGGCATCGACCTCCCGCCGGATCAATTCGCAGGTGCGCGCCAAGCCTTCGTAATGCAGGGGCTTGGCCGCCAGCTTGAGCTTGCCATTGCGCTTGAGGTCGCAGGCAATCTGCTCCTGCTCCACCAGCGAGACAACGCTTTGCACGGCGCTTTCATAGGCCAGGTAATAGGCGCGCGCTTTATCGGCGCCGAGGCTGGCGCTCAGTGCCGCGTAGTCCTGGGCAACGCCGGTATTGCATTGGCCGCCATTGCGTCCCGACGCTTCGCCAATGACCCGCCCGCCTTCCAGCACCACCACATTGGCGCCCTTCAAGGCCAGGGCCCGGGCCGCGGCCAGGCCAGTGAAACCACCCCCGACGATGGCCACATCGACCTGCCCGGGCAACGCACCGAGCTGGGCACCGGTGAATGCCGGTGCGGTATCGAGCCAGTAAGACTCACTGCCCATGTCTAACCCCTTATGCCTTGAAGAGTGCCAAGAGACTCAGAGACCGACCAGACCGGCCAATCCGCCGATGTCCGGGATCTGGTGGTAGCTGTAGCCCACGTTCCCAGGCAGTTCATGACCGCGAGCCACGAACGCTTTGTTTTTGATCTTCATGTCGTCGGCTGGCATCAGGTCATAACGGAAGCTCGAGGACACGTGCAGCACATCTTCCGGCCCGCAGCCGAGGTTATCGAGCATGAACTCGAAGGCGGCCAGGCGCGGCTTGTAGGCTTGGGCTTGTTGAGCCGTGAAGACTTTATGGAAAGGCGCGCCGAGCTTGTCGACGTTGGACATGATCTGCTCGTCCATCGCGTTGGAGAAAATCACCAGGGGGATCTTGTCGGCGATTTTCGACAGGCCTGCCGGTACATCAGCATGGGGGCCCCAGGTCGGTACGGCATCGTAGTAGAGCTGGCCTTCGCCTTTGTATTCGACGCCCCAGCGTTTGCAGACACGGGACAAGGCAGTCTTGAGGATTTCATCATATGGCCGCCAGTCACCCATCACCTGGTCCAGGCGATAGGCCGAGAAATCCTTGACGAACTGGTCCATCTGCTCGGCAGGGACCCGATCGGCGAACAGCTCGCGCGTCATGGTGCCCATCTGGAAGTTGGTCAACGTGCCGTAGCAGTCAAAGGTAATGAACTTGGGGCGAAGGAAGCTCATGAGTGCAGTCCTGAGTGATGGTTGAGGTCATGAGGGGCAAGCAGTTGCGCCGTTCTGGAAGCCTGGGTGCAACGCTGCATCACGGATTTATTACAGCATCATGAGACCGTGCATAAACCGTTAAAAGTATAGGTCGCTTGGCACAAACCACCGTTTTTCGGGGCCTGCTCAGCAGACTGTGCGGGATGCGCCAAGCGCGGGCATTTGCGCCGTTTTCAAGGAATTTACGGGCGCAAATGGTGCGCAAAAAAACACGTGAACCGCTGTGTGCGGCAGAATCTACGCCCGCACTGCCCCTGCAAGAACGAGAACGGGCGCATCCCTTTCAGGAGGCGCCCGTTCATGGTGTCGTGGCTTGGAGATCCTTTGCTCAGAACTCCGCCACCTTGCCCCAGGACGAAGATTGGAAACGGTCCGGGTGATAAGGCCGCGGATCGACCAGTGGGGTCATGTCACAGATGATGTCGGCGATCAAGTGGCCCGCCCCCGGGCCGATGCCGAAGCCATGACCACTGAACCCCGCCGCCAGCACCAGGCCAGGTAGGCTGGCCATCTCGCCGATGCCGGGGACGCCGTCCGGCGTGCTGTCCACATAACCTGCCCAGGCTGCGGTGACCGACGACGCCTTCAGCGCCGGGATCAGGTCTACCGCGCGCTTGTAAGTCAACTCAACCGTCGAGGCGTCTGCTTTCGGATCCAGGATTCGCATGCGCTCCATCGGCGTTGGCTGGTCCAGCCGCCAGCGGCCCAAGCCTTCGTGTCCCGACTGGAAACCCTCCAGGCCACCGGGAGCCAGCTTGCGCCACCTGCGCTGAAACATTGGCAGGAACTGCGGGGCGAAACGCAGCAGTTGCAAGGTCGGGTCGACGCGCCCTCTGCCGCTGATGGCCAACGTCATCCCGCCATCGGCGCGACGGGTCATGGAGATTTCATCCGTATGGAGCGCATCCGGTATTTCTTTGGCGCCCTTGGACACCGACAGGATCGTTTGACGAATGGACGCCTGGGGAAAGCGAATGCCGTACTGCCGGCAGAAAGAGGAGGCCCAGGCGCCACCGGCGAGCACCGCGAGCTGGGTGCGAATGGTGCCCTTCTCGGTGACGACGGCCGACAACCGACCGCCTTCTGTCTCGAGGCCACGTGCGGCGCAGCCCTGGTGCACGGTGCCGCCCAGCTTGATGATGGCCCGCGCCACCGCCGGCGCGGCACGGGATGGGTCTGCTGTACCGTCGGTTGGTGAAAAGACCCCGCCTTTCCATGGCTTGCCGGTCACCCGACCCTGTTCGGCGGCCTGCTCCGCCGTCAGCATATGGGTTTCCACATTGACGGTACGGGCGAACTCACCCCATTTTGCCCAACCGGCCAGCTCTTTCTCGTTGTTGCTCAGATAGAGCAGGCCACATCTCCTGAATCCGGTGTCTTCCCCAGTCTCTGCGGCGAACTGCTCCCACAGATCCAGGCTCTTGGTCGACAGCGGCAACTCGCGGGCGTCTCGGTTCTGCTGGCGGCACCAGCCCCAGTTGCGACTCGATTGCTCTGCCCCTACGCGGCCTTTTTCCACCAGTGCGACCTTCATGCCGCGCTTGGCCAGGTAATAGGCCGTGAAGGTCCCGATAATGCCGCCGCCGATCACGACAACGTCAGCGTGTGTCGGAAGTTCAGAATGCGTCTCTACGGGGATTAACGGTGCTGGCATTTTCAGGATGTCCATTGAGGGCCGGGGGCGTTTAAAAAAGCATCTTCTTCAGCCGGTCGGGTGCATCGGGCTTGTACTGAGGATGTATGACCAGGGCAAGCCGCTACTCCGTTCTGGAAGCATCAGTGCCATGCTGAATCTGGTGTTTATTACAACACCAAGAAACCGTGCATAAACGGTTAAAAGTATAGGTCGGCTGGTACAAAGCACCGTTTTGCGGGATGTGTTCAGCAGACTTTGCGGGGAGGCTTTTGGATTTGTTCCTTTGGAGACGTGGTTGCGTGTGTATATCCGTTGCTGCGGTAACGGCCACTTAGGGTTCCGCCCTGACGGCGGGTCACTTTTGGAAGAATATCCAACATCTTCATTGACTGAACCACCGCTATCGCGAGCAAGCTCGCTCCCACATTCGGTCTTCAGTGGCCCCAGAATTTATATCCAACACAGAACCCCTGTGGGAGCGAGCTTGCTCGCGAAGAGGCCGGCACCTCCAACATCACCGCAAACTGACACACCGCCTTCGCGAGCAGGCTCGCTCCCACAGGAGGAACGCGGTCCCACCAAGAACCAGGTTGGCTATCAGCCCGCCTCGCGGTGGACTTCGCTGCTCACCCTTTCATGCCTCTTCCAAAGTGACGATCAGGCGGGGGCAAGCTCCCTCGCCACACGCTAATGACCAGTTAAACAGGCAGATACGGCAGATTCTCCTTTGCGCCCTTGAAGAACGGCATATTTTCTCCGGGCTGCTTTGTTAGCTTATTAAGCAGACTCGACATGCTGCTTTAAAGGACCGCCTGGATGACTACCCAATCTTCAAATCGCTACAGCGTTGATCCGCAAACCGCCCATCTGTTCTACATCAATGGCGGTTGGTCGGCGCCGGTCAGCCCGGCCAGTCTGCCGGTGGTCAATCCGGCAACCGAGGAAATCGTTGCACAGGTCGCCAGCGGGTCTGCCGAGGATGTCGATCGGGCGGTCGCGGCGGCGCGTGCCGCGTTTGCCGATTGGTCTGTCACTTCCACAGCGGTGCGTGCGCGGGTGCTGGACAAGATCCATGAGCTTATCCTCGAGCGCAAAGAGGCGTTTGCCCAGGCGATCTCCCTGGAGATGGGCGCCGCCATCGGTTCTGCACGGGCGATGCAAGTGCCCCTGGCGGCCGAACACGTTCGGGTCGCCCGCGACTTGCTGGCCACGTATCGTTTCCAGGCCGTCGAGAACGGCACCGCGATCCAACGCGAACCTATCGGCGTCTGCGGCCTCATCACGCCGTGGAACTGGCCGCTTTATCAGATCACCGCAAAAGTCGCCGCGGCGCTGGCGGCCGGTTGTACGGTGGTGCTCAAGCCCAGTGAACTGTCGCCGCTCAGCGCTCTATTGTTCGCGCAGGTGGTCCATGACGCGGGCCTTCCACCGGGCGTCTTCAACCTGGTGAACGGCAGCGGCCATGTGGTCGGCGCGGCGATGGCCGCACACCCGAGTGTCGACATGATTTCCATTACCGGCTCGAACCGCGCAGGTGCGCTGGTGGCCCAGGCGGCCGCGCCGACGGCGAAGCGGGTCGGGCAGGAATTGGGCGGCAAATCCCCGAATATCCTGCTGCCCGATGCCGACTTTGCCAAAGCCGTCCCACTGGGCGTCATGGCGGCGTTTCGCAACGTCGGGCAATCGTGCAGCGCCCCCACCCGGATGATCGTACCCAAGGCCCGGCTGGCGGAGGTCGAAGCGCTGGCGGCCGCCACCGCCAACGCGATCATCGTCGGCGATCCGCAATCACCGGAAACGGTACTCGGCCCCATCGCCAATGAAGCCCAGTTCAATCGCGTGCAAGCCATGATCGAGGCCGGCCTGCATGAGGGCGCCAAACTGTTGTGCGGCGGCTTGGGGCGCGTGCCGGGTCTGGAAAAGGGTTTCTACACCCGCCCGACGGTTTTCTCCGAGGTGGATAACGCCATGCGGATCGCCCAGGAAGAAATCTTCGGGCCGGTGCTGTGCATCATTGCCTACGAAACCATCGATGAGGCAGTCGCTATCGCCAACGATACGATCTATGGCCTGGGTGCTCATGTACAGTCACAGGACCTTGATCTGGCGCGCGCGGTGGCTTCTCGTATCCGCGCGGGGCAAGTGCTCCTGAACTACCCGGCCTGGGATCCCATGGCGCCATTCGGTGGCTACAAGCGTTCGGGCAATGGTCGTGAGTACGGCGTCTTCGGCCTTGAGGAGTATCTGGAAACCAAGGCGATCATCGGCTTTGGTGGCCCAGACCTAGATCGATAGCTTGTTTCTTCCGCCATGCTTGAGGAGCGAAGGATTGATTCCGAACTGCTTGCGAAAAGCGGTGGCGAAATGGCTGGCATTGGCATAGCCGAGGTCCGAGGCGATTCGCATCACCGACTCATCGCCGTTCAACAAGCGGCTACGGGCCTGGATCATCCGCGCTTGCTGGAAGACGCCGTAGACACTGTTGAAGAACAGCTGGCGGAACCCGCGGGTGAGCTTGGGCTGGCTCATGCCCGACTCGCGCGCCAGCTCCGATAAGCTGGGGGCCTTGCCCAGGTCAGCCAGCAGGCGTTCGCGCGCACGCAACAGGCGTTGGCGGTCGATGTGGCTGACACGGCAGGTGCACTCCACGTTACGGCGTGCTTCCAGGAACAGGCTGACCAGGGTCACGCTCTGGCCATACAGCCAGAGGCCGCTTCGGGGCTGGCCCATCGGCAAGTCTGGGCTCGGGTCCATGGCCTTGCACAACAGATGCGCGGTCGCGCTCATTTCGCCACTGCGGTGGCCGTCCAGGAAACAATGATCGCAGGCCAGTGCCTTGTTCAGCAGCGGGTCGAGTTTCAACTCCCATTGTGACAGCACCTCGGGACGGATCATGACCGTGATGTTGTCGATCTCGCCATGCTGATGGTAGAGGCCATCGCGACGACGGCCATAGCTGATGCAACCCGCGCCTTCGTCAATCACATAGCGGCGCTGCCGACGACCGTCACGGAAGCTGCAGGCGGCCTTGCCCTTGAGCAAGTTGGTGAAGCTGAAATGAATGCAGTCGCTGTCATCCTGCAGGGGCAATTCGATTGGCTGCTCGAACTTGCTTTGCCAGCGCACGATGTCGAGTCCGTCCTGCAGGGCCATGCGCGTCACCCGACAATGCGCCCCGGGTCCGAGGTCGCTTCCATATTCCCCCGTAATGATTCGCGAGACCGGCATCGGCTCTCCTGCGCCTCCTTGAACGACTGACATCGTGAATCTCCTGGTTGACCGGATACGGCTCGAATCAGATCACATCGGGGTAGAGCTGTGCAATTGATAATTATTAGCATCTGGCGCGTCGCACACGCTGCGCTTATTCGTGACTGCCGACGCTAACGCGCACCGCTCAAAACCCTCAGTCAAGGTCCCATTATGTCTGCACGACGCAACACGACGACGACCCCTCGATCTTGCTATAAGTGTAATACTATAACAATAGTTTTAACTTGCACACTGGCCAGTCCAGTCCTTGCCGCCACCGGCGAAATCCTTGAATTGCCCGTTTCGACCGTGACTGCGCGCATGGAGCAGGAAGACCCCAAGAGCCTGCCCATCAGCCTTAGCGTGATCAGTGGCGAGCAACTGCGTACCCAGCGCCTCGACACGCTGGAAAGCGCCCTGCGCAACACCTCCGGGGTCAATGTCAATTCATCCGGCGGCCCCAATGACTTCAACGTGCTGATCCGTGGCGTCGGCTCGCTGTACCAGATGTCGATGGATGACAGCTCGGTGGCCTTCAACATCGACGGTGTGCCAGTCGCCTCCCGCAGCCTCGGCTTCGGCACCCTGGATATCGACCGCATCGAAGTGCTCAAGGGGCCCCAGGGCACGATGTCCGGTGCAATTGGCCAGGCGGGTGCGGTGAACATCACCACCCGCCAGCCGACCCGGGAACTGGAGGGCTATGTGCGTGGCGAAGTCGGCCAGGAGGGCCAGTTCCTCAGCGAAGGGGCCATCGGCGGGCCGATCAGCGACAGCCTCAGCGGCCGCCTGGCGGTGCGCCGTGCCGGCTATGACAGCTGGATCGACAATGACCGGAACAACGATCCCATCACCCAGCCGCGCAACGAGGCTTATCGCGCCAGCCTGCTCTGGGACCTCAACGATGAGACCCAGGTGCTGTTCAGTGCCGAACGCCAGAAAACCGAGCGCGCCACCAACTCGCTGGTGCTGCGCCCCTACGGCAGCGACCCCAGCCTGGACCTGACGCCCGGCCTGTTCGACGACAACTACAAGACCACCGAACGCTATACGGTCAAGGTCGATCATGACTTCGCCAACAGTCGCCTGACCTCTACGACCGCCACCTCCACCGCCGACTTCGAGGGTTTGATCGCCTATGACAGTAAACTGATGGGCGCCCTATATGGCACGCCCAGCGAGTACTGGGTGGTGGACACATCCTTCGAGCGCAGTTGGAGCCAAGACCTGCATTTGAGCTCGCTGCCCGATTCCGAGACATTCTGGATCGCCGGCCTTGCCGCCAGCCGCAACGAACGCAGCTACGACACCCCGCGCAACACCTATGGCACTGACAGCGCCAGGTTCCGCGATTTCACCACCACCACCTGTGCCGGCTACGGCGAAGTCACCTTCCCGCTCAGCGAGCGCCTCAAACTCACCACGGGCTATCGCCATTCCTGGGATCGCAAGACCTACGATGGCCAATACATCAATGGTGCCAGCGCCGTGGATGATTCACGCAAGCTGACCGACCATTACGGCACCGGCCGCGTGGCCCTGAGCTACGCGCTCACCCCGCAAACCAACGTCTACGTGCAACTGGCGCGAGGTTATAAATCCGGGGGATTCAATGACTATGCGTCGCAGGTCAGCGACAGCGAGCCCTACAAGGCCGCCGTCAGCAGAGCCGCCGAACTCGGCTTCAAAAGTGAAACAGAAGACCACCGTGGCAGCTTGAACGGTGCGCTGTTCTACACCCGCGTACACGATGACCACCTGCTGGGCTACAACGCGGCCACCTTCGCGACCAATGCGTTCAATGCCGATACCCGCACCCGCGGCGCCGAACTGGAAGGCACCTGGCATTTCGACCACGGCCTGACCCTGGCCGCCAGCGCCACTTACCTCGACGCCAAGATCACCAGCGCCGTCCACGGCATCCAGGCCGGCGACATCGCCGCCGGCAACCGTACCCCGGATGTGCCGCGCTGGAGCGGCAACTTCAACATCAGTTGGCAGCACCCGTTGGGCACCGTCGCCAGCCTGGGCGAAACCACCCTGAACACCAGCCTCAATTACCGCCTGGTGGGCGAACGCGCCGCCGATCCGCAGAACCATTTCAACCTGGACAACTACGAGAAACTTGACCTGCGCGCAGGCCTGGAAAGCCGCTTCGGCGAGGTTTATGCCTTCGCCGACAACCTGCTGAACCAAACCTATGACACCTACGGTTTCTACAGCGAACCGGTGGCCTACGGTGCGCCGGCACGGCGGCGCACCTTGGGGGTCGGCTATACCTATCAGTTCTAACCTGCCCTTTGACTCAAGGGGCACTCAGAACGAATAGCTGTACCCCACGCCGGCCGAGCGTCCTCGGCCCGGCATGCCGGTCAGCACCTGATCGGTGGAATACGAACCATACAAGTCATAGCGCGCATCGAGCAGGTTATCGCCCCACAGGTAGACTTCCGAACCACCACTTTCCAGGCCCAGGTGCAGGTCCAGCTTGGCGTAGCCCTTGAGGTCGTAGTGATTCTGCGGGTCGGCCGGGCGATTTTTCTGCACGCGATAGTTGAGCAACGTATTCAGGCGCGGCGCCGGCAAGCCCAGGAACGCGCCCAGCTCTTTCTGCCAGGCGACGCTGAAGTTTCCGCTCCACAGCGGCACATCCGGCACGCGACTTCCCGCCGCGACATCGCCGCCAGACACCCCCGGCGCATCGGAGGTCACCACCGCGTTGGTGTAGCTGATGGCGCTGCCCACTGTCAGCTCATCCGTGACATGCCAGGTGCTCGACAGCTCGGCGCCCTTGCTGCGGGTGTCGGCATTCACGGCGCTGACCGCCAGGGTGTTGAAGTCATACCCCAACAGGTGATCGTCCTGCACGCGGGTCAGGAACAACGCCCCCTCGAGACTCAAGGCTCCCTCGGCGCTTTCGTGCTTGAAGCCGACTTCGACAGCGTTCACCTTGGCGGCCTTGTAGGGTTCGCTGTCCTTGACCGAGGTGGCGTAATCGTTGAAACCGGCGGATTTATAGCCTCGCGACAGTACCGCGTACAGGTTCGTCTGCGGCGTCAGTGTGTAGCTCAGCGCCACGCGCCCGGTGCTGTAGTTGTCCTGCAACCGACGGTTGTCGCCAACGGTATTGCCGCCGCTGGAATAGTCGGCCCCATAGGTCTTGCGGTCCCAGGTGTGGCGCAGGCCGGTGGTGAGTTTCCAGTCTTCGGCAATCGGGTAGGTCACCTCGCCGTAGGCGGCATAACTGTTGGTGCTGAAATCGCGCCTCTGTTGTGCGCCGTTGGTGAAGTTGTCGGAATCGAAACTGCGCTCGGAGCGTGACAGGTTCACCCCGGTCACCCAGAACACATCGGCATCGGCCAGCGACCCCAAGCGCAGGTCCTGGCTCCACACGCGTTCTTTGGCAGAATCCTCGATCAGGTATTCGAACGGTGAACCGTACAGCGCCTCGGTGATGTTGCGGTCGTAACCTTTGACCGCATTGAGATCGGTGCTGGTGTAGGCGCTGATCGAGGTGATCCGCGACTGCGCCAGGTCATGATTGAGTTCGAAGGAATAACGCTCGTTGGTCTTCTGGTTGCCATCGAACGTACCGGGCGTGTAGTCCAGGCTGGGGCGGTTGCCAAAGGGGCGCAGCATCTCCAGGCCGGCGTAATGATCGGCGCGCTGGCGCTCGGCGGTGAGCAGGCCGGTCGTGCCTTGGTCGTTGTCCCACAGCAGGCTGCCGCGCAGGGCCAGGTCCCGTGGCTGGGTCAACGGGTCGCCATCCCGCTGGTCGTCGACCCAGTTGTCGAAGCCACTGCGGCGCACGGCAATGCGCCCCGCCAGGGATTCGGTCAATGGTCCGCCCACGGCGCCTTCGGTCATGAACTGGCCCTGGCTGCCGACTTCGCCGCGCACATAACCTTCCCGTTCGCGGGTCGGCTTGCGCGTGGTGACGTTGATCGCGCCCGCCTCGCTGTTACGTCCCAACAACGTGCCCTGAGGGCCCTTGAGCACTTCCACCTGCTCCACGTCGAGGGTGGCCATCGCCGCGTTGCGCACCGACATCGGCACCCCGTCCACATTCAGCACCACCGAGCCGTCGTCCATGCTCATCTGGTTCAACGAACCGACACCGCGGATGCGCACATTGGCGTCGTTGGCGCCGCCCCAGGAATTCACATCCACCCCCGGTGTGGTCCGCAAGGCGTCTTCCAGGGTGCGCAAGCGCCGGGTTTCGAGGGTTTGCCCGTCGATCACGGTGAGCCCGAAGGGAATGTCCTTGGCACTTTCTTCGTTCAACCGAGCGCTGACCATCAACGGAGCCAGCTCGATCACCTCCGTGCTGGCGACAGGTTGATAATCAGCGGCATAGGCCGCGCACATCTGGCTGGACAAGGCCAGTGCCAGGGTTTGGGTCAAGACATTCTCCCGCCAGCCGAGGGGACGGCGCAGCGGTTTGATCGACAGCGGTGCTGACATGGAACAACTCCAGGCAAAAGGGATGGTTCGAATTCATTGCGCAGGCCCCCAGCGCTTGAGCGCTGCGGTGATCGCCTGGTCAGAGGGCGCGCCCAACAGGTGCTGGATCGCGGCGGGCCATCCCTGGCCATTTCGGATGCTTGCGGTCATTGCCGCCAGTTGTTCGGCGCTTTGTCCGGCCACCCAGTCCAGGCTGGCCAGCGGTGCATACGTCGCGACCCAGCCCTGTTCCCGGGCAGTGGCCAAGGTGCCGACGGGCTCGCCGTCATTGCTCAAGGCGCGGGTCAGATCATCGGCCATCAACTTCACCAAGGCCGAGCGGGCCTCAACGCCGTCGACGTCACCAACACACAGCAAGCCGATCGCGCCCGCCACACCCTGGCTCAGCCAGAGGTAACCCGGGGCCTGGCGCAGGTCGCTGGCATCGCTCAGCATTCGCCGCGCGAGCAGTTCGGCGATATGGGCACGGCGCGTCCAGCGCCCGACACCTGCCTGCGCCACATCCCAATCCGGCGTCTGGCTGAGCACCAGATGGGCCTGGCTCAGATGACTGGCCCCCATGCCGGTCGGCCACTGGCTCAGGGCCTCGACGGTTGGGCGACTGCCCAGGCGCCGACCCACACAGGCGGACATGACCTCCAAGTCTTCGCGCACCTCACGGGCGGCTTGCTGCCGGCCGGCATCGGCGAGCATTTGCACACCGTCGAGATCTTGTGTCGCGGCCGTGTGATAGGCGAAATCCAGCGGTCCTGCGCTTTGGCCATTGAACGCCTGGCCATCCACCTCGATCAGCCATTGCCACGCGCCCGCCGGTGCCACCGCGTCCACGGCGACGGCCGCCCCCGCCGGCAAACTCGGCACCTGCGGCGGCAAGCCGGCTTCGGCACGGTGGACCGGCGCGCGCAGCAAGCGTTCGCTGTCGAGGCCCAGGCGTGGCATCAAGCGGCGCGCTTGCAGCCACACCCCTCGCGGCCCCAGCCAGAATGCGTCACCTTCGGACGGCCAGCCGGCAGCGTCCAACGTCCAGTTCAGTTGCACGCTGCAGCCGCTCGCCGCGCACTCCGCCAAAGGCACACGCAAATGCCCGGCAGCCTGTTCGAAAAGGACCGGTCGGCCCATGACGCTTACCGCCGTGACGTGCAACCCCGACGGCAATTCTGCGTCCAGGTGCTCCTTGGCGGCGATGACGGTTCCCAGCGTCCACTCGCCGTCAACACGTCGCGCAACACTGTCGATGCGCAAGTGCAAGCGCCCGTCCGCCACCTGCCAGGCGCCCGCCCCGGCCAGCCATCGCTGTTCCCATTCGGCGTGCTCGGCCCGTTCCTCGGCCACCGACCGGTAGTCGCCCTGCTCCACCAGATGCCGATGCAACAGCGCGCCGCTGCCCAGCAAACCCACGGCCCCCAACACCAGCAACACACCGGGCAAGCCCAGCAGGCTGCGGCGCACATCCCTCAGACGGCGTCGCTCCGGCCCACGGGGCAAGGCCAACGCCGCCACCGCGACCATCACCAGGCAGTTGGCCAGTTTCCAGCTGGTCAACGTGGCGAGATAAGGCAGCCAGGGCGCCCAGCCCGTCAGTTGCGACAAGGCCACGTGGGCTGGTATCGCCATGGCATAGGCGGGATAGCTGACCAGCCCCAGTTCATGGTTGAGCACCAGGAAAAACGTCAACAGCATGGACGTCGCATACGCCAAGCCGGATCGACGGATCAAGGCATGCACCAGCACCGTGAGCATCGCCAGTTCCAACAACGGCGGCGCGAACACCAGTGTCTGATAGATCAGCACAAAGCCCGGTGCCCAGTTGTCGGGGGCGACCAGCGCGCTGATCACCAGGCTGGCAACCCCCGGCACTAGCGCCAAGGCCAGCGTCGCCACCAGCACGCAGGCCACCCGTCCCAACAAACGCAGCCACGCCGGCGCCGGGGTGGCCTGTAGCATTGCGCCCAGGCCTTCCACGTCATCGCGCCGGCAGACCAGCCCCACCAGCGCCGCGACAATGAAGGCGATCACCAGGAACGACGCGCTCGATAACAACGGCAAGATCAGGTCCGGTCGCGGCACCATCGGCCCGCGCGCATGCCACACGATATGAACAAACCCGCTGAGTATGCCCATGGCCAGCAACAAGCCGAGGGCAACCCAGCCGATGCGCCGGGCAAACAACTGCCGCACCTGCCAGCGAACCTCGCACCACAACGCCCGCGGCCAGCGGCTGGCGGGTAACGGGCCAGGCAAGCGCACGTGGCTCGCCAACAGCATTGGCGGCTCGGCCAACACGGCGCCACTACGGCGGCCCATCAAGCTCTGGCGGCTGGTGCGGGCCAGGACGACGGCCAGCAGCAGCAACGGCAACCCACACCACAGCGCGCGGTTAAGCCAGAACCCCGGGGTCAACGCCAACAGCGATTGGGATTTCTGCGCGGCGTTCCAGGTTTCCACTTGGGCCTGGGCAAAGGTGAACAGTGACGGATCGAGGCTGGCCGCCAACAGCGGGTTGATGTGCCCGCCCTTGAGCACCACCACGGCGAACATCCACAACAGCATCAACACCGTCGCCAAGGCAAACGGTGCGGCCAGGCCTCGGCTGCGCAAGGCCAGCAAGTAATACAACGCGCCAATCCCGGTGCTCACCGGCAACAGCAAGGCGACCCAGGCAAACCCCAGCGCCGACCACATGGGTGCGCCGATGCTCGCCGCCGGCACCCAGCCGAGCCAGCCCAGCACCGGGCTGACGAGAAAGCCGACGATCAATGAACTGGCGAGCAAGCCACCCACCAACGCCGCGCCGATAAAACGTCCCCACAACAACGCTGGCAGCGACAACGGCAAGGCCAACAGCACTTCTTCCAATTGCGCCTTGCGGTCCCTCAGGGCCGGCTGGGCGAACACCCAGGCCCAGGCAAAAAACAGGAAGAACATACAGCCGCACGACATCAGGTAAATCAGGCTCGGCGCATTGCGGGCGATATCGCTAGCGCCCATCTTCTGCACATAGTCGGCATTGGTCAGGGCCATCAGCAGGTAGCCGGTCAGGCCAAGGAACACCAGCAACGGAATGCCGCTGCGCAACCCGGCGCGCACTTCCACCCAGGCCTCGCGCATCAGCAGAGCAAAGGTATTCATGCGTCGAGCGCCTCACCCGCCTGGGCCAGGGCCAGGTAATAGATGTCTTCCAAGCGTGGTGCATGGGGCACGAAACGTGGATCGGCAGGACGCTCGCCATGGACGATGACGCGGCTGCCCTGGGGGCTGGCGGCCACATGCAAGGCCGCGGGCAGCGACTCGCCACGGTCGAAGGACGCTTCCCACAACCGGCCCTGCTCGGCCGCCAGCAACTGCGCCGGGCGCCCTTCGACAATGATCTGCCCAGCGGCCAGCACGGCCAGCCGACTGCAGAGGTTTTCGACATCTTCGACGATGTGGGTCGAAAGCAACACGATGGACTCGGCGGCGACATCGGCCAACACCCGATGGAAACGGTTGCGCTCCGCCGGGTCGAGGCCCGCCGTGGGCTCATCGACGATCAGCAAGCGTGGCGAACCCACCAACGCCATGGCGATGCCGAACCGGCGCAGCATGCCGCCCGAATAGGTGGCGAGCGCTCGATGGGCGGCCTGCTGGAGGTTGACCTTGTCCAGCAGGCCCTCGATTTCCTCGCGGCGCTGGCGATTGTCGGTACGCCCTTTGAGCCAGGCAAAACGATCGAGCAAGTCCCGTGCGCTCACGCCCGGATACGCACCCAATTGCTGCGGCAGATAACCCAGGCGGCGGCGCAAATGATCGGAATCGGCCAACACATCCGTCCCGTCCAGGTGAATGCTGCCGGCGTCGGGTTGCTGCAGTGTCGCCAGGGTCCGCATCAAGCTGCTTTTGCCCGCTCCATTGGGCCCCAGCAAGCCATACATCCCGGGGCCGACACTCAGGTCCACGCCGCGCAGCGCCTCGACGCCGTTGGGGTAGCGCTTGCGCAGGCCGCGCACTTGTAAACCCGAATCGACAGACATCCGTAACTCCAATCAGAGGAACACAGGCCCGGCAAGGGGCGGCGAGCGACGGTAGTCAAGGCCATGGGGCGGGCTCTACCCGATTCAAGTCATTTTCCAACCGCATCCTGCGGGCGATTGGCGCTGTGCGTAGCCACCACGGCACTGCAACCGGTGAGCGAGACGCGGATGCGGGGCAAAAACGATTCGATCCGGGTAGTTGGCAAAATGAGAATGACTAGCATCTTCCCCCAAGCAACTGCCTGCCCCCAGCGCCTGGGCCAACCCCGGTCCGGGCCCTAGCAATGAGAAGACGTTGAGCCATGGCCACTCCCAGCACCTCAACCGCAACACTGCTGCGCCAATCCCTGTCCCAGGCCCTCGACCTGCCCGCCGACCAGATTCCCCTGGAGGCGAACCTGATCGAATGGGGGCTGGATTCCGTCACCCTGATTCGCCTCGCCGGCCAGTGGCGCCGCCATGGCCTGGCCGCGCGTTTTGCCGACCTGATCGCCGACCCGCGCCTGTCAGCCTGGCTGGCCATGCTTGAGATGGCCCCCCAAGCCCCGGCGGCGGTCACTGCGCCGGCGGACGACGGCCAGCCTTTCGAACTGGCGCCGATGCAACACGCCTATTGGATCGGACGCGCCCCCGGCCAGCAGCTGGGCGGTGTCGCCGCGCACTTCTATAACGAATTCGATGGCCGCGACGTCGACCCGATCCGCTTGGAAGCCGCCGTACGGGCGTTGCTGGCGCGCCACCCGATGTTGCGCGCGCAGTTTCTCGACGACGGTCGCCAGCGGATCCTCGCCCGCAGCCCCTGGCCGGGATTGAAGGTGCATGACCTGCGCCAGGCCAGCGCCGAGCAACAGCAACAACGGCTGTCGGCGTTGCGCACTGAGTTATCCCACCGCCAACTGGCCGTTGAACAAGGGCAGGTGCTGGACATCCAGTTGTCGTTGCTGCCCGACGGGACGCGCCTGCACTTGAACCTCGACATGCTCGCCGCCGATGCCCTGAGCCTGCGCACCCTGCTCGGCGACCTGGTGCAGTTGTATCGCCAACAGCCCCTGGCCGCGCTGGACTACAGCTTTGCCCGTTACCTGGCCGACCTGCGCCGTGAACACGCCAGCCCCGAGCAACGTGCGCTTCATCAACAGGCCCGTGACTATTGGTTGCAGCGCCTGGACCGGTTGCCCGGCGCCCCGCGCTTGCCCATCAAGCCCCAGGGCGACGATCGCCAGGTGCGACGCCGTCACCACTGGCTACCGCCGTCCCAGCGCCAGGGCTTCGAGCGCCACGCCCGGGAGCACGGCCTGACGCCGGCGATGGCCTTGGCGGCGGTGTTCTGCGAAGCCCTTGGCGCCTGGTGCGAGACGCCCGAGCTGCTGCTCAATTTGCCGCTGTTCAACCGCACGCCACTGCATGCCGATGTGGAGCGCCTGGTTGGCGATTTCACCTCATCGATCCTGCTGGCATGGGACGGTCACGTCAGCGGCACGTTCGCCGCCCGTGCCACGGCCCTGCAACGGCGCTTCCACAGCGATGCCGCACACAGCGCGTTTTCCGGCCTGGAGGTGTTGCGCGAACTGTCCCGGCAACGGGGTGAGCAAGTGTTGGCGCCGGTGGTGTACACCAGCGCCCTGGGGTTGGGGGAACTGTTCGCCGAGGGCGTGCAAGCGTGTTTCGGCCAACCGGCCTGGATCATTTCCCAAGGCCCGCAAGTGTGGCTCGACGCCCAGGTCACCGAGCTGGATGGCGGTGTCCTGGTCAATCTCGACGCCCGTGAAGGGTTGTTCGCCGACGGTGTACTGGATGGGTTGTTCGAGGCGTATACCGGGCTGTTGCAGCGCCTGTGTTTTGAAGCTTCGGCCTGGGACCTGTCGCCTCCGGCGCTGATCCCTGCCAGCCAGCTTGACGTCCGCAATGGCGTCCAGGGCCAGGCCGCGCCGCTGCCGGTACAACGCTTGCACGAAGCCTTTTTTGCCCAGGCGCGCTTGACACCCACCCTGCCCGCGTTGCTGCACGGCGATCATCCCGTCATCACCTATGGCGAACTCGCCGAACGTGCTCTACACGTGGCGGCCTACCTGGAAGGCCAAGGCGTGCGACGCGGTGACGTGGTGGCGTTGCAACTGCCCAAGGGATCCGAGCAGGTGATCGCGGTGCTGGGCATCCTGGCGTGCAGCGCCACGTACCTGCCCATCAGCGTCGATCAACCGGCGGCGCGGTGCCGGAAAATCTGTGATTCGTCGGGCGCGCGCTTATTGCTCACGCAACTGCCCGCCGCCAGCACGGCGCTGGACGCCCCCCGGCCCGGAGCGATCAGCGACCTGGCGTACATCCTCTATACCTCCGGTTCCACAGGTGAACCCAAAGGCGTGGAAATCAGCCATCAGGCCGCTGCCAACACGCTGGAAGACCTGCAACGGCGCTTGCAACTGAACAGCGACGATCGAATCCTCGCGCTGTCGGCCCTGGAGTTCGACTTATCGGTATTCGACCTGTTTGCCGCGCTGTCGACTGGGGCGGCGGTGATCGGTATCGAGCCCGAGGCCCAGCGTGATGCCAGACGCTGGCGTGAACTGGCCCTGCGGCATCGCGCCAGCGTGCTCAACTGCGTGCCAGCGTTGCTCGACATGCTGCTCGGTTGCGCCCCCGCCGGTGCCAGCCTCCCCCTGCGCGCGGTATTGCTTGGCGGCGACAAAGTCGCTCCGGACCTGGCGCCACGGTTGTGGACCCAAGCCCCCGGCTGCCGTTTCATGGCCTTGGGCGGCGCCACCGAAACCGCCATTCACTCGACCCTGTTCGAAGTGCTGCCCGGCCAACCCTTACTCTGGCACTGCCTGCCCTATGGCACCCCGCTGGACAATGTCCGCTTGCGCATTGTCGACCCACACGGCCACGACTGCCCCGACTGGGTGGCCGGCGAACTGTGGATCGGTGGCGCTGGTGTTGCCGAGGGTTATCGCGGCGACCCGGTGCGCACAGCTGAACGTTTCGTCGACTATCAAGGCTTGCGTTGGTACCGCACCGGCGACAGTGCGCGTTATCACCCCGATGGTAACGTCGAATTCCTCGGGCGCACCGATTTCCAACTCAAACTGCACGGCTACCGCATCGAAGCCGGGGAAGTCGAAACCGCCTTGCTGGCCTGGCCCGGCGTCGAGCAGGCGGTGGCGCTGCTGGCCGGCCAGCAGTTGGCAGCAGTGGTGCGCCTGACAGACGGCCCCGTGATGCCCACACGCCTGGCCCCACAGGGACTGGCCGAACATCTGGCCGAGCGCCTGCCGGGCTACATGATCCCCAGCACTGTCCTGGGCTGCGCGCAGTTGCCCTTGACCGGCAATGGCAAGGTGGATCGCAAAGTACTGAACGACTGGCTGGCGGCCAACAGCACCCCGGTGCAGGCCAACCTGTCCGCTCCCTGCGGCGACATCGAAACCCTGGTGGCCCATGCCTGGCAGCAATTGCTGGGCTGTGCTGAGGTCTGCCGTGAACACAACTTCTTCGCCCTGGGCGGCGACTCCCTGAGCGCCACCCGCCTGGTGCGTTTGCTTGTAGAGCAAGGGCTGGGAGGCGCACGGATCGCCCAGGTATTCGCCAAACCGGTGCTGGCGCATTTTTGTGCCGATTTGCATCGACAGGCCCAGGCCGAACCGCGGCGCACGATTGAGCCCGACCTGCCGCAACGCCATGCGCCCTTCCCCATGACGGAGGTGCAACAGGCCTATTGGCTGGGCCGCGACCCGAGCCTGGTACTGGGCGGCGTGAGTTGTCATTTCTATCGTGAATACGACGTCGAGGACCTCGACCTGCCGCGCCTGCAGACCGCGCTGGATCGCTTGATCGAGCGCCACGAAATGCTGCGCGCCGTGTTCGATCAATGCGGCCAGGCGCGCATCCTGCCCCTGCAACAGCTGCCGTCCTTTGAAATCGGCCAGGGCTACGCCAACCTCGACGACTTGCGCGAACACTGTGCCCATCGCGTGTTCAATCCGGGCCAGTGGCCGCTGTTCGATGTGCAGGCCGTGACTCATGGCCGCTGCACGCGGCTGGCCATCAGCCTGGACAACCTGATCCTCGACGCCCTGAGCATCCTGCGCTTCTACGCAGAACTCGATGCCATTTACCGTGACCCTGGGTTGACGCTGGTGCCGCTGGAACTGTCGTTCCGCGACTATCAACTGCAATCCGCCGTGGACGCGGACGAGCTGCAAGCCGCGCAACACTTCTGGCAAGAACGCCTGCCCGAGTTGCCGCCGCACCCACAACTGCCGCTGGCGGTCGACCCCGCCAGCCTGGGTCAACCGCGCTTCGAACGCCTGCAAGGGCAAATCGACGCCCAAGCCTGGCGGGCGATCCTGGCCAAGGCCCAACAACAGGGCCTCACCGCCTCGGCCGTGCTGCTCTGCGCGTTTGCCGAAACCCTCGGTCGCTGGAGTGCACGTCCCGACCTCAGCCTCAACCTCACGCTGTTCGATCGTCGGGCGCTGCATCCCCAGATCGATCAGGTCATGGGCGATTTCACCTCCCTCACGCTGCTCGGTTATGTTCCGCTGCCCGGCGAACGCTGGGTCGACCGCGCAAGGCGTACCCAGCGCACCCTGGGCGAGGCACTGGAGCATCGTTGCCTCGGCTCGGTCAGCCTGTTGCGCCAGCTGGCCCGGGGCAATGGCGAGCAACAGGTGAGCATGCCCGTGGTGTTCACCAGTGCGCTCGGGGTCCCGGATGGCACGGCTGCGCCGGCGGACGGGCCGTTTGCCCGGCAAGTCTTTGGCCTGACCCAGACCCCGCAGGTCTGGCTCGACCATCAAGTGGTGGAGGCCGACGGCGGCATCGCCTTGAACTGGGACTACGTGGTCGGCCTGTTTCCCGAAGGCCTGGTCGAAGGGATGTTCAATGCCTACTTGTACAGCTTGAACTGGCTGGCCGAGCACACCTGGGACAACCCACCGCCCGACCTGCTGCCCCAAGCCCAGGCGCAGTTGCGTGCCCAGCTCAATGCCCCGGGGCCGAGCGTGCCGGGTGACCCGACCTTGCACCAAGGCTTCTTCGAACAGGCACGCCAAGCGCCCCAACGCCCGGCGTTGTTGTGGGGTGAGCACGGCATGCTCAGCTATGGCGAGCTGGCCGAACAGGCACTGCGCATTGCCCGCAGCCTGGTGGACGCCGGCGTGGTGCCGGGCGACCTGGTGGCGGTGTCCCTGGCCAAGGGGCCACGACAGATCGCCAGCGTGCTGGGCATCCTGGCCGCGGGTGCCGCGTACCTGCCGGTCGGAGTCGACCAACCGCTGCAGCGTTGCCAGCGCATCCTGCAACAAGCCGGCGTCACCCTGATCCTGGCCGGGCATGACCCGCAATTGCCCAGCGTCAAACACCTCGACCCGCTCCACGCGCTGGACGCTGAACCGCTCTCGGCGCCGCTCGCCGTCTCGGCCGCGGAGCTGGCCTACGTGATCTACACGTCCGGCTCCACGGGCCAGCCCAAGGGTGTGGAAATCACCCACCGCGCCGCGATGAACACCGTGGCCGAGATCAATCGCTGCTATGGCATCGACGCCAGCGACCGCACGCTGGCCTTGTCAGCGCTGGATTTCGACCTGTCGGTGTACGACCTGTTCGGCCTGCTGTCGGTGGGCGGTGCGCTGGTCTTGATCGAGGAGGACCAGCGCCGCGATGCCCGGGCCTGGCTCAACGCGTTGCAACACCATCGCGTGACTCTGTGGAACAGCGTGCCGGCCTTGCTGGACATGCTGCTGGAAGCCAATGCCCATGACCGCCAGCCACTGGGCCTGAACGTGGCGTTGCTGTCGGGCGACTGGATTGGCCTCGACCTGCCCCAGCGCCTGCGGCAACAGGCCCCTGACTGTCGTTTTATCGCCCTGGGCGGCGCCACCGAAGCGGCGATCTGGTCGAACCATTACCCGGTGGAGCAAGCGCTGCCGGGTTGGCGCTCGATCCCCTACGGTGTGCCACTGGCCAACCAGGCTTACCGAGTGGTCGACGCCCTGGGCCGCGACTGTCCGGATTGGGTCACCGGTGAGCTGTGGATTGGTGGCGCCGGCGTCGCCCGCGGCTATCGCCACGCGCCACAGTTGAATGCCGAGCGCTTTGTCGACGGCTGGTACCGCACCGGCGACCTGGGTCGCTACCACCCCGATGGCCTGCTGGAGTTTCACGGGCGCGCCGACAGCCAGGTGAAGATTGGTGGCCATCGCATCGAACTGGGCGAAATCGAGGCAGCCCTCGCTCGCCACCCCTGCGTCACCAGGGCCGTGGCGCTGGTCACCGACAACCGGCTGATGGCCGCCGTGACGGCCAGCACCGACGCACAGGTCTTGGCACGACACCTGGAGCAGTGCTTGCCGGGGTACATGCGCCCGGAACACGTCCTGGTGCTGGAACACTTGCCCCTGAGCAGCAACGGCAAGATCGATCGCCGGGCACTGCAGGCGCGATTGGCCGACGCCGCCCAGTCGCGACCGGTGGCGGACGAGCAACCGCTGCGCCCGGAAGAACAACTGATCGCCGAGCTCTGGCAGCAATTGCTCAACGTGCCGAGCGTGTCGCGTCACGACAACTTTTTCCGCCTCGGGGGCGACAGCCTCCTGGCCACGCGTTTTCTCGAAATGCTGCGTAACCGTGTGGGCCTTGAACTGCCCATGGGCCAGTTGTTCGGCGCCGCCACCTTGACGGAGGTGGCGCAGATCCTTGAGCGCCAGCCTGCCTCGGACACCGTTGAAGAGGGCGTCATCTGATGCCCGCACAACCCCTCTTTTCTCCAGGAGCTGTACCCATGCCCGCCGCCAAACTGCTAAGTGAACTCAAGTCCCTGGGCGTCGAACTCTGGCCCCAGGACGGACAACTGAAATTCCGCGCCCCCCAAGGCCTGCTCAATACCGAGCGCCTGGCACAACTGCGTGAGCACAAAGAACAGATCCTGCACCTGCTCGAAACACAGGAACGGCCACTGGTACAGGCTGACCCGGCGAACCACCACGCGCCCTTCCCGCTCACCGACGTGCAGAACGCTTACCTCCTGGGCCGCCAATCTTCCTTTGGCTACGGCAACGTCGCCTGCCACGGTTATCTGGAACTGAGTTGGCCGCGGCTCGATCCGCAGGGGGTGGAACAGGCGTGGAACCGTCTGATCGAGCGTCACGACATGCTGCGCGCGGTGATCGCCAGCGAGGGTTCCCAATGCGTCCTGGTCAATGTTGCCCACTACTCGCTGGCCGTCGCGGACTTGCGCGGCGTCACGGCTGAACAGCACCGGCACGGCGTGCAACAGATCCGCCAGGCCATGGAGCAGAAGCTCTACCCCACCGATCAATGGCCGCTGTTCGAATTGCGCATGAGCCGCAGCGACAGCGGCGACACCCTGCATTTCTCCATGGATTCGCTGATTGCCGACTGGGCCAGCGCACAGTTGCTGTTCAACGAGTTGGAACAGTTGCTGGACGATCCCCAGGCCACCCTGCCGCCCCTGGACATCACCTTCCGCGACTACCTGCTGGCGGAGCGTGGCTTGCTCGAAGGCAGCCGCCACCAACGCGACCGTGAGTATTGGCTGGGGCGCGTCGATGACTTGCCCGCCGCGCCGCAACTGCCGGCGCCCCTGAGCGGTGAAGACACGGCCCCGCCGCGCTTCCAGCGGCATTCGGCCCAGCTCGATCAGCAGCCATGGAACGCCCTGAAAAAAGCCGCCAACGAACGCGGCCTGACCCCTTCCATTGCGGTCCTCGCCGCCTACGTCGGAACCTTGCAACGCTGGAGCCAGCGCCCTGCCTTCAGCCTCAACCTGACGCTGCTCAACCGCTTGCCACTGCACCCGCAAGTGGATCGGCTGGTGGGGGACTTCACCTCCGTGAGCCTGCTCCAGGTCAACGATCCTCAAGGCCAGGACTTCACCCGGCAGGCCCGGCAACTGGGCAGCCAACTGTTCGCCGACCTGGAGCACCGGCTGTTTTCCGGCATTGAAGTGATGCGTGAAATCGGCCGTCGGCGTGGCCGTGAAGCCGCGGCCATGCCGGTGGTGTTCACCAGCGCCATCGGCCTGGCGATCGAACCCCTGGCGGCCAGCCAGCGCCGGGTGGGCCACGGCATTACCCAGACCCCGCAAGTCACCCTCGACTGCCAGGTGATGGATGACCGTCATGGTTTGCACATCCATTGGGACGTGCGCCAAGGCGTGTTCCCCGACGGCTTGGTCAACGACATGCAGCAGGCGTTCCTGGCGCAGTTGCAGCGATTGGCCCTGGACCCGGCCGCCTGGGAACAACCCATGCAGGTGCCGCTGCCGGCCTGGCAACAGCGAGAGCGCCTGGCGGCGAATGCCACCGCCGCGCCGCTGCCCACCGGTCGCTTGCACGACGGTCTGCTGGCCATGGCCAAGGCACATCCGCAAGCGTTGGCGGTGATCGATGCCAACGGCAGCCTGACCTATGCCGCGCTCGTCGAGCGCGCGTTGGCCGTCGCTGCCACCCTGTGCCAGGCCGGTTGCGCCGCCCGGGAACCGGTGGCGATCCTCATGCCCAAAGGCCTCGACCAGGTCGTGGCGGCCTACGGTGTATTACTCGCCGGGGCCGCCTACCTGCCACTCGATAGCAATGCCCCGGCCGCCCGCCGCGACCGCGTGCTGCGCAGCGCCCAGGTGCGTCATGTACTTGGCCAGTCCCAGAGCCTGCCCGATACGCCGCTGCCCGATGGGTTGCACTGGCATGCGGTGGATTGTCTGGCGCCAGCAGCGGCCGACTTCCAAGCGGTTGACAGTAACCCCGATGACCTCGCCTACGTAATTTTCACCTCTGGTTCCACGGGCGACCCCAAAGGCGTGATGATCAGCCATCGCGCAGCCCTCAATACCGTGCAAGACATCAACCGGCGTTTTCACGTCAACGCCAAGGATCGCGTGCTGGGGTTGGCACAGTTGAGTTTCGACCTGTCGGTGTACGACCTCTTCGGCCCCCTCGCCGTGGGCGGCGCGCTGGTGCTGCCCGACCCGGCACGCGGCGCCGACCCGTCGCACTGGGCCGAACTGGTGCAGCGGCATCAGGTGACGCTGTGGAACTCGGTGCCTGCGCAACTGCACATGCTCGCCCACTACCTGCATGCCGAGCCCCGGCCACTGGACAACCTGCGCCTGGCGTTGTTGTCCGGTGACTGGATCCCGCTGAACCTGCCGCCGCAACTCCAACAACTCTTGCCCGGCCTGGCCCTGGTGGGTCTCGGTGGCGCGACCGAAGCCTCGATCTGGTCCAACCTGCACCCGATCGACGAGATTGACCCGGCCTGGCGCAGCATTCCCTATGGCCTGCCCTTGGCCAACCAGGGCTTTCGCGTGCTCGACAGCCAATGGCGCGACGCCCCGACCTGGGTGCCTGGCGACCTGTACATCACAGGGGTCGGCCTGGCCAACGGTTACCTTGGCGACCAGGCACTGAGCGACGCGCGGTTCTTCGCCCATCCCGTGGATGGCCAGCGCCTGTATCGCACCGGCGATCGGGGTCGCTACCTGCCCGGCGGCGAACTGGAGTTCCTCGGCCGTGAAGACGGCCAGGTGAAAATCCGTGGGCATCGCGTTGAACTGGGTGAAATCGACGCTGCATTGCTCGCCATCCCCGGCGTGGACAACGCAATCAGCCTGGTCACCGGCGAAGCCACCGGGGAGCGCAGCCTGCTGGCCTTTGTCACTGCCGCGCGGACATCGCCAACACCGTTGCCGGACGCGTCCTTGCTCACGACGATCAATCGTTATGCCGACAACCAGGTCGGCGCCTTTGACGCCCAACAGGTTGGCGAATACCAGGCAGACCTGAGTGCCGCGGCGTTGAGCTCGATGCTGGAGGTGATGCTCAAGGCCGGCTTGTTCAGCGGCGAGCTGGCTGAACCCGATGCCCCGGCCATTCTCCACGCGTTGCAGGCACAGCCGCGCCATCACTGGCTGGTGCGCCGCTGGTTGGGCGTGCTGTGCGAGGCGGGCCTGCTGCAACTCGAACAATCGCGCTATCGCCTGGCGCAACCGGCACCCGAGCCGGCGCTGGCCTGGGGCCGGGTGGAACAGGCCGTCGCCTCGGGGCTGTGCAGCCAGGCGCTGTTCGACTATCAACTCAACCACGTCTGGCAATTGCCGCCGTTGCTTAAGGGCGAGGTCAACCCGTTCGACCTGCTGTTTCCCCAAGGCCAACAGGATCTGGCATTGCAGCTGTACGGCGGGGACGCCGTCTCGCGCTACAACAATCACAGCATCGCGGCCCTGATCAACCGCCTCGCCACCCACCATGAAGGCGACGGGCCGCTGCGCATCCTGGAGATCGGCGCCGGCACCGGGGCCACCAGCGCGCCAGTGATCGGCCTGCTCGATGGCCTGGACGTCGATTACCTGTTCACCGACATGACCGCTTTTTTCTTGCCGGCGGCCAAGCAACGGTTTGCCGAGCACGCCTGGGTGCGCTACGGCGTGCTGGACATCGACCAGGACATCCGCCCCCAAGGGCTGGCCAGCAACAGCGTCGATGTCGTGTTGTGTGCCGGCATGCTCAACAGCGTCAAGGACATCGACAAAGCCCTCGGCCAAATCACCGAGCTGCTCAGCCCCGGGGGTTGGTTGGTGTTCAGCGAACCCACCGGCGAATGGCCGCCGATCCTGTTGACCCAGGGCTTCATGATGACCCCGGTCAACGACGACCACGACCTGGGCCGTAGCGGTCTACGCGACGCACAGACCTGGCAGGCGCGAATCCAGGCGTTGGGCGGTGAATGCCTGCCCGCCCTGCCCCAGGCCGATCACCCGCTGGCGGCCCTCGGCATGCAGGTGTTCGCCGCCCGTTTCAAGGCCGGGTTCCAGCGCCTGGACGTCGACAGCCTGCGCCGCGCCCTGGCCCAGCGCTTGCCGGAATACATGCTGCCGGCGCACCTGCAAGTGCTCGACCGCTTGCCACTGACCGCCAATGGCAAGGTCGACCGCAAGACCCTGGCCGGCTTGCGCCCCGCCGTTGATGCCCACGTGTCCGCGGGCCAGGCGACGCCGACCGATCCCCTCACCGCCGAGCTGTGCCGGCTGTGGGCCGAGGCCTTGGGATTGACGCAAATTGGCGTCGACGACAGCTTCTACGAAAAAGGCGCCGATTCACTGATCCTCGCCCGTGTCGCCGGTCAACTGCGTGAACAACTGCCCCAGGCCCAGGCCTTGAGTTACGACACGCTGCTGCGGCAGATGCTCAACGAGCCGAATGTCACCGCCCTGGCGCGCCTGCTCAACCACGGCGAAGCCGCGCCAGTGCCCACGGCGGCGGGCGGCGAAGCCCAGCGTTCCTCCAGCAGCAATGCGTTGGTGGTGCCGTTTGGCGGTGGCGAGGTCGGCCCGGTGCGGGTGATGTTCCACGCCGCCCTCGGCACCTTGGATTACTTCCAGCATTTGGGGCGCGCCCTGGCCGAGCAACAGGCCGGCCCGGTGATCGGCTTTGCCGTGGCCGACACCGAGCGTTACCTGGCCCTGGAGCCCAAGCGCCTGATCGAAAGCGTGGCCCAGGATTACGCAGAACGCTTGATCGCCGACGGTCACCAGCGCTTCCAGCTGATTGGTTACTGCCTGGGCGGGCTGCTCGCCACCGAGGTCGCCCGGCGTCTGCTCGAACGGGGCATGGACGTGGTGGACCTGAGCCTGATCGACAGCATTCCGATGTTCATCGACACCGACGAAGAGCTGGCCTACGAGGCGATCTTCGTGCCCAACCTGAACCTGGATCCGGTGAAAACCGTGTTCGGCCCGCACATCGAAGACTATGACGTGTACCGCGCCATCGATCTGCTGATGGCCCGTGACAATCGCCGCGTGCCCGCCGGGGCCATGGCTTCCTTGAGCGGCGACCCGGGCCTTGAAGCCTTGGCGCTGGCGGTGAGACAACAATCGGCGCGCAGCCAGGAACAACGCCTGGCCGAATATGCGCGCCTGGCGTCGGGCCAGGCCGGGGTGCCCATCGGCCCGGAGCTGGTGCCGACGTTGTTCCGCGTCTGCCGCCACAGCATGCGCGCGGCACGGTTCGACCCGCCGCCGTTCCTCGGCAACATGACCTACCTGCGCTGCCTGGAGCAGCAATCGTTCGGCATCACCGGCGGCGTTGGCCACCTGGCGGCACCGTTCTGGGAAGACGCGTGCCTGGGACGATTCGACTTGATCGATGTGCCGGGCAATCACTTCAGCGTGATCGAACCGCCTCACGTCCACACCGTCACCGCGCACCTGCTGGACGCCCTACGGAAAAACTCATGACCGCCGCTCTGGATACCCTGAAACGTCCGGTCAACCGCCTGATTCACTTAGGCGTAGCGTTTGCCGCGGTCGGCGCACTGGTCAACCTGGTGCCCTTCATCGGCCTGACCGAGCTGGGCCGGTTGCTGCTGGCCGGTGGCGTCGACACTCAAGCCTTGTGGCGCTGGGCGGCGCTGGTGGTGATCGCCTTGAGCCTGGGCTGGGTGGCCAACGGCGTGGCCCTGTGGTTGACCCACCTGGCGGACCACCGCCTGCAAGCCAGCCTGCGCGAAGCCATGGTGCGCAAACTGGGACGCGTGCCCCTGGGCTGGTACACCGACACCACCTCGGGCGCGGTGCGCAAAGTGGTGCAGGACGATCTGGAAGACCTGCATCACCTGGTCGCCCACCACGCGGTGGAACTTACCGCGGCCATCGTCATGCCCGTGGCGGGGCTGGTGTGGCTGGTCACGCTGAACTGGCGCCTGGCGCTGCTGGCGGTACTGACCTTGCCGGTGTATGTGCTGGCCTACGCCCTGATGATGCGCGGCTTCGGCGCGAAAATGCAGTTGCTGGACAAGAGCATGAGCCGGGTCAGCGCCGCCATCGTCGAGTTTGTCCATGGCATTGCCGTGGTCAAGGCGTTCGGCCAGGTGGGCCAGGCCCATCGCAGCTATCAGCAGGCGGTCAACCAGTTCAGCGAGCAATACGCCGGTTGGGTCAGACCGCTGCTGCGCCTGGAGGCGTTTTCCTCGATGGCCTTGAGCGTCCCGGTGATTCTGCTGGTGAGCCTGGGGGTGGGCACCTTGCTGTTGGCCAAAGGCTGGATCACGCCGCTGCAATTGTTCGCCGAGACCTTGGTGGCGGTGGTGATTCCGCAGTCGCTGTTGGTGATCAATCAAAGCCTGACCGCCCAACGCACCGCCCTGGCGGCCGCCGACCGCATCGAAGTACTGCTCAAGGTCGAAGAACTGCCCGCGCCGAAAGTCGGCCAGCAGCCCCAGGGCAGTGACATCACCTTTGAACATGTGCAGTTCGGCTACGACCCCGAGCACCCGATCCTCAACGGTGTCGACCTGCACTGTCCGGCTGGCAGCGTGACCGCCCTGGTCGGTGCGTCCGGTGCGGGCAAGTCGACCCTGGCCAAACTGGTGCCGCGCTTTCACGACGTCAAGGCTGGCTGCGTGCGGGTGGGCGGCGTCGATGTGCGGGACATCGATCCGCGCCAGCTGTATCGGCAGGTCGGTTTCGTCTTGCAGGACGCGCAACTGGTGCATGGGACGGTGGCCGACAACCTGCTCCTGGGCCGCCCCGAGGCCAGCGACGCGGAGGTGGAGATGGCGGCCCGCTCGGCGCAGATTCACCTGCGCATCGAGGCCCTGCCCCGTGGCTATCAGTCGGTGATCGGCGAGGATGCGATTTTCTCTGGCGGTGAAGCGCAACGCCTGTCCATCGCCCGCACGCTGCTGGCCGACACGCCGGTGCTGATCCTCGACGAGGCCACTTCCCACGCCGACCCCGAATCCGAAGCGTTGATCCAGGACGCCCTGTCGGCCCTGGCCCGGGGCCGTACGGTGCTGGTGATCGCCCACCGCCTGGCCAGCATCAGCGGCGTGGACCAGATCGTCGTCCTCGATCAGGGCCGCGTGCTTGAAAGCGGTCGCCATGAATCCCTGCTCCAAGCCAACGGCGCCTATGCCCAGCTGTGGCGCGCCGGCGCCAAGCACTCCGTCCCCGAGTTGGAGATGTCCCTGTGATCCGCAGTCTTGTCACGTTACTGGGGCCGGCGCATGCCGCCCGCCTTTACCGATACCTCGCGTGGCTGGTGACCAGCGCCGTGCTGCAAGGCCTGGCCGTGGCTTTCCTGGTGCCGATCCTGCGCGCGCTGTTTGCCGGTGATCCAGCCACGGCGCTGGCTTGGCTGGCCGGCCTGGCGGCGATGGCCGTGCTGACCTGCATCGCCCATTACCAGCAGGCGATGAAGGGCTTTGCCCTGGCGCTGGTGGTGCTGACCACCCTACATGATCGCCTCGGCCAACACCTGGCCAGCCTGCCCCTGGGCTGGTTCAATTCGGAAAAAATCGGCCGCCTGTCGCGCAGTGCCACCAGCGGCACGTTGATGGTCACCGGCCTGTTCGCCCATTACCTGGGGCCGGTGGTGTCCGGAGTGGTGGTGCCGGCCACAGTCGCGCTGACCTTGTTCATCTTCGACTGGCGCCTGGGCCTGACCGCGGTGCTGTGCGCGCCGCTGATCTACTTCACCCACCACTGGTCCGCTGCCGCCATCGGCAATAACGACGCCCGGGTCGAAGCCGCCGCGACCGTGGCCGGTAACCGCGTGGTCGAGTTCGCCCGCTACCAGCAAGTGCTGCGCGCCTTTGGCCGGACCCAGGATGGCTACGCGCCCTTGCAGGCAGCCAACCTGGCGCAGAAACAGGCCGGTGGTTCGATGTTGGCCCAGACCTTTCCCAAACTGCTGGCCGGCGGCCTGACCGTGCAATTGGCCTTTGCGCTGCTGGTGGGTGTGGGCGTCGCCCTGGCCGTTCGCGGTGACATCGACGCCATTCAACTGGTCGCGTTGCTGGCCCTGGCGGCCCGTTTTGTCGGGCCACTGGCCGAGGCAGCGGCGCGCAGCGGCCTGCTGCGCATGGCCGGTAATGACCTGGAGCAACTGGTCGGCATCCTGCGCGAGTCGCCATTGCCGCAACCCACTGTCAGTCAGCCGTTGACCGCCCCCGGCAGCTTTGCCTTCGAACACGTCAGCTTCGCCTACGCCAGCGGCCCGACGGTGCTGCGCGACCTGAGCTTCACTGCACCGGCCCATTCGATGACGGCGATTGTCGGCGCCTCGGGCTCGGGCAAGACCACCGTCACGCGCCTGCTCATGCGGTTTTTCGATGCGATCGAAGGCAGGGTCAAGGTCGGCGGCGTCGATGTGCGCGAACTGTCCAACGAAGCGTTGATGGCGCAATTGTCGCTGGTGATGCAGGACGTCTACCTGTTCGACGACAGCCTCGAAGCCAACATCCGTGTCGGCAGGCCGGACGCCAGTGCGCAGCAGGTGGCTGAAGCGGCGCGACTGGCCGGCGTCGATGAAATCGTCGCGCGCCTGCCCCAGGGCTGGCGCACCCCGGTGGGAGAAGGCGGCGCTTCACTGTCCGGCGGGGAACGCCAGCGGGTGTCCCTGGCCAGGGCCTTGCTCAAGCGCGCCCCAATCGTGCTGCTGGATGAAGCCACTGCCGCCCTGGATCCCCAGAACGAAGCCTTTGTACAAGCGGCGATTCGTAGCCTGAAGCAAAGCTCGACCGTATTGGTCATCGCCCATCGCCTGCCGACCATCATGGCCGCCGAGCAGATTCTGGTGCTGGACCAGGGCCGCCTGGTGGAATCAGGCACTCACTCGCAACTGCTGGCCCTCGATGGGCGTTACGCCGGGTTCTGGCGTGATCGCCAACGTGCCGGCGGCTGGCGCCTGAATGCGCAGGCCCAGCCATGCTGATCGGGGTGCTGGGTGCCAGTGGCGATGTCGGTCTGGCCAGCGCTCGGGCGCTGTTGAGCTTGGGCGTGAACGAACTGCGCCTGGGCGGGCGTGACGCCCGCAACGGGGCCCGCTGCCTGGCATCGCTCCAGCAGCAATGGCCCGACGCGCGCCTGCACTGGACCGCGGTGGACTTCAATGATGCGGCTGCCCTGGCCGGGTTCGCCCATGGCTGCGACGTAATGCTCAACTGCGCCGGTCCTTCTTGGCGATTGGAAGATCGGGCCGCCCGGGCGGCGTTGCAAACCGATGCGCACTACGTGGATGCCGCCGGCGAGGTGGCACTTGAGCCGAGCCAGTGGCACAACCGTTGCGCCGTCCTCGGAGCCGGCCTGCAACCAGGGCTTACCGGGTTGCTGCCCCGTTGGCTGGCCCAGCAGGCTTTCTCTGGGGTCCAGGGACTGACCAGCTATTTCGGCCTGCGTGACCAATTCACCGCCGTGGCCGCCGACGACTTCCTGCAAGGGGCGGTGGACGGCACCAGCGAACCCCTGGCGGCCTGGCGCAACGGACGTTGCAGTCGGGCGCTGCGCCGCAGCCGGGATGTGCTGCTGCCGTGTTTCCCCGGCCAGGTTCACTTGCTGCCCTATTTGAATCGGGAAGGCGAATGCCTGGCCATGGACCTGCGCCTGGACGTCGGCCATTGGTTCAACGTGATCACTGATGGACATGTGCTCAAGACGCTGGACCTGGCCCACAGCCTGCCGCGCGCCGATGCGGTGCAGCGGTTGTGCGAGGCCAGCCGGCTGGACCTCAGTGGCCAGGCCCCTTTCGTCACGTTGCTGCTGCAACTCGACGGGGTGTGGGACGGGCAGGCACGCACCCGCAGCCTGGTGCTCAGCGGCACAGGCAACGCGTCGCTGACCGGAGCAATGGCCGCCGCCACGGTGGTCAGCGTGGCGAACGGTGAGATCAGCACTGGCTGCCATTACGCCGCCCAGGTGTTGCCACCCGCCGCCAGCCTTGAACGCCTGCAACGCACCTCGGCGATCCGTGCCCTGAATCTGCTGCCCGGCCCGCTCGATCACCTGCACACCGTTGAAGAAGGTTGCCTATGAACAGCGCCCTGAATGAACTCGAACACGTGAGCCTGGGGGGGATGGCCCAGGTGTTGCTGCACACCCAGGCTTTGCCGGTGCAAGTCTGGCGCAGCGCCGATCAGATCAACCAGGCCTTGGGCACGGCGCCCCGCCATGCCTGGATCGTGCGGCGCTGGCTGGCGGCGCTGACCCGCGCCGGTGCGCTGCGCGAAGACGCCGGACGCCTCGCCTGGCAAGGCACGCCACCCCCGGCCGCGGTCGAAAACTTGCCCGGGCTGTACGCCGAACTGGGCTTCCCGGCCAGCATGGCGCCCCTGCACCGCCAGGTCATCGAGTGCCTGCCCGACCTGCTGCGCGACCAACTCGCCCTGGCACCGTTGTTGGTGCAATCGGGTGACCCCGTCGCGGTGCTGGGCGCCTACCAGCGCAACCACTTCACCGCGGCGATCAATCAAGCCCTCGCCGCACGGGCAAGCGAAGTCCGTGCCCTCGGCGATGTACTGCGGGTGCTGGAGTTGGGCGGTGGCGCGGCCTGCACCACCCGCGCCGTGCTGGCAGCGTTGCAAGCGCGGGAAAAGGACTATCGCTTTACCGACATCAGTTCGCTTTTCACCGGGGCAGCCCAGCGTGAGTTTCGCCTGGAACCGGGGATGCACGTCGGTTTGCTCGACCTGGACCGGGACTTCGCCGAGCAAGGCATCGAGGCCCGCAGCCAGGACCTGGTGGTCGCTGGCAACGTCCTGCACAACGCCCGTGACTTGCCCCGCAGCCTCGGGCGGATACGCGCCTGCCTGCGGGACGGCGGGAGCTTGTTGTTCAGTGAGTCCATCGCGGACAACCCGGCGATGCTGACCTTCATGCACCTGCTGCTGTCGCCGCCCGCCGGTGCGCCGTTGCGCAGTGCCGATGAAGTGTTCATCCCGCCTGATGCATGGCGCCAGGCCTTGCAGGCCCAGGGTTTCCAATTACTCGAAGTTTGGCCCGCGGCCACCGACCCGCTGGCGGCCGCCGGGCAACGTTTGTTTCACGCCGTAGGAGTTTCATGATGACGCTGCACGTTGACATCCTGCTGATCGAGCTACCCGCCGGCGCATTTCCCTGGCATTTACCGGCCCTGACGGACCTGGGCATACATCAGCGCTCCCCGGCACGCCTGTTGGCGGTGATCGAACGCCAACGCCCCGCCGTGGCGGTCATGAACGCCGAACAGCTGGAACGGCTGCTGGACTTCCCCGCGTTGCCATTGACCGACCTGAGCTACCTGGAACAGGTGCTGTTCATCACGGCGCAACCGGGCGACTGGCAACTGGCCGAGCGGGCGGCGGCACAGCTCAATTGCGGCGTCCAGGGGTTTACGGATGCCCTCGGCGAATGGCGCGACCTGGCCAGCGTCAAGCTCGAACATCAACGTTGGCGCGAGCGGGCCCTCGGGCATCCCGACGTGAGCAGTGTCGCGCTGCACGGCCAGACCTTGTTCGCCGTGCCTCACCCTTGCGAGGCCACCTGGGTCGAGGATCACCTCGATGCGACCGAAGCGGCCCTCGACCTGCAGTTTTCCAGCGAGCAACTCGTCGAAGCGGTACGGCTCAATGATCGGCTGGGCCACGCCGCGTTGCTGTCGATGCTCAACGGCCTGGACCATTGTGGTCTGTTGCCCGCCCCGTTGAACGATGTCGCCCAGGGGCTGGCCCATGGGGGCATCGCGCCGGGTCATCGGCCGTTGATCGCGCGCTGGCTGGACGTGTTGCAGGGGCAAGGTCTGTTGCGCCGCCAAGGCACCCGCCTGCACCCGACCCTCGACACCAGCGCCTGGAGCGACGAAGCCCTCGAAGGCATCTGGACGCAACTGACCCTGGACTGGGCGCGCAACACCGGCGGCAGCGGCACCCTCGACTATGCACGGGACAATGCCCGTCAATTACCGGCGCTGATGCGCGGCGACTGCGCGGCGGTGCACCTGTTGTTTCCCGAGGGGCGCACCGAACGCGCGGCAGCGTTGTACCGCGAAAGCCTGGCGGCCCAGTACCAGCATCGCGCCGTAGCCCATTGGGTTGGCGCCTGGGCCGCACGCCAGAGCGCCGATGTGCCGTTGCGCGTGCTCGAAGTCGGTGCCGGCACCGGGTCCACCACCCAGGCGGTGTTGCCGGCCTTGGCCGATGCTGCGGTGGACTACCTGTGCACCGACGTGTCGCGCTATTTCAGCGAGCAGGCCGCCGAGCGCCTGCAAGACTGGCCGTGGGTTCGCCACGGCGTGTTCGACATCGACCGCCCTGCCCTGGCCCAGGGTTACCGCAGCCAGGAGTGGGACCTGATCATCGCCGGAGGCGTGCTCAATGCCGCTCGCGATACCGAGCGCTCCCTGGCGAACCTGCTCGTCCTGCTCAAGCCAGGCGGCTGGCTGGTATTCAGCGAACCCACGCAAGAGGAATTCTGGGTGATGGCCTCCCAGGCCTTCATGCTCAACCAGGCCGACGATGAACGTCAGGTCAGCAGCACCACCTTCCTGAACCTCACCCAGTGGCAAACCGCGCTGGCCAGGAGCGGATTCCACGGCAAGCGCAGCCTGCCCGCCGTCGGACACCCACTGGCGCGCCTGGGCCATCGCGTCTTCGTCGCCCAGGTACCCACCCATCGCCTGAGCCGCGCGGCACTGGCCGCGCACCTTGAAGAGCCGGTCTTGGGTCTTGAACTACTCGACCAATTGCCCGACGACCCTACGCTGGCCCAGTGGGCTCGCCTCCCGGAGACTTGCCCATGAACAGCGCCCCTGCGCGCAAACGCGTGATCGTGGCCGGCACCGCGTTCGGCCGCATCTACCTGCAAGCCTTGGCCCGCGCCCATGATCGCTACCAACTGGTGGGCATCCTGTCCCGCGGCAACGCCTACTCGAAAGCTTGCGCCGAGCATTACGGGGTGGCGCTGTACGAGACCGTCGAACAGGTGCCGGATGAGGTCGATATCGCCTGCGTGGTGGTGCGCTCCGGGGCAACCGGGGGCGCTGGCGGTGACTTGGCTCAACAGTTTTTGCGCCGCGGCATCCATGTGTTGCAGGAGCATCCGGTGCACCACCGCGAAATCGCCGCGTGCATGCAGGCCGCGCGCCAGGGCCAGGCCGCCTATGCAGTGAACACGCTGTACCCGAATATCCTGGCGATCCGGCGCTTTCTCGCCGTGGCCGCCTACCTGCGCGATCAACAGGGGCTGGCGTACATCGAAGCCGCTTGCAACAGCCAGGTCGCCTACCCGCTGGTGGATATTCTCGGGCGCCTGGCCGGTGGGCTACGGCCCTGGTCGTTCGCGGCCCCGGCCCCTACGGCCGGGGAACATCCGTTCACCCGGCTCGATGCCCGTTTCAATGGCGTCCCCATCAGCTTGCGAATACAGAACCAGGTGCACCCCAAGGACCCGGACAACCACTCGTTCCTGCTGCATCGCCTCGAAGTCGGCTGCGAAGCCGGGGTGCTGAGCCTGGGCGACACCCACGGCCCTGTGCTGTGGAATCCGCGCCTGCACGCACCGAGGGACAGCACTGACCGACTGATCATGGCCGGCCCCGGCAGCGAACGGCTGGCCGGGCCAACGATGGTGCTGCTCGATCCGCAGGTACCCCTGAGCTACCGGCAGGTGTTCAACCAGGTCTGGCCCGACGCGGTCAGCGTCGCCTTGGACGCGTTATGCCGCGACATCGACGAACCTTCGCGGCGCCTGCACAGCGGCGTCTGGGCCACCGAGGTGTCCATGGCCTGGCGCGAAATGAACAACCTGATCGGCATGCCCACCTTGATCGAGCCACCCGTGCCCCGCGCGCTGCCCCTGGCCGAACTCCAGGCGCTGGTCGACGCCGTGCAACCCCCTTGCGGTGACGACACCGCCCAACTGCTCGGAGCGCTGCCGTTTTGAACACTGCCCAACCTTTGTCCAATTGCAGCCACGTGTTGCTGTGGGTGCGCGACTTGCACCAGGCCGTGGCGAATTTTCGCGCCGCCGGTTTCGAAGTCACCTACGCCACTGCCGAGGCGCGCGCGCAACACGCGCACATCTGGTTCAGCCAGGGGCCGATCATCGAGTTGCTCACCACACCGCGTCACGCCTGGCTGTTCAAGTGGCCCATCGACTGCCTGGCCGGCCGTGGCGCCGGGCGGCGGATGTTGCGCTGGGCCGCCCAGGGCGAAGGGTTCTGCGACCTGGCGCTGCTGTGCGACACCCCGGCCCTGGCGCTGCGCCTCAAGGGCCTGGCGGGCTGCGGCGTGGCCATGGGTCGCACGGTGAGCTGGCGGCGTACCTGCGTGGATGGCCGCCAGACGCGCTTTCGTTTCGTCTATCCACGCCACGACCGCCTGCCCTTCCTGGTCACGCCCTATGAGCCGGCCCAGCATCCGCCCCAAATGATTCACCCCAACGGCGCCACGGGCCTGGCGGCAATCCACATGGGCGTCCATCCCGCCGACCACACCGCCCTCAGCTTGCTGACCGGCGACGACCCGTTGCTGCGTATCCAGGCGGCCGAATACACCGGCGTACAGGCGGTGCGAATCGCCGGCCTGGCGCACCCGCTGATTCTGCACGGCGCCCGTTTACTGGGTTGCCCGACCGTTCAAGGAGATTGCCATGCTTGATGGATGCACCGACTGGCCCGACGACTTCATTCGCCGCTATCGCGAACACGGTTATTGGCAAGGCGTGCCCCTGGGCCAGCTGTTGCGCGAGCAGGCGCTGCGCACGCCGCACAAAGAGGCGCTGGTGGATGGCCATCGACGTTGGCGTTACGCCGAGCTCGATCTGCAGGCCGACCGCTTGGCCGCCGGGCTCGCCGACCGAGGCCTGCGCGCTGGCCAACGGGTATTGGTGCAACTGCCCAACATCGCTGAATTTTTCAGCCTGACGTTCGCCCTGTTGCGCCTGGGCGTGATTCCGGTGTTCGCCCTGCCCGCCCATCGCGAACATGAACTGGTCCACTTGGCCCAACTGAGCCAGGCCGTGGCCTATGTGATCGTCGATCGGCACCTGGGCTTCGACTATCGACCGCTGGCACGGGCCCTGTGTAAACAAGCACCGAGCCTGCAACAGGTCTTTGTGGTCGGGGCGGCCGAGGAATTCGTCGCGCTGGGCGAGTGCGTTGCCGACTCTCGTCCGCTGCCCGCGCCAGACTCACGGGAAGTCGCCGTGCTGCTACTGTCAGGAGGCACCACTGGCCTGCCCAAGCTGATCCCGCGCACTCATGACGACTATGCCTGCAACGCGCGCCTGGCAGCCCGCGCCTGCGGCTTCGACAGCCACACCCGCTATCTGGCGGCGTTGCCCGTGGCCCATAACTTCCCCTTGGCCTCACCCGGCGCATTCGGGGTGTTCGGTGTCGGCGCCACCCTCGTGCTGGCGCCGGAGCCCAGCCCGGACACGACCTTCGAACTGATCGAAGGCGAACGCATCACCCACACCGCGTTGATCCCGCCGCTGGTCCTGCTGTGGCTGGAGATGGCGCAATGGTCCGAACACGACCTGAGCAGCCTGCAATGGTTACAGGTCGGTGGCGCGCGGCTCAAGGCCGAGATCGCCGCGCGTATCGGCCCGGCCCTGGGCTGTGGCCTGCAACAGGTCTACGGCATGGCCGAAGGGTTGCTGTGCTTCACGCCGCTGGATGACCCACAAGCACGCATCTTCGAAACCCAGGGCCTGCCGCTCACCGCCAACGATGAGATCCGCATCGTCGACGCCGATGACGTGCCGGTCGCCCCAGGCGCCGTGGGCGAACTGCTGGTGCGCGGCCCCTACACCATTCGCGGTTACTACAACGCCGCCGAACAGAATCTGCGCGCCTTCACCGCCGACGGTTTCTACCGCAGCGGCGATCTGGTGCGGCGTTTGCCCGAGGGCCATTTGATCGTCGAGGGGCGGACCAAGGATGTGATCAATCGCGGCGGCGAGAAAATTCCGGTGGAGGAAATCGAGAATCTGTTGCTGGGCCATCCGTTGATTCGCGATGTCGCCCTGGTGGCCTTGGCCGATGAGCTGCTGGGTGAGCGCAGTTGCGCCTGTGTGCTGGCCCATGGCGAACAGGTCGAACTGGGCACGATCAACGCCTGGCTGCGCGAGCGTGGACTGGCCGCCTACAAACTGCCGGACCGCTTGCAGGTGCTGCGCGAGTTCCCGCTGACGCGCCTGGGCAAGGTCAACCGCAAGGCCCTGGCGGAACAGGTGCAGGCCTTATGAGCAGCGAAATGTCACCGTGGTTACGCGTGCTGCGTCAGGGCGACCAACCCCGGGCCCGCCTGGTGTGCCTGCCCCACGCCGGAGGCAGCGCGAGTTTCTTCCGTCCTTGGCTGACGCACCTGCCAGGGGATATCGACTTGCTGGCCGTGCAATATCCCGGACGAGAAGAACGGTTCAATGAGACGCGTATTGCCTGCCTGGCCCGCCTGGCTGAACACATTAGCCAGGCCCTGTTGAGTCTGCCCTCCCGCCCGCTGTGGCTGTTTGGCCACAGCATGGGCGCGGCGCTGGCCTACGCCGTCGGTGTGCAGTTGGAGGCGGCAGGCGTCGGTGCCGAGCATGTATTTGTCTCGGCCCACCCGCCCCCGCATCGGCAACCCGTCAGTGACCTGCACCGCCAGGACGATGCCGCGCTGATCGCCGACATCCTGCGCCAGGACGCCGAGGCCACGAGCCTATGGGGCAACCCGCAACTGCGCGGGTTGTTCCTGCCGACCCTGCGCAGCGATTACCAGGCCATCGAAACCTGGCAACCGGCGCGGCTTGACCGTTTGGCGGCGCCCATCGACGTACTGCTGGCCCTGGCCGACACCGATGTCAGCCTTGACCAGGCCCGGGCCTGGGCGGACCTGAGCGAACACACCCCGGATATCCGCCAGTTCGACGGCGATCATTTTTACCTCAAGCAACAGCCGCGCCCCGTGATCCATCACGTGCTGCAACGCACGGCCTACCTTCAAGGAGACTCGGTATGAAAACCCCGGAACACTGCACCGGCCTGCCGGACATTCGCCACGCCATCGACACCCTCGACCGGCAGATCATCGATGCCCTGGGGCTGCGCATGCAGTACGTCAAGGCGGCCTCGTCGTTCAAACCCGACCAGGCCAGTATCGCCGCACCGGACCGCGTCGCGGCGATGTTGCCACAGCGCCGGCAGTGGGCGCAGGAGGCCGGGCTGGACGGTGAATTCGTCGAGGGTCTGTTCAATCAGGTCATCCACTGGTACATCGCGGAACAAACGGCGTTCTGGCTGCAAAAAAAGAGCGCGGCCGTATGAACGAAGCAGCCTTAATGAGTGTGTTCGAAGCTGCGCACCAGCTCGCCCTGAAGCATCAGCGGCCCGTTGTCGCCGTGAGTTCGCGCCCCGCACCGAACCTTGATCCGTTGGCGCTTTACGAAACGCACCGGCAGGGCTTTTTCTGGCGTGCTCACTCGCCGGACCTGGCTCTGTTCGGTCTGGGCTGCGCCTGGCAGATCGAAGCCACGGGCCCCCAGCGATTGGCCGAGGTGAACCGCCAATGGTTCGCGCTGTGTGCCGACGCGGTGATCGACGGCCCCCATCCACCGCTGCTGCTGGGCGGCATGCGTTTCGACACGCAACAACCTTGCGCGCCGCATTGGGCGCCGTTCGCCGATGCCAGCTTTCACCTGGCCCAATGGCTGCTCAGCGAAGACAGTGACGGCCGCTGGCTGCGTTGCCAGTGCGTGGTGGACCCCGGCAGCGATCCGGCCGCATTGGCGCGCGCCAGCCTGGCCACGCACCAACAGCTTTTCGCGTCGCCACGCTCGCTCGCATCGCACCCGGAGGTGATCGAACGCACTGCATTGCCCGCGCCCCAGTGGCAAGCCAAGGTCGCCAACGCCTTGCAGGCCATCGACAGCGGCGAGCTGAGCAAAGTGGTGCTCGCCCGCCATATTGAATATCAGCTGGACGCCGCCCTCGATAGCGGCGCCGTCATGCGCCGGCTGCACGAGCGGCGCAACTCATCCCATCTGTTCGCCTTGCACCGCGCAGGCAGCTGTTTCATGGGGGCCACCCCGGAGCGGCTGCTCAGTTGTCGGGAAGGCCACCTGAGCACCCATGCCCTCGCCGGTAGCGCGCGCCGCGCCCCAACGCCCGAGGAAGACCAGCAAGTGGGCGCAGGCCTGTTGGCGAATCCCAAGGAACTGCATGAACATCAATTGGTGGTGCAGACCATCCTGCAAGGCTTGAGTGGCATCGTCAGCGACCTGCAAGCGGCCACCCGACCCGAACTGCTGAAACTGGCCACGGTGCAGCATCTGAGCAGCCCGATCAGCGCCCGGCTAGTGGAGGGGTGTAGTTTGCTGGACGGCATCCAGGCCTTGCACCCCACCCCAGCGGTTGGAGGTTTGCCAGCGGCGACGGCCATGGGCTTCATTCGCCGGCACGAGGGCTTCGACCGGGGCTGGTACGCCGCGCCCGTGGGTTGGCTGGACGCCCGGGGCAACGGCGATTTCCTGGTGGCCCTGCGTTCGGCGCTGATGACACCTTTGCATTGCCACTTGTTCGCAGGCTGCGGGATTGTCCAGGGGTCTCGACCGGCCGATGAATACGAGGAAACCCAAATCAAACTGGCGAGCATGGAGCAGGCCTTGCACCTCGCTCCACGCTAACGGCGAGCCAATGATGAACCGGTGGCCAGAGATTGCTCCCGCTGGGTTCCGTAGGAGCTGGCGAAGCCTGCGATCTTTTGATTTTGATCTTTCCCTTGAGACTCAAGTGCCGGGGGAAAGATCGCAGCCTCGCTTCGCTCGACAGCGCCTACAGGCCCAGCGGGAGCAATCCCTGGCCACGGGTTTGTCGATTGCCTTAAGTGAACAGCGTTACCGTACACGCTCAAAGACGATGTGCACCTTCGCCCCATCGGGACGGCGAAAGTCTTCCACCATCCGGTCGCCGTCGACCTTCAACTGCAGGTCGTCCCGGGTACGCACAGCGCCCACCCAGTTCGGGAACGTAGACCCTTTGACAATGTTGCCTGAGAAATCACCGTTCTGGTCGACGGTATATCGCCCGAAGAAACCGATGCTCCCCGCCATCGCTGCCCGGTTTTCCTCATCGGTGCCTTCACCACGCACATTGGAACGAAACACCGGCACGCGGGGGTCAGTGAGCACTTCGACAAACGTCAGCTCTGGGGTGAAGACGAGCCAGCCATGAGGGTCGGGGCCGTAAGCATCGGCCTTGCTGCCCTGGCTCTCAACGGTTGCACTGACCATGCGCCATGTCCCGACCAAAGCGTTTTCTTTGCCCGTAAACACGCTGGAGCATGCCGATAAGGCAACGATCGCACCGACTGCCAGTACCTTATCTTTCACACTCATCCGCATCACCTTTCACTCGCCGCAACAACGCCATGGACAATAGAGTGGGATTCCTCCTGGTCGGCTCGGTCTTTATCCCTGGCCGCGATGACCGCCAAGCGCTGTTCCCTGGAAGCGGCATAATCGGCCTGTCGTCCCAGTTGCCAACCCAAGTAGCCCCACAGCAACGCGCAACCCGCGCCCACCACAGCGACCGGGCCGGCGCCTTGCCCCAGCAGGTCAAGCAGACTCTTGATCCAGCCGCTCATGGCGTCACCCGCGCGATAGACCACGGTGTCGATGAAGTTCTTGGCCTTGTATTTACTCTCGGCATCCAGTGGCGCGAACAGCATTTCCCGGCCCGGTCGGACGAACGCGTACTCGCCGATCCGCCGCACGATCATCAGCGCCACCAGCAGCGCGAACCCCGGCGCCAACGCCAGGCCCAGGAAGCCGATGCACATCAGCAGCGGCACGATGGCCAGCAAGGCGCGCACCCCCAGCTTCGGCGCGATACGGCCGGTGATGAACAGCTGGAACAGCAACGCCCCGGCCTGCACGACGATGTCGATGGTGCCGAAGATGCGCACTTGCGCTTCGCGATCCGGATAATGCTCGGCCACCAGGCGCGCCTGCTCGAAATAGAGAAAAGTGCTGACCGTCGCCAACAACACGACAAACCCGGCAATGCCCAACAGGTAAGGCGACCCGAGCACGGCCGTCAAACCGCTGAACGGGTTGCCCTGCAAGGGCTGCCGGGGATTTTGCGTCGGCGCGGCGCCAAGACGGCCAGCCCCGCCCTTTTCGCGCCATGCCATCAACGCCCGTTTCAACACCAGCGTGACGCCGAGCAACAAGGCCGCCAGAAACATCAACCCCGAAGCGCCGAGCGCACCGATGAGCAACGCGCTCAGGGCCGGCCCCAACAGGCCGCCGACGCTGGCGCCTGCGGCGATGAAGGCAAACAGACGCTTGGCCTGCTCGCTGTCGAATACATCCGCCATCAGGCTCCAGGCCACGGAGACGACGAACAAGTTATAGACCGAGATCCAGACATAAAAGACCCGGGCCAGCCAGACGCTGTCCGGCTGGAACTGGAACAGCTCGACGAACATCAGCAGGTTGAAGCCGAAGAAGCCGTACACCCAGTCGATCAGGCGCAGGCGCGGTACCCGGGAACTGAGCCAGGCGAACAACGGTACGGCCGCCAGCATGACCAGGAAGGTCGCGGTAAACAGCCATTGCAAGTTCTCCACTCCCGCCGCGATGCCCATCGATTCACGGATTGGGCGCAGCATGAAGTAACCGGTGAAGAGGCAAAGGAACAGCAGGAACCCGCACAGCGCCGGACGCAACTCACCGTCGCGGGCATTGAGGGCGAGACTCAGCCGGTGCAAATAGGAAGGCGCACTCATAGGGACTCCAGGGAGACGGCAAATAAGAAAGGTCAAGCGCGGGACGGACGCCCGCGCCCAGGGTTGCATCAGCGATAGGTCACGCCGGTGAGGCGCTCGGAGACGGCCCAGAGCCGCTCGGCATCCGCCTGCGCGCTTGCGGCGGGCGGCGTCTTGGCGAAGCCCAACGGACCGCGTCTTTCAGCGTCCCCGGTCGGGCCGTAATACGCTCCGCCCACGGCTTGCGCAGCCGTGGCGGCGTACAACGTCGGCAACGCCCCTTGAGCCGCTGAGTGATACGCGTCGCGGTCCTTGGCCCAGCGCCGACCGAACTCGCTGTCCAGGCCAGGACCGCGTTCGACCAACTCGGTGACCGCCACGCCGGGGTGCGCCGCGATGCTGCGAATGCCCCAGTTTTCAGCGTCACTGCGCCGCTGCAAGGCAAAGGCCCAGTGCAGGACCGCCAGTTTCGATTGCGCGTAGGCCGCATAAGGGTCGTATTTCTGCTCGCTCTGCAGGTCATCGAGGTTCATCGTGCCCCGGGTCGCAGCAATGCTGGACAGGCTCACCACGCGGGCATCCTGGCTTTGACGCAAGAGCGGCACCAGCAGGCCGGTCAGTGCGAAATGCCCCAGGTAGTTGGTGGCCAACTGAAGCTCAAAGCCATCGGCGGACGTGCCCCGCTCGGGCGGCGCCATGACGGCGGCGTTGTTGATCAATACGTCGAGGCGCGGCAGCCGCTGATTGAGACGCTGGGCCAGGTCGCGCACCGATGAAAGATCGGCCAGGTCCACGTTCTCGAACTGCACCTTGGCGTCGGGTACGGACTCACGGATACGCGCGATGGCCTGGGCGCCGCGCTCCGGGTTGCGCGCGGCGATGATGACCTCGGCGCCGGCACGTGCCAACGCCAGCGCGTCCTCGTAGCCCATGCCACTGGTGCCGCCGGTGACCAGGACAATCCGGCCTTTCTGGGACGGCATGTCATGGGTCGACCAGTCCGGTTTCGGTGCTACGCGATCGGACGCCTCGACACTCACTGAAGCGAGCAGCGCGATGCCGGCGGCAAGGGTTCTCGCCCGTCTCGCCAGCCGGCCCTTGTCACTCACGCGGCCGAGGGTGGGTGTTGTTGTGTTATTCCACATGGTGATAGTCCCTTTCTGAAGAAATGAACCGGCATCGCCGGACGGTCACTGTTTGGAGCACGCCTCGGCCAACTGCAGAAAGCTGACGTGCTTCTTGATGCCTTGGCTGTTCAAATAGGTCATCTTGGCTTGCACGACCTCGCACACCGGCGATGTCGCCTCCTCGATATGGATGACCCTGGCGATGTCCAGCGGCATGCCATATTCGTAGGCCGGAATCTGCGTTTGTTCTTTGGCGAGCAGCGGCGAGCCGCTCAAGGAGACGACGGCCAGCAGGCCGGCAATCGACAGGTTTCGAATATTCATAGTGGGCTCCACGACACGGTCCTCGTTGGGATGGTCGTAGCACTCTAGGAGGGGGCGACTGACGTCAAGGTGACTGCTGGCTGACGGGAAGATGTCAACGCGGGCGCAATGCTGTTCACTTAAGAAAAATGATGGACCTGTGGCCAGAGATTGCTCCCGCTCGGCCTGTAGGAGCTGTCGAGCGGAGCGAGGCTGCGATCTTTTTCCAGACACTTGAACCTCAAGCGAAAGATCAAAAGATCGTCCGAACGCGGCCCGAGCCTTCGCCAGCTCCTACAGAGCCCAGCGGGAGCAAGCTCCCTCGCCACGGGTTTGTCGATTGCCTTAAGAGAACAGCATTGCAAACGCGAGCGGGCTTTTACTCGCGGGGGGCGACGACTAAGGCGCCGCCTGGTTCATCAAGGAAAAGCCGAAGGTATTGAAGCCATTTTCGCTGTGGGCGAACACACGCCCGCCGTGCATGGACGCCACCGCTCGCACGATGGAAAGGCCCAGGCCATGGTGCGCATCGCTTCGCGCCCGGGCGGCGTCGGCGCGATAGAAACGCTCGAACAAACGCTCCAGGTGCACCGTGTCGATGGGCTCGCCGGCATTGGAAACGCTCACCTCGACCTGCGTGCCGTCGCCAACCAGGCTGACCTGGATGGTGCTGGCCGGCACCGCATGGCGCGCCGCGTTCTGTATCAAATTGGCCAGGGAACGGTGAAAAAGGCGTCGGTCGATGCTCACGCGCATGTCGCCTTCGATCACCACGCTCAGTTGTTTGTCGTGCAGCACCGGCTCCAGGTACTCCACCGTCTTCGACGCCTCTTCATACAGCGAGACATCACTGAGTTCGGTGGCCCGCTGCCCGCTTTCCGCCCCGGCGAGGAACAACATGTCGTTGACGATGCCGCCCATCCGTTCCAGCTCTTCGAGGTTCGATTGCAGCAAGTCCTGGAGCTCACCCACATCTCGTCCATGGGCCAAGGCCACCTGGGTCTGGCCGATCAGGTTGGTCAGGGGTGTCCGCAACTCGTGGGCGACATTGGCGTTGAACCCTTCGAGCTGACACCACGCCGCTTCCTGGCGCGCCAGGGCGCCGTTGAACGACACCGCCAATTCCTGCAATTCCGCGGGCAACGCCTCAGTGTCCAGCCGCTGCTTCGAATCCCCCGGCGGCAGGCTATTGGCCTGACGGCTCAAGCGCCGCACCGGCCCGAGGCCGAAACGCGCGATCCAGTAACCGAGCAGCGCAACCAGGCCGATGCCCAACGCCGAGGTCAAGATCAGTATCTTGGTGAAATGGTTCAGGGTCTTCCTGAACGGCGTCGAGTCCAATCCCACGATGAAGCGCAGCTCCGGGCGATTGCCCATGGCGGGAATGGTCTTGAGCAAAACCATCATGGGGCACTCACGCTCTCGCCCAGGCAATTGGAGGCTGAAGAGTCCATCGGCGCGCTTGGACCAATCCTGGCCGTCCGGCATCGCCCCGCCATAGCTGAAGGCCGGGTTATCCACCAGAATCCAATAACGGACCCGTTCATCCGCGGGCGTCAGGCCGTCGAGCTTCTGGCGCAAGCCGACCCAGAACGTCGGCGAATCGTATTTCGCCAGCACCGGGTCCAGCACCGAATGGCGCAGGACCAGTTCGTTTTGCATCTGTTCATCGAGCGATTGCTTCAAGGACGAACGCAGCAGTGTCGCGCTGATCGACATGATCAGCAGGACAGCGAGGGCAAACATCAGGGCCAGCCGCTTGGCGATGGAAATCTTCATCACGACGCACCACTTTGCCTGCCAGGTTCTTCCCGGCTTTCCAGCACATACCCCATGCCGCGGACGGTATGCAGCAGCTTGCGCGGATACGGCGCGTCCACCTTGGCGCGCACGCGCTTGATCGCGACCTCCACCACATTGGCGTCGCTGTCGAAATTCATGTCCCAGACCTGCTCGGCAATCATCAGCTTGGACAGAATCTCGCCCTGATGTCGCGCCAACAGGCTCAACAGACAGAACTCCTTGGCCGTCAGGTCCAGCCTCAGCCCACCCCGGGTCACCTTGCGTGCTTGCAGGTCGACCTCCAGATCGTCGATGCGCAAATGCGTCAGGTCGGCCGTGTCACCGGCGCGGCGACGGATCAAGGCCTGGACGCGCGCGACCAGTTCGGCAAATGAAAATGGTTTGCCCAGGTAATCATCGGCGCCCTCGCGTAACCCTCGAATGCGGTCATCCACGGTTCCCCTGGCGGACAACATGATGACCGGGGTTTTCTTGTGCAGGCGCAGCCCTTGCAGCACGTCGTAGCCGTCCTTGCCCGGCAGCATCACATCCAGGATCACCACGTCGTAATCCCATTCCAGCGCGTAATGCAGGCCATCGATGCCATTAGTGGCAACGTCGACGATGTAGCCGAGCTCGGTCAAGCCACGATGGACGTAGGAGGAGGTTTTTTCTTCATCCTCGACAATGAGCAGGCGCATCAGGTGACTCCTCTACGGAAGCAAGGCAACCCAGTGAGTCTAGGCAGTGAAGGTGTCTGGAGGCTGACGGCTTCCTGACATTTTTGTCAGAAAGTCATTCAGAGACTGTTAACCACTCTCAGGGGGGCGTGCCAGAGTTGACGGAGCAAGCTCCAGGAATAATCGTCTGCCTTATCAATAACCCGTACTCCCCTTGACCCGGACACAAGTGATAACAATCAATCGTGAAATGGAGGAAGATCCGACGCTTCCTCAGTTCCCCATGTTTTCAGCCAACTTCTAATCTCAGCACCAGTCAAATGCTCGCCCGTTTCTTTGTAGGCGTTCCACGAAACCAACGCCTCACGCTTGAAGCTTTTCCGCACTACCTCTCGCGCTACAAGCCGAGGAAGAACTTCTCGCATACAGCAGCGCACTGAACGTTGCTGGGTGTTCGGCAATTGCTGGGTACGGGATGTCAGATCCTCATCAGTTTTGATCGACGTAGTCATGCTTGGCCTCTCCATTTTTCATTTGAGTCACCTCGTGTAGCTGCGGATCGCCATGTTCATCGTTCTTTATTCGAATTTAGAATTATTAATATAGCTAACGAAACTAAGCAAATGACCTTTCAGTCACCTATCTTGACCTCAAGATCTGCCAATCTGGCTGACGCCGGAACGTTACCCAACGGCTCGAGGCGCCATCAAACGACGCCGGACAAACGTTCATCCCCAGGATACGGATCCGCTCGTACGTTCACATTGATTGAAAACCGCAAGACCGATAAGGAGATCACCCCTGTGGTGGATGTACAGCAATCGTTGGATTCAATTTCCCCTGGCATCTCCCCTGGCGACGACCCTTACGGCGCCACCTTCCTTGCAACGGCCCACTGACACCCAAACAAGAGCCAAAGGAAGTCGTTCATGGCAATCACGCAAAACAGCCGTCTGGTGCAGGTCGACAGTCCGCTCGGCGGCGATGTCCTGGTGCTGCAGGGCATGGAAGGCAGCGAAGAACTGGGGCGGTTGTTTCACTACGAATTGGACCTGACCTCCGAAGATCGGGCGATCACGTTCGATCAATTGCTGGGCAAGCCGATGGGCCTGACCCTGGAACTGTATGACGGCGGCAAACGCTACTTCCACGGCATCGTCTGCAGTTGCCGGCAATTGACCGGGCACGGCCAGTTCGCCGGCTACCGCGTCAGCTTGCGACCCTGGTTCTGGCTGCTCACGCGCACCTCCGATTGCCGGATTTTCCAGAACAAGACGGTGCCGGACATCATCAAGCAGGTGTTCCGCGACCTCGGTTTCTCCGATTTCGAAGACAGCCTGAGCGGCAGCTACCGCGAGTGGGAGTATTGCGTGCAGTACCGCGAAACCAGCTTCGACTTCGTCAGTCGGCTGATGGAGCAGGAAGGCATCTATTACTACTTTCGCCATGAAAAGGGCCGTCACGTGCTGGTCCTCGCCGATGCCTATGGCGCTCATTCCACGGCGGCGAACTATGCCTCGGTGCCCTTCTACCCGCCCGATCGGCAAATGCGCGAGCGCGATCATTTCTACGACTGGCAACTGGCGCGGGAAGTACAGCCCGGCTCACTGGCGCTGAACGACTATGACTTCCTGCGCCCACGCGCCAGCCTTGAGGTGCGTTCCAGCGTACCGCGCAACCACACCAACGCCGACTACCCGCTCTACGACTACCCCGGTGAATACGTCCAGAGCAACGATGGCGATCACTACGCGCGGACCCGCATCGAAGCCATTCACAGCCAGTTCGAGCGCGTGCAATTGCGTGGCCGCGCCCGCGGGATCGGTTGCGGTCATCTGTTCACGCTGACGGGTTACGACCGCGAGGATCAGAACCGCGAGTACCTGGTGGTGATCGCCCGTTATCAGATTCGTCAGGACGCCTACGAAAGCGGGCAGTCGGAGGTCGCCGAACAGTTCGTCAGCGAGCTGGACTGCATGGATGCCAACCAGACCTTCCGCCCCCTGCCCCTCACGCCGATGCCCATCGTCCGAGGGCCGCAGACTGCCGTGGTGGTGGGGCCCAGTGGCGAGGAGATCTGGACCGATCAATATGGCCGGGTCAAAGTGCACTTTCATTGGGATCGTCATGACCAGTCCAACGAAAACAGCTCCTGCTGGATTCGCGTGTCCCAGGCCTGGGCCGGCAAGAACTGGGGCTCCGTGCAGCTTCCGCGGATCGGCCAGGAAGTCATCGTCAGTTTCCTCGAAGGCGATCCGGATCGACCGATCATCACCGGCCGTGTCTACAACGCCGAACAGACCGTGCCCTACGCGCTGCCCGCCAATGCCACCCAGAGCGGGACGAAAAGCCGTTCAAGCAAGGGCGGCTCACCGGCGAACTTCAATGAAATCCGCATGGAGGATAAAAAAGGCGCCGAACAGCTGTTTATCCACGCCGAGAAGAACCAGGACATCGAAGTCGAGAACGACGAGACCCACTGGGTCGGCCACGACCGCCGCAAGACCATCGACAACGACGAAACCGTGCACGTCAAGCACGACCGCACCGAAACCGTCGACAACAACGAAACCATCACCATCGGTGTAGACCGCAAGGAAAAGGTCGGCAATAACGAAACCATCTCCATCGGTGTGAACCGCACCGAGGATGTCGGTAGCGACGAGAAAATCTCCATCGGCGCCAATCGCACCGAGAACGTGGGCAGCAACGAGACCATCACCATCGGCGCGGACCGCACGGAAAAGGTCGGTGCCAACGAGACGATCACCATCGGCGCCAATCGCACCGAGGACGTGGGCGGCAACGAAACGATCGGTATCAAGGGCAACCGTAACGAAACGGTCCAGGGCAACGAAGGGATCGAGATCAACGGCAACCAGAGTACCCAGATCGGCCAGAACGAATCCCGCGACGTCACCCAGAACCGCAGCACCAACATCAAGCAGAACGACACCCTGGACGTCGGCAAGCATTTCGCCCTCACCGCTGGCGACTCCATCAGCCTGACCACGGGCGCGGCCAGCATCACCCTGAAGAAGGACGGCACCATTGTGATCAGCGGCAAGAACATTACCATCGACGGCTCCGGCGCCATCAACATCAAGGCGAACAAGAACGTTGTCGTCAAAGGCCAGAAAATCCTGCAGAACTAGCCACGGAGTGGGCGCCATGACCGTTGAATATCATTTACCCGCTGCCTCTACCGCCACCCCCGCCCGCGTGGATGGCGTCGTGATCGGGGTGCTGCTGGATGTGCCCAGTGCAGATGCGCCGGTGGTGGCCTTCCCGGGCTGCCTCGGCGAAACCGGCCTCGCCGCGCGCACCACCACGCCGCTCTCCCGTGAAGACATCGGCGCCCAGGTCGCCCTGATGTTCGAGGCCGGCGACCTGAGCCGACCGCTGGTGATCGGTCGCATCCAGCGCCTGCCGCACACCACGACGCCAGCCGTCGCCCACTTGGACGGCGAACGCCTGGAGTTTACGGCAGAGCGGGAAATCGTCCTGCGCTGTGGCAAGGCGAGCATCACCCTCACGCGCGAGGGCAAGGTGCTGATTCGAGGGACCTACCTCTCGAACCGGTCATCCGGCGTGAACCGTATCAAGGGCGGTTCGGTGCAGATCAACTAGGCAGGTAGTCGACTCATGGAACTGCTCAACGCCAGCAAACTGCTTGCTGCCTACACACAAGGCCTGGAGCCTGATGGCCGTGAATCCCTGGTGATCGTGGCCAAAGGCACTTTCAATTTGCCGCTGGATGGCCGTGCGGCAACACTCGCCGACACTCAGCAACCGCTGCTGATGGCCGATACTTTCTTGGGCGAGCCGGGGCTCAGCGCCCCACTGCAGGAAATGGACTTCGCCCCGATCAAGCCGTTCTGCGATGTGCTGGTACGCGGCAAGGCCTACGCCCCGGGCGGGCGGCCCGTGACGCAGTTGGCCGCAGGCATTCGCATCGGTCAGATGAGCAAGGCCTTTTCCGTCCTCGGCCCGCGGCAATGGCAACCGGGGCTATTGGGGGTTTCACCCGGTTTACCGCAGCCGTTTACCGAGCAGGACATCTCCTATGCCCAGGCCTACGGAGGTTCCCATCCCATGGCCAAGAATCCGGAGATGCGTCATTGCTACCCGGACAACCCAAGCGGTTGCGGTTGGTTCCCAGGCAGCATCGACAGTGCTGAAGTCGCTTACAAGCCAATGCCGAATACGGAGGAACTGGGCAAGCCGATCGACAGCCCCTCCGGCGACTTCCGCCCCATGGCTCTCGGCCCCCTGGGTCGCAGCTGGCCGCAACGCGCCCGCTTTGCCGGTACGTACGACGAAGCCTGGTTGGCCGACAGTTTTCCGTTTCTGCCGCAGGATTTCGACAGCCGCTACTTTCAGGCGGCCCCTGACGATCAGCAGATTCCCTACCTGCGTGGCGGCGAGGAGGTGCTACTGCTCAACCTCACGCCCCGGGAGCGCGCGAGCTTTCGCATCCCCGAAATGGACGTGCCGGTGACCTTCTTTCTGAAAAAAGGCGGTCATGAAACTGTGCAGGCGGTGATCGACACCCTGCTGGTCGACACAGACGCGGGCCAGGTGCAACTGACCTGGCGTATCTCCCGTCCGCTGCGGCGCAACCTCTTCGAGATCGCTCAGGTGCTGGTCGGCACGATGTCCAGGGGCTGGTGGCGCGCCCGTGAACTGGGCAAGGATTATTACCCGTCGCTCTCCTCCCTGGTAAAAGCCAGGCGCGCTCCCGAGGAGACGGACGGATGACCGCCCTTTGCATCATCGGCTCCGGCATGGTCAGCGCCGTTGGCCTCAGCGCACCCGCGAGCTGCGCGGCGATCCGCTGCGCCATCGACAACTTCCAGGAAACCCGTTTCATCGACCGAGGTGGCGAATGGCTGATCGCGGCCAGCGTCCCGCTGGAACAGCCCTGGCGCGGCCGCACCAAGCTGATCAAGTTGGCCGCCCGCGCCATCGCCGAGGCGTTACAGAGTACTCCCGGGGTCGACGCGCAAAAGACCCCGTTGCTGCTGGGCGTGGCCGAAGCCGAACGCCCCGGCCGCCTGGATGGCCTGGATCGAACACTGTTGCAGGACATCGAAGCTGAACTGGGCCTGCGCTTTCATCCAGACTCCAATATCATCGCCCGCGGCCGAGTCAGCGCTGCCGTGGCCCTGCTCAATGCACGTGCGTTGATCTACCAGGGCGGCCATCGCCACGTACTGATTGCTGGCGTCGACTCCTTCTTGAACGGACCGACGCTGGCCGCTTTCGAAGCACGCGAACGCCTGCTCACCAGCCAGAACTCCAACGGATTTATCCCCGGCGAAGGCGCCGCCGCCGTGGTCCTGGCCGCCCCCGTTGCCAGCGAAGAGCCGCAATTGGCCTGCATCGGCCTGGGGTTCGGCGTGGAGAAGGCCACCGTGGAGGGCGAAGACATTCCCCTGCGCGCCGAAGGCCTGACCCAAGCCGTACGAGCGGCCCTGAGCGAAGCCGGCTGTGTGTTGGAGCAAATGGATTATCGGCTTACCGACATCTCCGGCGAGCAATACTACTTCAAGGAAGCCTCCCTGGCCCTGAGCCGGACCCTGCGCGTGCGCAAGGAATTCTTCCATCTCTGGCACCCGGCCGACTGCATCGGCGAAGTCGGCGCTGCCATCGGCCCGGCCATGCTCGCCGTGGCGTTGGCCGCCAGCCGCAAGGGCTATGGCGAAGGTCCGAATATCTTCTATCACCTTGGTAACGACGCCGGCGAACGCGCCGTCGCCCTGCTCAGCTACCAGATCGTGAGGGCCGCCTGATGGCCAACGAAGTCTTCGCCAACAATATGGAGGTTTCCTGCAAGGCGGCCGACGGTAAATCGATCGCCTGCTTCCCGGATGTCTGCTTCACCCCGCCCCAGGCCCCGCCTACCCCTCTGGGAGTACCGATTCCCTATCCCAATACCGGCTTGGCCAAGGACACCACCCGGGGCACGCGAACGGTGAAGATCAGTGGCAAGGAGGCCATGCTCAAGGATAAGAGTTATTTCAAGACCAGTTATGGCGATGAGGCTGGAAACGCGCCTAAAAAGGGGATCATCACCGGCAAGATCAAAGGGAAAGTCTATTTCACAGCCTGGTCGATGAATGTGAAGTTTGAAGCTGAAAACGTCGTGCGAAATATGGACCTGACCACCCATAACCACGGATCGACAAGCAACACCGGCCCTTGGCCTTATCAAGATGCAATTGCGATGGATACCGCTGGTCACCCTTGCCAACCCATGGCAAAGGATATCAAGACCCAATGCTCGGGTGCCGAAGACAAAAGCGCCAAGTGTTGTAGCAGCCGTAAATGCCTGGTTATGCCGAAAACCCCGAACCGTTGTTGCAACGGCGCGGATGGCAAACCGATGACAGGCCACCACCTGCTTCCATCCAAGGAATTCGTCGCACATGTCAACCGAAGCTCCACCGACGCAACGACGAACTATGAATCGGACAAGGCCCCCTGTCTCTGTGTGGAGGGCCATAGCCATTCATTACGTACCGAGCATGGGCAGGTAGGGTGCAATTACACCGTAGAAAGAAATGCTTGGCTCGCTAATCCTGCCAACCGAGGCAAGGCCTATACCCTGGCCGTCGGTTGCGAGGTAGGCGCGAAGTCGGCGGTTGGCAAAGTCAATGTTCCACCCGGAGCCAAAGGATGTGACAAGGAGTGCCTGCAAAAGCAGTTGGAGGATGGCCACCAGAAGATGGAATTGACGGTGAAACCCAACGATCCGCTGCCCAGAGCGAAACAACCGCCAGCCGCCATAGTCTTGGACGATTAACAAACACGGGGATCGAGTGAAGATGAACGGAATATCAGATGCGGAGTTTATTGAAGGGGCCTTTATTCAAGAGGGTGTTAGTCCGGTCGCGGGCATCATCATCGCGGCCTGTACCGTTGGCGGCGATTATGACAACCCAAAGAACAGGATCGGCGTTAGAAAGCAGGATGTCTGGCTTGAGTTCGGATTGTCTGCAGAAGCTATTCTCTCGGTTGATGCCGCTATTGACGGCTCTGCTTACGTCTTGGGAGAGAATGGCTCAGTCGTGCGTTTCGACTGGAAATCGCCAACAACAAAAGAGGAACTCAAAGCCTCACGAAAGGCCTACGCAAACGCTGCCGTCAGTGACATTGGGCCACTGCGCAGAATTCGTATCCTGGGTGATGAGGTGATCTGCGCAGGATCGGTCGGCCAGGTCTATCGCTTGTCCGGCGATACGTTCGAGACGCTGCCGAAGTTAAGCGTTGGCCATCAGGAAGTGACAATTGAAGATATCGCTGGAAGCGGTCGCAGCGACTTTGTCGCTGTAACTTCCGATGGTTACGCTGCGCATTTCGACGGTAAGAACTGGTCGGTCATTGATCTACCCACCAACGCAAGTCTTACCAGTATCTGCCGGCTGGACAACGGTCACTATGTCATCGTAGGCAAGAACGGAACTGTACTGATCGGGGTTGCAGATCAATGGTCCATTATTCAGCCGATTGACACGAGCAGAAGCTACTGGGGAGTCGCGGCCTATCACGATGAAATATATGCAGCGCATTTGGCCGGTGTGGACAAAGTCGTCGGACAGACGTTGATTGCCTTGGATATAGAGGAAGCAGACCTCCAGTTCACAGTGCTTCGAAGCAGCAACGAAGGGGTATGGTCCTTTGCGGACAGGACGATTGGGTTGATCCGCGATGATCAATGGCAAACGATCATGAAGTGACGCGTGCCAAGGGCACGTAGCAATTGGGAGCCCAACGTCTGGCCAGTCATTCGAAGGTTCCTGTCGAAGAACCGCTGGAGGCAGAACATTCAACATGCCAGTCACTTCCATTGTTTTGGACCAACACGCCGAAGAAGCCAGCTTCCTCGCCATCCTGCGCGACTATGCCCTGCGCGCACCGCATTACGACATCGCCCACCTAGACAACCTCGATAACCGCCTCGACGCTCACCTCGACGGCTTGCGAATCGCCGCCCCTGGCGGCCTGGAAACGCTACTGGCCCAGCTCGGCCCGCACGCTGTCGGCGAAATGTTCGCCGGCGTGGTGCTGGCTTTCGAGACGGCCAATGGCAAAGCGCTGTCGCGGCTCAGCGCGCATTTGCGCAGCGCCTTGGAAACCGAGCGCGGTTACCTGATGGCCCTGGGTTGGCTCGACTGGGACCGGGTATCGCCCTGGATCGAACGCATGCTCGCCTCTCCCGAGCCCCTTTTCCGTCGCCTCGGCCTTGCGGCCTGTGGCATGCATCGCCACGACCCAGGCCCTGCCCTACTGGCCGGACTGTCCGACGCCGACCCAAGCGTGCAGGCACGTGCCGCCCGCACCGCTGGCGAGCTACGTCGTCGTGACCTGCTGTCGGCGATTCGTGCCCACCGTCAGCATGAAGACGCCGCCACGCGCTTCTGGGCCAATTGGGCCACCGCCCAAATGGGTGATCAGCAGGCCTTGGAACCTCTGCGCACATTTGCCGAACGACCGGGCGAATTTCAATACCGGGCGCTTTGCGTGTTGCTGGCCTGGCAGGAGCGCGAGCCCAGCATCGCCTGGATACGCCAATGGGTACAGGATCCCAGGGATCGGCGCATCGGCATCCAGGCCCTTGGGCTGCTGGGCGATCCGGTTTGCGTCCCCTGGTTGATCCAGCAGATGAGCGACTTGCCCCATGCCCGCGTCGCCGGCGAAGCCTTCAGCTTGATCACTGGCGCGGACCTGGCGCTACTCGACCTGGAACTGCAGGCCCTGCCGGATTTCGATGCAGGCCCGAACGACAATCCCGAAGATCCCAATGTGACCATGGACCCCGATGAAAACCTGCCCTGGCCCGACCCGCAGCTAATCGAAAGCTGGTGGCAAGCCAATGGTGGCGATTTCCAGGTGGGTACTCGTTATATGCTGGGGCTGGCCCATGGCGAACACAGTTTCCAGCAAGCCCTGGTCCACGGCCAGCAAAGCCAGCGCATCGCCGCCGCCTGCGGCCTCGCCCGCTTTCGTCCCACCGAAGCGCTTTTCCCCACCAGCGCACCGGCCTGGCGGCAAAAGCGCTTGTTGGGGATGACTGCGGCATTCGGGCGATGATCAGGGTGTTTGTATAGCGCTGCGCCCCCCGGCAATCATTTACACCCTTTGGAGGCACCATGCCGCACGTCATCGGAAAGAACCCCGTGGCACTCATCAGTGGGGTTGGCAGTGAGGTCGGAATCGGCATGGCAATCGCCCGCAGGTTGGGTGCCGCCGGTGCCAGACTGATCATCACCGCCAGCAGTGCACGCATCCTCGAACGCGTCGCAGAGTTGCGTGCCGAAGGGTTCGACGTCGAAGGACGGGCGCTCGATCTTACCGATGAAGACCAGGTCCATGAGTTTATGGCGTGGGCGGAGTCCGTCTGGGGGCAGGTCGATATTCTGGTGAACAACGCAGGCATGGCCATGCAAGGCAGTCCGGAGTTTTTTTCCGACCTGGCGACCATGAACCTGCACACCTGGAACCTGACATTGGCGCGAAACCTCACCACGGCCTTTCTGCTTACGCGGGCGGTCCTGCCCGGCATGCGGGCGCGTCGTTACGGGCGCATCGTCAACATCAGTTCCACGACCGGCACCCGCTGCAGCAACCCCGGTGAAGCGGCTTACAGCGCCGCGAAAGCCGCAATGGTTGGCATGAGCATGAGCCTGGCGCTGGAAGTCGCCCAGCAAGGGATCACTGTCAACAGCGTCGCGCCCGGCTGGATCGCCACGGGCTCGACCACCGACGAGGAAGCCAAGGCAGCCGGTTACACGCCGATGGGCCGGGCCGGACGTCCCGAGGAGGTGGCGGCATTGGTGGCTTTCCTTGCGTCGGCAGAGGCCAGCTACCTCACTGGCGAAGTCATCGTGGTGGATGGTGGGAACTGCCTGGTCGAGAACAAGGCGCCTTGATTCCCCTGTGGGAGCGAGCTTGCTCGCGATGGCGGTGGTCCAGCTAAATGAGTGTTGGATTGGCTGCCCTCTTCGCGAGCAAGCTCGCTCCCACGAGGGGCTGGGATAGACCTGAATGTTGCGCCTGCTCGCGATGGCGGTGGTTCAGCTACAGGGCCACGAGGGCTTCGAGAACGGCACGGTCCTGTGGCGAGGGAGCTTGCTCCCGCTGGGGCGCGCAGCGGCCCCCAAAAAGCGATGAACGCTGCGCGCTCAAGCGGGAGCAAGCTCCCTCGCCACAAAAGCGCCCAAGCGTCACTTGAATAATTCACTGCTCATGAAATCGATGAACACCCGCAGTTTCGGCGCCAAATGTTTGCTGGAAGGCCAGAGCATGCGGAAGGTGTTCTGATACCGGTTGAAGTCATCCAGGACGGTGACCAGCTCACCGCTGGCGATGGCTTCACGCACGGTGAAGTCCGGCACGCAAGCAATCCCCAACGCATCGTGCACGACATGCAGCAACGCCTCGGTGGTGTTGCAGACCAGGGTCGCCGGCAAATTGAGATCCGGCGCCCCATCCCCGTTTACCGGCCAGACTTGCATCCTGCCAGTGCTGGGGAATTTATACAGCAGGCAGGCATGACGCAGCAGATCCGCCGGCACCTGGGGGGTGCCGTGTTCGGCGAAGTACCGGGGCGACCCGACCACAACCAGGGTGAACGTACCCAACGGGCGAGACATCAGCCGAGAGTCGTTCGGTTCTCCGGTCCGAATGACCGCATCGAAACCTTCCTCGATGATGTCCACCAGCCTGTCGGAAAAATCCAGATCCAGTTCGATACTGGGGTAGCGACGCATGAAGGCAATCAGCGTCGGCATGACCAGATCCGCAACCAGCGGCAAGCTCACGCGCAGCTTGCCCCGGGGTGCTTCGCGGGTTTGCGACAACTCCTGTTCGGCCGCTTCGACTTCGCAGAGAATGCGCCGGCAACGTTCGAGGAACAGCGCACCTTCCGCCGTCAGCGTGATACTGCGCGTGCTGCGATGAAACAAGCGTACCCCCAGCCGTTCCTCCAGCCGCGCCACGCTCTTGCCCACCGCCGAAGACGAAATGCCCAGCGCCCTGCCCGCTTCTGAAAAACTGCGGGTTTCGGCCGCACGCACAAAAAAATCAATCCCGCTCAGTGATTCCAAGCCAGCCTCCATTGCGGACATTTTTTCCGATGTGTTCAGCACTCTAGCATTCTTGTCTTGCAAAAGAGGCGCACTTACCGTGTTCGACACTTATCAGCGCTTCAGGCAGGTGCCCCATGACGATTGCCAATACCCATATCGATGCAGAGGTTGCTCAAGACACCGCACCGCTCCCCATCGGTTCACTGTTTGCCCTCGCGCTCGCCGCCTTCGTGACGATACTCACCGAAGCCTTGCCCGCCGGCCTGCTCTCACAGATCAGCCAAGGGCTGGCGATCTCCGAATCCCTAGCCGGCCAGTTGGTCACGGTCTACGCCATAGGTTCCTTGCTGGCAGCCATACCGCTGACCGCCGCGACTCAAGGCATGCGGCGCAGGTCGCTGTTGTTGCTGGCCATTGCCGGTTTCGCCGTTGCCAACACGGTCACGACCCTTTCCACCCACTATGGTTTGACGATGGTCGCGCGCTTGCTGGGTGGCGTATCGGCCGGGTTGCTGTGGGCCTTGCTGGCCGGCTACGCCGCGCGCATGGTGCCCGAGCACCAGAGAGGCCGGGCCATTGCGATTGCCATGGTAGGTGCGCCCTTGGCGTTATCCCTGGGCGTGCCCGCCGGCACGCTGCTCGGCAACCTGATCGGTTGGCGGATGAGCTTCGCCATCATGAGCGTGTTCGCCGTCGCCTTGATGGTCTGGGTCCGTCTCAAGGTGCCCGACTACCCTGGACAAGCCACCCATAAGCGCCTTGCCTTGGGTCAGGTCTTCACCCTTCCGGGCGTTCGCTCGGTGTTGTTCGTGGTGCTGGCGTTTGTCCTGGCGCACAACATTCTCTTCACCTATATCGCGCCGTTTTTGACGACGGCGGGCCTGGGCGAGCGGATAGATCTCGTCCTGCTGGTCTTCGGTGTCGCGTCGTTGCTGGGGATCTGGGTCGTCGGCGTGCTGATCGATCGCCACCTGCGGGCGTTGACGCTGGCCGGCACGGTGCTGTTCGCCCTCGCGGCATTGGCACTTGGCGCCATGAGCGACACGCCTGCAGCGGTTTATGTCGCGGTGGCGGCGTGGGGAATCGCTTTCGGAGGGGCTGGGACACTGTTCCAGACGGCCATCGCCAAGACGGCTGGGGACGCGGCGGATCTTGCCCAGTCCATGCTGGTCACGGCCTGGAACCTCGCCATTGCCGGCGGCGGGATCGTCGGTGGTCTGCTGCTCGATCACTTGGGGGTCGTGGCGTTTGCGCCGGTCTTGATCGTTCTCCTGCTGCTGACGTTGGCCGTGGTGTGGTCCGCAGAACGCCATGGCTTTGCCCAGAGCATCTAGCCACAGGGTTCTACTACGGTTGGAGACTGATATCCCGGGTTGGTTTGCAAGATCAGGCAAGAATCAGCCCGGATCGTGCAACCCACCCCAATCATTCCTTCCTATAGTTAACCAGAGCCAAACCATCTGGAGCTGGTCCCCCTATGAGCGCCCTGAACATAAACGGCCGTGAATACACGGTCGACGTAGACCCTGGCACCCCGATTCTCTGGACCCTGCGCGATACGCTGGGCATGACCGGCACCAAGTTCGGCTGCGGCGCGGCGTTGTGTGGTGCCTGCACCGTGCACCTGGACGGCCAGGCCATTCGTTCCTGCGTGACGCCCATTGCCGCCGCCGAGGGCAAGAAGATCACCACCATCGAAGCGGCCACCAACGGCAGCGATCCGGTGGGTAGCGCCGTGCACGACGCATGGGTCAAGCACGACGTGGCGCAATGCGGCTACTGCCAGAGCGGCCAGATCATGAGCGCAACGGCTTTCCTCAAGGCCCAGCCCAAGGGCAAGCAGCCCACGGTGGCCGAGATCGACTCGGCCATGGCCGGCAATATCTGCCGCTGTGGCACCTACGCCCGTATCCGCGCCGCGGTGGCTGATGCCGCCAAGACCCTTGCCTGATCGGAGCCGACCATGTTGAACGAGATATTCCCGAACGAGCTCCCCCGCGCCTTGCAACAGATGCTCGAACGCGGCGAGGTTGACGGCCCAGCAGCCCTGCCCCGGCGCAGTTTTCTCAAGATCGTCGGCATCGGCGGGCTGGCCTTGGGCGCGTTCCCGCACCTGGCCTTGGCGCAGGAGGCCAATGGCGCTGCGGTAACGTCGCTCAAGCCGACCCAGCAACCCTCCGCATTCGTCCAGATCGCGCCCAATGGCGAAGTCACGGTGACCATCAACCGCTTGGAGTTCGGCCAGGGCGTACAGACCGGCCTGCCGATGATTCTCGCCGAGGAACTGGATGCCGACTGGAGCCTGGTGCGCAGTCGCAACGGCAGCAACGACGCCGCCTACATGGACCCGGCCTTCGGCATTCACCTCACCGGTGGCTCCAACACGATCAAGAACAGCTACACCCAGTACCGCGAACTCGGCGCCCGTGCGCGCGCCATGCTGTTGAGTGCGGCTGCCGCCCGCTGGAATGTGGACGTGGCGAGCCTGCGTACACAGGCCGGCATGGTACTCGGGCCCGAGGGCCGCAAGGCGAGCTACGGCGAACTGGCCGAAGCCGCCATGGCGATGCCTGTGCCTGAGCAGATCACGCTCAAGGATCCCAAGGATTTCCGCATCATCGGCCAGGCCACCACCCGCATCGATGCCAAGGCCAAGAGCAGCGGCCAACAGGATTTCGGCATCGACATGCACCTGCCGGGGCAGCTCACGGCGGTCGTCGCTCGACCACCGGTGTTCGGCGCCAGGATTGCCTCCCTGGATGACAGCGCCGCGCGGGCCACGAAAGGCGTCAAAGCCGTGTTGCGCGTGCCGCTGGACGGCGGCGCCGAAGGTGTCGCCGTGGTCGCCGACGGTTACTGGCAGGCGAAATTGGCCCGGGATGCACTGAAGGTGGAATGGAACACTTCTACCGTGGAAAAAGTCGACAGCGAAAAACAACTGGCTCAATACCGCGAGCTGGCCAGCCAGCCCGGCCCGTTGCACTTCGATGCCGATATGACGCCGCTGGCCAGCGCACCGCATCAACTGGACGCCGAGTTCGTGTTTCCCTACCTCGCCCACGCCCCGATGGAGCCCCTGAACTGCACGGTGCAACTCGCCCAGGACAGCGCTCAACTGTGGGTCGGCACGCAGTTCCCCGGCGGCGACGCTGCCGCGGCCGCCAAGGTACTGGACCTCAAGCCCGAGCAGATCCAGGTCAACGTACAGACCGCTGGCGGTGGCTTTGGCCGGCGCGGCGTGCCCACCAACGATTTCGTGGTAATGGCCTGCGAAGTCGCCAAGGCCGCCCGCACGGCGGGAGTCAATGCCCCTATCCGCACCCTTTGGAGCCGGGAAGACGACATCAAGGGCGGCTACTACCGCCCCATGCATCTGCACCGTGCGCGTATCGGTTTTGACGACAGCGGCAAGGTCCTCGCCTGGGACCACGCCCTGGTGGGCCAATCGATCATCACCGGTACCGTATTTGGCGGGCGGGTAAAGAACGGCATCGACCCGACCGCCACCGAGGGCATGCGCAACCCCTATCCGCTGCCCATGCGCCTGACGGTTCATCATCCCAAGCTCAACGTGCCCGTACTGTGGTGGCGCAGCGTGGGCTCCACCCATACGGCGTTTGTGATGGAGACGTTGATCGACGAGATCGCCCGCACCACCAAACAGGATCCGGTGGCGTACCGGATGAAGTTGTTTGGCGAGCAGAGCCCACGCCATCGCGAAGCGCTGCAGTTGGCGGTGGACAAGAGCGAGTACGGCAAGCGCCAGCTAGCGGCGGGCCGTGCCTGGGGCGTGGCGGTCCACGAGTCGTTCAGTTCGGTGGTGGCTTACGTGGTCGAAGCCTCCGTACAGGATGGCCGTCCAGTGCTGCACAACGTGACCGCCGGCGTGCATTGCAACCTGGTCGTCAACCCACGCAGCGTCGAGGCCCAGGTCCAAGGCGCGGCACTGATGGGCCTGTCGATGTGCCTGCCCGGTGGCGCCGTCACCCTGAAGGACGGCGTGGTGCAACAGAGCAATTTTGCCGACTTCAGCGTGCCGCGCATTACCGACATGCCGGAGTTCGCCGTCCACATCGTGCCCAGCGCCGAGCCACCCACGGGAATGGGCGAACCCGGCCTGCCGGCGTTGGCCCCCGCGTTTGCCAACGCGGTGGCGAGCCTGACGGGTAAACCGTTGCGTGAGTTGCCGTTCAAATTGGCGTGATGGGCGTGGAGCGGTCAACGTGGTGCGCCAGGTTGACCGCTCCACGGGTTTTGGGGGCGCTTCGCACCCCGGCGGGAGCAAGCTCCCTCGCCACGATGTGCACACGCCTGCAATACGCGGAGTGGCTTACTTCACCGCACGCCACCGGTTTCGTGCATGCAGATAGGCGGTCGTATCGCTGTAGCCCAGTTGGGCGGCGATCTGCGCTTTAGGTTCGCCTTGCATTTCCAGGAGTTGCTCCAGTTCGGCGCGCACCTGGTCGAGCAATTGCCTGAAGGTCGTGCCTTGTTCTTCAAGGCGCCGGCGCAGCGTCCTGGGCGTCTGGTGCAGCGCGTGCGCCAGATCCACCAACGTCGGCGTCTCGCCTTTGGCCAGCGATTGTCGAACGCCCTCGGCGAGCCGGGCCGACCAACCGCTGAAGTGGCGATGCGTGGCCAACCGACGGTCGAGTTCCTGAGTCAGCAGCTCCAGCAGTCCGTGATGACGCGTTTGCATCGGCAGACGTGTGCTGGGGGCATCGAAGTAGAAACAGTTGACCGTGCAATCGAACTCGACACGGTCGCCGAACCAGTGGCTGTACTGGAGGTAGTACGAGGGTCGCGAATGGGCGAATTGGGCGAGAACCGGTTGTACGTCCCTCCCCGTTCCTTGTCGTAGTTGCGTAATGGCCATCACGCCGTAGTGCTCGACCACATACCGCGCCAGATCACCCGGCGCGTCGACATTCAACTCGACCCCCAGGCCGTTCTCATCATTGACCAAGCGCACCGTGTCGGTGTCAGCGGCCAGCGGTGCGTACCGCGCCCAGAGCTGCATGGCCGAGAGGACGTCAGGACTGTACAGGCAAAGGTAGGCCAGGACGTGCCAGTCCTGCGGCGTGAATAACCCGAACAAGTTCAAGCCGATCGCCGGATCGACCCGTGCAGCCTCGCGCCAGAGCTGATCCAGTTCGATCAGGTTGTAGTCCTTGTGCTTCCCGCCCGCATGACTGTCCAGGAAACGCTCCAGCACCTGGCCCAATTTGCCCCGGTGAAAGCGTTGGGGTGAGCGATTGACCGCTTCTCGCTCGATTCTGTCCGTTTCGCGCATTGGGAGGGCTGACTCGCTGGCTTCTAATGAAATGGCATTGCCCGCTGGGGCCTTAATCGAGAGTGCCATGAATACAACAATGCTCGCCAATAATCCTTCCGCTGTCGTGGCCGGGATATTCCTCGCCTTCATTTTGCTGGAACTTGCTTGCTCGGCCTTGCGCCAGTCATCGGCCGGCAGGCGTGACGTACTGATTGAAGTCATCGGCTCCGGGATCCTGGTGGCAATCACCTTCCCTGCTGTCATGTGGCTGAGCGGCAAGCTGCTCGGCCTGGCTGCCCCGCAGATGAAGGATGCGCTGGTGGCAATCCCTTGGGCCGCGGGTTTCGTGTTGTTCCTGCTGCTGGACGACATGACGCAATACTGGTGGCATCGCCTGACCCACCGGGTGCCCGCCCTCTACGCACTGCATCGTGCCCATCACTCCGCGCCCTACATGAGTGTCCGGATCGTTTACCGCAACAACAGCTTCTACTACCTGCTCATGCCCGGTATCTGGCTGTCCGGCATGCTGATCTACCTGGGCCTTGCGCCGGTCTACTACGTCTATTTGATCATCAAGATGACCGTCATTTTCGCCGCGCACAGCAGCGTGGCCTGGGATGACAAATTGTATGGCGTTCGCGTGTTGCGGCCCCTGGTCTGGATCCTGGAGCGGACGATTTCGACCCCGGCCACCCACTCGGCCCACCATGGCTTGACGGCCGAGGACGGTGTCACCCATTACAAAGGCAACTTCGGCAACCTGCTGTTTCTATGGGACGTCTTGTTTGGGACCGCAAAGATCACGCGCCGACGTCCGCCGGCCTACGGCATCGAGCATCTGTCGCCGATCAGTTGGCAAGAAGAATTGTTCTGGCCCGTCGTACGCGCTCGCCGTACCGCGCCCAAGACCCGCGTCCAACCGGAGGTGACGCCGTGAGCCGCCGTATCGTCGTGCTGTCGGGTTCCAATCGGGCGGGCAGCCAGTCGCTCAAAGTGGCAAATCATCTGCGACAGCGACTGACAGATCTGAACCTGTGGGAGGCCAGCGACTTGATTGACTTGGCCACCAGCCGACTGCCGCTTTGGCCGGAACAAGACCGCGACCAGCTGTGGCCCGCTCAACAAACGATCCTTGCCAAAGCGACGGCGCTGATCGTGATCAGTCCGGAATGGAACGGCATGGCCTGCCCGGCGCTGAAGAACTTCTTCCTGTACGCGGGGATCAGCGAGCTCGGGCACAAACCCGCGCTGTTGGTGGGTGTCTCGGCGGGCCTGGGCGGCGCGTACCCGATCGCCGAGTTGCGTGCGTCGAGTTACAAGAATTGCCGGCTCCTTTATTTGCCTGAACACCTGATCATTCGAAACGTGGAATCGATGTTCAATGACCAGGCGCCGGCCAACGAAGACGACAAGCGCATTCGCGAACGTGCTGATTGGGCGTTGCGCCTGCTCAGCCAGTACGACGTTGCATGTCGCGAGATAAGGCGGGCCCTTGAACAGCCTCCGGCGTTTTCTACCGGTATGTAGGCGGTAAGTCCTGCGCTCAGGCCGCCCCGGATTTCCCATGAAACGCCTGCCCCAGCACCGCCAATCGCTCCGCCAACGGTGGCAAGCATTGGCTGCTGCGGGTCAGGACGCCGATGTTGTCGGCGTTGCGTTCGGCCACGGCCTGCACGCTTTGCAGACGCTGGCTAATGCCTATCGACGCCTGGGATTGCTCCTGGGTGGTGCTGGCAATCAGGTCGTTGAAATGGTTGATCACGGCGATGTCTTCGACCACGGCATGCAACAGTTGCGAAGCCATTTGGCTGGCGGACACGCAGCGTTCTACCCCGTCGCGGCTGTCTTGCATCGCGGCGGCGGCCTGGCGGCTGCCTTGTTGCAGCTTGGCGATGATCTGTTGAATCTCGGTGGTGGACGTCGAGGTCTTTTGTGACAGGGTGCGGACCTCGTCGGCCACGACCGCGAACCCGCGGCCCTGATCGCCGGCACGGGCGGCTTCGATGGCGGCGTTGAGGGCTAGCAGGTTGGTCTGCTCGGCGATGCCGTTGATCACATCCAGCACCTGGCCGATTTGCTGGGCCTGCTCGGCCAGCACCTGCACGGTGTCGTTGGTCAGGTTGATGCGCCCTGCCAGCTCGACGATCTCTTCCCGGGTCTGGTCAACCGTGCTGCGTCCGCGGTTGACCTGCTCATTGGCCTGGCCGGCACGCAGCAAGGTCTGGTCGACGTGGCCGGCGATGTTCTCCATGGCTTGGACCAGATGGCCGATCGCACCGCTCATCTGTGCCACTTCATCGAGTTGGTGGCGGGCGCCGGTTTCCAGGGTCTGGCCAACCTGGGACAAGTCCTGGCCCAGGTCCGAGAGGTTGCGGGTGTCGCGCACCACACCGTCCACCAGTTGGGTGACCTGTTGGAGGAAATGATCGAAACGCTCGCTCGAAGAAACCTTGGCGCCCTCACCGCGCTGCCTGTCGGTGTCATGGCTCAACTGAGCGGCCGCTGCCAATACCTTGTCGAGCACCTCCTGGTTTTCCGTGGCGTCGGCCAGGCTCTGGTTCGCCAGGTAAATCAGGATCACGCTTTCCACCACCACGTAGAACGCGTGGAGGAAGATCATCGACCAGCCGCCGTGAGTCTCCATGACGAACACCGGATAACCCTGGTGTTGAAGCCAGTGAAAACTGAGGTGATGAACCGCGATGGTGGCGGCGGCCACGACAATCGGCAGCCAGTCACGGTAGAACGTCAACACGGCCAGCAGCACGAAGATCCCGAAGTGGAACTCGGTCACGCCGTGGGTCTGGTTGATATGCAGCGCCGCCATGACCATCAACGCCACCGCAATGACGCAGCGCATGGCCCGCGTGCCCGCCAGGACGCGATAAAGCCCGGTGCTCGCCACGCAGGTGGTCGCCCCCACCAGCAACGCCTGGGTGAACGTCGAGTGCAGGAAGGCCAGGCAGGGAATACAGCAGCGCCAGCCAAAGCAGCCCCAGCATGATGCGGTCGGCTTTACGGTGGTGGTCGTTAAAGCGCACGGGCGATGTCATGGGGGTCGTCCTTTTCAAAGACTTGGAGGTCCGTTACCAAATGCCGTAAATGGCTTAGCGGCGTTTCGAGAGGGAACTTTAACTGATTATCATCAATTAGTGGCACTGCGCCACCAAGCTTTTCTCAGCGGCCTTTGCTTTATGATGTCCGCCATCTCATGACTGACTGATGGAACCCCCATGACTTTCGATTTCGACACCGTATTGGAGCGCCACGGCACCGGCAGTACCAAATGGAGCCGCTACCCGGCGGATGTGTTGCCGATGTGGGTGGCCGACATGGATTTCGCCGCCCCGCCGATGGTCATTGACGCACTGCACAAGCGCCTCGAACATCCGATGCTCGGCTACAGCGTCGCCCAGGACGATCTGCGTGCAGCCATCACGGCTGACCTGTGGAGCAAGTACGCCTGGCGCGTCGAGCCTCAGCAGATCGTGTTCCTGCCCGGCGTCGAGCCAGGTTTCAACATGGCGCTGCATGCCTTGGTGGAACCCCGGCAGAACGTCGTGGTGCAGGTGCCCAACTACCCGCCGCTGCGCCACGCCCCTGGTCACTGGCAGTTGAACAAAGTGGAATTGCCGTTCACCCCGGTCAACGGTGAGTTCCATACGCCGTTGGCCGCGTTGCGCGAAGCGTTGCAGGGCGGCGGCGCCTTGTTGCTGAGCAATCCCCACAACCCGCTGGGCAAAGTGTTCGAGCGTGAAGAACTCCAGGCCGTGGCCGACATTTGCCTGGCGCAGGACGCCTGGATCATCTCCGACGAGATCCATGCCGAACTGTGCTTCGACGGTCGCGTGCACATACCGACTGCGTCCCTCAGCCCCGAGATTGCCGAGCGCACCATCACCCTGATGTCCGCCAGCAAGGCCTACAACATCGCGGGGCTGAAAACCTCGTTCGCGATCATCCAGAACGCCAAGCTGCGCGAACGGGTCAACAGCGCCCGGGCAGGCATGGTCGACAGCGTCAATGCCCTGGGCCTGGAAGCGACCCGCGCGGCCTACAGCGAGGCCGGCCCGTGGCTGGAAGCCCTCAAAGCCTACCTGCAAGCCAACCGTAATTACCTGGTCGAGGCGGTGAACACTCGCCTGCCGGGCATCACCATGACCGTGCCCCAGGGCACTTACCTGGCCTGGCTGGATTGTTCAGGCTTGGAGCTGGATGACCCGCAAGGATTCTTCTTGAAGGAAGCCAAGGTCGGGCTCAGTGCCGGGCTGGATTTTGGTGACGATGCCGGGCAGTTCGTGCGCCTGAACTTCGGCTGCCCGCGGGCGCTGCTGGAGGAAGGGATTGCGCGGATGGAGCGCAGCCTGAAAGCCAGGGGTTGATCCAACCGGCGACGCAGAAGCCTCTGTGGCGAGGGAGCTTGCTCCCGCTGGGTCGCGAAGCGGCCCCCAACGACCACACAACTCGGTGTTGGTGAGAATTGAGGGGGCTGCTGCGCAGCCCAGCGGGAGCAAGCTCCCTCGCCACAGGGGCTTCTGCGCGCGTTGGATCGGCGCTTTATTCCTGCATATCCGGCGCATAAACAAAACACAGCTTGTTCCCCTCCGGATCGCGGCAATACGCGCCAAAATAGCCTTCGCAATATTGCGGCCGCGGACCGGGTGGGCCTTCGTCGGTACCGCCCATGGCCATCGCCTGTTCCCAGGCAGCGCGGACGGTTTGCGGGGAGTCGGCGGCGAAGCTCACTTGCATGCCATTGCCCCAGGTCGCGGGCAAGCCGTTGAACGGCAGTTGGACAAACACCTGGGGCCAGTGCTTGCCCGGCTGGCGCCAGCCTTCCCCCGGCGGGCCCGAGTCGTTTTCGCTCGCCATGCGCTCCAGTCCCAGGCAGCCGAGGACTGCGTCATAAAAAGCGACCATTTTCGGCAGGTCGCGGGCGCCGATCTGGATGTGGCTGAACATGGCCCTGCTCCTCTTTCAAATCCGTACGTGGGTTGGAGAATACCGCAACCTCCAATGTTCGCCCGATGCCGCCTATTCACCGACGAAACAGCCCTCGTCACGCTCATCGACTGACCGGACAATCCGACCGAACTCCGCCCGACACCCCAAAGTCCACCCTCCATCGCAACCCAACTGGAGAACGACAATGGCCGACTACCCTTTCCCGCCTTTTCCGAAACAAAGCCAGCCGGTACCCGGCACCCAGCGCAAAATGGATCCGTACCCGGACTGCGGTGAACAGAGCTACACCGGCTCCGGACGCCTGGCGAACAAGATCGCCCTGATCACCGGCGCCGACAGCGGCATCGGTCGCGCCGTCGCCATAGCCTTCGCCCGTGAAGGCGCGGACGTGGCGATTGCCTACCTGGACGAGCACGAAGACGCCAAGGAAACCGCGCGCTGGGTCGAACAAGCCGGACGCCAGTGCCTGTTGCTGCCCGGTGACCTGGCGGACAAAGGCCTGTGCCGCAAGATCGTCGATGAAACCGTCGCCCGCTTCGGGCGTATCGACATCCTGGTCAACAACGCCGCGTTCCAGATGACTCACGAAACCCTCGAGGAAATTCCCGACGAGGAATGGGTGCGCACCTTCGATATCAATATCACGGCGATGTTCAGGATCTGCCAGGCCGCCGTGCCGCACATGAAGCCTGGTGGTTCGATCATCAACACCACCTCGGTCAACTCCGACATGCCCAAGCCGACGCTGCTGGCCTATGCCACCACCAAGGGCGCCATCGCCAACTTCACCGGCGGCCTGGCGCAAATGCTCGGGCCCAAGGGCATCCGGGTGAACAGCGTGGCGCCGGGACCGATCTGGACGCCGCTGATCGTGGCGACCATGCCCGAGGAAGAAGTGCAGAATTTCGGCTCCCAGACACCCCTTGGCCGTCCTGGCCAGCCGGTTGAGGTGGCGCCGATCTATGTGCTGCTGGCCTCGGACGAAGCCAGCTACATCACCGGGGCCCGTTATGGGATTACCGGGGGCAAGCCGATGCTTTAAGCAAAGCGCAATGTTTTACCTGCGTTTTACCTGTGTTTTACCTGTGGCGAGGGAGCTTGCTCCCGCTGGGCTGCGAAGCAGCCCCTCAATTCTTGCCAACACCGAGTTGTCTGGTCGTTGGGGGCCGCTTCGCGACCCAGCGGGAGCAAGCTCCCTCGCCACAACAGCCCCCTTGCCACAAAAAGTGTCTAGTGACGGTGCTCAGGACGGCTCCTTGGCAATCACCGAAATCTTCCCGTTACGCTCGATAATCGCAAACTTGATTTGCTCCAGGGTCTCGATGCCTTGGCTGGAGCGCGCGGCCTCCATGATGTCCGCCTCGATCAACCGCGCATGGCGCATCCGACCACGGAGGATGCGCCCGTCCTCGACGATGATGGTCGGGCCGCCATCGATCAGCCGTGAAACCCATTGGGAGCGCAGCTTGAGCAATGAAAAACCGACATCGATGGCAATCAGCGTCACGATCACCATCAGCGCGTTAGTCATCGAGAAGTCATCGCCCAACAGCGCCTGTTGAGTGGCCTCGCCGATGATCATCAACAACACGAAGTCGAACGTGGTGATCTCGGCCAGGGAACGCCGTCCGGCGATCTTGAACAACACCATCAATGCCGCATACAACGCGGCGGCTCGCAGTACCGAATCCATAAGTCACCTAAGGAAATATGAACTGTTTGAAACTGACCGTGGCACCGCCAGGGGTGGCGATGCGGCTGTGATAGGTGCCGAACCCTTCGCCGAGCAATGACAGATACAGGCTGGCTTGGCCTTGCTTGTCCGCTTGGACCCAGAGCGTCATGCCCTGCCCCGCGCCCGCCGAACGCATCGGTGGCGGTTGCAGCGCTTGCACCTCGAAACCTTCCAGCCAATCGCCGCCCAACGCCACTTCCAGCACGGCGTTGGGTTGGCCCTTGAGCCGGATGGTCATGGCATTCGCGGAGCCGTTGCGGTGGAACGCCTGGTATTCAACGCCCAGGCTACCGTCGCTGCTGTACAACTCCCGGTCGCTCAACGGGCCTCGGGAAAACAGGCCGAGCAAGGTCAGGATCACCAGCAGCACCAATACGTACCAGCCCACTCGCTCAAAACGCCAGACCTTGTGCTGGAAGACCATGTCTTCGCGCACCGGGAATTGGCGGCTGCGGTGATCGTCCTGCTCGTCTTGATCGGTCATGGTCGGCCCCTATCGACGCTCACCCGCCACGGCGCGGTGGTGAAAAGTGGGCAATTGCTGCAACACGTATTCGGCGGCCCACAATTGCACTTGGCTGCGGTTGCCGAAGAACCGCTCGCGGCGACTGAACAAGGCGCGCTGGCCGTTCACCTCGAACGCCCAGGCAAAACAGACGGTGCCGGCGGGAATACCGTCCTTATCCTCTGGCCCGAGCAGGCCGGTGGTCGCCACTGCTACGTTGGCATTGGCATCGCGCAAGGCACCAAGAGCCATCTCCTCGGCGACTTCCCGACTGGTGAGATTGAACGTCTCGATGGTGCGTGGGCTGACACCGAGCAAGCGCTGCTTGGCTTCAGGGGAATACACCACGTAGCCGCTTTCGATCAGTGAACCACTGCCGGGCACCTCGGCCAGCAGCGTGACAATCTGCCCGGCGGTACAGGATTCGGCCGTGGTCAGGCGCAGGTCATGTTCGCGCAGATAATCAACCAGGGTTTGGGCAACAGTCATGGCAAACGGTCCTTCAGGGATGCTGATGGGTTGACCCCTGCCGTTTTGATTCATTCCCTTTATCGCACCGTCAGCCAGATCCTGGAAATAAATGAAACCCCTGTCTGTAGCCGTACCTCAAACCTACATGGGCCTCATGCAGGGGCCGTCCTGATCAGGAGGTCGTCATGTCTGCACCTTTCGTCAAACTGTTCACGCATCCTGAGTTCGCCTGGGCCGACATTCGCGAACAGGAACAGGCGCATCCACGCCACTACCTGGCTCACTTGCTGTTGCTCGCGCTGATCCCAGCGGTGTGCCTGTTCATCGGCACCACTTGGACCGGTTGGAGCCTGGCCGAAAACGAAACGGTACGACTCAGCAGTGCCAGCGCGTTCCAGCTGTGTGCGCTGCTGTACCTGACCATCGTGGTCGGCGTCACGCTGATGGGGCTGTTCATCCGCTGGATGTCCCGGACCTTCGAGGTGCGTCCGACGGTCAACCAATGCATTGGTTTCGCCGCCTACACCGCCACGCCCTACTTCCTGGCCGGGTTTTTCGGGTTGTATCCGAGCCGCTGGCTGGCCGTGGCGGTGTTGTTGCTGGCGTCGGCCTACTCGACCTTCCTGCTGTTCGTCGGATTGCCCAAGTTCATGGGCCTCAAGAAAGAACAGGGCCTGCTGTATTCGGCTAGTGTCTGGGGCGTCGGTTTGCTGGTCCTGGTGACGATCCTGGTGGAAATGATCCTGCTCTGGTTCAACTACCTGCAGCCGGAATATCTGCGTGTGCCGGTGGGCTGAGGGCGTTTTCGGGGCGCACAATGCCGGTGACGGCGGCTTTGCAGTGCCCGGTCTTCGCAATCTTTGTGCAACCGGATTATCCTGCGAGTTTTGCCCCCCTGAATTCGATGTGGCGGGACTGGATTGCCCCGCCCTTTAAGGCCAAGAATTATGTCATCGCCAAGCAAGCGCTCTCCCAACGTGCCACAGCGACGAGAGCTGAGCCCCAGTGACCTGAACTTCCCGGTGGTGGGAATCGGCGCTTCGGCGGGCGGCTTGCAGGCCATCAAGCAGTTTTTCGAGCACATGCCCAAGGACAACGGCATGGCGTTCGTCATCGTCCTGCACCTGGCGCCGGACCATCAGAGCCTGGCCGGCAAGATCATCCAGGAAACGACCAAGATGCCGGTGCTGCAGGTCACCGAAACGGTGCCGATCCGCAAGAACCACGTCTACGTGATTTCCCCCGCCCAAAGCCTGCACATGAATGACGGCTATCTGCATGTCACCCCGGCCGAACCCCGCCAGGGCGGGCACGTGGCCATCGACCTGTTCTTCCGCGACTTGGCGGATGTGCACAAGGAAAGGGCCTTTTGCCTGGTGTTGTCGGGCACCGGCTCCGACGGCGTCGTGGGCCTGTCGAGAATCAAGGAACAAGGCGGCGTGACCATCGCCCAATCCCCGACAGATGCCGAGTTCGATGGCATGCCCCAGGCGGCCATCGATACCCAGATGGTCGATCTGGTGCTGCCAGTGGCGGAAATACCGCAAAAGCTCCTGGAGCTGTGGCACAACTCCCAGGCAATCCGCCTGCCCACCGCCAATGACCCGGAAATTCACACCCAGCCGCCGACCTCCGAGCGCGAGGCCGCCGCGGCCGAGCAGTCACTGCATGACATCCTAGTGCAACTGCGCGCCGGTACCGGCCATGACTTCAAGCACTACAAACGCGCCACGGTGCTGCGCCGTATCGAACGGCGGATGCAGGTCACCGCCCAGGCGGATTTACCGTCCTACTACAGCTACCTGCAGAACCATCCGGATGAAACCAAGGCCTTGCTCGGCGACCTGCTGATCGGCGTGACCAACTTCTTTCGTGACCGTGAGGCATTCGAAGCCCTGGAGCGGGACGTGCTGCCCAGCCTGCTCCAACCCGTCGAGCCCGGCAGCGTGCCTCCAGAGGAAGTACGCGTCTGGTCGGCGGGCTGTTCCACCGGTGAGGAGGCCTACACCCTGGCGATGCTGGTCAGCGATCAACTGGTGCATGACGCCAGTCCCGCGAAGCTGCAAGTGTTTGCCACCGATATCGATGAACGCGCCATTACTGCGGGCCGTAACGGCGCGTACCCAGAGGCGATCATCACCGACGTGCCCCCGACCCGGCTGCGTCAATACTTCCTTAAGGATGGCCACAACTACCGCGTGCGCAAGGAGATCCGCGAGCGGGTGCTGTTCGCCAAGCACAACCTGCTGTCGGATCCGCCGTTCTCGCAGATCGACCTGATCGTCTGCCGTAACCTGCTGATCTACCTCGACCGCGAGGTCCAGCGCGAAATCCTGCAAATGTTCCACTTCGCCCTGCGACCGGGGGGCTATCTGTTCCTCGGTTCGTCGGAGTCGGCCGATGCCTGCCATGAGCTGTTTACGCCAGTGGACAAGCGCAACCGGATCTTCCGCAGCAAGTACGGCACCGCCAGCAGCCGCCGTACACCGACCATGCCTCGCGGCGGTTATGTGCGCACGACGGCCTCCCCGACGACGCCCCTGGCCCCCCCGATACGCAAGGTGTCGTTTGCCGACATCCACCTGCGCGCCATCGAACGCTCCGCGCCGCCGAGCATGATCGTCGACGCCAACGCCGACATCCTGCACATCTCTGAAAGCGCCGGTCGCTTCCTGCGCCATGTCGGCGGTGAGATGTCGCGCAACCTGCTGACGCTGATCAATCCGCAGTTGCGCCTGGAAATCCGCACCACCCTGTTCCAAGTCAACCAAAGTGGCCAGGCGGTCAAGTCGCGCCAGGTCAACCTCGAGCGGAATGACCGACGGTTCCTGGTGGATCTGCTGGCCCAGCCCTATCGCGACGACCAGTCCGACGGTGACTTTGTCTTGGTGGTGTTCGATGAGGTGGAAGTCGACGCGGCCGAACAGCTTGAATCCAACACCGACCAGACCGAAAACCAGGTCCTCTCCAACCTTGAACGGGAACTGCAGCGCACCAAACTGCATCTGCAGGACACCATCGAGCAGGCCGAAGTCTCCAGCGAGGAACTCAAGGCCTCCAATGAGGAAATGCAGGCGATCAACGAAGAGTTGCGCTCGGCCACCGAAGAGCTGGAGACCAGCAAGGAAGAGCTTCAGTCGATCAATGAAGAACTGCTGACGGTCAATTACGAGCTCAAGACCAAGGTCGAAGAAACCGACAAGATCAACGACTACCTCACCAACCTGATCGCCTCCACCGACATCGCCACGGTGTTCGTCGACCGCAGCGTGCGCATCAAGTGGTTCACGCCAAGGGCCACGGAGATCTTCAGCATGCTGCCGGTGGACACCGGCCGCTCGCTGCTGGACATCACCCATCGCCTGGATTACGCCGACATGGCTTCGGACGCCACGCAAGTGTTCGAGTCCTTGAACATGATCGAACGGGAAGTCAGCAGCAACGACGGCCGCTGGTACATCGCCCGGCTGCTGCCGTACCGCTCCAGCGAGGACCACATCGACGGCACGGTGTTGACCTTCATCGACATCAGCAAGCGCCGGGCGGCCGAAGAAGAACTGCGCCTGGGAGAAGAACGCATGCGACTGGTGGCCGAAAGCACCCGGGACTACGCGATCATCCTGCTGGATGAACATGGCGTGATCACCCGCTGGAACACCGGGGCCGAATTGATTTTCGGCCATTCCAAGGCCGAAGCCGAGGGCGCCTATTACGACTTCATCTTCTCGCCCCAGGACCGCGCCGACGGCGTGCCGGAAAACGAATTGAGGCTGGCCCGGACCAACGGGCGTAGCGAGGACGAGCGCTGGCACCTGCGCAAGGACGGCAGCCGCTTCTTCTGCAGTGGCGAGGTCACCTTGCTACAAGGCGACCACCAGCAGGGCTACGTGAAAATCGCCCGCGACCTGACCGGGCACAAGCGCCTGCACGAGGAACAGACCCAACGGCTGATGGAAACCCAGAACACCAGCCACCTGAAGGACGAGTTCTTCGCAGTCATGTCCCACGAACTCAAGCACCCGCTGAACCTCATCCAGCTCAACGCCGAGTTGTTGCGGCGTTTGCCAGTGACCAAGACCGTCAGCGCCGCGGCCAAGGCCGTCAACACCATCTGTGACGCCGTGGCCAGCCAGGCACGGATCATCGATGACCTGCTGGACGTGGCCCGGGTGCGCACCGGCAAGCTCAAGCTCAAGCGCCAGGCCGTGGACCTGGGCCGGGTGCTCCAGGATATCTACACGGTGGTGATCAATGACAATCACCCGAACAAGGTGACCCTGGAATTGCCCGAGGGGCCCGGCGAGCTGATCGTCAACGCCGACCCGACCCGGTTGGAGCAGGTCATCTGGAACCTGGTGAACAATGCCCTGAAGTTCACCCCCAACGGTGGCCGCGTGCAGTTGATCGCCAGCAAGGACGGCAGCATGGCGCGACTGGACGTCAAGGACTCCGGCGTGGGCATCGAGGCCGAGCATTTGAACGAAGTATTCGACCTGTTCGGCCAGGCCGAGACCCAACACGCGACCCATCAACGCGAAGGGTTGGGCATCGGCCTGTCCCTGGTGCGGCAGTTGACCGAGGCCCATGGCGGCAGCGTGGAGGTCAAGTCCGATGGGTTGGGCAAGGGCTGCACCTTTACCATTCGCTTGCCCTTGAGCAAGCTCGAAGAACCACAAGCCAAGCAAGCGCCCAGCAGTGAGCAATCCGGTCGTCTGAGCGGCCTGACCGTGCTGTTGGTGGATGACTCTCCCGAAGTGCTGGATACCCTCAAACTGCTGTTGGAGATGGAAGACGCCCAGGTCCTCGCCTTCGACCTGCCGCAAGAGGCCTTGCAAAGCGCCCGGGACGCCCGTTTCGATGTGGTGATTTCTGACTTGGGCATGCCGGTGATGAACGGGCATGAGCTGATGCAGGCATTGCGCAAGTTGCCCCATGTCAAACACATTCCGGCCATTGCGTTGACGGGGTATGGGGCGTCGGTGGATATGCAGAAGTCCCGGCAATCGGGGTTTGATCAGCACATTGGCAAGCCGGTTTCCTATGATGAGCTGATTGATACGATTGAGCAGTTGTTGCGTTCGCAGGTTTATTGAGTCGGGCTGCGCTCTCAGGCAATAAAGATGTTGGATGTGCCGGCCTCATCGCGAGCAAGCTCGCTCCCACAGATTTCACGGTGTACATGGACTTCGTGCCCGCTGAAGATCCAATGTGGGAGCGAGCTTGCTCGCGATGGCGGTGGTTCAGTCACATGATGTAACGGATATACACCCCAATACCTTAAATCTTCCTCATACCAATACGCCGACGCATCTCAGCCGTAATACTCTGCCGGGTCTTCTTAAGCCCAGCCCAAGGCTCGTGCCCAACCTCCGCCAGACGCTCATGGACATTGTGCACATTCCAAAGATTGGCCCCCTTGAGCTCAGCCACCTCCTCTCGAAAAATCGGCACCGACACCGGCAGCCCTTCCCGAGTCCGAGCGGCATACGCGCAGATGGTGGTAGCCCCCAGCCCATTGCGCAGATAATCGATAAAGATCCGCCCTACCCGGTTCTTCGGCCCGGAGACCGCCGAGAACCGGTCCGGCAACAACTTGGCCATATGACTGACAATCGCATGGCTAAAGCCCTTCACCTCATCCCAACCCAGCTTGCGCGTCAACGGCACCACCACATGGATGCCCTTGCCGCCGCTGGTCTTGAGGAACGCCTTGAGCCCCAGCTCATCGAGCACCGATAACGTGAGTTGCGTCGCCTCGACCATGCTTTTCCAGGGCAGCGCCGGGTCCGGGTCAAGGTCGAGTACGAAACGGTCGGGCTTGTCCAGGTCGACGGACGTGGCATTCCAAGTGTGCAGTTCCACCGTACTCATCTGCACCGCGCCGATCAGCGCCTCGGCGTTGTTGATGATCATCACCGGCTGCCCGGTCAGCTCCTTGTCCAGGCTGGTGATGCCGGGAATCGCCAGGCGCTCGGGGTTCTTCTGGAAAAACAGCTCGCCGGCGATACCTTCCGGCGCCCGGACCAGGGCCACCGGGCGCTCCGCCAGCTCCGGCAGGATGAATTCGGCCACGCTGGCGTAGTACTCGGCCAATTGCAGCTTGGTGGTGCCGCTGCTGGCGTCGATGACCCGGTCCGGGTGGGTGATACGCACTTTGCCGTCCATCGCCGGCGTCTTGGCTTTTGTCTTCGACTTGCCCTTGGCCGGCGTCGCTTCAGGCGCGTCCTGGGTGCTGGTTTTCTTCGTCGCGGTGGTTTTCTTCACGGGTTTGGCAAGCTCCTGGGTAATGGCCTCGGCCGGCTTGTCGTCACGCAAGCCATGGAAAACCGCATGGCGCACCGAGCCTTCCTTGGTCATTTCGGCAAAAGCCACCTCGGCCAACAACGTCGGTTCGAGCCAGTGCACGCCCTTGGCTTCGTAGCCGGTGGGCGGATTTACCACGGCGGGCTTTTTCGTCTCCAGGGGCAACAGCTGCTGGTAGATGCTTTTAAGGGTGGTTTCGTTGAACCCGGTGCCGACCTTGCCGGCGTAGCGCAACTGGCCGCTGTCGGCATCGTGCAGCCCCAGCAGCAAGGCACCAAAGGCACTTCGCGCGCCCTTGGGATCGCTGAAGCCCACCACCACGAACTCCTGGCGATTCTTGCACTTGAGCTTGATCCAGTCATTGCTGCGCCTGGACACATAGGCACTGCCGACGCGCTTGCCGATCAGCCCTTCCATCCTCATCTGGCAGGCGCTGTTGAGCAGCGCATCGGGGGTTTCCTCAAACGCATCGGAAAACCGCAGCAAGGGGCTTTCGTTGGGCTCCAGTACCGCGGCCAAGGCGGCCCGGCGTTCTTGCACCGGCACTTTGCGCAAGTCCATGCCATTGAGATAAGGCATGTCGAACAGGTAATAGGCGATCTTGCCGCTGCTGCCGGCCTCGAAGGCGTTTTGCAGGGCCTGGAAGTCCGGCACGCCGTCGTCGTTGGCCACCACCATCTCGCCGTCGAGCCAGGCCGATTCCAGCCCCAGCGCGGCCAAGGCCTCGGCCTGTCTTGGCAACTTGTGGGTCCAGTCATGGCCGTTGCGGGTCAGCAGCCTGACGTCGCCGTTTTCGATGCGTGCCATGACCCGGTAACCGTCGAACTTGATCTCATAGAGCCATTCGCCGTCGGGTGCGCTTTCCACCAGCGTCGCCAGCTCCGGCTTGAGGGTTTCCGGCAGCGGCCCGGCGACTGCGCCGCTGAGGGTGGTTTTCGAGGTGCGTTTCGGTGATTTAGGCTGGGCGGCTTTTTCCGGTTTTTTCACCGCGTTGGCCGCCGCGGCCTTGCCTCGGCGCTTGGGCACGATGGTGCGATCGCTGAGCACGCTGTCCGGCTCGGCCTGGACCACATCGTATTCGCTCTCGGGGCGGGCGGCCGGGTCCTGATGCTTGATCAGGAACCATTGCTCTTGCTTGCCGGGCATGTGGGTACGCACCAGGTTCCACAGGCCGCTGAGCTTTTCGCCTTGCAGCTCGAACTTGAGCCGGCCTTTTTCATAGGCCTCGTGGGGATCCCCTTGGGGAATCCAGACGCCCCGGTCCCAGACGATCACGTCACCGGCACCGTAGTGGCCTTCGGGAATACTGCCCTCGAACGTCGCGTAATCCAGCGGATGATCTTCGACATGCACGGCCAGGCGCTTGGCCTTCGGGTCCAGGGAGGGCCCCTTGGGCACTGCCCAGCTCTTGAGCGCGCCGTCCAGCTCCAGCCGGAAGTCATAATGCAGCCGCGTGGCATCGTGCTTTTGAATGCAGAACTGCAGGGCATGGGCGCTTTTTGCCGATTTTCGTGAGCGTTTCGCCGCCGGCTCCGGGGTGGCGGCGAAATCGCGCATGCGGTTGTAGTCATCCAGGGTCTTGCTGCTCATGGACCACCTGCCACTTGCTGCAACGCTGGATCGGCGACGGGCATCCCGGCGGTTTCCGCGAGCAACTGATCGACCACGCGGCTCAAGGCCTGTTCGACCGAATCACCCAGTAGCAGGCCTTGTTCGTAGAGCACGATCTGTCGATCGGCGCTGGAGCCTTCCTGGACGATCCGGCGGGCCTGCTTGAACACGTCCTGGACGCCCAACTCGGCAGCGGTTTCACCGAAGGTCTGCTCCGCCAGGGTGAGCCATTCACCGATCAGCATCGGTTGCTCCTGCCCCTCGACGATAAACTCCGCGAGAATCCCGTGGCGCTTGGCCCGCCAGCGGTTTTCCTTGAGGATCCACTGGGACATCTGGCTGTAGTGGGCGCCGGGCCGGCGCAGCGTGACGGCATGGGCCACCATCAGGCGAAACAGCGAGACCAGGCACAGCACGTCCTCTGCCCGAGGGCAGGCATCGCAAATGCGCAGCTCCAGCGTGGGATAACGTGACGAAGGTCGTATCACCCACCAGCAATCGCTGGCCTGGCGAATGGAACCGGTGCGCATGAGCATGTCCACGTAGCCGGCAAACGCCGATTCATCTTCGAAATACTCCGGCACGCCCATGCGCGGCCATTCATCGCAAGCGACTTGTCGATAGCTGCTGAAACCACTGTTGCCACCGTTCCAGAATGGCGACGACGCGCTCAGGGCCAAGAACATTGGCAACCACGGCAGGATCTCATTCATCACCCGCACCCGGTCCTGGGTCGCGGGCACTTCCACGTGGACGTGCAGGCCCGAGAGCACGCTGCGCCGCGCCACCCGCTGATAGTCATCGAACAATTGCTGGAAATGCAGCTCATCGGTGGGCTGCAGCACTTGGGTGGCCATCGGATGCGAGCCCGCGCTGAGCAGGCCCAGGCCATGCTCGGCCAAGCGCTTGGTCAGGCCGCTGCGCACCTGGGCCAGGTAATCGGCCGCTTCGGGCAGGCTGCGAAAGATGGGCGAGGCCATCTCCACCTGGCATTGGAACATTTCATGGGCGAAATGCTTGCCCAGCTCGGCCTGGCACGCCGCGATCACATGCGCGGGGGGCTCACCCGGCATGCAACGGGTTTGCAAATCAGTGATGAAATACTCCTCTTCAACGCCGAACTTCATGCGCCTGTTCATCGATAGTCCCTCCGATAGCCCCGCCGAGACCTGCGCCAATGCGGGTTACAACCAACGCCACCACGGCGATCCTTTCCACGTCCTGATAACCCGGCGTGAGCAATTCCTCACCGAACACGTCCGGGTCCAATTCCTTGTAGGTCCAGCCGAAATCCGCTGAGTCACGCCACTGCCCCAGCGCTTCCAGGAACGGGTCGCGTCCGTCCACCATCGCCACGCCGGTATAGAGCACCAGCGAGCCGCCCGGTGTGAGCCGGGGCAAGGCCTGCTCGACGATACGCAGCGACAGCCCGGCGCCCAATGTTCCGCCACCGTGGCGATAGGCGCGCTCGGCGGGATCGGCCATGTATGGCGGGTTGGCGACGATCAGGTCGAAGTCGCCGACCACGTCTTGCAGCACGTCGCTGCGGCTGACCTCGACGTTGGCCACCTCCGCCAGCGCGGCGTTCACCGCGCACAGGCGCAGGGCTTGAGGGTTGATGTCCACGGCCAGCACTTGCGCTTCACGGCGGGCGCGGGCAATCACGATGGCACCGACACCGGCGCCGCAACCGATGTCCACGGCGCGCTGCACGGCGGTGAAGTTCTGCTGCAGATGAGTATGGATCAGTTGGGCGAAGCGGTAGCTGTCAGGGCCGAAAAACACCGCATCATTGGCCTGGGTGGGAAATTGCGAATGGGCAAACAGCAAGCCATCCAGGCTCGACCAGCGCACCCGGCTATACAGCAAGCCATCGCGTGCTTCCAGCACCTGGGCGTCTTGCAGTTGCCGCTGTTCGTCGGCGCTGATCAGCCCCGGCGCAAACGGACGCGACCAGCCGAACACGTCCCGCAAGGTCTTGGAACGCTCATTGCCGGGCCGCTGGTTGACCCGTTCGTGGGTCAGCGGCGTCGGGGTGACGAAACGGTAGCCGTCGGCTTGCAGGCGTCGGCCCAGTTGTAACAGCGCAAGGTCCGGTTCGGACAGGCGTGCTTCCTCAGTCATGCAGGGCTCCCTAGCGAAGTGCGGATTTGAGTTCGATGAACCGGCGAGTCGCCAACAGTCCGGCCGGATGGCTGTGGCAGCGGGCGCAAAGCCAGGGCACCAGGGCCTGCATCTGCTCGTCCGGCGTGCGGCCTTGCAGCGCCAGTTGCAGGCTTTGCACATCGGGATCGTCCATCGGCGTCACGGGCTCACACACGGCGCCCGAACCACGCCGGGCAGCGGATTTCGCGCCCTCATCCCGCCAGTCACCGGCAATCCAGTCGCGCAGCAGTTGTTTTTCGTAGGGGCTGAACACCCCGAACATGGCCGCGCCTGGCCCATCGATCAGCGTCCAGAAACGGCTGTTTTGCGGATCTTCATGACGCTTGATCCAGCCTTTGTTTTGCATCGCGGCCAGGAACCCTTGCAACTGGCCCGGTTCCGAAAGCCACTGGTTGACGGTCTTGCCTTCGAACTTGCAGTAGTCGGAGTGCATGTGCTGGCCGAACGGGCGCTTGCGTTCGAGCATGTCCAGCACCTCGCGATCCAGGTCGAACGCGCCGATGATGGCCCGGCTGCCCTGCCCCAGGTCATTGAGGCGATAACCCAGCGTGACTCGTTGCCAGAAGGCCTCCCGGTCGGCTTCCATCGGCATCAGTTGCAACAGCGACTGCACGGCCTTGTGGGCGTGGCCGGTGCTGGCGTTGTCGATGGTGACGTGGAGGGTGAAATAGTACGGATCAATGTCCAGCTCGCTCAGCTCGTAAGCACTGACCAGCAGATGCAGGGGCAATTGCTCGTAGCCCAGGTTGTAGCCGATGACCTCCGGCAGGTACTCGTCGCCGGCATAACCCAGGGCCAGTTGCACGGCGCCTTGCAGATACAGGTCATCGTCGATGTCCGGGGCGTCCGACAGGTCGTGTTCGGCGAGCAGCTTGCGATAAAGCACCACGTGGTTCTGTGACGGATGACCGTCCCCCAGCTCTTCCAGGTAGGTGCACAGCAACCCTTCGAAACGGTGGTCGTGCCAATGCTTGACCACGCCATACAGCCAGGCGCCGTCCACCCGTTTGGTCGGCGCAACAGCTTGCAGGAAGTACAGGGCGTGAGCCTTGTTGCTGAAAAACTCCCGCGGGCCGCCGCTTTTTCGCCGTTCCAGGTAATCCGCGTATTGCCGGGCGACGCCGGCGCTGTGGTGCTCGACCCAGGTCGACAGCGCCATGGGATCGTCCGGCATCTCCTGGGGCAGCGCCGCAGCCTTTGCGAGGCATTGCTGGAGGAAGGCTTGGGCGACGGCTTGCTTGTCAGCGTCGTCAGGGCCTTGGAACAGCCGCTCATAGCATTGGCGCACCTGTCCCCCATGGGTGACAGGGTGCACGGTGGCTGGCCGGGATTGGAGGGGTGTCAGCGCAGTCATAAGGGCCTCTTGGGTTCTCGGCGGACGCTGAATCAGAACGTCTCTTTTGTTGCAGAGCGCTGGGAACGGCGAAAAATTCCATTGGGTTGAACGGCAGGCGGATAAACGGGGCGATGCGTAGATGATGGGAACCCTCGTTTCGCTTCAGCCCTCGAATGCTGAGAACTACCCAGTTGTAGATGTCGAGAGCGCTGTTGTGGCGAGGGAGCTTGCTCCCGCTGGGTCGCGAAGCGACCCCAATGCCGCGAGCGCTTCGCACTCGAGCGGGAGCAAGCTCCCTCGCCACGGTTAGTCGACACTCGGTTATCCCAAGGAGCAACGATGACGTTCACAGTATGGGTAGCGGTGCTCGGTGCGGTGTTGCTGACCCTGGCCCTGACGGCCTCTTATCTGCGCTGGATGCCGGTCACCACCTCGGCGATGTGCCTGGTGCTGGGCGTTGCCATCGGGCCGCTGGGGTTGGGCGTGCTGAGGCTGGACATCAGCGACTCGTCGGTGTGGATGGAACACCTCACGGAAGTCGCTGTGGTGTTTTCGCTGTTCGTCAGCGGCCTCAAGTTGCGCCTGCCTCTCAACGACCGGACCTGGCGCGTGGCCTATGGGCTGGCCGGGCCGGTGATGATCCTGTGCATCGCCGGCCTGTGCCTGGCGCTGCACTATCTGTTGGGCCTGAGCTGGGGCGTGTCGATGCTGATCGGCGCGATGCTGGCGCCCACCGACCCGGTATTGGCGGCGTTGGTGCAGGTCAACGATGCCCGGGATGACGACCGAGTGCGGTTCGGCCTGTCGGGCGAAGCGGGACTGAACGACGGCACGGCGTTTCCCTTCGTGATCCTCGGCCTGTTGATGCTCCGTGAAGACGGCAGCGGTTTTCTCGGTGAATGGCTGCTGCGCAACGTCCTGTGGGCCGTGCCGGCCGGTTTGCTGGTCGGCTACTGGATGGGCCGTGGCATCGGCAAGTTGACCTTGTCGATGCGCATCAGGAATGCCGACAGCACCTTGTCGCCCAACGACTATCTGGCCCTGGCGCTGATTGCCTTGGCTTACGTCGTGGCGGAGTGGATCCAGGGCTACGGATTTCTCTCGGTGTTCGCCGCCGGGCTGGGGCTGCGTCAGGCCGAGGTCAAATCCACCGATGAAACGGCACCGCCGGCGGAGCACCTGGTGCAACCGGTGGTGGGCCACGAAACCGTCGATCCCCAACAAGCCGTCGCAGGGGATACCGAGTCGCTGGACGATGGCCAACTGGCCGCCGGGGTCATGATGAGCGACATGCTGGCGTTCGGCAGTCTGGTGGAACGGTCGATGGAGGTGTTCCTGGTGACGTTGCTGGGGGTCGTGCTGGCCAACCATTGGGATTGGCGAGCCTTGGCGGTCGGCGCCCTGCTGTTTGTCGTGATTCGCCCGTTGAGTGTGCTGGTGGTGCCCTGGCGGCGATTGCTCGACGGACCGCAACGGCTGCTGATCGGCTGGTTTGGCATTCGCGGGGTCGGCAGCCTGTTCTATCTGTTTTTCGCCTTGAACCATGACCTGCCGCCAGGCGTGGCGCAACTGTGCATCAACCTCACCCTGTCGGTGGTGGCCTTGAGTATTTTGATTCATGGGGTCACGACCCAGCCGACCCTGGCATGGTACGAGCGCCGCAAGCATCCGCGTTGAGGCACTGTGGCAGGAGATGAACGCTGTTGTGGGGGGGGGGGGGGGGGCCCCGGGGGGGGGGGGGGGGGCCCCCGCGGGGGGGGGGGGGGGGAACCCAGCGGGGGCAACAACCACGCC
>NZ_JBIXJT010000003.1:295842-408026 GCF_052871455.1 Pseudomonas sp. LARHCG127
GGCGCGGGAGCTGGCCCCCGGGGGCCGGCGAAGCGGCCCCAAGCGTTGCGGTCGCTGTGCAACCGAGCGGGAGCAAGCTCCCTCGCCACACTGATGCCCGACTTCAAAGAGTGTGTTTCAACCGCCAGGATCGCTTACTTGGATATAAACCGAATACGCCCCCAGCAACACCCAGAACGTGGCGAAGATCCACGGTGTACGCAGCGAGAACAGCAATGACTTGCGGTACCCCTTGTGGGTCGATTCGCGCTCGCTGAACAAGGGCGATTCGTCATAGGCCAGGCCCATCAGGGGCTCGGCGCGCAATAGTTCGCTCTGCTTGAAATGCCAGTGATCGATGATCTCGTAGGCCGCCTTGATGCCCGGCCAGGCGTTGAGCGAACTCAAGAACCCCAGCAAGGCCAGGAATGGCGGCACGATCAGCGTGAACAACTTGCCCCACTCCGGGTTCAGGTTGGCCATGCACGAGGCGAAGGCGATCACCAGGAAGGATTGGGCGGCCAGGTAAGCATCGGTTCGGTTGGCCAGGATGCTGGTTTCGTATTGGATCTCCCGGCGGTAGAAATCCAGCCGTTCCTTGGGCGAGCCGAACAGTTTGGCGTTGTGTTCCGTCAGTTCTTCTTCCGGGGTTGGCCCGGTGAGTATTCTGGGCATTGCGCAGGCTGTGCCTCGGTGATGATTCGGACTCGTTAGAAGAGCCCGGCGCGCGGCAAGTTCAAGCCAATGGACCACAGGTGCGGCGAAATCCGAGGAAACGCTGCCCAACGGCAAAGGTCTCTAATGCGTAAGGGCAAGAGGACGGTTTGCGTGGATTATCTTGGATGGGTGCAATGGCCAGCGATGCTCGTGACGGTGCTGGCCGCCTGGCTGATCGGCTCACGCCAACCCCGACGTCGGGTGGCGGGCTTCAGTTGTTTTATCGCGAGCAATATTTTGTGGGTGATCTGGGGTTTGCATACGGATGCGTATGCACTGATCGTGTTGCAGTTTTGCCTGTGTGCGATGAATTTGCGTGGGTTCAAGAAAAACACTGAATAGGCGAAGGCGGCTGCTCTTGTGGCGAGGGAACTTGCTCCCGCTCGGGCGCGTAGCGCTCGCCTGCTTTTGGGGCCGCTTCGCAGCCCAGCGGGAGCAAGCTCCCTCGCCACAGGAGACAACTACCTTCCTGGCTATTTCATCGTCTGCCCAATGATCTGCATCAGGTCAATCTGCTTGAACGGCTTGATCAACCGAGGCAGTTGCGCGGCGAAACCTTCCAGGCGTTCGGCATAACCGGTGGCCAGGATGATGGGCAGGCTCGGTTGGCGGTCGCGCAACACTTTCGCCAACTGCGCGCCGTCCATCTGCGGCATGGCCATGTCGGTGATCACCAGGTCGATGTCCAGGTTGCGCTCATACAGTTCCAGCGCCTGGGCCCCCGACGGCGCGCAAAGGACTCGGTGCCCCAGGTCTTCGATCAACAGGCGCGTGCTGGTCAGCACCAGGCTGTCATCGTCGACCACCAGCACTTTCAATTCATGGACCGGCGGCGCCGCTTCCTCGATCGCCGCTTTACCAGGGGCCGAATCGCCGGCCACTGGCAACCACAGTTCGGCGGTGGTACCGACACCTTTCTGGCTCTTGAGCGTCAGGCGGCCACCCAACTGCTCCGCCAAGCCATGCACCATCGACAAGCCGAGGCCGGTGCCCTTGCCGACGCCCTTGGTGGTGAAGAACGGATCCACAGCCGAAGCCAGCGTGGCTTCGTCCATGCCCTCGCCCTCATCGGTTATCGTCAGGCAAATGTAGCGCCCGGGGGCCATCGGCTTGTCCGGCGCGGCATCAGCCCCTTGCCGCTCATCGGCGGCGATGATGATCTGGCCGCCATGGGGCATGGCGTCCCGGGCATTGGTCGCCAGGTTGAGAATCGCCAGTTCCAATTGGTTGACATCCGCCAGCACCGGCGACAGCGCCTCGTCGAAACGGGCCTGGATGTGGATCGACGGGCCCAGGGAGCTTTGCAGCAATCCGCTGATGCCCTGCACCAGAGCCGACAGCTCGACCGATTCGTAGGTCAGTTTCTGCCGACGGGCAAACGCCAGCATGCGTTGGGTCAGCGAAACCCCGCGCAGCGCGCCCTGGGTCGCGTTTTCCAGCAATTGGGTGAGTTTCGGCTCGCTGGGCATGCGCTTGCGCACGATTTCCAGATTGCCAAGGATCACCGTCAACAGGTTATTGAAATCATGGGCAATCCCCCCGGTGAGCTGGCCGATGGCTTGCAATTTCTGGGATTGAAACAACGCCTCGCGGGCCTGTTCAAGAGCCTGCTGGGCCTGGGTGGCATCGGTGATGTCGCGGGTGATCTTGGCGAAACCCAACAGCGTGCCGGTGTCGCTGCGAATCGCATCGATGACCACGTGGGCCATGAAGCGCGTGCCGTCCTTGCGCATCCGCCAGCCTTTTTTCTCGAAGCGTCCTTCGCTGGCAGCGATGCTCAACGCCCGCTGCGGTTCGCCGGCATCGCGGTCCTCGGGGGTGTAGAACATCGAGAAATGCCGGCCGATAGCCTCCACCGGCAGATAGCCCTTGATCCGCTGTGCCCCCTGGTTCCAGTTGGTGACCTGGCCTTCCGGGTCGAGCATGTAGATGGCGTAATCAGTGACGCTTTGCACCAGCAGGCGAAATTGCTGCTCGCTTTGCTTGAGGGTTTCCTCGGCCATCTTGCGGTCGGTCAGGTCGCGAGTGATCTTGGCGAAGCCGAGCAAGATGCCACTCTGGCTGTCGATGATCGGATCGATCACCACATGGGACCAGAACAGCGTGCCGTCCTTGCGCACCCGCCAGCCCTCGCCTTCGAAACGCCCCTCGCGCACGGCCGTGTCCAGCGCCCGTTGCGGCAGGCCGGCGGCGCGGTCCTGGTCGGTGTAGAACCGGGAGAAATGCTGGCCAAGGATTTCGGCTTCCTCGTAGCCCTTGAAACGCCTGGCACCGGAGTTCCAGCTGGTGATGATGCCCGAAGGGTCGGTCATGTAGATGGCATAGTCGACCACCGCATCGATGAGCAAGCGAAAGCGCTGTTCCTCGTTGATGAGCGGGGTCTTTGGGTCATTCTCGAGCATCTGGCCGGGGCATCCGTGTGGATTTTTTGCGGATTATGGAGCAAGTCTGGCGTCAGGAAAAATGATTGAGTGATCAGCAGCTCTCCAGACAGCTCACAAACCCGAATCCTACTCAGTTCCCTGTGGGAGCGAGCTTGCTCGCGATGGCGGTTTATCAGCCAGTCTTCATGTCACTGACAGACCGCTATCGCGAGCAAGCTCGCTCCCACAGGGTGCACACTGTGTTTCCGGGGTGACCGACCACCAACGCGGCAACAGTTGCTGCACCCTGGCCTCGCCAAACCGATCGTCGATCAGCATCACTACCCCGCGATCCTGCTGGGTACGGATGACCCGGCCGGCCGCCTGTACGACTTTTTGCAATCCCGGATACAGGTAGGTGTAATCGTAGCCGTCGCCAAAAATCGCCGCCATGCGCTGTTTCATCTGCTCATTGACCGGGTTGAACTGCGCCAGCCCCAAGGTGGCAATGAAGGCGCCGATCAGGCGTGAGCCCGGCAAGTCGATGCCCTCCCCGAACGCCCCGCCCAGCACCGCAAAACCAATGCCCTGGCTGTGCTCCATGAAGCGTTCGAGAAATGCCTGCCGAGGGGCTTCGCCCATGCCCCGCGATTGCGTCCAGAGGTCGATCCGTGGGTATCGCTCGGCAAACAGCCCGGCCACTTGCTGCAGGTAATCGAAGCTGCTGAAAAAAGCCAGGTAGTTGCCCGGGCGCTCGCTGAACTGGCGGGCCATCAACGTGACGATCGGCTCCAGGGACGCCTGGCGATGGGCAAACCGGGTGGAAATACGGCTGACAACCTGTACGTCCAACTGCTCGGCCTTGAACGGCGACTCCACGTCGATCCACACCGTGTCGCCCGGCGTCCCCAGCAAATCCGCGTAGTAATGCCGAGGGCTCAGGGTCGCCGAGAACAGCACGGTGCTGCGGGCCGCCGTCAGCCTGGGTCGCAGGAATGCGGCCGGCACCACATTGCGCAGGCACAGCGTCGACAGGCTGCGCTGGCGGCCGAGCTCACGCTTGTGGATGTCGAACAGGAAGTGCTCGTCGAAAGTCTCCGCCACCCGACCAAACTGCAAGGCGTCGAAGTAGAACGCCTGCAGTGCGCTGTCCAGGCCCTGGGGGTGATCGTTGAGGTAATCGCCAATCGCCGTGGTGCAGGTGGCCAGGGCCTGGAGCAGTTTTTCCGGAAGTTTTTCATAGGCCTGGTAGGCCGCCACCTGGGGCGCATGCAAAGCGTTCCACTGACGATTGACCCGTTCCAGGGATTTCTTCAGCGCTTCGGGGGCGGTCTTGCGCACACTGCTCAACGTGGCCTGGTCGAGGGTCGCGCTGTACATCTGCCGTCCGCGCTCCACCAGGTTATGCGCCTCGTCCACCAGGGTCGCGACGGTCCAGTTATTGGCCTGGGCCAGGCCAAAGAGCAAGGCACTGAAGTCGAAGTAATAGTTGTAGTCGGCGACTACCACGTCGGTCCAACGGGCCATTTCCTGGCTCAGGTAATACGGGCATACCTCGTTGGCCAGGGCAATCTCGCGCAACGCCGCCTGATCGAGCATGGCGACCCGACTCGCCGCTGCCCGGGCGCCCGGCAGGCGGTCATAAAATCCACGGGCCAGCGGGCAGGATTCGCCATGGCAGGCTTTGTCCGGGTGTTCGCAGGCCTTGTCCCGGGCGATCATTTCCAGCACCCGCAACGGCATCGACGGCGCGCTGTCGATGATCACGCGCGCCGCGTCCAGGGCCAGCTTGCGTCCCGGGGTTTTCGCCGTGAGGAAGTAGACCTTGTCCAATTGCTGCGGCGCCAGGGCCTTGAGCATCGGGAACAAGGTGCCAACGGTCTTGCCGATGCCGGTGGGCGCCTGGGCCATCAGGCAGCGGCCGGTGCTGACCGCCTTGAATACCGATTCGGCCAAGTGCCGTTGCCCCGGCCTGAAACCCGCATGGGGAAATACCAGCGCCTGGGCGCCGAGGTTACGCGCCTGTCGATGGGCCATTTCCTGCTCGGCCCAGGCCAGGAACGCCGCGCATTGTTCCTCGAAAAAGGCTTGCAGCTGTGGTGCCTCGAAGCGTTGCGCGAAGCGGGTTTCCTTTTCGCTGACGATGTCGAAATACACCAGGGCCACGTCGATGTGCGGCAACTGCAGCTTCTGGCACATCAGCCAGCCATAGATTTTCGCCTGGGCCCAGTGCAACTGGCGGTGGTTGGCCGGCTGTTTGCTCAGGTCGCCCCGGTAGGTCTTCACTTCTTCAAGGCACTGGCGGGCCGGGTCATAGCCGTCGGCCCGGCCTTTGACTTTCAGTGTCTGGTAATGACCTTCGAGGGCCACTTCAGCCTGATACCCCTCGTTGCGCCGCGAAGCGACGGTGCGGTGGCCGGCAATGCCTTCCAGGGCCGTGGGCGACGGCGTGAAGCGCAGGTCCAGGTCGCCCACCTTGGCGGTGAACTCACACAGCGCCCGCACGGCGATGCTGTAGCTCGGTGCAGGGTTCATGCGGCCCCATCGCGAGCAAGCTCGCTCCCACATTCGATTTGTGGCAACTCAGCGCCTGTGGGAGCGAGCTCGCTCGCAATGGCGGACTCCGCCCATTGCACATAACAAACGGCAACGGGCATCTGGTGCTCATGACAGAACTCCAGCCAGCGCAGTTGGTTGTCTTGCAGGCGATCACCGGGGCCTTTGACTTCGATCATGCGGTAGGTCTTGAGCTGCGGCCAGAACTGAATCAGGTCCGGCATACCGGCGCGGTTGGCCTTGATGTCCAGCAGCAGGCGCTGGAACCAGTGCTTGAGATGTTCGGCCGGCAGGCAATCGAGGGCCTGTTCCAGCAACGGTTCGGACAACGCGCCCCAGAACACGAACGGCGATTGCACGCCCCACTTTTCGGCGTAACGGCGGCCGATGGTCTGTCGATAGCGACCGTCGTCCAACTCCGCCAGGCAGACCGCGAACAACTCGGCGCGACGGGCATGGAAGTCCTCGTTGAGCAGATCGACCGGCCCGCGCTGGAACGGATGGAAAAACGCGCCCGGCAACGGCGCGAAGATCGCCGGCCAGCACAACAGGCCGAACAGCGAATTGATCAGGCTGTTCTCGACGTAATGCACCGGCGCGGTTTCGTCGTGCAGATGGGCCTGGACGTGGTATTCCACCGATAAGCCTGGGTCGACGCGAGGCAGATGCAAGTCCAGGCGCTCCACTTCCCGGGCGATTGTCCGTGGCACTGGCGGGCCGCCCAGCTTGCGCCGCAGGCGAGGCACGATCCGCAGCAACGCCTGGGTTTCAGCAGCGCTTTGCGGTGCCTGTGCCGCCGCCTCACCCAGTTCAAGGGCCAAGGCATATTCGCCCATGCGCTCCAGCACCCGGACCCTCCGCAGCCGCGCGCCTGGGTAGGTGCAATCGCGATAGATGCACAAGGCCAAGGCGAAATCGCCGATGCGCTCGCCGTACTGGCCGATCTGGAACAACAACTTGCCCCGGCGCCGTTCCAGCCATGGATTATCCAGGGACAGGTCGTTGACCTGGGCGACGATCTCTTCCACGGGCTCGCCGGCTTCGAAGCGCAGTTGGCAGTCGTGCAGGAACAGGCAGGCATCGACGTCTTCGCGGCTGCGCAAGCCCCGTGACTCGGTGCTGAATTCGACGGTTTCGTAGGTGAAGATGCCCAGGTCCGCCAGGACGAATTCCGACCAGTCCTGGTAAAGGTTGCCAAAGAACATCAAGCGCAGCCTGTCGCACAGGTCCATGATCGTCAGGCTGTACAGCCGATCATCGAGCTGCGGACACCAGGCACGGAAAGGTTGAGGTGGGTTGGAGTGATCCTCCAGGGCCTGGAACCATTCGGTCTTTTTGGCCTTGGGGTGCTCGATCAGGTGGCCCAGGCACTGGAGGATTTCCACCTTGAGCAACACCTCGAACAGTTCGACGAGCCCGACCGGGGCCTGTTCCTCGACCCAACCCAGCGCCAGCAATGGCTCGACGGCGACGCCAATGTCGCCGATTTCCGGATAGTTGAGCTTGTTATGACGGAACCGTAGCCCTTTGCGCATCACCATCCGCACCAGCAAGCCTTGGGAGGCACGGGGTAGCGCCGCGAAATCGTTGATGAAGCGCTGCTCTGCGCTGCTGAGCACATCGGCATAACGCTGGGTCAACCACGCCAGCACTTGCTGGAAGTTGTTCAGGTAGTAAAACGGATCGTCGAGAGAACGGGTTGCCACGGAAAGAAACGCCAAGGATGTCGAGGTACTGGTTATGCATACAGATAACAGCTGTAAACCAGCCAGGCAACCGCAAAAGATGAACGGTCTCCTATATTTAAGGTGAAATCCTTCAGCTAGCGATGAACTTTCCTACGGTAAGCGAGACCAATGGCGGTTGACTAAGATGATGGCGCGGTCGAATCAGCTGCTCCGTGTCCTTTGGATTTGAGAGGTTATGGTTATGAACATGAAGTTTGTGGGCCTGCCCCTGGTTGCCGTGGCATTTATGGCGCTGGCTGGCTGCGCGTCGCCCACGGTGGTGACTTTGCAGAACGGCACCCAATATTTGACCAAGGACACCCCCAACACCCGCACCGTCGATGGTTTCTATGAGTTCGAGGATATTTCCGGCAGACAAGTCCGGGTCCGCGCCGATGATGTGGCCACCATTCGCAAGGAAGACTGATTCCAGTGATTCGCCTGGTAGGCCGCCATCGCGAGCAGGCTCGCTCCCACAGGTCTGGTGGTGAACACAAATGCTGCATACACCCATAAGCCACTGTGGGAGCGGGCTTGCTCGCGAAGGGGCCTGTACATCCAACATCACCGTCAACTGACACACCGCTTTCGCGAGCAAGCCCGCTCCCACAATGGGCCGCAGTGAACACAAAACTCATGACCACCCAAAATCCTGTGGGAGCGAGCTTGCTCGCGATAGCGATATCAGGCGAACACGATCCCGTCGCCGCCAACCCGATCGAGACCAACCCCCACCAGGGTCATGGAACTGTCACCGACCTTGAGCAGCGTGTCATTGCCCACCTGTGACAGGTACTCGCTGTCGTCATGACCTGTCCCGGCGCCCGGCACACCGAGGAACACCAGTTTGTCCCCCGCCTCATACCCCGTGATCCGGTCCTGGCCAAACGAGCCGTTGAACAGGAAGGTGTCACCGCCACCGCCCGCTTGCATCAGGTCATTGCCCGCACCGCCGACGAAGGTGTCGTGACCCGCGCCGCCTACCAGCACGTCGTTGCCGTCCAGGCCAAACAGCCAGTCCCCCTTCGCACCCGCCACCAGGGTGTCGTTGGCCGCGCTGCCCTTGACCGATGACGCATAGGCCGTCAGCTTGGCGCCGGCCATCAAGCCGTTGGCGGTGACGCTGTGGTTCACCTCATCCTTGAGCAGCCCCCAGAACAATCCGGACTCCTTACTGACCAAGGTGCCGATGTCGCGGGTGACGCTGATCCCGCCATGGGCATCGCGCACGTACAGCGTCCCGGCGCCGTCATGGGCGAAACTGAAATCCTTCACCGACTGCTGCAACTGCAGACTGTTGCTGCCCTGCCCGCCCAGTATCACGTTGTAGCCACCGCCATCGCGGAACGTATCGTTGCCGCCGCGCCCTTCCAGGTAGTCGCTGCCCTGGCCGCCCTGGATCAGGTCGTTGCTATCGCTGCCGATGATGAACGTGCTACCGGTGTGGGTTTCAGCGTTGCGGTTGAGGTCCTGCACCCAGGTGTTGGCGCGCGCAGGATCCGACAGGTTGGCGACAATGAGGGTGGAGTCTTTTTCGGTGAGGTCGTAGAACGCCGAGTCCATGATCCGGCCCAGGCCATCGCTGTAGCCGCTGGGTAGGTGGGAAATCCAGGTGGGGATGTTGAGGATGGAAAACGGCAACACGTTCCAGGCCGCCGAAGCGTAGTGGTCATTGAAACTGACGATGTTGTTGGTGGCGGATTCCTGTTGCCCATCGTGCACACCCACCGAGGCGAGGTTGAACGTCGAGCCGTCCAGGGCGCGGAACACCGGATCGTTCTCGTAGCCGATGTTCAAGACCTTGTCGGTACTGCTCTGGGTCGGCGAGGCGTAGGCAATGTAATTGGCATCGGCATAGAAGCCTGACCATTGCTGGGAGCTCAAGTCCGCCAGGCTGTTGACCGCCAGCCCACCCAGGCTGTGGCCGCTGACCAGCACGTCCGCGCCCGTGAGCCCATGGGCCTGGGCAAACTTCGCGACATTCTCCAGCAGGCTGCCAAAGGCTTCGCCGGCGTAGTTTTTCGCATAATCCTTGGGGCCCAGCGCGGCCATCAGGTCGTTGATCACGTCGCCAATGGAATCGCCAATCAGGTTTTCCCGAGGGCCACTGGTGCCGCGAAACGACACGCCGATTTCCTGCAACTGCCCCGTTGCGTCGTATTTGCCAAGGATCTCGACCTGCGCGGTGGTGTAGCCAGCCTTTTCGCCAAAGAACGTCCCACGAGCATCCACCTTGCCGGCGTAGCCCAGTTGCTCGGCGCTGATGGGTGTCCAACCAGCTTTCTGAACGGCTTCCAAGGCGAGTTTTTCCGAATCGGGATTCCACGGCACGCCAGGAATCACCCCTTGGGAATCGGTGCCCCCCAACAGCGCGGTGACCAGGGTCGCCGGCAGGCCGGCACCGAAGCCGTTGTGCTGGTACCCGGCGGCAAAGCCGTGGTCGAGGTTGTGGTAGGAATACAGCATGATCGCCATTGCGTCGCTGACCAGTGCCTTGGATTCGGTAGTGCCGAAGTTCTTGTAGTCGTAGATACCCATGGTGGTTGCTCTCTTTTTTTGTTGTTGGAATGCTAAAACCATCTGATGAAGGATCATTGTGGCGAGGGAGCTTGCTCCCGCTGGGCTGCGCAGCAGCCCCAACACGGTTGTCGCGGTGTGCCAGGTTGATCCGGTCAGCCTGTTTGGGGGTGCTTCGCACCCCAGCGGGAGCAAGCTCCCTCGCCACAGAAGACCTGTTCAGACCTTCCCTCTGCAGAAGTGCCTGTTCAACGCCTTCTCTTGGTCAGAACTGCCAATCCAGGGTCAAGCCCACGCCATGGGTTTTATCCCGGGCGCCGAGCAGGCCGTTGTAGTCCAGGTTGACCCGCACATCCTTGGCAACGGCGAGCCCGGCACGGGCGCCGATCACGGCGGCGTTGCGGTCCATGGACACGCTCTGCACCGCGAAGGTGTTGCTGCTGCCGGCAAAGGCCAAATCCTGTTCGGACGAGGTGCTGCTCAGGTTGTGCTGCCAGCCGAGGGAACCGGACAGTTGCAGTTGCCGTTGATCCAACAGCGCCAGGGTGTGGCTGGCCCGCACGCCCAGGGTCGAAAGCACGGCATCGCGCCGGTCGTCACCCCCGTGCAGGGCCGCGTTGTCGCCTTTCTCGTGGAAGCTGTCGCTGTCCAGGTGCACATAGGCCAGGTTGGCGAACGGTTCCAGGGCCACCGGTTGCACGTCGAGGCGATACGCCGCTTCAGTGAAGAGTTGGGTGGTCCGCGCATCACGCTTGGTTTTCTCCCGGCCACTGACGTCGCCCCATTGCAGGTCACGCTTGACGTCGATGCGGTGCCAGCTGTGGGCGCCGCCGACGGTCAGGCGCAGCGCGTCGATCTCATGACCCAGATAGACACCCAGGTGATAGCTGTCAGCCTTGGCCGAGGAATGGGTGCCGTCGCCCATGCCCAGCGAACTGTCGCTGTAGCCGGTGACGAAACCCAGTCGCGTCTGCTCACTGATCAGGCCATCGACACCGGCCAGCAAGCCGCCGATGGAACTGGTCGTGCCGGCGCTATCATGCCCACCCTCGTTCTTGCCCCAAGCGCCCAGCACCTTGAACCAGGCATTGCTGCTGGCATCGGTCGGTGTACCGGCGTCGTAGAGGGCGTCCTGGCGCAGACGATCGCCCACGGCGTCACGCAAATGGCGGCTGTCGTTGATCAATTGCGTGCCGATGGCCGGGTGGATTTCGCCGGACAACTGCTGGAACGCCTGTTGTGCCACAGCGGCATTGGGCGCCAGCAACAGCGCCTCGTACAGCCCGTTGCCCGCGCCCAATTGCTCGGCGGCAGTGGCCACGGAGCGCTGGTTGGGCGTCAGGCCGAGGCTGGCAAATGACGCGTCGTTACGCTGGACCGCCAATTGAATCCCGCTGGCGCCGTACGCCAGGTCGCCCCCCAGGAAAGCGTAGTTGGGTAACACTTCGGCAAAACGCCCATCAATGCCACCGGCAGCCTGCAGGATGTTGAACTGTCTACCCAGCAGACTTTTCACTTCGCCGGCCGTGAGCAGCGTCGGGCTGTTTTCCAGGGACAGCGACACCGTCGCCCCGTCAATGGACGCCTTGCCGCCAGCCACGATCAGGTCGCTGGAACTGGGTGAGACTTCCACCGCGTAGTTCGAACCGGGTTGGAACGTCACGTCGCCGGCCACCTGCAAGGTGCCGATGGAGTTGCCCGGCGCCACGCTGCCGCCGCGGTTGGCGGTCAGGCTGGCGATGCGGCCGTTGCCGCCGAGGATGCCGCCGTCGTTGACCGTCACGGCCGATGCCAGAGAACCATTGATCGCCAATCGTCCTTGATTGACCAGGGTCGGCCCGCTGTAGGTGTTTTCACCGGTGAGCACCAGGGTGCCGATGCCTTCCTTGGTCAACCCGCCGTGACCGGCGATGTCGTTGCGCCAAACGTCCAGGCCACATTGGATGCCGCTGCACACCCGCTCCGTGGGTTTTCCGGCATCGATGATCGCGCCGATGCCCGGCAGGTCCGCCACGAACTGAGCTGAACCGTAGGCGCCGTCGATGCGAAACTCCTCGGGAATGTCCTGTTCGGTCACCAGCATCGATGGGCCGTCGATGGCCTTGCCCAGGTTGATCATGCCCCAGCCATACAACGAATCGACGCCCGGCGCGCCCATGTCGGTGGCGGTGGTGCGCAGCACGCTGGCGACCTGGGCACCGGTCATGTAGGGGAAACGCTCCATCAACACCGCCACGCTGCCGGCGACATGGGGCGCGGCCATGGAGGTGCCACTCTTGTTGGCGTAGCCCACGGTCAGGTCGTCGGCACGGGTGCCGCCGATCACCGCGCTGTAGACCCGGGTGCCCGGTGCCGACACGCAGAAACTGGCGGTGTAGCCGCAGCGCGACGAGAAGGTACTGATGGTGTACGGATCGGGGCTGGCGGTGTCCGGGTTGACTTGCAGCGCCGCCACGGTGAGCCAGTTCGGCGCGATGTCCGGGACGAAATACGCCAGGCCTGCGATGGCATCGGGGTTATTGAGGTTGTAGTCGTTGCCGGCGGCGAAAATCGTCACGATCCCGCTGCGAGCCGCGGCGATGGCCCCTTCGTAGGCACCGCCGGGCTTGGTGCCCAACAACGGCTGGATCTGATCGAATTGCAGTTGCGCATCCTGCACGGTGAAGTGCGGGAACGCCGGATCGCGACCGCCCTGGTCGAAGCCATCGGTGATACCAATGCCCCAGCTGTTGTTGATGATCCGTGCGCCGCTGGCGATCAACGCGTCCCAGCCCGCCTTGTACACCGCGCCATCATTGCCCCGGATGATGCCATCCTCGGGGCCCGGGTCGCCGTTGTCGGCGCTGATGATCTGCGCATCGAACGCCACGCCGTGCATCGGGCCGCCATCGCGACTGCCGGCGGCGATCCCACCGACGTGGGTGCCATGGGAGCCCAGCTTGCCGTCGGAGCCGACGGTCGGCGAGCCGTCGTAGCGGAACGAATCGCCGGCTTTCACCGGGATGTAGGGATCGGTGTATTCGCGGATGCCGCTGGTGACCAAGGTCACGACCTTGTCAGTACCGGAGAACTCGGGGTGCGCCGCATAGACCGGCTGGTCAAAGATCCCCAGCTTGACGCCCTTGCCGGTGTACCCGGCGGCGTAGGCCTGCTGCGCGTTGATCGCACCCAGGCCCCATTCGGCGTCGAACTCGCTGCTGCGCCAGCTGTCCGGCTCACCCGCCCTGCCGCCCTCGACATAAGGCGCCGCCTGGGCCGTGCCCAAGGTCGCCAGTGCGCAGAGCATGGCGCGGTTGAGGGTCTTGAGCAGATACACGCGACCTGTCGGTCTGGGTTGTTTTTTGTTTTCGATTTTCATCACGAACCATCCTTAGTTGTTGCAAAAATCCTGTGGTGTTCCTGGCTTTGTGGCTTGCCATGGCTTTTGTGGCTGCCATGGCTTTTGTGGCTTGCCCCAGCTTCTGTGGCTTGCCCAGCTTTTGTGGCGAGGGAGCTTGCTCCCGCTGGGCTGCGCAGCAGCCCCTAAATGCCTGCGAGCGCTTCGCACTCGAGCGGGAGCAAGCTCCCTCGCCACAAAGGCGTCCTCGCTGTCATCGAGCGTCCACGGGGGACACAAACGCCTCGTCCACCTTCGCCAAATCCTGCGCACCGAGGGTGCCGGCGTAGTAATGCAGCTTGGTCCAGGCCATGAGGTAGTCGTAGCGGGCCTGGGTCAGGTCGCGGCGGGTGGTGTAGAGCTGCTGCTCGGCGTTGAGCGCGTCGAGGTTGACCCGCTCGCCGCCAAGGATGCTTTGCCGGGTCGAGACCACCAGCGCTTCGGCAGAGCTCAGGGCTTTCTGGTAGGCCCGCAGTTTGTTCACCCCCGACACGCAGGCGCTGAACTGCCGGCGCAGCTCGATCAGCGTTTCGCGGGTCTTGGCCTCCAGCTCATATTCGGCTTGTTCCATGTTGCGGCTGGCCTGGCGGGTCGACGCCGAGACCCCGCCGCCGGCATACAACGGCACGCTGACTTCCAGGCCGATGGTGTTGGTGTCGTAGCGCTGGTTATAGGTGTTGCCGCTTTCCGATTCATTCTGGCGCATCGTCGCGTAGGCATTGACCTTGGGCAGGTGCCCGGCACGGTTGCGTTCCACCTCGAAGCGCGCCACGTCCACCGCCTGGCGTTGGGACGCCAGGCTGGGGTTATTGCTCACCGCCAGCTCATGCCAAGTGTCGAAACTGGCCGGTTGCAAGGCAAAGACCTGGAAGGTGTCGTGCAAGGGCGCCAGGTCGCCGATGTCCAGGGACGGGACGCCAATCAACGAGCCGAGTTCACGCAAGGCGGCATCCTGCTCGTCCCGCGCCTCGATTTCCTCGGCGATTGCCAGTTCATAGCGCGCCTGCGCCTCAAGGATGTCGGTGCGGGTGCCTTCACCCTGGCGAAACAGTTGTTCGTTCTGCTGGAACTGTTGCTCGAATGCCTTTTTCTTGGCCTGGGCGATGTCGATCTGGTCCTGGGCGAACAAAGCCTGGGTGTACTGGCTCAGTACCCGCACCAACAGCGCCTGGCTCTTTTCCCGAAAGCTTTCGTCGGCGAACAGCGCCTGGGCCACGCCCTTTCGGTAAGCCGCGTACGCCTCATAGTCCAGCAAGGGTTGTTGCAGCGTCAGGCTGGAGCCGTAGCTGCTGTAGTTGCGATCGTCGTGCTGGCTGGCACCACGGTCATTGAGGTACGTGACCTTGGATTGGTTGCGACCCTTGTTGTAGCTGTAACCCAAATGCGGCAACAGCCCGGCACGGCCAATAGCGCGGTTCTCCAGGCCCGCATCGCGCTCCTTGATCGCGCCCAGGTAGACGGGGTCATTGCGCAAGGCCTGCTCGTAGAATTCGAACGGCCCCATGGCCCAGGCGTTGTTGCCCACGGAAACGGCCACCAGGGCCATCCAATAAAAACGCTTCATACCGCCGGACATCCTTATTCTTCGGTCAACGCAGAGCCGGCTCGGTCGAGCAGCGGTTTGAACAGGTAGTTGAGCAACGAGCGCTCGCCGGTGCGCACGAACATCTCAGCCGGCATGCCGGGCTTGATCACCAGGCCGTTGAGCTTGTCCATGGCCACGTCGCTGACGCTGCTGCGCAGCACGTAATACGGCGCGCCGGTTTTTTCATCGAGCATCTGGTCTGCGGAAATCAGGCTGACTTCCCCCGGCACTCGCGGCGTGCGGTTCTGGTTGAAGGCGGTAAACAGGATGTCCACCGGTAAATGCGGGCCGACCTTGTCGATCAGGTGCACCGGCAGGTGCCCTTCCACCTCCAGCCGCGTGCCCTGGGGCACGATTTCCAACAAAGTGTCGCCCTGGCGCACCACCGCGCCTTCGGTGTGCACCCCCAGGTTCACGGCGATGCCATCGGCGGTGGCGAGGATTTCGCTGTGTTGCAACTCGAACCCGGCGGACTTCAGTTGCTGTTGCAGGGTTTCGCTCTTGAGTTGGGCGTCAGCCAACTGGCTGCGCACTTCTTTCTGGTATTCCTCGTTGTGCTGCTGCAGCTTCAGCCGCGACTCGACGATCCCCTGCTCCACCCGCCCGCTTTCGCCGCTGTTCTGCGCCAGTTCCTGCTGCACTTGCGACAACTGGCGCTGATAGTCCAGCAGGCGGTTGCGCGGGATGTAGCCGTTGTCGGCCAAGGGTTGCAGGTTGCCCAGTTGCAGGCGCAGGGATTCGGCCTGGGCAGTCAGGTCGCTGCGGGCCCGGCGCATGCCCGCCAGTTGCGCCGTGGCGCCCTCGATGCTGGCGCGCAACGCCGCCTGTTCCCGGGCGAACGCTTCACGGCGACTGCTGAATAGTTGCCGCTGGCCTTCGAGCACCAGGGCCAGGCGTGGATCGGGATCGCGGCTCAGTTCGGTCGGGAAACTCACTTGCAACAGGTTGTCCCGCTCGCTTTGCCAGCGCGCCAGGCTGGCCCAGGTCATCCGGTACTGCGCCTGCAGCGATTTCACGTCGGCGGCGGCCTGGGTCTGGTCCAGGCGGAACAGCGGCTGGCCCTGCTTCACCGCTTCGCCTTCGCGCACCAGGATCCGGCTGACCACACCGCTGCTCATCGATTGCACGGCCTTGCGCTTGCCTGAAACCACCACGGTGCCTTGTACGGGAATCCCTTGGTCCAACGGCGCCAGGCTGGCCCAGGTGAAAAAACTGCCCGCGCCCACGAGCGCCAGTGCCCAGCCCATGCGGGTGAAGAAACGGGCATCGCGCTCCGGGCGTTCAACGTCCTGTGAATGTTCGAGATTCATCTCGCGATCCTTGCTCATGCGCCGCTCGGTTTGCTGGCGGCTGGGTACTGGCGACTCAGGCTCAGTCCGTTGGGCGCCTGGGGCGCGCCGGCTTGTGCACTGCGTTGTGGCTCCGGCTGGCCGGACAGGACCCGCAGCACTTGCTGGCTCGGGCCGAAGGCTTGTAGCCGGCCGTCATCGAGCACCAGCAACTTGTCGGCCTGGGCCAGTGCCGACGAGCGATGGGTGACCAGCACGACGCTGGTGCCTTGGGCCTTCATCTGCACAATGGCGCTGGCGAGCGCCGCTTCACCCACTGTGTCGAGGTTGGAGTTGGGCTCGTCGAGCACCACCAGGCTCGGCCGGTCGTACATCGCCCGCGCCAGGGCGACCCGTTGCTTCTGCCCGCCGGACAAACCACCGCCATCCTCCCCCAGCACCGTGTCGTAGCCCTGGGGCAGGCGCAGGATCAGTTCATGAACCCCGGCCTGTTGCGCGGCAGCGACGACTTTCTGCGGATCGGCTTGGCGAAACCGAGCGATGTTCTCGGCGATGCTGCCGCTGAACAGCTCGATGTCCTGGGGCAGATAGCCGATGTGCGGGCCGAGTTGCTCGCGATTCCAGCGATGGATGTCAGCCCCGTCGAGGCGCACCGTCCCGGCGAGGGTTGGCCACACGCCGACCAAGACCCGGGCCAGGGTCGACTTGCCGGAACCGGACGCCCCCAGCACGCCGAGCACCTCACCGGCGGCCAGGCTGAAGCTGACCTGCTGCAACGTCGCGTTGCGTTGTCCTGGCGGTCCTGCGCTCACTTGCTCGAAGCTCACCTGGCCCTTGGGCGCTGGCAGCGTCATGCCGTCATCCCGGGGCGCAAACGCCTGCAACAGCGCATCGAGACGGCGATAAGCCAGCTTGGCGCCGCTCCACTGCTTCCAGACAGCAATCAACTGGTCGATGGGGCTCAGCACCCGTCCCATCAGGATCGACCCGGCAATCATCATCCCGGCGGTCATGTCACCCTTGATCACCAGCAGCGCGCCCAAGCCCAGCACCAAGGATTGCAGGCACAGGCGCAAGGTCTTGCTCAGCGAACTGATCACCGCACCGGTGTCGCTGGCCTGGTTTTGCAGGCCGAGAAAGCGCGAATGCACCGCAAACCAGCGGCTGCGCAGCGCCCCGAGCATGCCCATGGCCTGGATCGTCTCGGCGTTATGCAAGTGGCTGGTGGCCAATTGGCTGGACTGTTGCGAGTAGACGCTGGCCTGCCCCAAGGCTTTTTTGGTCATGGCCTCGTTCAGGCACGCCAAGCCGATCAGCAGCAGCGTACCGACGGAAGCGAACACGCCGAGCCACACGTTGAACAGGTAGATGACCAGCAAGTAAATGGGAAACCACGGCGCATCGAAGAAGGCGAACAACGCCGGCCCGGTAAGAAATTGACGAATATGCGTAAGGTCGCCCAGGGATTGCCCGGCGTTGCCTTCACCCTGGCGCAGATTGCGCTCGAACGCGGCCCGGTACACCTGGAGGTTGAAGCGCCGTTCCAACTGGCTGCCGATGCGGATGACCACGAAGCTACGGACCATTTCCAGCAGCCCGATGAACACGAAGAAGCCCACCACCATCAGCGACAGCATCACCAGGGTGGTTTCGTTCTGGGATGACAGCCCGCGGTCATACACTTGCAGCATATAAATCGAAGGCGCGAGCATCAGGACGTTAATCAGCGCGGTAAAACAACCGACACTGATCAGAATATTTTTATAATCGCCCAGCGCTTTAAACAGCGGCACTGCGGCAGCGCTCCTTGCCCTATTCATGATCTTCCTTGCTGTTGGCTTTGCCGGCGAACCGGCCGTTAGTTCAACTTACCAATCTTTAAATGTTCATTCAGTGCACACCGACATCCACACCTGTTCGAACAAGCGTGATTCGCTGATTGCCCAACCGTACAAATTCGTTAATCCGCTTTCTGAGACTTATTTCGTTCAAGCCTAAGTATCAAACCGGACTTCAAGGTCATTTGGTAATGATGTTCCCGGCGCAGCCCCAAGTGAGTCCTGGAGTCTTGCCTGCCAATCAGGGATAGACCGTCGGGTTCGGTGAACCAACGAACCGGTTCATCTCCCAGCCAGTGCCCCAGGCACTCGGTTTGCCCTCCGAGGGTCTGGTCCGCCTTGAGTTCGACCAAGCAGGTGTTGGACGGTTTGTCCTGCATTGCCTGGCTTTGCGTGGTGTCCTGCGGGCTCGACAAAACGGCCTGCCACTGGCCGGCTAACTGCGAGGGTTCTGCTAACAACAGGCTGCGCGCCATGGCGACTTCTCCACAAAACATCATCAGCGTAGCGAGCAACCCGGCGGTCGCCTGAGCACTACAGGGCATCGATTTTCTATGCATTGGCTTGATCCTGGCCGAAGTCCCGCAGGAGCCAGGGCCCCCACGGGACAGGGACATCAGGCCACGATATCCGAGGCCGCCGCCTGGCCAACGGTGCTGACCAGGAAGTCAGCCACGCCGTGCCCGGAGAAGTCCACCGACAGCAGGCTGTTGCCACCCGATGTCGACAGCACCGCATCCCCCGCCGCACCGGTGAAGGCGCTGACGAAATGCAGGCCCGCGCCCTGGGTGATACCGGTCAGGTCGATCTTGTCCAGGCCACTGACGAAATCGAGGATCTGGTCGGTTGCCCCCGGCCGCGAATCGGAACTGGCAGCGAACACGAAGGTGTCCGAACCCGAGCCGCCCCAGAGCTTGTCCGCACCACCGGCGCCCCAAAGGATATCGTTGCCGGCGCTGCCCTTGAGCTCGTTGGCCACCGCGTTGCCGATCAACAAGTCACTGCCCGAGCCACCGATGGCATTCTCGATGGTTGCCCCCTGGGCGATGGACACGTTGCCGACCATGCCGCCAACATCGGAGAACGAGGCGTCATTGAGATTGATCTTCTGGTTTTGGGTAAAGCCAGAGAAATCCAGGGTGTCACGGCCGCCCGCATCCCATACCGAAAACACGACTTTGTCCGACGACGAAGACGCACTGAGGAAATCGCGACCGGTGTTGGAATTGAAGCCGTAGGTCGAATCGCCGGTACGAGTCGTGGTGTTGGCACCGTAGAGTTTCTGGATAGCTGCGATGTCATCCATCAGGGGACCCGAGGCGTAGGCTTCGACGCCGCCCTTGCTGAAGTTCTGGTCGGTATTGCTTTCGCTCCAGTAGCTCATGAGGCTGTAGCCACGGGTGTCCTGGCCATAGGTGGCGTCATCGTAGGTCGGGCTGCCTTCGCCGGCGTTGTAGTCACCTGGGTGGGCCAGGCCGAGGGTATGACCGATTTCGTGGGTCAGGGTCTGGCGGCCGTAGTTGTTCAGGTCCGGGTTCTTGTTCTGGGTGTAGCTGCTGTTGATCAGGTACCAGGACGTCCCGTCATAACCGGCGCCAGTCCCCGGCAGATAAGCGAACGCCGCGGCGCCATCCTGGCCGCCGCTGTAGTTACCGAAGGTCATGTGACCATCGCCACCGCTGGCCTTTTCGGTGAAGGTGACATTGGCCACGTCCGCCCAGGATTGCATGGCCAGGGCGGCTTGGCCCTTCTGCTGGGCGCTGAACTGGCTGAAGCCACTGATTCCATGCTTGTTCATGGTGCTGGACGAGGCTGACGTCAGGAAGGTGTAGGTCAGCTCGATCTTGCCGCTGCCGTCCCGGTCCTGGTAAGCCGCGCCGTCGCGCAGCAACTGGGTGGCCGCCTCGTCGACGGAGTACGACGGTTTGCCGTTGACGGTCAGGTTACCGCCGCGGTCGTATTGATGACTGAAACTATTGATCTGGTTGAACGCATTACTGGGAGCGGCCAGTTGCGGCGCCCAGAACAGTTGCTCGGCAGAATCGATAGCGCTGTTTTTGACTTTCGACATAAACACACTTCCTTGTTTGCAAATGGAACAGTTTTAGTCAGACAGACGATCTCTGGCGAGATCGTCCTATCACTCGCCCAATGAGGACGTAAGAAACCTGACACAATTGGAAATCAAACGTCTAGCAATTTTTTTCGTTCAATTTCACGCCCTGCCCCTTAACGCCCCTAAACAATAGACTTCGGCCTCGCCAGTCTCCGTGTGCAACTGCCGAAACTGCGGATTGTCGGACAAAACTATATTTAAATATTAAATATCGATAACTCGCTATTTGCGAACGGCATCGCACTTTTCAAACTAAGTGCCAGCGAAGTGCTATTAATTAATACCTACCAAGTCACCTCAAGGTTTACGTGCACACACTTCCCGCAGACAGCCCCGAAGCCAGCGATGCACCGGGTCGGCGTCCATTCGCGGATGCCAGAGCATGGCGATCGTGAATTCCGGCAACGGAAACGGCAGCGTAAAACTGTGCAGGCCGATCCGCAGGCTGGTGGTGTAGCGCTCAGGCACGCTGGCGATCAAGTCGCTGGACCGGGCCAGCCCCAACGCCGAGGAAAAACCTGGCACGCTGGTGACGATTTCCCGGGACAGGCCCAACGCTGCCAGGGCCTGGTCGATGAGGCCGTGATCCAAGCCGCGCATCGAGACCCCGATATGCCCGCCCGCTGCATAACCGGTAGCGCTCATCGCCACCTGGCTCAACGGGTGTCCGGCACGCGTCACCCCGATCAGGCGGTCGCTGAACAACGCCTGGGTTCGCAGTTCCGGGCTGGTGTCCTTGTCCACTACGGCCGTTTCCAGGTCCACGGTCCCTTCGCGCAGCGCTGTGCTGTCCCGGTCGGTCTTTTCCACGAAACGCAGCCGCACGCCGGGCGCTTGTTCGTGAATGCGGGCGATCAGGTCGATGGCGAAGTTTTCCACGAAGCCCTCACGGGTGCGCAGCGTGAAAGTCCGATTCAAGCGCCCAAGGTCGGGGATCGCCACTGGACGCAGCACCGCCTGGGCCTGTTGCACCAAGAGACTGACCTGTTCGCGCAACTCCAGCGCTCGGGGTGTCGGCACCAGCCCTCGCCCGGCCCTTACCAACAACGGATCTCCAGTGGTTTCTCGCAACCGCGCCAGTGCCCGGCTCATGGCCGACGGGCTGAGCCGCAGCCGCCGGGCGGCCCGGGCCACGCTGCCTTCGCAGAGCAGTACATCGAGGGTGACAAGCAGATTGAGGTCAGGCGAAGACATGGCGCAATCTCGAATTGGATATAGGGCGCTCTGTGCAGCTATAACCTGCAAGTGCTGCGTCTTCCGCCATATTATGCCCAGCGGTAACGTTGTGACAGCGCCGTATTGAGCGCGCGGAGACAGGTGGCACGATGAACCCCATCAACACGCAACCAAACCAGCCGGCAACCGCACCCGCGAGCCGGTCCTTTTCACCTCGCTGGGCCTTGGCGAGCCTTGCGCTCTCGACGCTGCTGGCCTCCCTGGGCGCCAGTGTGGCCGCGGTGGCGTTACCGACACTGGCCCAGGCCCTCGATGCCTCTTTCCAGCACGTCCAATGGGTGGTGCTCGCCTATCTGCTCGCCATGACCACGCTGATCGTCAGCGTCGGCCGCCTGGGCGACCTGATGGGCCGGCGCAAACTGCTCTTGGTCGGCATCGCCTTGTTCACCTTGGCCTCGGTACTTTGCGGCCTGGCGCCTTCGCTTTGGTTGCTGATTGCAGGTCGGGCGCTGCAAGGCCTGGGGGCCGCCATCATGATGACGCTGACCTTGGCCCTGGTTGGCGAAACGGTCGCCCAGGAAAAAACCGGCAGTGCCATGGGCCTGCTGGCCACGCTGTCGGCGGTGGGCACGGCCCTGGGTCCCTCCGTCGGCGGTCTGCTGATCAGCGGGTTCGGCTGGCAGGCCTTGTTTCTGGTCAACCTCCCCCTTGGCCTGTTGACCTTGGGGCTGGCCTGGTACGCGCTGCCGGTGCGGCAGGTGCCGCCAAAGGCCGGAACGGCCCGCTTCGACATCACCGGCACCGTGTTGTTGGCGTTGACGCTCGCCGCCTATGCCTTGGCCATGACTTCCGGGCGCGGGACCTTTGGCGAGTCGAATATTGCGCTGCTGCTGGTCGCGCTCGTGGGCGGCGGATTGTTCATTCGTGCCCAATCCCGGGCCGTGTCGCCGCTGATTCCGCTGACTTTATTTCGCGACAGGTCATTGGTCTCGGGCCTGGCGACGAGCGCCCTGGTCGCGACGATCATGATGGCAACGCTGCTGGTCGGGCCTTTTTACCTGTCCATCGCCCTCGGACTGCCGGCGGCCCTCGTCGGGCTCGTGCTGGCGGCTGGGCCATGCGTCGCGGCGCTGGCCGGGGTGCCTGCCGGACGCCTGGCTGATCGGTTCGGCGTGCAACCCATGCGGCTCACCGGCCTGGCGACCATGATCCTCGGCTGTCTGATGCTGTCATTGGTCCCCCCCGCCCTTGGCATCGCCGGCTACCTCCCGGCCATTGTAGTAACGACCCTGGGCTACGCGTTTTTCCAGACGGCCAACAACACGGCGGTCATGGCTGATGTAGCGGCCCAAAGGCGGGGCGTCGTCGCGGGGCTGCTCAACCTGTCACGCAACCTGGGTTTCTTCACCGGAGCCTCCGTACTCGGTGCGGTGTTTGCGGCCGCCGCGGCGACGAATGACATCACCCGCGCCAGCCGCGAGGCGGTGACGAACGGTCTGCACATGACCTTCGCCGTTGCCCTGGGCATGGCGATCCTGGCCCTGATCATCGCCCTGAAATACCGCGTGCCAGAGCGGTTGGGCGAACCTGAGGAGACCCCCGGTCAAGCGTGATGGCATTCTGAGCATTGCCGTTTAAGTCGTGATCCAGATCAAAAAAAGTGAACCAATCGCAAAACGGACTGAAAAAATCCACATGAGCTTCATTTTCAGGTGCTATTTTTAGTTCTCACTGGTAGAGCCAAGATGGCTCTTCCTTCCTGACATGAGCAAAAGGAAGCGCTCGATTGAAGAAGGCGGGCAACACATGAATAAAGGATCTTTCAGCAAGGTTACGTTCCCCAACGCTTGCCAGTTGATGCGCTGGCACTTCCATCCCATGGGATTCGAAGCGAGCATGGATGCGCCGGGCAGCATGGTTGCCCGGTTGTTTGACCGTGCCAGTGGCGAGACGATGATCGCCATTGCAGGGATCCCTTGTGCGACGGTGATGAATGCGCCGGATGTGGAACGAATAATCGAGGCGGTTGAGGCCGAGCTGGAAGCCTTTGTGCCACCGGTTGGGTTGCGGCGGTTTGCTTCCTGATCGGGTTGGTTCTTTTTAATGCTAGACAAGCGGCCCCTCCCTTTTTGGGAAGGCGCCGTTTTTTTTGAGGTACATAACCGTTGCTGCGGTAACGGCGGCTTATGGTTCCGCTTTACAGCGGGTCACTATTGCGAGGCGGCCTGAGAGCCGACCTGGCTCTTCAGGTCGTACACCCATCAGATCTGTAGGGGCAAAGCTTGCTCGCGATAGCGGTGGCTCAGTCAATGAAGAGGTTGGATGTGCTGGCCTCATCGCGAGCAAGCTCGCTCCCACAGGGGATATTGGCTGTTCATGAGTTTTGTGTTCACCGCCCGGCCCTTTGTGGGAGCGAGCTTGCTCGCGATAGCAGTGGTGCGGCACACATAAATGCCAGCCCCGACCGCTTTTGCTTTGCTTTTGATCTTGATCTTGATCTGAACGCCCCGTTAAACCACGCTGGCCGAACGCAGGCATTGCGCAGTGGGCACCTCGGCATGGATGCCGGGATAGCCGCGCTGGGCCATGGATGGCCCTTCGCGGCGACCCACGGAGCAATGCCGGAGTGAGGGCACACCGAGCCTTAGCGAGGTGCCGAGTGGTGGGGCAAGAGCGTTTTGGTTACTTTTGACTGGGCCGGCTTCCGGGCTATTCAAAAGTGACCCGCTGTAAGAGCGGAACCGCCAGCAGCCGTTACCGCAGCAACGGATATACACACCAAACTCTATCCTTTACGAACACGCCGATGGTCAACAAAAAAAGGCTTATCCGCAGCAACACGATCCGAAGCCTTAGGCCCGTTGGCCGCTTGCCCATCCTGCCCATCGACATACCAGTAGCAATGCTGCACCGCACGAGTAATCCCCACATACGCCAAACGCAAGATTTCATCTTTTTGCGCCGTGTCGTAAGGCTCGGCATCCCCGTCCTGCCCCAGCCCAGCCATTCGATAAACCTGATTTTTGTAGGGCGAACTGCTCAAGTGCTGACAGTCACCCAACAAGAACACTGCATCAGCCTGGAGCCCCTTGGCACTGTGGTAAGTCATTTGCCTGAGCCGCCGAGCCTCGTAAGGCAAGCTAGAATCAACATTAACTACTGACTGAATATTCTTTTCTATCAATAGCTTATCGCTACTTTTTCGATACAGCATCAAGATGGAGTCACCCTTGCGATAATGCTCCTCCAATCGCAGGGCCAGTCCTTCATCGTCTCGATCCAGTACATTGACCGGACTCAGCGAACGAGGCATGCCGCTGGCCTTGGCCTTTTTACCAGGGATCGCCGCAGCGGCGCGCACGATGTGCTCGGCCGCGTCGATGATGTGCTGGTGGCTGCGATAGTTGTCGGTGAGCATGACCCGAGTTGTCGCCGGTGACGGGAATTGCTTGTTGAACGCCATGAAATAGCTCGGCGAACTGCCGCGCCAGCCATAGATCGATTGCCAATCGTCCCCGACACACAACAAGGAAGAGCGCTGGGCGCCGCGCCCCACATGCAGCGCTGGGCCACGGCTACGGACCTCACGGAGACTGGCGCGAAGCCAGGAGACGATCTGCGGCGACACGTCCTGGAATTCGTCGATCATCAGATGCGAAAGCGGCCTGAGCAAGGCATCCCCCAGCAACTTGAAGTTTTCCGGCGAATGTTCGCTGAACAACGCGAACATGCGGTTGTAGGTCATGATCGGTGGCGATTGATCGAGTAAATGGTCTTCGAAGGCTCGCCAATAGCGACTCAACGCCTCGAAAAAATACCGATCAGGGTCATCTTGGGCGAAGGACATCCGGCCCACGGCATCCGGGACGTCAAGCCCCAGGTTCTCGATAAAGCCTGCCGCCGCGACAAAACAGTCCAGCAATGGCGCCGAACCCAGCTCGCCCTTGACCTTATAGTCGAACCCGGGCCCGGCGCTGGCATCGCCGGCCATTGTGGCCACCACGCGCTTTGTTGCCTCATAACTTTCCAGCCAAATCAGTGGCTTACGGCAGAAAGCTTGAAACAAGGTACGCTTTACCGCCCACTCCGCGCGGATACTCAACTTGGCCCCCGGACGACTGAGCCGGGCGTCTTCCCGCGGATCGAAGCCCAGCATCACCCAGGCATCGAGTGACGGTGCGTAGCCGTGACAATGGAATCGAGAACCGTTGATTTCAAAAGTCTGTCGCTTTGGCTCGATTCCCTTGATTGGCCAGGCACCGGCGCGAAACCATAGATCTTCGACGGCGTCGCACAATTCTTCGTCGCGCTGGGCCGCCAGCTCGGTGACGGCCACCCGTTTTTGCACATCCGGGTGATCGCGCTCCAGTTCCTTGAGCTGCAGGGCATGGCGGGACAACGGCTGGATCAGCTCACGGAAACGCGCGTCCCGCTGGTAAAGGCTGTAATAACAGGCGTTGAGTTGCTGGCGCTGGACATCATTGATGCGCAGGTCAAAAGGATTGTCTTGGGCGTCGTCCGCTTCGGCGCGATGACTCAGGGTCTCGAAGGCCTGGAGGCGCTCGAACCCAGGCAAGCTGCGCACCATGGGCAAGATACGCGAATGGAAGGTTCGAACCAGATCGCGAGCTTCCTTGAGGCTGACAGTTCGCCCCCACAGGCCGAACACCTCGATCAGCTTTCGAATGAAATTCTTGCGCGACTCCCGGGTAAACGTCACCACGGTCATCGAATCCAGTTCGAAGCCCAAGTAGTGGGACAGCAGCACGATGCGCAGCACCAGGGTCGTGGACTTGCCCGCGCCGGCCCCGGCGACCACCGACGTGGACGGTGTGTCGCTGAAAATCATCTTCCATTGCGCTGCACTGGGTTGTGCATGCGCCGGCAGCAATCGAGCAACGTCCGCTTTGATGCGTTTCTTCAACTCGGCGGTCAGTGGCAGACGCCAGTCGTCGAACAACAAATCATCCACCTGGGGGGCCGGGTGCTCCGTGCTACGCGAATCGCGGATCAACAGCACCTGACGGCCCTCTTCGAGCCCTTCGGCCCTGCCTTCCTTATAGCCATAGTCGAAACCGGCGGTATGGCCGCTGCGAAAGCCATCGGCCTGGCCGTGCAACCAGGACGCCCGGTGCTGGGCACGCAGGCGCGTCAGGCCATGGCCGAAGAATCGAGCGGCCAGGCGCTTGAGCAACGGCATCTGGGCCAGGGGTAACAGCTCGGGGGGAAGATCGGGAGTGTGTTGCGACACGTGGGACTCCGGTGTTCAAGAACCATGACGGCTATGGTGTCTGTATTTGCCGCCAGGTTCCACCCAAAAGCTTTTAAGTCATGGGTTTAGGTGATGAAGTGAACGTTGGCTCGTGATTTCATATCTAAATAAACGATAGGATTGAAACGTTTTTTACGCTTTTTATCGATGATTTCCTTCGCGAAAATAGCGCCATCAACCCTCGCTTTCGCTTTTCAGCGAAAAGGACACGAACATGCTCGAACTCAGGCCCTTCGCCACCTTGGGTGCCGCCAACCACGGCTGGCTGGATGCCCACCACCATTTTTCGTTCGCCGAGTACTACGACCCGCAACGCATGCATTGGGGCAATCTGCGCGTCTGGAACGATGACGTCATTTCCCCCGGCAGTGGTTTTCCTCAACATCCGCACCGGGACATGGAAATCATCACCTATGTTCGCGAAGGCGCCATCAGTCATCAGGACAACCTGGGCAACAAGGGCCGTACGGAGGCTGGCGACGTACAGGTCATGAGCGCGGGCACCGGGATTGCCCACAGCGAGTACAACCTGGAATCGACGGCCACGCGCATTTTCCAGATATGGATCATTCCCAACGAAGAAGGCCTGGCACCGTCATGGGGCGCCAAACCGTTTCCCAAGGACTCGCGCGAAGGTTTCGTGACCCTGGCCAGTGGCAAGGCCGGCGATGACCAGAGCCTGCGTATTCGCGCCAACGCGCGGTTGGTAGCGGCCAACCTCAAGGCGGGTGAAAATGCGGAGTATCGGCTGGACGCCGGGCGACGAGCTTATCTTGTGCCAGCCACAGGACTAATAGAAATCAATGGGTTACGCGCACAAGCTCGAGACGGTGTTGCGATCGAAGCTGAACAGGTATTGCGAGTGACCGCGATCGAAGACAGCGAAATCGTGCTCGTAGACCTGGCTTGACCCCTGCGCCACTAGCAGCACTGCGCCTCTTGCTCTTGTGGCGAGGGAGCTTGCTCCCGCTGGGCCGGTCCGACGCCTCGGGCGCAGCGGGCCCGCTTTTTTGGCGGTCGCTGCGCAACCGAGCGGGAGCAAGCTCCCTCGCCACACGTTCACATCACAGGCATCACTTGCACAGGCATTACTTGCTAGTGATAGCCCCATCCACCAACGTTTGCGCCTCAGCCACCAACTGCTTGAGGTGCGCATCGCCAATGAAGCTTTCAGCGTAGATCTTGTAGATATCTTCAGTACCGGACGGACGCGCCGCGAACCAGCCGTTTTCGGTCATGACCTTCAGGCCGCCGATGGCCTGGTCATTGCCCGGCGCATGGCTGAGGATGCTCTGGATCTTCTCCCCTGCCAGTTCGGTAGACGTTACCTGATCCGGCGACAGCTTGCTCAACAGCGCCTTCTGCTGCGGGTTGGCCTTGGCATCGACGCGTACCGAGAACGGTTCGCCCAGCGCGTCGGTCAAGGCGCGGTAGGCCTGGCTCGGATCGCGACCGGTGCGGGCCGTCATCTCCGCCGCCAGCAACGCCGGAATCAGGCCATCCTTGTCGGTACTCCAGACGCCGCCATCCTTGCGCAGGAACGAAGCACCGGCACTTTCTTCACCGCCAAAGCCCAGGGAGCCATCGAACAGGCCATCGGCAAACCATTTGAAGCCCACCGGCACTTCATAGAGACGGCGCCCCAGGCGCTTGGCGACGCGATCGATCAGGCCGCTGCTGACCACCGTCTTGCCCACGCCAGCATCGGCGCGCCATTGCGGGCGATTCTGGAACAAATAGTCGATCGACACTGCCAGGTAATTGTTCGGCGCCAACAGGCCGCCGGACGGCGTCACGATGCCATGGCGGTCATGGTCCGGGTCGCAGGCGAAGGCCACGTCGAAACGCTCCTTCAGGCCAATCAACCCTTGCATGGCATGGCTGGAGGATGGGTCCATGCGGATCTGCCCGTCCCAGTCGACGGTCATGAAACGAAAGGTGGAATCCACGTGGGTATTCACCACCTCAAGGTCCAGGCGGTAATGCTCGGCAATGGCTGGCCAGTAGCGCACGCCCGCGCCACCCAACGGGTCGACACCCAGGTGCAGCCCGGCGGTGCGGATGGCATCGAAATCGATGACATTGATCAGGTCCGCCACGTAAGTGTTGACGTAGTCATGGCGGTGGGTGGTATCGGCCTTCAGGGCCTGCTCGTAACTGACGCGCTTGACGCCGGCGAGTTGGTTGGCCAGCAGTTCGTTGGCCTTGGCTTCGATCCACTTGGTGATGTGGGTATCGGCCGGGCCACCGTTAGTAGGGTTGTACTTGTAGCCACCGCTTTGCGGCGGGTTGTGGGACGGCGTGATGACGATACCGTCCGCCAGGCCCGCCGAGCGGCCACGGTTGTAGCAAAGAATGGCGTGGGAAACCGCTGGCGTCGGGGTGTATTCATCCCCCTCGGCGATCATGACGGTCACACCGTTGGCCGCGAACACTTCCAATGCGCTGGCGCCCGCCGGGGTCGACAGCGCGTGAGTGTCGATACCGACGAACAACGGTCCGTTGATACCCTGGGCTTCGCGGTACAGGCAGATCGCCTGGCTGATTGCCAATACGTGCCACTCGTTGAAGCCCAGGTCAAAGGAGCTGCCGCGGTGGCCGGAGGTGCCGAACGCCACGCGCTGGGTTGCAACCGAGGCATCGGGTCGGCCGGTGTAGTAGGCCGTCACCAGTCGCGGGATATCGATCAACAACTCTGCCGGTGCCGGCTTGCCCGCAAATGGACTGACTGTCATGCAAAACCTCTGAGTGGAATGGCTCGGGAAATAGGGTGCAGTTTACTGACAGTTCGACCATGGCGCGACGGGTTCGATCCATCGCCGCCGATTACGATTGCTCGAGCCTCAGGGCGTCGGTCAACGCGCAGAGTGCCGCGTCCAGGTCCTGTGGCCCATTGAGCGTATGGGTCAGGCGCATATGTTGCCCATACAGGCCATGAAGGCTGAACAGTTCTCCGGGCGCGATGACGATTCGCTGGGCCAGGAGCCGACGAAACACCCGCCGCAAGTCGACCCTTCGCGTCGAGCGCATCCAGATCGTCGCGCCACCTTGGGGTTCCACCCATTGCACGCTATCCCCCAGCCGCTCGCGCAGCAGTTGTGTGGTCGAAACCGCGCTTTCGCGCAGCAGGCGCCGCAACACCAGCAAATGCTGGTCAATCCGACCGTTGCTGTACAGCCGGGCGATGGCTTTCTGGCGAATCGGCGACAGGCGAAACGCACGTAGCAGGAAATGTCGCTGTAGTTGCAGGGTCAACTGGCGCGACAACACGTAGCCGTACGGCGCCTCTGGGCCGATGGTCTTCTCGAACGTGGAATAGACGATCAGCCGATCCGGGTCGAGCAAGTCCCGAAAAGGCGTCGCCCCGGCCTCGAACGCCAAGTCTGTATGACTGTCGTTCTCCAGCACCCACGTGCCGTACCGTTCCAGCAACTGCGCGATGGCACGACGGTTTTCCTCGGGAACGAACGACCCCGTTGGCATGTTCAGGACCGACGACAACATCACCAGGCGTACCGTTTCGCTTTCCAACAGTTGTTCCAACTGCTCGATATCGATTTCCCCGCCGGCCAGCAGTGGCAACTCGATGAGGTTGATGTCAGCGGCCTGGAGCAGGCGCAACACGACCCAGTCACAAGGCGATTCGATCAGCACGGTGGCGCCCCGAAGTGCCAGTACGCCAATCAGGATCTCCAGGACACCCCGCAGGTCGGCACCGATGTAGACGTCATCGGCATTCCAACAACGGGCCGGCGAAGACGTGTAGCGGGCCGCCAGCGCGGTGCGCAGTTCCAGCTCGCCCCAGGGTTGCGAAGGCATCTGCGAGGAGCGTGGATACTGGCGCAGCAGCTCGCGCTCGAGCAACAACATCGGACTGTCCAATGGCTGCATCGACGCCGGCTCATCCGCGCTGAGCACCAGCATGCCTGGCCGTCGGGCGTTGACATACAAGGTTTCGAGTAGATCGCCGCCGCCGTCCAGGGTAGTCGTGCTGGGCGCCGGCATTGCGTAATAACCGGATTTGGCGATCGAATAGACCCGCCCTTCCTTCTCCAGCAATGAATACGCGTACTGAATAGTGGATATCGACACATTCAGACGCTCGGCCAATTGCCGCAACGAGGGCAGGCGCACCCGCGCATCGACCTCCATTTCGTTGATCAGCGTGGTCAGGTAGCGATAAACCGCCTGGTAGGCGAAGTCTGTCTCCCGGCAACCTTTCATCGGATCAGGCCAGGAGAGCGGATTGCAGCCGGCCAGGTCGCAACGCCGGGCATCATGATCGGGCGGGAGGTAGACGAGTCAATCAAACCGCGTTCCTCAGTGCCTTGCCGAGTGTTCGTGCGGCTCATCGGCGGCCTGCCCGGCTTCTGCCGTGTCGATGTCGTCGAGGGCCTGTTGCAGATCGCCGCCCGGAACCGTTTCCGGTTGGTCCGACGATGCCACGCTCGCTTGGTACAGTTTGCCAAGGACACCGACGGGCAGGCCACTGACGTCGACCATCCATTGGGCGATCTGATCGGCAACGGGCGCGCCCTGCATGGCCTTGTGCAGGTCCGGCAGTGCCACCAGCATGCCAGGGTGGCAACAACGCAGGAAATGTTCCAGGCCCGCGCCCTGCCCCACGAACGGGGCGAACAGCATGCACACCAGTTGCGTTTCACTGAGCCCGAGGATTTTCTGCGCTTCGAGGGCGGCGTAGGCGCGGCGTTCGGGAACCGACGAAGGTGAGCCAAACAGCGCCCGAGCCTGCTCGCAGGCATGTTCCGGCAACTGCTTGCGATGCATGATCATGATCGCCCGCTGCACGTAGTCGCTGTACCCCGTTTCGTAGCTGCGCCCCTGCACGTAGCAGGCCTGCAGCCCATGCAGATGAGCCGACAGCAGCGGGCTGAGGTATTCGTTTTCGATCGCCGAGGGCATGAGGTGGTCGGTCCGTACTCGCAGGAATTCGTTGAACAGCGGCCAATTGGTACCTTCCTGGCGATCGACGATCAGGTCGTCGATGCCAATGTGGCTCATCCGTCGACAGGCCTCGTAATGCCCCTCGGGTTTCCATGCGCCGAGGCGCTCGGGACCGTAGAAATGTTCGTAGAGATCGTTGTTCAAGGTATCGAGGTGCGCAAAGAGACTGTCGAAACAGCCAATGTTGTCGATCGGCAGGCCGATCTTGCGGGCCGCGCGGCGCAGGCCTGAAATAAACAGTTTTTGCTGGCGCGGTGTATCGCTGCTGACCATCGAATCCACGCCAGGCTCCCAGCGGGCCATGTGCCGATAGAACTCGGTCATCGCCAGGTAGCCTTCCCCCCCGATTTCAAGGGGGCTGTCGACCGAGCGAAGGTGCCCCAACGCCAGCAGATCCATGCGATTGGCCTCGTGCCCCGCCACCGACAAGGGCTGCCGGTGGTTGAACGGCAACACCTCGCGGTTATCCGCCATCAGCAATTCGACCCGGGGATCGTCATAGACAAACAGCGCGCTGTAGCAGCGATGGATGTTCTCCAGCGTCGCCTGGGTGGTCTCGCTCAAGCGCGGCGTGGCGACGCGCAAAGCGAAGGTCACCGGATGCCGGCCCGCGATGCTGAGCTGCGCGGCTCGCAAAGCGGTCAGCACGTAAAAGCCCTCCCGGCTTCCGTTCTGGACCGTCAACACCCGATAATCACCAATCCGGTCAATGCCTCCGGCGGCGACAATCAATCGTTGGATCAAAAGCTGCAACGCAGTCCGTTCGGCCCGCGAATAAAAACCCAACAAGCGTTGCAGTATCTGTTGATACACGTGAGTCATTGCCTGCTCATGAATTGCACTCATAGCTATTTACCTGAAATTCAACTATCGGCGCCGCACCCGCACCAACGTGACCGCGCGACGTGTTGATCTGAATGGATCGTTCTAGTACTCAAAGAGTATTAGCAATACGCTCAAGCAGTGCTTGCCGTAATTATTTGATACATACGCAGAGAGCCACCCGACACTCCTTGGTTCCCCCGCCGCGGACCGCGTAAATACGGGGCCTCGCCAAGCCAGGGGCACGTCCTAGGAGATTTCCGACAACGTCCCACAGATAATGAGTACGCGAAATAAGGAACTTGCCGAACTTGAATAGACCCTCTACCCCGCCTCGTTTTCCAAAGGCTTGATAGATAGCCCCGCTCCAATAAACGCTCGTTGCACCTTGAATGTGCCTTGAAGGATGAAGGCCTTCGAAAAAGTTATACCGCACCACGACTTCTTCCTTGATATGGAAATCAAGCGTTCAATTATCAGGACTTAAATAACGATTAGAAGATACAGATTGGGGGCAAAAACCAGTTCAGATGTTGACCTGCCGGCCGTTTCGATCCTGGACGAACCGGGACAGGCCACTGATGGGTGCTGCAAGACACGTACACACCGCCGCCAGCCAGCGGATGCAGGGGGGAGAAAGGAAGGACGGGGATCAAGCCGAAGGCAGCGCAAGAGCCCGGGCGATGACTCTTGCGCAAGACAGGTATCAGGCGGGGTCGACGACCTGAAGGGCAACGCGCTCGCGGCAAGGGCATTCGCCCATGTACCGGTGAGCTTCGACAAACTCGGAGAACGGGAAGACCCGCGTCTTGAGGGGCAACAGCACGCGATCGGCGGTCAGTTGATTGATATCACGCAATGCGCGTTGCAACGCCACCTGGTCCTGGAGGATGCCCAGTTCCGGTTTGCCGGTGAAATTGCCGATGCAGTGCACGAAGAACTGAATGTTCTTCTGGAACGCCGCGCAGGCCGGGAACGGTGTCTGGTTGCCACCCTGCAAGCCGTACAACACCAGGCTGCCACGGGGTGCCAGCACATCGCCCAACAGCGACATCTGCGGCCCGCCAAGGCCATCGAACACGACATCGACGCCACGATTGTCGGTGAGCTTGTTGATTTGCATCAGCAAGTCCTGCTCTTCGGTGACGATGACTTTCTCGGCACCCAGCGACAGCAGGTATTCACGTTCGTCCGCCGTCTTGGTCGCCGCAATCACCCGCACCCCCAGGGCCTTGCCCAGTTGGACAAAGGACGGGCCGGCACAATGGCTGGCATCGGTGACCAGGGCGAATTGCCCCGGCTTGACCCGCGCCAGGTCCATGTAGGCGAAATAGGCGATCAGCAGCGGCGTGTAATGCACGGCGGCTTCGATCGGGCTGAGCACGTCGGGATAACGGGTCAGAGCGGTGCGCGGCAGCACGATCACTTCGCCGTACACCGGATAATCATTCGGGCTCTCGGCCGGGAAACTGGCGACCTTATCGCCCACGGCCAAGTCATCGATGCCGTCGCCGACGGCCGTGACCACGCCGGCCATCTCATGGCCCAGGCCTGAAGGCAGGCGTGCCTGGGACGACGCCAGGTTCTGGCGCCACAAGGTGTCATACCAACTGATGCCGATCGCTTCGACGCGGACCTGCACTTCTCCTGGCGCAGGAAGAGCCGCCGCATGCTCTTCGCATTTGAGCACCTCGGCACCACCAAACTTGTGAAAACGGATCGTGCGGGACATCGCAAACCTCGTCAAAGTAACCTCTAATGCCATGAACTCTATCCGGGCTTTGTAGCCAAGACCATCAGTGGCTATTAATAGTCGACATGCCTGTCATTGATTCCGCAGCAAGAAAACCGAACCAGTCCTGTAAGACTTATCCCTAAGAAAATGCATTTACCCGATGCAGAGTACCAGCCTTTCCCCGTAAGATTCATGCCGGCCATTGTTCCCATATGGCCGCCGACGTCAAGCTTGCTGAACCTGCCAGGACCCCAGATGAATCGTAATGACCTGCGGCGTGTCGACCTGAACCTGTTGATCGTGTTCGAAACACTGATGCATGAACGCAGCGTGACCCGCGCGGCCGAGAAGCTGTTTCTCGGCCAGCCGGCCATCAGCGCAGCGCTGTCGCGCCTGCGCAGCCTGTTCGATGACCCGCTGTTCGTGCGCACCGGCCGCAGCATGGAGCCTTCGGCCCGGGCGGTCGAGATCTTCGCCCTGCTCTCCCCAGCCCTGGATTCGATTTCCACGGCGGTGAGCCGCGCTGCGGAGTTCGACCCGGCCACCAGCACCTCGGTGTTTCGCATCGGCCTGTCGGACGACGCCGAATTCGCCCTGCTGCCGATGCTGCTCAAGCGCCTGCGGGCCGAAGCGCCAGGCATTGTGCTGGTGGTGCGCCGGGTCAACTACATCCTGATGCCAGGCTTGCTGGCATCCGGTGAAATTTCCATCGGCGTCAGCTACACCGACGACCTGCCGGCCAACGCCAAGCGCAAGGTCTTGCGGCGCAGCATGCCCAAAGTGCTGCGGGCCGACACCGCACCGGGGCGACTGACCCTGGACGAATTCTGCGCCCGCCCCCACGCCCTGGTCTCCTTCGCAGGGGACTTGAGCGGTTTCATTGATGAGGAATTGGCGAAACTCGACCGCAAGCGCCATGTCGTGTTGGCCGTGCCGCAGTTCAACGGCTTGAGCACGCTGCTGTCGGGCACCGACATCATCGCCACCGTGCCCGACTACACCGCCGACGCACTGACCGCCGCCGGTGGCGTACGCGCCGAAGACCCGCCCATACCAGTACGCAGCTTCGAACTGCACATGGCCTGGCGCGGGTCCCAGGACAACGATCCGGGGGAGCGCTGGTTGCGGTCGCGGATTCAGATGTTTTTCGGCGACCCTGAGAGTCTTTAGGTTTCGTCGGGCAGGCTGTTTAGCTGCTCATTTATGCCTTTTCATAGACCATGGAGATCCATTCACTTCCAGTGGATTTCTACATTGGGGGCATCTGAGGGCATGCTTTGGATGGTTAAAAAGGTTGCCCGGCAACACCCACGTCTTCGGCGGCACAGGGCCCTAAGTGCTTAAAGCACACGGCAGCATCGATCATGAGAGTCGCCCGCTCCTCCCGATCTTCAACGGCGACCGCTGCCCGCATGACCGCGGTGTAACCGAGCTACGTTCTGATCGATGCGGCCTTGGATCGTGCGCAAGGTGTCTCGAGTAATAACCTGTGGGTATAGGTTTTCGGCGATGCTTGCAAACCGGCTCGCCACATCGCAAATGCCGTCAATCATTCTGCCGGCAACGTCCGGGGGGACCTCGGCTTCCTCGGCAAGCCGAAGCATTTGCGTGCGAGAAATCGACAGCGCTTCCCCCATCACATCCATCTGGTGATATCCACTCGGCCCCTCGCAGAAGGTCACGTCGTAAGCCGGCGACAATCTCCACTGGCCGTCTTGCGACATGATGTAGGCAAAGTTTTTGGGATGATCGTCTCGGTTGTTGAACGCAACATTGAAGACGGCACGTTCGAAGGCCACCGCCATCTCTCGCACGTCGTTAGTACACATCTGTGTTGCCCGCAAGAAGTTGACGTAGTCCAACACCCCCGGAGACCGGTAATTTGCCCCCGTAAAGGCCGCGAGGCTTTGCATGGGTACGCGCAGACCATCCCGACGGTCAAATCGCTTACTGGCAAACGCAGCCAACCCATTAGGCAGACTGAAGTACTGCGTCTCAGGGGTCTTGATGCCGCACATGCGCAGGCACTCGGCGTAGACCATTTCGATAGCACACACCTCGGCATGCTCTTCTTTCGCCGGGAACTTGACCATCCAAGCTTCAAAGCCCGCCGTAACGGCAGTGGTAAAACGGCCAGTTTCTGGATCGCGATAGACGAGGGCCTTAGGCCTTGCACCTTGAGGCGAGCCACCCACCAGCAGCAACGTCTGCAGGAACTCGCCACCGTCTCCATGGAGCACTTCCTGCACTTCGGCGGCAAGCTGCTCCAGGGGGATATGGACTTCAGACTCCTGCCCTTCTGGTGCCACGGGCTCAAACGTCATGGCCCCCATTGCATTGCAACCGATGTAGGCCAGCCGCTCCAGTGAGCCGATGCGCGCCGTGGTGAGCCCGCGCCGCCTGAACATACGGTCCATCAGCAACATGCCCCACCCATCGGGCAAGGAGTCGTAAACAGGCCCTGGCAAGTACAGTTGGTGGTCTGGAAAATCTTGGCGCAACTGAGCCCCCTCCAACGGGAGCGTGTAGGAGGACAGTTCCAAGCCCCTTTGCCTGGCTTCATTGCTGTACTGGAATACGATCAGCGGGCGACCGGTCAGGGCAGTCGTGGAGACGAGCGTGCCCCATTGCCATCGCTCACCCCAGCCCTCGTAGAAGACGTTCACCTCCTCAAGCATTGCCGGACTTCCTCTTTGTACGAAGACGATTGGCGCTGTTTTCGTAGCGCCGAATATCCTCGATGCTGTCCAGCTTTGGCAGGAACAGGCCTTCAAGTTCCTTGGTTCGACCAAGAGCCATCGCCACACGAACGACGTTCTCGAATCCGACATTGCGCCCTGCTTCAAGGTTGGACACTGTGTTTGTGCCGATGCCGGCACGTCCGGCCAAGTCGGCCTGTGTCATGTCCAGCGCCAAGCGCTCTGTACGCAAGCGATCGCAGAGGCGCTTGACGACCTCGCTCGGCTTGCTGAAGCTTAAATCCAACATAGTGTGCACCAAGACCATTCTGTGCCAGTTAACCCCCAAAATTATAGAATTAACGCCCCCCCCTATCAAGGGACTTAATTCCCCAAACCTGTGTCTTATCGATTAATTTCTAGGTCCAGCCACAATTTAATGGATTTATCATCCATAAAAGCCAAAAGCAGAGAGAACTATTGGGGCAGTTAAGAACCGTATGCTTGGTGAAATCTTGCCTTCCGCCCGAGCCTGGTTAGCGTTGGGGGCAAAAATGGGGGCACGCTAAAAATTTCGCGACCTGAAACCACCGTCCTAAAGCCAGTCAAAATGTTTTCGGCGATCCCGATAGCCTGCAATAGAGTTCCAGTACATCAAAGCCCACGGCTTTCGCGCCCCCTCGCAAAACGCTGCGCACGTAGCCTCAGATTTAGAATGCAGCGCAAGGAATCAGGAGATGGGGTTCACTCGCCCAGAATGTTCTTCAACGCAGCGGTATGGCCGGCCGGGTCGTTTACGCTGGACATCACTTCGATGATGGTGATCTTCTGATCGTTCATCGTCATCAACGAAGCCATCAGTAGTTGCAGGCCGTTGAAATCGTCGGTGCCGTCCAGGCGGTGCATCTTCAAGCCGTTCACCTGAATGATTTTCTCGCTAGTCATGCGAAAGTTGGATGACGCGGCCTGCTGCTTTTCCTTCACGGTATCCACGGCAAGGCGAAACGCAGCGTCCGGGGTGGTACCCGCAGTCGGTGCCAGACCTTCGGTAACGATGATGGCCCGCTCGCTTTTCGGATCGAAGTACATCGTGCCGCCGTTCTCGCTGTTCAAGATACGGGTCTCGACGCCGTTGAGCACGAACTTCAGCTTGCCGCCTGCCAGGGACACCGATTGCGTGTCCGATGCCGCCGTAGCGGTTTGTTCAGGCGAGGCAGCAACTGCCATGGTGGCCGCGCCGCTCAAGGCAGCAAGCACGCACAAGGAACGGGTCCAGCCCAACAGCAAATGCTTCGACATTGATAGCGCCTTTGTTTTCAGGCCGTCGAATACCGACGGCCTGTCGTGCGAACAGCCTAGCTTACTTGCCTGCTCACTTGCCCAGGATTATCTGTCGACTATTTAGCCCCAGTCCCTATCAACGAACTCTCGATCTGGACGCCAGGCATCATTCGTTGCAGACCTTCGATCAGTTTGTCCCCCGCTTCCGTCAAGGCTTCAAGCGGCATCGCCGGCAAACTTTCCAGAATGAACCACATGCACTTCGCATCCGCATCGAGACGGGTCCTGACACCTTGCCGCCAGTTCCAGCGACGGCAGGTCACACCTTTGTCGTCGCGCCAGACCACTTCGCCGGCGTCTGGATATTCGACAGCAGGAGCCCCTTCTTTCAGGGTGTCGAAGGGCTCGGTGCCATCGGCGACTACCAACCGTGGGGAGCCCACATAGGCTTCGATGTTTTCCCCGCCAACAGGGATGGCGTACTCAAGACTGATGGCGTTATAGAGATCGACGATGGGATCCAGGCTGGGCAAGCTGCCGTCGCGCAACACCCGTTTACGCAACGCCTCGGCTGAACAAGGCGTGCGCTGCGGCTTGGCTCCAAACTTTCGGAATGTATCGGCCCATGCGGCCAAATGTGCTTCGCCCCAGCCTGGCCCACCCTCCCGCACTGCCTTGCAAGCCCGGTCCAGCGCGGCCTGAGCGACCTCAGGATGGGTCAGCGGCGCAGCTTGCACCACAATACTCAGAGCCCTGAATCCCGGGACCAGCTCTGCAACGGCTCGATCGATTAACGGCAGTACGGACAGCATCAAGAACCTCCAGGAATCCAAATGTCATTTCATGCTATCCAGCGCCGACCAACAAAGTCAATATAATGACCAGCATCACCCACTATAACGAATGGGTCGATTGACGGGCCTATCGGTATAGACCGAGAATCCCGGCACATTTTCTTCTCGGCATGACCCTCATCAATGACCATGAATACCAGCCTGTCGACGACCCCGGGTGCTGATGCTCAAGCCGTCAGCCTGGCCGTCGCGCGCACGCTCAAACAGGCACGCAAGGCACAGAAGATCACCTTGGATGAGCTATCCCGGCGTTCAGGGGTGAGCAAAGGAATGGTCGTCGAAATTGAAAAATGTACGGCGAACCCCAGCATTGGCATCCTGTGCAAAATCGCAGCCGCGCTGGGTTTGTCCGTTGCAGACATCGTCAATGTGACCGAAGCCCCCTCTGCCCATATCATCGACAGCCAGGACATTCCCACGCTCTGGACCGGGGACCAGGGGGGGACGGCGCGACTTCTGGCAGGAACGTCCGGCCCCAATATGATCGAGCTGTGGCGCTGGGAAATGCATCCAGGCGAGGCCTTCGCGTCACCTGGGCACCCTCAAGGCACGCTTGAACTTTTTCATGTGGAGAAAGGCACGCTCAAATGCGTGGTTGGGGAAACGGAGTTGGTCATCCCTGCGGGGAGCTCGGCAGTGGCCAAGACCGATGTTCCCCATTCCTACTCCAACGCTGGCAGATCCAAGTTGGTATTCACCATGTCCGTGACGGAGATGCATCCGTAAGTGCTCAGCGGAGCTTGCGCCATCGATACGGTGCAGACGCCTAGAGCTTATGGCTCCCCAACACCCAATACCGCTGCGGCTCCACCTTGCGCAGTCGCGCCGCCAGGAACACACCCACCAGCAACGCCGCCGGAATGATCGCGCAGAGGCCATATGACAAAGCCTTGCTCGCACCTGTCAGCACATCGAAATGCACCACCGCGATAAACAGGACCGCCAACAGGGCCACGCAAGAGAAACCAGGAAAAATCCGCCCACGCCATATTCCCAGCTTGAGTTCGGGGTGGCGCTGGGCAAAGACCCAGACCGCGGCGGAAGTCAGCGCCATCAGCAGAATCACGCACAACGTCGCCAGGTTGGACAGCCAGGCGAACAGTTGCAGGATCGGGTCGGCATCCATGGCGGCGAAAATCAGTACCACCACGGCGGAGATCAGGCTCTGCAACGCCGAGCCCATGTGCGGGCTCTGGTGGACGCGGTGGGTAGTGCCCAAGCGGCTGGGCAGCAAACCGTCACGTCCGATGGCGTAGAAGTAACGGGCCGCGGCGTTGTGGAACGCCAGCAGCCCGGCGTAGATGCTGACCATGAACAGCACGCGGATGACCTGGGTCAGGTGCGGACCGACAAAGTGGTCGGACATGCCATAGATAAACGTCGTCGGGTCCTGCAAGGCCTGGAGCGTGGACACGATCTTGTCCGCCCCAACACCGATGACCATCGACCAGACCGACAGCGCGTAGAAACCACCGATCAACAATACCGAACAATAGGTGGCAATCGGGATCGTCCGCTCCGGGTTCTTGGCTTCTTCACCGTAGATGGTGGTGGCCTCGAAGCCGATGAACGCCGCGAAGCAGAACAGCAAGCCGATGGACGGCGTACCGCTGAACACGTGACTGCGATCGAACGCGTCGAGGTTGATGCCGCTGTCGCCACCGGTCCTCAGGATCGCAAAATCCAGGAGCAGGATCGCCAGGTATTCGGCGATCACGATCACCGACAGCACCCGGGCCGACAGGTCGATCTTGCGATAGCCGAGGATCGCGATGCTCGCCATCGCCAGGAGTGAATAGGTCCACCATGGCAAATCCAGGCCAAAGACGCTGGCCATCGTGCCGCTGACCACGCCCCCGAACATGCCGTACAGGCCGACCTGGAGAATGTTGTAGGCAAACATCGCCAACACTCCCGCTGCGCCACCGGCCAAGCCACCCAAACCGCGGGAGGTGAACGCGTAGAAACCGCCGGCGTTGGTCACATGCCGGGACATGGTGGTGTAGCCCACCGAAAATGCCAGCAACACCAGCAAGGCCAGGATCAGCAACGCCGGTGTGCCGGCGCCGTTGCCCAGCATGATGCCAATGGGGAAGCCGCCGGCGATGACACTCAAGGGGCTCGCCGCCGACACCACGAAGAAGATGATGAAGCCGACACCCAAGGCCCCACGCTTGAGCTCCGTGGAGCTATTGACCGGGAGAGGTACACTCATGTTTTCTTGACCTTATTGTATGAGGCAGGCGCTGTAGGATCGGTGCTGTCAAATGCTCACCGTCACCCGATAGCGTTATTGTTCTTGTTGCACGCTGGATTCGATCCTATGCCTCTCCCTGACGCCCCATTAGCCCAAATCGGTAATCGCCGCGCTCGCCTCAAAAAAGCCTGGCGTGGGGCTAATGCCAGTTAGTTAAGTGGATACCACGGACAGACACACAAACCGTGGCGGGGGGGGGTGGGGGCCCGGGGGGGGGGGGGGGGCCCCCACAAAACGGGCCGAGGGGCCCCCCCCGGGGCGACCCCCCCCGCCCACAAACACAAACCGTGGCGCGGGCGCTTGCTCCCGCGGGGCTGCGTAGCAGCCCCAGAAACAGGGACGCTTCGCGACCCAGCGGGAGCAAGCTCCCTCGCCACAGGGTTATTGCCCGCCTTTGTTTCGCTTAACTGACAGACATGAGGGCGTGTGGCCCCTCTCACTTCACTGCTGGGCAATACGCGCCGTCAGTTGCGACGCCGCGCCGGTGACCAAGTCGCACAGGTAGTCCTGCTGAAACGCTCGGAACCGCTCGCTGCGCCCCACCAGGGTCATGCTCCCGAGGACTCGGCGTTTTTCGTCGAAGATCGGTGCCGCGACGCCACTGCGTCCCGGGTGCAGCTCGCTTTCGCTGATGCAATAGCCCTGTTTGCGGATGGCGAGCAGCCCTTTGGTGAACGGCTTCCACTCCAGTTCCTGATGCAGCACTTGCGCGGGATTGGCGTGGAAGTCGTAGATGCGGCGAATCTGGCGCGGCAGCAAATAGGCCAATACGACCCGAGCGGTCGCGCTGTGAAAAAGATCGATCGGCCGTCCCCGGTCGCCCCCCTCCGGGCCGGCGTCGGAGCCCCGCTGGATCAGCACATTGACCACCGAGTCACCATGCCATTCACTGACCAGCGCATCCAGGCCGGTGTCGGCCACCAGTTTGTCGACCAGGCCCCGGCTGCAGGCCAGCAATGGATCGTAGTGGGTCATCTGATGCTCCAGCGTGACGATACGTGGGCCGAGCGCATAGCCCCGCGGTAATCGCTTCAAGAAACCCGCGTCGCCGAGTTCGCGCAGATAACGATAGGCGGTGGCAGGCGTGTATCCGAGCTCCCGGCAAATGACGTCCACATCGATGACCGGCCGCTCAGGGCGAAACAAGTCGAAGACCCTGAGCAGGCGGCGAAGGCTATTCATCTTTTCTACGTCCTTGTGCAGGCCAATGCTCAAGCAAGCGCACAACCGCCGATGGCAGCGCGCGTGGTCTGGGAGGGCAACTCCGCGAACAGCGCCTGGTACTCGGCCGCAAAATGGCTGAGGTGAAAGAAGCCCCACTGGGCCGCGGCATCGCCAATGGAGAGATGCGCCGCTGGGGTGGACATCAAGGTTCGGCGCACGCCGTTGAGCCTTACGGAGCGCAGGTAATTGACCGGCGTCGTCTCGGTCACCGAACGGAAGCTGTTCTGCACGGTACGGCGACTCACCTGGAGTCGCTGGCACAACTCATCCACGCTGGGCACGTTGTTCGATTGCGCGGTCGCCAGGCGGTGACATTTTTCGACAATGTAACTGCGCGTGGAGCTGGGCGCGCGCTGGTGCTTGTCGCAGGCGGGGTCGGTCATCAACTGGAGCAATTCGTCGAGCATGGTCTGCTCCAGTGCCATTTCCCGGTCTTGTGCGTTGTCGAGTTCTTCGCTCAAGAGCGCCTGGGAGAACGCCGCCAGCATTCGACGGCGAGCCTCGGCGTAGCGTTGGGTGGAAAGCCTGATCACCGGCTGGCGTAGCAACTGAGCGATTTCCTTGGCCGACGCGGTTTGCGCCAACGCTTGCTCGAACAACTCACGCTCGAAGGTGATCGCCAGCAGCTCCATGCCCATCGGCATGTGGAACATGAATTCCTCGCCACCATGAAGAAAGAACAGGCTGCTGTCGTCCACTTCCCGCCCCTGCATCCGGATCGTACCCGGGACGGTGATCGGTACGGCGAAGCACATCTTGCCCCGAGGAGCCACGCCGTGCTGCACGACACGCTGGTTGATCTGCTCGCGAAAGACGTGGCAACGCGGCGTCGTCAACTGGATCAGTGAGCTCTCAGCCGAACCAGCGGTCAGCTGATTGTAGTCCTGGCTCCACTCCTGGACGGTGGCGGCGTGGACATGGATGTCGTGGAAGTGGCTGATGTTCAGGTTTTTCATGATGACGAAAGCCTCGGCCAATATTCTTGTTTTTAGATCGCCTTCACGATCGATATTCTCACATTAAGAGAATTCTGCAAATTTTCTTTCAGGAACGCCAGATCTTCGAAAGGAAGGTACGCCGCAGCCTCCCAATGTGCCGATTCGGGCTACCGGCCAGGATCGGGCCACGAGGATGATCGAGACACTGAAACCGACATCCTGAGAGACCGTCATGAGTGAAGCCAAACTTGAATCCCTCCATTTCGCGGATGCCCCGCGGATAACCTCTACCATCCCCGGCCCCAAGACCACCGAGGCCCTGGCGCTGTCGGCGCGTACCGAGTCGATGGCCCGCGGCGGCGGACGCATGCCGGTGGCCATGGACCGGGCGTTCGGCGCGACCTTCAAGGACGCCGACGGCAATACCTACATCGACCTGTCCGCAGGCGTGGGCGTCAGCAGCGTGGGTCGCTGCCATCCGAAGGTGGTGCAGGCCATTCGCGAACAGTCCGAAGTGCTGATGCACGCCCTGGAAGTCAACAGCACCCGGCGCACCGAATTGGCCGCCAAGCTCTCCGAGATCGCACCCGACGGCTTGCGCGGCGACTGCATCACGTTTTTCACCCAAAGCGGTAGCGATGCGCTGGAGGCGGCCATCAAGTTCGCCAAGCGCGTCACCGGGCGGCACCAGATCATCGCCTTCCACGGTGGCTACCACGGTGTGTGGAACGCGTCCGGCGCGCTCACCACAGGCACGGCTTACCGCAAGGGCTACGGTGCCCAGATGGGTGGCGTCATTCACGCGCCCTACCCTTATGCCTATCGCTTCCCCTTCGACACCACCCACAAAAGCGCCGAGCAGATCGCCGGTGAGTACGTGGATTACCTGCTGAACACCCCCTACACCGCCGCCGACGACGTGGCTGCCGTGATCGTGGAGCCGGTGCAAGGCGAAGGTGGCTACGTGCCCCCCTCGCCAGAATTCCTGCAACTGCTGCGCAAGGCCTGCGACCGCAGCGGCGCACTGCTGATCGTCGATGAAGTGCAGTCCGGTGCGGGGCGTACCGGCAAGATGTGGGCGGTCGAGCATTCCGGCGTGAAGCCCGACATGCTCACGTTCGGCAAGGGCATCGGCAGCGACTTGCCCATGGCCGGCCTGATCATGCGTTCGGACCTGGCGGCGGCGATTCCTGACGGATCGATGCCCAACACCTTCGCCGCCAACTCGTTGTCCGCGGCAGTGGCATTGACCAACATCAGCATCCTCCAGGACCCGGAGCTCGATCTGCTCAACCGCGCCCACACACTGGGGCTGGAAGCGCAGGAACGTATCCGTGGCTTCGGCAGCCCGCTGGTCGGCGAGGTACGCGGTCGCGGCCTGATGATCGGCATCGAGCTGGTCTCGGACCCGACCACCAAGGCGCCACTGGCACCGGAAAAGATCGGCCAGCTCATGGGTTACCTGCTCAGCCACGGCGTGCTGATGATTCCCTGCGGGCGCTACAGCAACGTGATGCGGGTCATGCCTTCGCTGACGATTTCACGGGCGCTGTTCTTCAAGGCACTGGACATCTTCGGCGACGCCCTGGACGCCCTCGAGGCGTGAGATGTCTCGACGCTGCCCATCACCCCATGGACTCCAAAAATGACTAAGCACTTAAAACACTTCATCGCCGGTACGTCCTTCGAAGCCTCCGACGGGCGCCGCATCAACCTGGTCAACCCGGTCACAGAACAAGTCTACGGCAGCTGCGCCCAAGGCACCGCTGAAGACGTCGACCGTGCCGTGGCGGCCGCACGCAACCAGCTCGAACGTGGCGCCTGGAGCCAGCTTGACGGCGCCCAGCGCGCTCGACTGCTATCGAAACTGGCGGATCTGGTGGAGCGCGACACCGACGTGCTGGCCGATATGGACGCCGACGCCATCGGTCGCTCGCCGATCGAGCCACGCCGGCTGGACGTGCCCAATGCGGTCGCCAACCTGCGCGCCTCCGCCGGCTGGGCCAACCAGCTCGAGGGACGGACCATTCCCTCCGGCGGCTACTTCGGCACCCAGTCCCTTTCATACACGGTGCGGGAACCCGTGGGGGTGGTCGGCGCCATCGTTCCCTGGAATTCACCGCTGATGATCACCGTCTGGAAGCTCGCCGCTCTGCTGGCGGCGGGCTGCACCGTGGTCATCAAACCGTCGGAAGAGACACCCCAGTCGGCCTTGCACCTGGCGACGCTGGCCCAGGAAGCGGGTTTCCCTGACGGCGTGATCAACGTCGTGACCGGCTACGGCAACGAGGTGGGTCGTGCCCTGTGCGAACACCCACATGTCGACAAGATCAGCTTCACCGGCAGCCCTGAAGCCGGCCGCGAGATCCAGCGCACCGCCGGCGTGCTGTTCAAGCGCGTGGCCCTGGAGCTGGGCGGCAAGAGCCCGCAGATCGTCTTCGACGATGCCTCCTTCGACGATGCGCTGTTCGGCTGCACCCTCGGCCTGTTCGCCAACCAGGGCCAGGTCTGCGCGGCCGGCTCACGCATCCTGGTCCAACGCAATCTCGCCGATCGCTTCGCCGCCGCGCTGGCCGATGCCGCGCGCGCCGTCAAGGTGGGCGACCCTCGCCAACCGGGCGTGCAGATGGGGCCGGTGGCCAAGAAAGCGCAATTGGATCGCGTCAACCGTTACATCCAATTGGGCATCGACCAAGGTGCGACCCTGCTGGCCGGCGGTGTATCGACCCCTGAACAAGGCTGGTTTGTCCGGCCGACAATCTTCGCCAACGCCCGCAATGACATGGCGATCGCCCGGGATGAGATCTTCGGCCCCGTCGGCACGGTGATCACGTTCGACAGCGAGGATGAGGCGATTGCCTTGGCCAACGACTCCTCCTACGGCCTCGCGGCCACGGTCTGGACCAGCGACCTGGCGCGAGCGCACCGCGTCGCGGCGGCAATCAAGGCCGGTGCCGTAGGCATCAACTGCTGGAGCCCACTGGACGCCAACCTGCCCTGGGGCGGCGTCAAGGCCAGCGGCATCGGCCGAGAAGGCGGATTCAGCGGCGCGCTGGCCTACACCGAGGAAAAGGTCATTACCGTACTGCTGCCCAGCTCAAAATAACCCGCATTGACCCGGCCACCTTCCAAGCCGCTGTGCCGTAGAGGGTGGCCGTTCAACTGCGCATTTCGATGCCTTGATGATGGATGGAGAGACCGCGATGAATCCGGCAAATCAAACAATAATTGATCGGTATCCGACGTCCCTGCGGATTTTGCACTGGGTGCGCGCCGTGCTCATCGCCGGCCTCCTCTGGGCGGGCTGGCACATGACGGGGCTCGATGACGAAGTGGCGAGCAAATATGAGCTCTACTACCCGTGGCACAAATCCTTTGGGGTGCTGGCATTCCTGGTGGTCCTGGTCCAGATCGCCCTGAGGGTGAAAACGGCCAGGCTGCCGCAACCGCCGGAGACGCTGGCGCGCTATGAGCGGGTTTCCTCGCGACTTGCGCACCGCACGCTGTACGCACTACTGGTGATCGTGCCGTTGATGGGCTACTCGATGTCGAGCACCTACACGATGAGCGACGGCGTGTTTTTCTTTGGGGTGAACCTTCCGGAGCTGCTGGGCAAGAATGACGACTGGTTCGTCGTCTTCCAGTGGCTGCACAAAGTGCTCGCCTATACCCTGCTCGGCCTGATCCTGGTGCACGTCGCCGGCGCCCTCAAGCACCGGTTTTATGACCGCGACCCTCGAAACGATGTCCTGCGCCGCATGCTGTGACTTGATTGAGGCGTTGGCGAAAAACGCCAACGCCTTCACTTATGGCTCGGACCGCAGAGGTCCGGTAAAGTCCGCCGGTGAAGCGACTGGCTTGACGAGCACCGCATCCTCCGGCAGCAAATAGCCCTCCTTGATCGCCTGTTGTTTGGCGGCTTCGAAACGACTCGCATAATTGGCATGACTGCCATACAACGCCTTCATCTGCTGCGCGGAATAGGGCACCTTCGTGTCGTAGGCCGAACCGCAGCCGGTCTCCTGGTCGGTCAGGTAGGTGGCGCTTGGCACCTTGATCCACGGCGGACGCACACCGCCCAGCATGTTGCCCGTCTGCGGGTCGCGGGCAACGCCCTTCCCCTCACGAGCGACCCGCTCGGCCTTGGGCATCGGCGTGCCGCCACGCACCCAGCGATCCATCGCGTCAAGGATCGCGGACACAACCGTCTCCACCGGCTCGTCATACAGAAACTGGCAGCGCGGATCGTTGCGCTTGTCGCCGTCGGCCGGGTGCGGCTCTGTCCCCTCGGTACCCTGATCGGCGAGGCGCAGATGGGGCATGCCCGTGACCTCGTAATAACGCAACTTCGGTTGGTCGGTATCTGGCGGGAGCGCGATCTCCTGGCGGGCATCGTGGACCACCTCGGCCTGGCTGTAGACCGTCACGAAAGGCGCATCCTCAGGGAGCTTGCGCGGAACCCTGAGCACCTCGCCACCCAGGTCGCCATACACAATGTGCCCGGTCATATAGGCGTCGATCAGCGGTTTACCGTCCGGCATGCGCCACTGCTGATGCCGGCCCTGATCGAGGTAATCGAGCCAGAGCTGCCCATTGATTGCCCAGGTGTTGACATAGATACGCTTGACGTCGAGCCCCTGGGTGGGACCGTGGTTTGACTTGAGCAGCAAGGCCAATTGCGCCGCAATGCCCTGCGCCTGGGGCGGGTACTGATCGGGACCGCTGCCGCGTCGAAACCGATCGCTGTCGTAGTAGCTGCCGAGCGGTGCGTAGCGCTTGTAGTCGTAGCGTCGCATGAAGTCCAGATTCAGGTTGCGGGGCTCAGGATCCCAATCCAGCGTCTTGGGATCGTTAGCCGGTCGATTGATGCTGAGCGTATAGCCGACAAATGCGTAGCCCTTGCGCATCAGGTAGTTGCGGGTGAAGATCCAGCCCGCGCCGCGCTCGCCCATCCAACTGAACGGCTCCAGCACAACCGTGCCGTTGAAGCGTCCAGGGTCCTTGGGTTTGCTGATAAGGAAGCGCGTCACGTAGGGCGCGTCGAACACCTGTTCGCCAGAAGCGGTGATCGCCGGCGCGAGCCCCAGCAAGTAGTATTCCTCCTCCACATACCCGCCCCCCTCGAGGTCGACATACTCCGTGCCGTGCCTTGACGCAGACGCGAGAGGCAACCGGCCGCTGGGCGGCACCAAAGAGAATTGCGGCATGGAGGGCGTTTGCGCGCCGACGGGCGCGGCCATCGTCAGCACAAGCGACGCCGCCACGGACAGCCTGGGCGACCAAACCTCGCCCATGGGCTTCATTTCCACGTCCCGATGGTTTTCCCATTGGGCAACCGTAGCGCCTGGAGGGCGCCACCTGTCTTCGTCTCGTCCCTCATCGGCGCGAGTTGCAGGTCGACCTTATCGCCCGGCTTGAGCGTATTGGCCATCCAGCCCTGACGCATCAGGATATTCGGGCCGCCGGCCTCGATCGCCCAGGTCTCAGTCTTGTCCCCGGCCAGTACATCGATGAATAACCAAACGTGAGGATTTCTAAACTGCACCTCACTGACTGTGCCGGCAATCGCGACGAGCTTCGACATGTCGAAGGCTGAGTAGGAGTGGTGGGCAAGCGCAGCCGGTGCTGCCGAACCCAGGAGCGCCAAGCCGAACAGCATGGATTTGAGATTCACTTCGTGTCTCCTTGATTTTTGTTGTTCGCTTGGTTCAGGTTGCGACGCTCGGGAATCGTCGTGATTTCCGCGCCCGTCACCGGATCGATCGACTCGTTATTGCTGTCCTCGCAGACAAACTCCATGAACTCGACCCCCTTGGGCGCACGGCGGAAAGTCAGCGGCGCCCACTGCCATGGCTTGACCAGCGCATCCGGGTCTTCGACCCTGCCGTCCACCTGCAGCAAGCCTTCGTCATTGATGAAGATCCGCTCTTTGATAATCATGCGCGGACCGTGGCCGAGCGCGTCGTCGGCATGCCCATACTCACCCAACGTGGTCTCCTGCCGGATATGGGTCGTCTCGACGACCAACACATTTTCCTCCCAGCGTGCGACCGAATGGCCCTCGAACGTCGAGGGCGCTTCCTCGGGATTGGGGTGGGCGCGCCCATCGAGGTAAATGCGCCGCGTCTCGCGCAGGAACTCTTGCGCCCAATTTATTTGTGTCGGCGTCTGTATGATCTCTACGGCGTAAGGCCCGACCATGTTCGTTGGCATGCCCAGCACCTTGCACGACGTCTTGAATTCACTGCCCACTTTGGCGAGCGCTTCAGCGCGTTTCCTGGCGCTCTCGAGATAGACCCCCTTGAGTTCCGGCGTGGTGCCGAACGGAGGGCCGACATTGGTATCGGGGTTATCGGCACCGGTGCTGTTGACGAGGGGGTCTACGGAGCTCCCCACTGGCATCCACAGACCGCTGAGGTCGGGCAGTCCGGCTTTCGGCTTGGCCGCGCTGGACGTTGCGGGGGGCGTTGCGGCGATGGCGAACAAGGGATTCGCGGATGCGGCCAGGATAGCCAGCAGCGCGATTACTGCGTGAACAAGGGGGAGCGTTTTCATAGGCATGACCTGCGTCTTTTTCTACACGTTGGTAGTGCTGAGGATGTTTGGCGGCGTGGATGGCCGCTCAGAAGCTCACCCAGGCGATGAGCTGGAAGTAGGTATTCGTCGATGCGCTCCCACTCTGGTTGCCACCGTTGCCGAGCCACTTCTCGGGCTTGTAGAAGCCGATGAGGGGCGAGAGCGTGATGTTGTCCGTCACCATCCAGTCCAGGAAGAAGTCGACCTCACGTGCGCTGAAGTCCTGCTCCCCACGCCGGGAAAGCTGGTGGTAGTCGAAGGCCATCGCGTTAAGCGTCAACTTGTCGGTCGGCATGACCGAGAGCAACACATCATGGATCTGCATGTTCGAAGTCACTGAACCGGCGTAATTCACCGCGACTTCACCTTGGTAGCGTTTGCGAAAACCGCCTTGGAACAGGAAGTCCCAGCCCTCGGAATAGCGGGTATAGCGATAGCTCACCGTCGGTTGCCATTTGGCATCGGCGAAGGTGTAGCCCGCGTCGAAGAACATCGCCCGCTGCGACCCCGAGCGTTTTTCCTGGCGCGCCACTTCGAACGCGAAATCGGCGTTCTCGATGCCGGCATTGCCCTGGCCACGAATGCTGTAGATGTCCATGCCCTTGCGTTCACCCCGATCGCCAAAGACGTATCGCTCTTCGACATCCAGGCCACGCACGTACGTTGAACCGATCGAGCCGATGGGCGTCGTGTAGTCGACGGTGGCGGCCGCCACTTCGGTCTTGGACTGCCCGGGATTATCCGACTTCAACCAGATCAAGCTGCCATGCAGGCCCTGCGTGCCGCCCAGCTTCAAGACTGCCGTATTCCCGAACGCCAACCGCGGGCCGAGGTAAAAGGCACCGCCGCGATTGAACCGGCCATCCGCTACGCCCTCGATGGGGTTGAAAGCGTTCCCCGGGGCGAACCCATCATCGGTGATCAGAAAGCCGTCCACCGTCACGATCTGTCGGCCAAAAGAAAAATCAACGCCGTCCGTGCCCAACGCCGGAATCAGGTCACCTGACTTCCAGCCCAGGTAGGCATCTTCCACTGCGGTTTCTCTTTCGTTTCCGGCGGTGATCGCTCCTGCGTCGCCGTCGCCCCATGACCCCGTACTGATCAGGCTGAACCCGCCGTAGATCGAGCCGGCGGCGATCTGATCCGTCGTGCCGCTGAGACCATATTTGGCGAACCCTTCCTGCCATCGCATGGTGCCGGGCTCCCGCTGCGGGTCGCCGAGGTAGTTCTTGCTACTGCCGAACCAGCCAAATCCCGCCCAAAACTCGGCGTTAAGGACGGTCCCACCTTCGTTGTCGTTGTACAACTCGTAGCCCTGTGCCTGCGGCTCGAACGCGCAGACGGCAACCAGCGAAAGCAATGGAGCGTAACGGGGGGTGCGCATGACGTCTCTCCTGTTTTTATATTTATGAGGCGAGTCATGAGTGTTCCGATTCGGCTCGCCCATGCGGTAGCCCAAATCAGCATGTGCACGGGGTTGGCCACCCATTTCCTTGGCGCTATTTCTCCCCGCTGAAAAACATGTCCAGAGGCTTGAACGGTTGCCGTTTTGGGCTACGGCCTGCCCGTGCGTGCGCCCTATGCTGGGGCCATAAGAACGCATAAGAACGAGGCACCCGTCATGACCCCAATACCGCTGTTACGTCAGGGGCTTTGCCTGCTGACCATCGTCGCCTGCAGTGCCCTGCCGTCCCTGGCCACTGCCCACCATTCATTCGCGCTGTTCGACCAGACCAAGACGGTCACGGTCAAGGGCGTGGTCGAGCGCTTTGCCTGGACCAATCCGCACATCACGATTTACCTCGATACGCCCGGCCCACCGGCCCAGCGTTTCAAGATCGAGACGGGCAGCGTCAACGCGTTGCAGCGTGCGGGCTGGAGCGCAGACTCGATCAAGGCCGGCGAGAGCGCCGAGGTGTCCTTCAGGCCGCTGAAAAACGGTGACCCGGGCGGACTGCTCGTGGAGATCAGGATCGGTGACGTCGTGCTCACGGGCGGCGGATAGGGGAACTCCCTCGCCTGATGACCACGGAACCAAACCGAACAAGCCAGCCAGCAGCGTGGAGACGTTTCAATGAAACCGACACGAACCTTGAGCGCAACAACGATCTTCCTCGGCGTCGTCCTCGTGACGGTCGCCGGGGTGTGCAACGCAGCCACCTCGAAAACCCAGAACAACACTCGCCCGGACATCAGTGGCACCTGGGAAAGAACCCCGGACGACTGGTTCGGTGAGAACCCGGACGATCCGGTGCACCCAGGCGGCCCGATGGACCTGAAGGAACCCTATGCCCGCGAATACGCCGCGCTGAAAAAGAAACAAGCCGCCGCGAACGAAGCCGGCACGCCCTTGGCCACGACAAGTTCCCGGTGCCTGCCCGAAGGCATGCCGACGATGATGGCGGCGCTGTTTCCGATCCAGATCATTCACGATGACAAGCAGGTGATTGTCCTCGGCGAGTACCTCCAGCAGGTGCGCCGGATTCTCCTGGACCAAGCCATGCCGCCCAAAGAGAAGCTCGACCCCAAGTACCAGGGTCATTCCCGCGGCCATTGGGAGGGCGACACCCTCGTGGTGGAGACGCAACGTGTGCGAACCGACGTGACGTTTTATGACGTTCCCCACAGTGAGGCGATGACGATCACCGAGCGCATCAGGCTAAAGGGCCCGGACCACCTGGAAAACCAGGTGATGATCGAGGATCCGCAAATGCTCAACACCCCGTATCGCTTCACCTTCGACTACAAGCGCTCCAACTACGCCATTCAAGAATACGTTTGCGAGAACAACCAGATCGTGATCGACAGCGAGGGCAAGGCGTCCCTCAGCCGTGAGTGAAGCCCTGCCGCGAGGCCAGTGTTGGGGCTGCTGCGCAGCCCAGCGGGAGCAAGCTCCCTCACCACAAAGGGCGGTGTTTGCCACGAATGAGTGGGCAACATCATGGAACTGATTACTCCACACCGCCCAGCCACAAGAGGCGATGTTTACCACCAGTGAGAGGGCAACATCATGGAATCGGATTGCTCCACACCGCCCAGCCACACACAAAACCGTGGCGAGGGAGCTTGCTCCCGCTGGGGTGCGCAGCGCCCCCAAACCAGACTGATTTTGCTCCTTTGGAGATGACCGGATGGAACGACCGATGACCACCAGCCTCCTGCGGCCGACGCTGCCCGGCGTCCTGCTGTCGCTGATCCTTGGCTCGAACGCGTTTGCCGAGGTGCCGCGCATGCCCACGGCCATTGCCATGCCACCTTCCAGCGAGCCACCGCTGTCGTCGGCGAAACGGCCAGGCACGGAACACAGCGATCTCGACAAGTACGGCTACGTCGAGGAGGAGTTTTACCTGCAAGGCGTCGCCCCGGCGATTACCGCCGCAGGCAAAACCCTCTTCGAGGCGCCCTACACCACGCGCATCCTGGTACGTAAACCGGCGGACCCGGCGCGGTTCAACGGCACCGTGGTGATCGAGCCGTTCAGTTGGTTTGGCGAACGTGGCGCCGGATGGATCCTGACCCGCGACTACTTGCTGCGACGTGGCTACGCGTACGTGGGCTACACGTTGAACATGAACAAGCCGGCCGTCGATCCCAAGTTCATCTCGGACACCCCGGCCGCCGAAGCGGAGCAAATTGCCCAGTACGGACAGATCGTGAACTTCGAGTTCATGCGCCGCTTCGACTATGCCCGCTATGCGCCGCTGGGTACCTACTACGACCCGCAGCGGTTCACCCGTGGCGAAGGCCCCGACCCGTTCGTGCCCCAGTCACAAGGGATCGCGGCGCAGCTGGCGTTGCTGCTCAAAACCAATGCCGCGCAGGGCCCGTTGGCAGGCCTGAATGTGCAACGCGTCTACGTCAACAGCTGGGCGGTGACCGCGCAGGTCTGGATGGACTACCTCGACCAGGGCCGGCACCAGCAATGGCGCATGCCCGACGCTCGGCCGTTGATCGATGCCTACATGACGGGACGCATGGCCTATGGCGAGGTGGGCGGCGACGTCATCCGGCTGCCTCGGCAAATGCCCGATGGCGTGCCGTTCGTGACCGTCTACAGCCAATCCGAACTGATGCATGACGTCATCGAAGGCATCGACCTGCCGCCGGACACCGACAGTCCGCAGCTTCGCTATTACGAAGTGACCGGCATGCCCCATCTGCGGCTGGCCGACCTCGGCACGGAACATACCGAACTGTTCGCTGCCGACGTCGGCAAAGGCGACGATCCACGGTGCCGGACGCTGTACGACGAGCCGGCGGAACTGGTCGTCTCGGCCCTCCTCGATGGCATGGACCAATGGGTGCGCGAAGGCAAAGCCATGCCGAAGGCCCCGCGAGTCGTGCGCGAGGGCAACGTCGCCGTACGCGACCCCGCCACCGGCAACCTGCAAGGGGGTGTGCGCCCGCCGTGGGTCCAGGTGCCCAGTGCGACCTACCTCACGGACCAGGAGACCGGCTGCGGCCTGATCTACGACACCAAGGTGCCCTATTCCAAGGACGTGCTTGGCCAGCGCTATGGAAGTTTCAGCCGCTACGAACAGGCGTTCGAAGACGCCAAGGATCTCTCGATCAAGCAAGGCTTTCTCCTTCCGGAAGATGCAACGGGCCTGCGTCCGATCGCGAAACCTCAAGACTTCTAACCCAACGCGGAAGCAAAGCAGATGTCATCAGAACTCATCATCGCCTGGATCTACGCGTCACCGCTAAGCACAGCCATCAGGGACATGTTCTGGGTCGTGCCCACTGTCCAGAGCGTTCATATCGTCGCCATCGCGGTGATCTTCGGCGCCGCGGTCATCTCCGACCTCAGGCTCGCCGGCGTATTCGCCACCGATGAGCCCATGGGTGGCGTTGTGCGCCGCTACTACCCGTGGATGCGCGCCGCCCTCATCGTCCTGCTCCTCAGCGGATTGGTCATGGTCATTGGCGAGCCCGACCGCGTGCTAGTCAACACAACGTTCTGGCTGAAGATGTTTCTGGTCATCGCCGTGTTCACGCTGACCTGGTTGGTCCGGCGTCCGTTGCTGCGCACTGTCGACCCCGCACCAAGCGACGACGAAAAGCCGCCCATCAGGGTTTTGGCCTGGCTGTCGATTGTCCTGTGGTGCGTCGTGATCTTCTGCGGTCGCTGGATTGCCTACTGATCCCAGCGTTTTCAATGTTTTTTTCAGGTATTCGCCATGGACATCCAATCGATATTGCAAGCCCTCGAGGACACCACGGTCGCGGCCCGGATCAGAGAGTCGGGCTCGATTTTTCCAAACCTGGAGTCGGTGCATGTGATCGGCATCGCCCTTGTGTTCGGGACCATCGCCGTCGTCGACTTGCGCCTGCTCGGCATCGCCTCCCATCGTCGAAGCGCGCTCCGGCTGATCCAGGAATTGTTGCCCTACACCTGGGTTGCCTTCGCAGCCTGTGTGATCACCGGCCTGCTCATGTTTGCCTCCAATGCCACCACCTATGCGCAGAACAGCGTGTTCTGGTGGAAGATGGGCCTGTTGCTGCTGGCGGGCCTCAACATGGCAATCTTCCACCTGGGCGCCTATCGGCGGATCGACGAATGGGACACGATCCTGCCGCCCCCCGGCCAGGCCCGCGTGGCAGGTTTCTGCTCGTTGGCGCTGTGGGCGTGCGTGATCGGCCTCGGGCGCTGGATCGGGTTTGTCTGATGGCTCGCCTGTCGCGAACCTGGCCCGGCGCTGACGCCAACGGCGCGACCAAGGTCGTGCGCCCGGCTTCCGGCCGCTGGGAATCGCTGGCCCTGCTGCTGGCGGCCCTGGCAATCATCGCCAGCGTGACAGGCTATGTGCTGCTGCGCCCAAAGCACCCCGGCCCGCCGATACCCTTGGGCTGGCAAGTGCGTTCCTTCGATGGGCTGGGTGCGGTCGACCAGGCCATCCACAGCGCCCTGCTACCTGCCGGGGAAGAAATCATCTGGAACAACAACGACACCGGCGGTTGGATCACCCTGGAACGTGCCCAGGAAATTTGGCTGCCCCCCTTCTACCGCGACGCCTTCTGGAAGACCAACGGCCAAGTCCATTGGCAGTTGATCCTGCCTGGCGGCCATCTGCCCCATGCCGGTTCCGACGACGGGCACGAGGACGACGCGCCGGCCCCGGCCACCAGCGAGGTGTCGCAAGCCACCCAGGGCCAGGGCGCCACGGTCTACTACGGTGCCGCCGGCCGCATGCCCGGCCAGAGCGCCTACTTGCTCGTCATTGGCCACGCCCATGCCGGCGTCATGTGGGCCAACCAGGCGACGATCTGGGTCCACCCCGACCCGAACGCGCCCTACCCCGGCATCGTCAAGCCCGAATCGCTGGTCGGCAAAGGTTGGCGCCAAGTCATCCCTTATGACGGCGCCAGTGAAGTCGAACGCGTAAAAGGAAACCAGCCATGACCGTTTCTCCGAAGCACCGCGCGATATGGCGCCGTTGCCTTGCGCTGCTGATGCTGATCCCCGCCATCGCACTCGCCAGCCCGACTGTGCCCCTGGGCAAAAAGCTCAAGATCGGCGTCACCTTGCACCCCTACTACAGCTTCGTGGCGAATATCGTCGGTGATCGGGCCGAGGTCGTGGCGCTCATCCCGGCGCAAGCGAATCCGCACAACTATCAGCCGCAGCCGGACGACATCACCCGGGCGATGACGCTCGATGCTCTGGTCGTCAACGGCATCGGCCACGATGAATGGGCCTCTCAGATCGTCAAGGCGGCCGGTCGGGGAACGACGCTGCCGATCATCCAGGCCAATGCCTCGGTGGCCCTGATTCCCATCGGCGGTGACCAGGGCGGTGCCAAGGTGGTCAATCCGCACACGTTCGTCTCCACCACCGCAGCGATACAGCAGGTCTTCGAAATCGCTCGCCGGTTGGGGGAGCTGGACCCGGGCAACGCTGCGACGTATCGACACAACGCCCTCGCCTATGCCGCACGCATCCGAGCATTACGGGCCGGTTTCATGACCCGCTTCGCCGCTCTGGATCTGTCAGCGTTCCGCTGCGCGACCACCCATGCCGGCTACGACTACATGATGCAGGAGTTCGGCCTGTTCGTGAGCGCCGTGATCGAGCCTCGTCACGGCGTCGCGCCGACCGCGCGCCAGTTGGCCAACACCGTCGATGCGATCAAGAAGGCCAATGTGCGGGTGCTGTTTGCCGAGAAAAACTTCTCGCTCGACCTCGCCAAACCTATTGAAGCCGCGACCGGCGTGAAGGTCTTCGCGCTGTCGCACATAACCGGCGATACCTACAGCGCGGACGAGTTCGAGGTGGCGATGCGCGAAAACCTCGAGACCTTGGCCGAAGCCATTGAGTTTACGCAGCGATGAAAGAGGAACAGGTCATGCGCGGTCCCGCCATCGTGTTCGATAACATCTGCCTGCAACTGGGCGGTACGCAAGTGCTCGACGACGTCAGTTTTCGGGTGGAAGCCGGTGCCCTGCACTGCCTCGTCGGCCCCAACGGCGGCGGCAAGACGTCACTGGTGCGCACGCTGCTGGGCCAGATGCCGCATACGGGAACGGTCCGCTTCGAGGGGGAGGTGACGACACCCATGGGCTATGTCCCGCAATTGCCGGACCTCGACCGCAACGTGCCGATGACGGTCAGCGATCTCATGGCCCTGCTCGGCCAACGCCGGCCGGCCTTCCTGGGCTCGAACCGATCCGCCAAGGCGACCCATGCCGAGGCCTTGGCGCGTACCGGCGTGGCAGGCATGGGCGCCAAGCCCTTTGGCAGCCTGTCCGGTGGCCAGCGCCAGCGCGTGCTGCTGGCCCAGGCGATCAGCCCGGCGCCCTGGCTGTTGATCCTCGACGAACCGACCGCTGGCATCGACGAACCCGGCGTGCAGCTGGTGGAGGCGCTGGTGGCCGAGTTGCACGGTCGAGGCGTCACCATCCTGTGGATCAACCATGACCTGGAACAGGTCCGGCGCATCGCCCAATCGGTGACCGTCATCAACCGGCGAGTGCTGTTCCATGGTGCACCCGACCAGATCGCGTATTCGCTGGAGGGGAGCCAATGAACGCCCTGTACGACTTCATTCGCAACCACCTGCAGGCGCTCGCCGCCAGTGGCCTGCTGCCGCAGCCGTTCGAGTACGAGTTCGTGATCAATGCACTGCTCTGTGCCGTGCTGATCGGCCCGCTGCTGGGCGTGCTGGGTTCGATGGTGATGATCAAGCGCATGGCGTTCTTCAGTCAGTCCGTCGGCAATGCGGCGATGACCGGTGTCGCCATTGGCGTGCTGATCGGCGAATCCTATACATCCCCCTACTTCTCGATGTTCGGCTTCTGCTTGCTGTTTGCCCTGACGTTGAAGTACACGCAGCATCGCACCACGCTGGCCAATGACACGCTGATCGGCGTGTTCCTGTCCATCTCCCTGGCGGTCGGGGCCTCACTGCTGCTGTTCGTCTCGGCCAAGATCAACACCCACGTGATGGAAAGCGTGCTGTTCGGTTCCATCCTCGCGGTGGACCACATCGACATGAATGTGCTGCTTGGCGTCACGGCACTGTGTGCGCTGCTGGGGTTGCCGCTGTACAACGGCATGCTGTTGGCCAGCCTCAACCCAAGCCTGGCCCACGCCCGCGGCGTGCCGGTGCGAAGCGTCGAGTATGTGTTTGTCGTGCTGGTCACCCTGGTGACGGTCGCTTGCCTGAAAATCATTGGTGCCGTACTCGTCGAAGCCCTGCTGCTCATACCGGCCGCGGCAGCACGCAACATCAGCCGTTCGCTGCCGGGTCTGGTCGCGCGCGCCATTCTGATTGCGACCTTCTCCTGCGTGGTGGGCATCCTGGCGCCGATGCAATTCCACATTCCCGTACCGACGGGCGGCGCCATCGTGATCGTTGCCGCCCTGGTGTTCGTCGTCACCACCGTCATGCGCGCCACTGCGTCCCGGTTCAGGGGGGCCAGCGTATGAACAGGAAGGGGTTATACGGGTCCTGGTTGGCGCTGCTGCTGGGCCTCTCGTGTTCGGCCTTTGCCGATACCGGCAGGCAGCAAGTGCTGGTCGCATTGCCTGCCGTCTATGCGCTCACATCCGCACTCAGCGCCGGCACGACCCTGGAAGTCGTCCGCGTTCCGGTGGACGTGGCCGTGCCCATGGAAAGCCAGGCCAACGCGTTATCGCGCATCGACGCTGCGATGTTCCAACAGGCCGAAGCCGTGGTCACCCTCAGCAGTCTCTGGCGCGCGGACCCGCTGTACGCGACAGCACGCCGCCACAACCTGCGGATCGTCGAGATAGATGCCTCGCGCTCATGGGACAGCATCAAGCCCGGCGTGGCTGCGACCCGAGCACCAGCGAACGACGTGCCCTGGGCCGCCGCGAGCGATGTGGATCAGGGCCCATCGCCGTACGCCTGGCTCGGCCCCGTCAATGCCATGCGCATGTCGGCGTTGATCGCCGCCGATCTGGCACGACTGGCCCCTGCCGATGCGCCGCGCATAGAGCACAACCTCGCCGCGCTCGAAAGCCGTTTGCGCCGGCTCAAGGCCGACTACGGTGCCCGGCTGACGGCGGTACCGGATCTGCGCGTACTGTCGCTGGCCAATGAGTTCATCTACCTGTTCGGCGAATTCGGGGTCTTTGTCGATGGTTGGTTCGTTCGGCAGGACATCGACTGGAGCGACGCCGACCGCGCCGCACTGACCCAATACCTGCGTGAGCGTGACATCCACGTGGTGGTCCACAAATGGGCACCGGAAGCCAGGATTGCCAAGGCCATCGAGGACGGCGGCGCACGGCTGCTGATACTCGATACGGGCAACCCGGGAATGCTCGCCGACACGGCCAACGGATACGAAGCACTCCTGGGCTCGAACCTGGAAGCCTTGCTGGCGGCCTTCGCCGCGACTGGCAACGACAACACGAAGGGCGAAGGTCAGTCGCCTCCCCATTGATCGATCTTGACGGCGAGACGTTATGAAACTCATGAATTCAGCACTGCGGATACCGATGGCAGGCGCTCTACTGGTCTGCCACGCAGCCTTCGCCCACGGCCCCGTCTTCGATTGCTATATCGAGGGCGATGGCCGGGTGGCGTGCGAGGCCGGCTTCACCGATGGCAGCTCGGCCGTCGGAAGACAGATCCATGTCCAGGACCCGAGCAACAAGGTGTTGCTCCAAGGTGAGATCGACAAAGGCAACACCTATACCTTCCAGCCCCCCGCCGGGAATTACTCCGTGGTGTTCTTCGGCGGAACCGGCCATGAAATCACGATTCAGTCTTCCGACATTTCAAGGTAAAAACGACCATGACGTTCAAACGAAAACTGCTCCAAGCCCTGGCCGCTACGACATTCACTGGCTTGACGGGCGCTGCCCAGGCCCATTTCCAGATGCTCTACCTCGAAGAAACGGCACTGCAGCGCGCGGAAAAACTCGAGTTCGCGCTGGTGTTCACTCATCCGTTCTCGGGCGGCCCCACCATGGACATGGGTGCACCTCGGTCCTTTAGCCACACCAGCGCCCACGGCGCGGAAAAAATCGACCTGCGCCAGTACTTGCGCCCCGTCGAGTGGCAGAGTCGCGACAACCGAACGACGGCCTATCGTGCCTCGATTCCGCGAGAGGTGGTGCGTTCACTGGGTGACCATATCTTCGTACTCGAACCCGAGCCCTACCTGGAAACCGAGGAAGACGTGTACATCCAACAGTTCACCAAATTGATCGTGAACGTCGGCGGCGTCCCCAGTAACTGGGCAGAACCACAAGGGCTGCCGGTTGAGATCCAGCCATTGAACAAGCCTTACGCCAACTGGACGGGCGGTGTGTTCCGCGCCGTGGTGCTCGCCGACGGCAAGCCTGTGCCGTTCGCCGAAGTCGAAATCGAGTACGTCAACCATTCCGTTGATCTCGAGAAAAACGCCTTTGGCCAGCAAGACTATGTCATGGCGCCCCAGGCTTCATTCAAAGCCCTGAGCACATACTCGGACGCCCAAGGCATCGTGACCATTGGCCTGCCCCGGGCCGGCTGGTGGGGCATTGCGGCGCTCGACATCGGCGCGACGAAAACCCACAAGGGCAAACCCCTGTCGCAAGACGCAGTGCTGTGGGTGCAAGCCAGGGACATGAAGTGACCAGGCCCGCTCAGGGGCCTCAGTGTGCCTGGGACGGCCATTTGGTTTCGAGCTGCAGCGCCTTGCGGATACCCGAGTCCAGCAAGCGCGCCGGAGCAAAGCTGCGCAGGAACTGCAACTGACCAGCCGCCTTGCCAGCGGTATAGCGCAACTTCGGCCGTGCGGCGCGCGCGGCCTGGAGCACCACATTGGCCACCACGTCGGGACCGTCGGCGGTCGCCATGGCCTGGTTCACCACTTTGGTCACTTTTATCCGAATGTCCTCGTACACGTCGAGCTTGGCGTCGGGCTGGAGGTTGTTGTTCTCGAATTGGGTCTTGGTATAGCCGGGCTCGACCACCGTGACCCTGATGCCGTGTGTACGCAACTCGTGATCCAGCGCCTGGGAATAACCTTCCACTGCATGCTTGCTGGCCGAATAGAGCGCGGCATAAGGAACAGGCACGACGCCGAGGATGGAGCCAATGTTGATGATACGTCCGACACCCTGGCGTCGCATATGCGGCACCACCGCGCGAGTCGTGCGTACGATGCCGAGAAAGTTGGTATCGAAAAGGGCCTTGGCCTGCTCGATTGAGCTCTCTTCCGCCGCTGCGGGCGCAATGCCGAAGCCGGCGTTATTGACCAGCAGATCGATCCGCCCCTCCAATCGAAACAGCTCCTGGATGGCCGCTTCGACGCTGGCATCGTCGGTGACGTCCAGCATTAGCAGTGGAAAGCCCTGCTGGCCGGCGCGCGCGCCTCGCCGGCTGGTGCCATAGACGTTGTAGCCTGCCGCAACGAGCTTATGGGCGATGGCTTCTCCGATGCCGGATGAAGCACCAGTCACCAACGCCACGGGTTTGTTGATCATCATGAGTTTCCTTCCGGTTATCGAGGTATCCGGTCAGAAGATCGCAACTGTGGTGTCCAAGGATCCGACATTAGCGCGCTTCATCGACTGGCAGGCTTATGATGATGATCATAATCGTAACAGTCAATGATTTTGATGTTGATCGACATTAATAAGATCAGGCGCCGCACTCAGCGATCAAGGGCCCTCTTTTTCACAGGGCCCGAAACCGCTTCATCAAGCGATCAGATCGTTGGCATTAAGCGTGCTGACGCCCGTCAGCTGGATCTCAAAATCCGCCCCCAAATCACCATTGACGTTGCCGTACAGCACCTGGTCGACGAAGCGCAGTTGTCCTGCTGCGGTAAAATCATTCGAATCGATAAAGCTGAAGGTATCGGCAAAGGCAGTCAGGAGATTGGCATCGAGTTTCGACAGATCCAGCTTGTCGCCCTGCAAGCTGCTGAAGTCGGAAATGGAGTCACGGTCAAAATCCATGCCCAGGTCACTCAGCGTGTTAAAGACAAATCGATCGGCTCCGGCTCCGCCGCTGAGGTCGTCACCGCCCAGACCGCCGATCAGTGTGTCATTGCCCTCACCACCGCTCAGCGAGTTATCTCTGGCGTTGCCGATCAGCACGTTGTCCAGGTTGTTTCCAAGACCTATGAAGGCAGTACCTGTCAGCGTGAGGTTTTCCAGATTGTCATCCAGGAACCAGGTCACAGACGAGACCACCGTATCGATTTCGTTGACCAGCGTGGAGGTTTCCCTGACGACATCCCAAGCGCTGTCAATCACATAGATGTCATTGCCGACACCGCCAATAAGCGTATCGATACCGCTGCCGCCATCCAGTGTGTCGTTGCCAGAGCCACCGCTCAGCGCGTTGTTGCCAGCATTGCCGGTCATCACGTTGTCCGAGGCATTGCCACTGCCATTGAGGTTGGCGCTGCCGGTCAGCGTGAGGTTTTCCAGATTGGCGCCCAGGCTCCAGTTGACCGACGTACGCACGGTATCGATTTCACCGGCCAGGGTGCTGGTTTCGCTGATGACATCCTTGATGTCGTCGACCGTATAGATGTCGTTTCCGGTGCCGCCACTCAAGGTATCGGCACCCGCGCCGCCATCGAGGTTATCGTTGCCCGCCCCGCCCTGAAGGTTGTTCGCCGAGGCATTGCCAATCAGGCTGTTGCTCAGGCCATTACCGATCACGGTGAACGCCCCGGCACCGCTCAGAATGACGCTTTCCACGTTGCGCAAATTGCTGAGATCCAGGTCAACGACGCTGCTCGATGCATTCGCCGCATAAGTGAGGGTCAGACTGTCGCGGCCCTGATCGACAGCCTCCTGGACCAAGGCCAGCTCAGCGACCTGATCAAGCGTATAGGCGTCATTCCCCGCGCCACCGATCAGCGTGTCCCGCCCGGCGCCACCGTTCAACACGTTGTTGCCGGCGTTGCCGGTCAGCACATTGTTCAGGGCGTTGCCGGTGCCACTGATCTGGGCAGCACCGGTCAGGGTGAGGTTTTCCAGGTTGGCGCCCAGCGTCCAGTTCACCGAAGAGCGCACGGTATCGATTTCACTGGCCAGGATGGTGGTTTCGGTGACGACATCCTTGAGATTGTCGACCACGTAGGTGTCATTGCCGACACCGCCTGCAAGGGTGTCGATACCGCTGCCACCATCCAATGTGTCGTTGCCCGCGCCGCCGCTCAACACATTGTTACCGGCGTTGCCGATCAGCACGTTGCCCAAGGCATTGCCGGTGCCGTTGAGATGGGCAGTACCCGTCAGCGTGAGATTTTCCAGGTTAGCGCCCAGGCTCCAGTTGACCGAGGAACGTACGGTGTCGATTTCACTGCTCAGGAGAGTGGTTTCGTTAATGACGTCCTTGAGGTTGTCGATTACATAGGTATCGTTGCCGACGCCGCCAATAAGCGTATCAATACCGCTGCCGCCGTCCAGGGTGTCGTTGCCAGAGCCACCGCTCAGCGCGTTGTTGCCAGCATTGCCGGTCATCACGTTGCCCAGGGCGCTGCCACTGCCATTGAGGTTGGCGCTGCCGGTCAGCGTGAGGTTTTCCAGATTGGCGCCCAGGCTCCAGTTGACCGACGTACGCACGGTATCGACTTCACCGGCCAGGGTACTGGTTTCGCTGATGACATCCTTGATGTCATCGACCGTATAGATGTCGTTTCCGGTGCCGCCACTCAAGGTATCGGCACCCGCGCCGCCATCGAGGTTATCGTTGCCCGCCCCGCCCTGAAGGTTGTTCGCCGAGGCATTGCCAATCAGGCTGTTGCTCAGGCCGTTACCGATCACGGTGAACGCCCCGGCACCGCTCAGAATGACGCTTTCCACGTTGCGCAAATTGCTGAGATTCAAGTCAACGACGCTGCTCGATGCATTCGCCGCATAAGTGAGGGTCAGACTGTCGCGGCCCTGATCGACGGCCTCCTGGACCAGGGCCAGCTCAGCGACCTGGTCAAGCGTATAGGCGTCATTACCCGCGCCACCGATCAGCGTGTCCCGCCCGGCGCCACCGTTCAACACGTTGTTGCCGGTGTTGCCGGTCAGCACATTGTTCAGGGCGTTGCCGGTGCCACTGATCTGGGCAGCACCGGTCAGGGTGAGGTTTTCCAGGTTGGCGCCCAGCGTCCAGTTCACCGAAGAGCGCACGGTATCGATTTCACTGGCCAGGGTGGTGGTTTCGGTGACGACATCCTTGAGATTGTCGACCACGTAGGTGTCATTGCCGACACCGCCTGCAAGGGTGTCGATACCGCTGCCACCATCCAGGGTATTGGCACCGGCATTGCCGTTGATGCGGTTGTTCAACGTGTTACCCGTGCCGTTGAGATTGGCGCTTGCGCTCAGCGTCAGGACCTCGATGTTAGCCCCTAGGGTGTAATTGACTGCCGAGATGACAGTGTCGGTTTCGCTGACCAGGGTGCTGCTTTCCTGGACCACGTCACCGGACTCATCGACGACGTAAGTGTCGTTGCCTGCCCCCCCGATCATCGTATCTTTGCCGGCGCGACCGTTCAGGACGTTGGCCAGTGCATTGCCAATCAGCGTGTCGCCATTGGCCGAGCCGAATGCGTTTTCGATCTTGGCGCCGTAAGCGATCGCCAACCCTTCATTGAAAGCCGCCTGGGTAGAGAGGTCCGTGAATGCTTGGCCGATTTTGCTGAACTGGCCTTCGTTCAAGTTGATACGGACTGCTTCCTGCTGATTGAAGGCATCGATTGAGTCGGTACCACCAGCGTCCCAAATAGTCTCGAAAACTGACTGTCCCGCCGCCCAGCTATACGAGTTGTTCCCCGCTTGCCACTGAGTGTTTGCACCGTAGAGGCTCTGGATTGCAGCGATATCCAGCAACATGGGCGTGGTTGGCTGGTAGGAATACGCGGCGTCATAGCTCATGACCGTGTAGCGGACATCATCGAACTGTGGGGCAAGCACCGTCGGGTTCGACAGGCTCTGGGAGAATGGATGTTTGAGGCCCAGCGCATGGCCGATCTCATGAACAAAGACCAGATAGTCATAAGTGCCCTTGACGGGGGTCGGACTGTTCGTGACTGGCCCGATCCAGACATCACCGGCACTGGGGGTTTCATCAGGAAAATAAGCCCAGGCAGCGGTGTCGTTGTCCATGCCCTGATAGCCGCCGAAGCGCAGGTCCCCCACATTGATAGAGGATTCGCCGACCTGGGTGAACTTGATATTGGCGACCGAACTCCACATGCCGAGCGCGCTGACGATACTATTCTGCTGGGCTGACGTCAGGATGTAGCCGGCCTCATATTCATTATCAATGCTGTAGTCGGCGGCGAAAAATGAACTGGTCGTCATGAAGCTGTACGACAGGGTCAGGGACGTGGCCCCTGCTGTGCCCATCCAATAGGTACCGACCAGCAAGCTGTCAACCTGCGCGTTGCCGGTCAGCATGGCGGACCAAGTAGAAGAGTAACCAAGTGGGCTGGGCATGCGAAGCTTCCTGTAAGCAATCTGCGGCCTTCCAGAATGCGGCCGCTACAAAGGGGTTATTTTGCATTAGAAACAGAAAAAGTGATATCACTTGGCCACTTTTCCAGGCTTGAATCCACGAACTATGGCGCAACCAGCCATTCATTGGCCTTGCGAATGTCGCCATCTCCCAATCGCCCGCTCCAGCGATGCAACACCAGCAAACTGGTCACGAATTTGTATTGGGACTGATAGAAATCACGCCGTGCACGAAACTCTTCCTTGATGCTATCGAGCACATCGACCGCATTCTTGACGCCGTAGCCGAAGGCTTTTTCCGTGGCTACCCGTGACTTTCCAGCCGATTCCAGCGCGCGACGCGTTGCCTTGATCCGACTGAGTTCGGCCGTCATGCCAAGATAAGCCGTGCGGGTTTCCTTGATGACCTGGCGTCGCAAGGCTTCCAGTTCTTGCTGGGCGACTTCCTTGTCACTTTCGGAACTCGATACCCGTGCACGGGTAGAACCGCCGCTGTAGAGCGGCATTTGCAAGTCCAGGGAAGCAACGAGGTTGTCCGAGCGCGGCGTCACGGCGCCTTCATAGCCGATGTCACTGCGTTGCGCCGTCAAGTTCAGCCCCAGCCGAGGCAGATGCCCCGCCTTGTTTTCAGCGATGGCCGCCTCGGCGGCTCGGACACTGTGCTCGCGGGCGTGCAGCGCCGGGTTGCTGTCCAGCGCCGCCTGCACCCAATCGTCTTGTGCTTGCGCCGGCAGACTGAAGGCTGGATTGTCGCCAATGCGCTTGAATCGCTCGCTGACATCGCGCCCCACCAGTTCAGAGATGGCTTCACGACTGACCAGGACTTTGTTGCTGGCTTCGATCTCGTCAGCCTTGAGCGCATCCACCCGCGCCTCAAGATCCAGTGCGTCGGTGACCATCGCCATCTGCCGCGCGTACAAGGCCTTGACGCGCTTGAGGTTACGCTCGGTCGCCTCCAGTTCGCTGCGCACCAGCGACAGTTCGTCTTCCGCCGCAAGCACGGCGAAGTAGCGCTCGGACAGATCAATGCTGGCCTGCACCCGGGTATCGTCGGACTCATAGCCACTCTGCCGGGTCAACTCGATGTACTTCTGATAACTGCGCCAAACTTGCGGATCGTAGATCACCTGATTAAGCACCACGGCCATACGCTTGCCGTTGTACTGGATACGGTTCAGGTCATCGTCGCGCCGGCTGCGGTTGAGGCTGCTGCTGGCATTGAGTTGCGGCAGCAATTGGCCAAAGGCGGCGCGCTCCTTGCCCTCGCCGCTGCGGGTCAGGGCTTGTGCCCGCAGGATGCGCGGATCAGCCCCCTGCGCTTCCTGGTGCAATTGCCACAGGTCGACATAAGTGTCGTCAGCGAGGGCTCCCAACGGCATGAGGGCCAGGCACATCATGATCAAGCACTTCATCTCAGTCCTCGATCAACGAGCGAGCGAACACGTTGCTCGCCGGCTGTATCAAGTATTGCAACAGGGTCCGCGCGCCCGTATTGACCAGCACTTCGACCGGCATGCCCGGCACCAGGGTAAGGTTGCCCAGCGTCTGGCGCCCTTTGTCCGTCAGGGCCACGCGTGCCAGATAATAGGCTGCGCCAGTGTCCTTGTTGATCAGGCGGTCAGCGGAGATCTGCACCAACCGCCCCTCGATGACGGGCGTGGTGCTGCTCTTGAATGCGCTGAAGCGAATGTCCGCCAACTTGCCCAAGGCAATGCGGTCGATGTCCATCGGCGACACTTGGGCCTCGACGATCAGCTCCTCGTTGGCCGGAACGATGTCCAGCAGCGCAGTGCCCGGGCTGACCACGGCACCCAGGGTGTGGACGGTCATGCCCATGACCATTCCGGACTCCGGCGCGAGAATATCGGTACGCTGATCGCGGTCCTGCAGGGTTGCCAATCGCTCGCGCAATTCGTACACCTTGGTCCGCGCATCGCCCAGCAGGCCGGCGACCTCGCTGGCGAAGGCCTTCTTCAACTGCAGGATCTTCAACTTCGCCTCGTCGACATGGACTCGCGCTTGCGCGATCTCGGACTGGCTTTCAGCGATTTCGGTTTGCAGGCGAGCAAGGCTGCGCTCCTGCTCGCGCAGGCGCTGTTTGTCCACGTAGCCTTCGGCAAGCAGTGCCCGCAAGTCGACGATTTCTTCTTGATAGGAGGCGGCCAGCATCTGTTTGCTGGCGATGATGGCCTTGAATCCGCGAACCTGTTCCTCGATTTGTCCGATGGTCGTCTCTTGCAAGCCGATTTCGCCCAGCAACGAGGTCCGTCGAGTCTGGAAAATTCGCGCTTCACTGTCGCGGGCTTCTTGTACCCGCAGGTCCGCGAGGTCCAGGGTCGGCACCGCGACTGGTTCGGGCAGCGCGTCACGTTCAGCCTCCAACCGGGCCTGCAATTGGAGCGCGGCGATCAACTGGCTGCGCGTCGTTTCCATGTCCGAACGTGCCTGGGTATTGTCGAGCACCAACAACACATCACCGCTTTTCACCAGATCCCCGTCATGCACTCGCAGTTCGCGCACAATGCCACCTTCCAGATGCTGCACCGTCTTGCGGTAACTCTTGACCGTGACCACGCCCGGCGCGAGTGCCGAGCTGTCGAGCGGGGCCAATGCCGCCCAGCCACCGAACAGGCCAAACGTGACCAGCAGCATGACGTAGCCGACGCGGCGTATCGGCCTGTCATCGATGGGCAAGGCGGCGGATGAGTGCTTAGTGTTTTGCATGAAATGGCTCATCCGTTTCTTACGATTGAATCGCGGCAGCCTGGCGGGCCGCGGGTGTTGCGTCTCGCAGGCGTGCCAGGACCTGGTCCCGCGGCCCGAACAGACTCAGTTCGCCATGATTGAGCACCAGCAGTTTGTCCACCTGCGCCAGCACCCCGGATCGATGGGTAATGACAAACACCGTGGCCCTGCTCTGCCTGAGCTTTTGCAGCGCCTCGGCGAGCATTTTTTCGCCGGCATCATCCAGGTTGGAGTTCGGCTCATCGAGCACCACCAGGCGCGGTTCGCCGTACAAGGCGCGGGCCAGGCCGATACGTTGTCGCTGGCCGCCGGACAATCCACCGCCATTGGCACCGATCAAGGTGTCGTAGCCATCGGGCAGTTGCAGAATCAACTCATGGACCCCCGCCATGCGCGCGGCGGCAACCACGGCCGGTGCGTTCACCGTGCCAAAGCGGGAAATGTTCTGGCTGATCGAGCCTTCGAAGAGTTCGATGTCCTGGGGCAGATAACCGATGTACTGGCCCAACTCCTCCCGACGCCATTGGCTGATGTCCGCACCGTCCAGGCGCACGGTGCCGGCCAGGCTTGGCCAAACGCCCAGCAATGCCCTGGCGAGGGTCGACTTCCCCGCACCGCTGGGACCAATGATGCCCACCACCTCGCCTGCGCTCACCTGGAAATTCACGCCGCGAATAATCGGTTTGCGCGCGTCCGGGGCCCCCGCCGATAGGCCCTCGACGCGAATCGCCCCTTCAGGGGCCGGCAGCGGCATGCGCTCAGGCTCGGCGGCCACCTTGAGCAGCAACTCGTGCAACCGGGCGTATTGCGAACGGGCGCCCAGGAAGCCTTTCCATACACCGATCAACTGATCGATGGGCGCCAACGCACGCCCTAGCAAAATCGAGCCGGCAATCATCAGCCCGGACGAAATCTCGTGATTGATCGCCAAATAGGCGCCCAGGCCCAGCACCAGCGACTGAACGATTTGCCGGAACGTCCTGGACACCGAGGTCATGGTCGCGGCGCGGTCGCTGGCCAGGCTTTGCAGGGCAAGAATCTTATGGGTTCGCCCGCTCCAGTGCTGGCGCAGGCTGGCAAGCATGCCCATGGATTCCACCACTTCGGCATTGCGCAAGCTTTTGTGGGTGAGCGCAGTGGCTGCCATCTGTTCACGGTTGGCCGCCTGCAGCGGCGCATGGGTGAGCTTTTCATTGGCGAAGGCCAGCGCCCCCAGCAACACGGCACTGACGATTCCCATCCAGCCGTACCAGGGATGGAACATGAACATGACCGCGAGGTAGATCGGAATCCACGGCACGTCGAAAAACGCGAACAGGCCGTTGCCCGTCAGGAACTGGCGCAAGCCGTTCAGGTCGCTCAAAGGCTGGGCCGTGGCATTCAGGCCACTGGTATTGAGCGCCTGCTTGAAACTGGCGTCGAACAGACGCTGGCTCAGCAGCGTATCCAGACGCGTACTGATCCGCACCATGATCCGCGAACGGACCCACTCCAGGCCGCCCATGGTGATCATCAACAGCAACATGATCAGCGTCAGCATCAACAGCGTCGACACGCTGGCGCTGCCTACCGCGCGGTCATACACCTGCAGCATGTAGAACGAAGGAACGAGCATCAGCAAGTTGACGAAAAAACTGAAAAAACCAACGGACAGAAAACTACCCTTGCAGACGGCAAGGGCGCCTTCCAGTTCGGTCCTGGCGTGGGCTGACATGGTTTATCACCTGAGGTCCGATTCTGGTCAAACCTGAAAAATCACATGGGCACAGGCGTGTGAACGCCTGGGATATCTTTCGGCGGGATCCCGCTAGGGCGCCGGCGCAATCGGATCTACCGCGTTGTATCGGCATGCTTGCGGGGTTCTTAAGGGAAAATTGGCGAGTAGACCGTGCGGCGTGGGCGCCCAAGATAAATGTCCTCCCCGAGGCGGCCTGATAGCCCACCTGGTTCTTGATGGGACCGCGTTTGTCCTGTGGGAGCGAGCCTGCACGAGAAGGTGGTGTGTCAGTTTGCAGTGATGTTGGATGAGCCGGCCTCATCGCGAGCAGGCTCGCTCCCACAGGGGATCTTGGGTGTCCATGGGTCTTGTGTTCACCGCAGATCCATTGTGGGAGCGAGCCTGCTCGCGATAGCGGTGGCTCAGCCACATAGATGTCGGCCTGTGCCCCGCTCTTGCTCTTGCTCTTGCTCTTGCTCTTGCTTTGGACTTTGATCTTGATCTTGATCTGGGCGCCCCGTTAAACCACGCTGGCCGAACGCAGGTATTGCGCAGTGGGCATCCCGGCATGGATGCCGGGATAGCCGCGCTGGGCCATGGATGGCCCTTCGCGGCGGCCCACGGAGCAATGCCGGAGTGAGGGCATGCCGAGCCCTAGCGAGGCACCGAGTGGTGGGGCAAGAGCGTTTTGGTTACTTTTGCGCTCTTCAAAAGTGACCCGCTGTAAGAGCGGAACCGCCAGCAGCCGTTACCGCAGCAACGGATATACACACCGCCTCTAAACCTCATCCCTCCCAACGACGAAACAACACACTGGCATTAACCCCACCAAACCCAAACCCATTGGAAAGCGCATGGGTAATCGGCATCTCCCTGGCACAAAGACCAACCAGATCAAGCCCCACAGCCCCCTCGTCAGGATGAACCAGGTTCAAGGTCGGCGGAACAATCCGGTCCCGAAGCGCCAACACCGTAAAAATAGCCTCGATCCCCCCCGCCGCCCCCAACAGATGCCCAGTGGCCGACTTGGTGGAGGTAATCGCCACATCGGAGCCGCGCCCGAACACCGAGCGAATCGCCGCCAGCTCACCATTGTCGCCAACCTGGGTGGACGTCGCATGGGCATTGATATGCTGCACGTCTGAAGGGCTGACCGCAGCCTGGCGCAACGCCTGCTCCATCGCGCGCCGGGCGCCGTTGCCATCTTCCGGGCCGGCGGTCAGGTGGTAGGCATCGGCGCTGGTGCCGTAACCGACCAACTCCGCCAACGGCTGGGCGCCGCGGGCAAGGGCGTGCTCCAGCGACTCGATCACCAGCACCCCTGCCCCCTCGGCCATGACAAAGCCGTCGCGATCTCGATCGAAAGGCCGCGAGGCCTCTTGCGGGCGCTCGGCAAAACCGGTGGATAGCGCACGAGCGGCGGCAAAACAACCCAGGGTTACGCGATCTATCGCGGCTTCCGTCCCGCCGCATACGGCGATATCCGCCTCGCCGCTGCGGATGAGCCTGGCCGCATCGCCAATGGCCTGCACCCCCGCCGCACAGGCAGTGACCGGCGCACCGAGCGGACCTTTGAAACCGTGGCGGATGGACACGTGCCCGGCCGCCATGTTGGCAAGAAAGGCCGGTGCCGTGAACGGTGACAATCGGCGCGGACCTCGCTCATCAGTGGTGCGGACCGCACCGGCAATCGCGCCAAAGCCACCCACGCCCGAGGCGATGATCGTCGCCGTCCGCTCCTGGTCGTGGGCATCGGTCGGTTTCCAGCCCGCCTGTTGCAACGCTTCTTCGGCCGCCACCAGGGCGAACTCGATGAAGCGATCCATTTTCTTGCGATCCTTGGCGGGGATGATGCGCTCGGGGTCGTAACCGGCGATGGGGTCTTCTTCCAACGACGGCACCTGCCCGCCCACGGCCACGCCCGTCCCCTCGGTGATATCGTCAGACAAGAGACGAATGCCGGAGCGCCCAGCCAGCAAGCGCGACCAGACTTCTTCCACGCCACAACCCAGCGGGCCGACAATGCCCACGCCAGTGACGACGATGCGTTTTTGCCCTTGGGAAGTCATCATTTGAAACCTCTTCATTTGCTCAGTCGACGTTCATTGAATGGCTGGCTCACGCCAACGGTACTGCCGGGGTGTGCGCTGGCGCGTCAGGACGGATCTTGAACCAGATGGCGTACATCGCAGGCAGGAACACCAACGTCATGATGGTGCCGACGAACGTGCCGCCGATCAGCGTGTAGGCCAGCGTGCCCCAGAACACCGAGTGCGTTAGCGGGATAAAGGCCAGGATGGCCGCCAACGCCGTCAGCAGGACCGGACGCGCCCGTTGCACCGTGGCTTCGATGACCGCATGGAAGGGTTCCAACCCCTCTTGCTTGTTGTGATGGATCTGCCCGATCAGGATCAGCGTGTTGCGCATCAGGATGCCCGAGAGCGCGATCAGGCCCACCAGGGCGTTGATCCCGAACGGTTGCTCGAAGATCAGCAACGTCGGCACCACCCCAATCAACCCCAGGGGCGCGGTGAGGAACACCATGATCATGGCCGAGATCGAACGCACCTGCACGATGATGATCAGCAGGGTCAGGGCCACCATGATCGGCACCAGCGGCACGATCGCCTTGCCGGCCTTGCCCGACTCCTCGATGGCGCCTGCCTGCTCGATCCGATAGCCGCTCGGCAGGGTGTCGATGATCGGTTGCAGGGCCTTGATGATCGCGCTCGATACGTCCGGTGGCTGCAAGCCTTCGGCAATGTCGCCGCGCACGGTCATGGTCGGGGTGCGGTCACGTCGACGAAGAATCGGATCCTCCATGCGCACATCGACCTCGCCCACCTGGGACAGCGGAATACGCTGGCCCGCCGCACCCACCAGGGTAAAGCCCTCGATCCTCGCCGGGTCGAGGCGAATGTCACCGGCCGCACGACCGACCACCTGCACCGAGCGGATGTCCTCGCGAACCGCCGTGATCGGTACTCCCGCCAGCAGGAACTGCAATTGCTGCGCGACCGCATTGGACGTCAGGCCTACCGCCTGCAAACGGTCCTGGTCCAAGGTGAAATGCAACGTCGGCGCCAGTGGCCCCCAGTCGGTATTGACGGTCCGCATCAACGGGCTGGCCTGCATGACGCCCTGGACCTGCGCCGCGATCTCGCGCAACTTCGATGGATCCGGCCCCATCACCCGGTAGGCAACCGGATACGGTGAATACGGGCCGAACACCAGTTGCGTCACCCGAATACGGGCCTCCGGAGCGAGGCCCTCGGCTGCCGCCTCGCGAAGACGGAACTTGAGGGTCTCGCGCGCTTCCTGGCTGTCGGTCAACACGACGATCTTGGCGAACGACGGATCGGGCAGTTCCGGCGCCATCGCCAGGTAGAAACGTGGCGCCCCCTGGCCGATGTAGGCCGTGACGATTTTCGCCTCGTCCTGTTTCTGCAACCAGGCCTCGACCTTGGCGGTGGTGGCGCCGGTCTGCTCGATGGAAGTGCCATAAGGCATTTGCACTTCGATCAGCACCTCGGGGCGATCGGAGGTCGGGAAGAACTGTTTCTTCACCAGGCCCATGCCGAGGATCGCCACGATAAATGTCGTGACCACTGTGCCGGCCACCCACCATTTGCGCGCGATGACCCGGGTCAGGACCTGGCGAAAACGATTGTAGTGGCGAGTGTTATAAATGGCTGCGTGGCCACCCTCGACCTGCTTGCTGTCCGGCAACATCTTCACCCCCAGGTAAGGGGTGAACGCTACCGCCACCACCCAGGACGCGATCAGGGCGATACCGACGATCCAGAACATGTTGCTGGTGTACTCGCCGGCGGTCGACTGGGCGAAACCGTTGGGCATGAATCCGATCGCTGTCACCAGCGTACCGGACAACATCGGCGCGGCCGTATGGCTCCAGGCATAGGCGGAGGCCTTGATCCGGTCGTAGCCCTCCTCCATCTTCACCACCATCATTTCGATAGCGATGATGGCATCGTCCACCAACAACCCGAGCGCCAGGATCAGTGATCCCAGGGTGATGCGGTCAAAATTCTTGCCGGTAGCCGCCATGACCACGAACACCACGGCCAACGTCAATGGCACCGCCGCCGCGACCACCACCCCCACACGCCAACCCATGCTGAGAAAGCAGACGATCATCACCACCAACAACGCGACGAAGAACTTGACCATGAACTCGCCGACGGCCGAGTCGATGTTCACCGACTGGTCGGTGACTTTGGTGAGGGTCATGCCCAAGGGCATGTCTTGGTTGATCCTGGTCGTCTCCGCATCCAGGGCCTTGCCCAGGTCCAGGCCGTTCCAGCCTTCACGCATCACGACGCCCAGCAACAGCGCGTCTTCACCGTTATTGCGCACCAGGAACGTGGCTGGATCCTCGTAGCCACGCTCGACGGTCGCCACGTCCGAGAGCTTGAGCGTGCGCCCTTGAATCGCCAGGGGCGTGTCGCGAATTTTCGCCAACTTATCGAACGCGCCGTCGACCCGAAGGAAGACCTGCGGTCCATTGGTTTCGATCGAACCGGCTGGCGTGAGCGCATTCTGGCTGTTCAGCGCCGCGAAGATATCCTGGGGCGAGACGCCCAGGGTGGCCAGCCGATCGTGGGAGAAGGAAATGAAAATACGCTCGGCCCGCTCGCCGATGATGTTGACTTTTTTCACCCCCGCCACGTGCAGCAGTCGCTGGCGCAACGCTTCGGCATCACGCACCAGCAATCGCTGCGGCTCGCCCTTGGCTTTCAGGGCGAACAGCGCGAACGTCACATCGGAAAACTCGTCATTGACCATGGGCCCGATGACACCCGCGGGCAACTTGAGCGCTTCGTCCTGGAGTTTTTTGCGCGCCTGATAGAACTCCTCCTGCACCTGCGAAGGTGGCGTTCGATCGACCAGCGACACCATGGTGAAGGCCAGGCCGGGACGGGTGTAGGTTTCCGTGCGGTCGTACCACTTCAATTCCTGCAAGCGTTTTTCAAGCGGTTCGGCGACCTGGTCCTGCATTTCCTGGGCGGTTGCGCCCGGCCATGCGGTGATGACGGTCAACTGCTTGACCGTAAACGGTGGGTCCTCGGCGCGCCCCAACTGGAAGAACGCCAAGGTCCCCGCGACGGCGATCAGGAAAATCAGAAACACGGTAATGGATCGCTCGCGAACGGCGAGTGCCGACAGGTTGAGGCTCATGGACGGCCCCCGGCAACCTTCACGTCACCCGGTTGCGCCAGCCGCACTTCTTCACCCTCGCGCAGCAGATGGGCGCCGAGCCCGACAATGCGCTCGCCCACGTTGAGATCACCGGAGACGCGCGCGGCGTCGTCGCTCAGCCCCAGGACTTGCACAGGTCGCCAGATGACTTTCGCCGGTTCGCCGTCAATGCTCCATACGCCGGTACCTTTTCCCGAATCATAAATGGCCGCTATCGGCACTTGCAGCGCCTGCCGTTGCGCGGAACCTTCGGCGATGCGCAGCGTAACGGTCGCCCCCAGCGGTGCATTGGCCAACACCCCTTCCAGCACGTAACGGGCCTCGAAGGTGCGCGTCACGCGGTCGGCCGAATCCGACAGCAGTCTCAGCTTCGCGGTGACAGCGTCCGCGCTAGCGCCATAAAGCGTCGCCTGGGCGGTGGCGCCTGCGGCAGGTCGCAGGGTCTCAGGCAACTGCACAACCGCTTCACGCTGCCCGGCCCGCGCCAGTCGAACCACGGTTTGCCCGGGGCTGACGACTTGCCCGGGTTCGGCCAGGGTGTCCATCACGACACCGTCGGCATCGGCAAGCAGCACGGCATAACCCGATGCGTTCCGGGCGACGTCAGCCTGGGCCTGCGCGGCGCTGAGTTGGGCCTTGGCGGTGTCGGCGGCGGCTTTGATCTGGTCGTAACCCGATGCGGAAATAGCGCCTGCGGCGACCAGATCGCGATAGCGCGCTTCGTCATCGGCGGTCTGCTTGGCCCGGGCCCTGGCGGCAGCGACTGCGTCTTGCTGGGCTCGGGCTTGCAACCCCAGGTCGATGGGGTCGAGGCGCATGAGCGGCTGACCGCGTTTTACCGACTGGCCGGTATCGACCAAACGTTCGAGCACCTTGCCTGACACCCGGAAGCCCAGGTCACTTTGGACACGAGCGGCCACCACGCCAGTAAAAGAGCGCGTGGCGTCGGACGATCCCTGAACTTGGGCGACCCGCACCAACGGGGCAAGGGTGCGCGGGTCTTTGGTGGCGGAGGAATCGCCACACGCCGTCAGGACGAGCGGCAACAAGCAAGCGGCAAAGGTGACAGGTCGGAGCCGGCGCATAGGTTCCCTTTTGGCAAATGTGGACAGAGAGACCGTATTCTCAATCTCGTGACCATTACTGTCAATGGTCACAATCCGATCCACATCCTGATCAATCTCCCGCATAACCTTTATTCAGTCACATTACAAATGTTTGCCCCATGAGTGCTCATTGACAGAAAGTGACCACACTATAATATGGTCACCAATCATCCACGACTCCAGGAATCCCAATGTCGCCCCTACGCCCCGCTGCTTGGTTGGTGAGCCTCAGCATGATGGCAGGCTGCACTGTCGGTCCGGATTATCAACGTCCAGACACTGCGCTCGCCCATCGTTACCTGGGCCAGGCCTCTGTCGAGCAAAGGGCCGCAGCGACGCCGGCCAGCCTGGCTACATGGTGGGAAGGTTTTGCCGATCCAGTGCTCAGCGACCTGATTGCCAAGACGCTCGAGCAGAACCTGGACCTGGCGCAGGCATCGGCCCGTGTCACCCAGGCGCGGGCCGGCCTGGGGGCTGCCAATGCGGCGTTATTGCCCTCTGGAAACATCAACGGCCAGGCTGCGCGCGCGTATCAATCCGTGGAAACGCCACTGGGCCAAGTGCTGGACTCGACACCTGGCTACGATCGCTACGGCAGCGCCTACGAACTCAACCTGGGCGCCAGTTGGGAAATGGACCTCTTTGGCGGCCTGCGCCGTGGACGCGAAGCGGCGCTGGCCGAGTACCAGGCCAGCGAGGCAGGTGTCGCGGCCACACGCCTGGCTGTCGCCGCACAGACTGCCGACCTCTACATCACAGCTCGGGGACTGCAGGCGCGGCTGGACATTGCCAACCGACAAGTCAAGACACAGCAGGACCTGTTGGAGAAAGTCCAACTGCTCTACAGCAAGGGCCTTGCGGCCAGCTATCAGGTTCATCAGGTCGAGGGCACCCTCTCGCAGGTCCAGGCGACGAGGCCCGTGCTGCAAACGGGCCTGGACGCGGCCATGAACGCCCTGGATGTCATGCTCGGCACCCCGCCCGGCACCTATCGCGGGCAGTTGGCAAATGGACGGACCATCCCTTTGGCGCCACAGATAACGACCATGGGGGCCCCTGCCGATCTATTGCGCCGCCGGCCAGACCTGATCGTGGCCGAGCGTCGTTTGGCCGCCTCCAATGCGCGTATCGGCGAGGCCGTCGCCGAGTACTACCCGAAATTTTCCCTCAGCGCGTTACTGGGCAGTGCCACGGCAGTTTCCGCCGGCAACCTTTTCAGCGGTGATGCCAGCCAGGCGGCGGGCGCGCTGGGGCTGCGCTGGAGGCTCTTTGACTTTGGCCGCATCAACGCGCAAATCGACCAGGCCAAGGGGCAGGAAGCCGAAGCGCTGGCGGCTTATCGCCAATCCGCACTGCGCGCCACCGAGGACGTCGAGAACGCTTTTTCCGCGCTGGTGAATCGAGAATCCCAGGCGAACACCCTCACCCAGGGCGAAACCTCGCTGACGCAAGCCCGCCAATCGTCGTTCATTGCCTATCAAAAAGGCACCGCCAGCCTGATCGACGTCCTCAATGCCGACGCGACGCTGCTGCAGGTCTCCGACGCACGGGCGCAAGCACGTACAGAATCGGCACGGGCCGCGGTGGCGGCATTCAGGGCGCTGGGTGGTGGCTGGCAGCCTGCTGAAGGCCAGCCGATGGCGGCTCGCTGACTGAATTCGCCCTCCTGACCAACTATGTGATTGGTCACAAAAATGGCGGATCCACTCAAGAGAACGGCACAGCCGTAACAGCCGGTACTGATGCGCGGTTACCGTCAATCAAAGCTCACGGCATGAGGCTACGCAAGATGAGATTGCAGGTAAGCGTGGGGGCGTCGTCGACGTAATCGAGGTTGTGTTGCAACAGCAAAGGATTGACGAACGGCCGCAGCGCCAGATGGATCGCGTCGACCGTCTCATCCAATGGCGTCTTGCGCTCGAACTCTCCAAGCTCCCGCCCCTCACGCACGATCTGCAGCACGAAGTTCTTGATCCGTGCGTTATAGACTTGCGAACTGGGCCAGCGCTCCGACGCGGAAAACGCCGCAATGTCATAGAGCTTGCGATCATTGAAAAACAGGTTAACACCCGTAGTGATCAAGGCCTTGACCAAGCGGCGAAAACGCTCCGTCGCCGAAAGCCCATCTTCACTGATGGCCTGCTCCACCGCCGCGACGATTTCGGCCAGGCACTGGCTACAGATGGCCTCGCCAATCGCTTGCTTGGAGTCGAAGAACTTGTAGATGTAGGCCTTGGAGAAACCGATGGCCTTGGCCAGGTCGGACACCGTGGTCTTGCCATACCCGTATTGACTGAAATGCTCATTGGCCGCCGCGACAATCTGGTGGCGAATCTCATGATCGGCTGGGCCGCGGGTACTGGGCGAAGGTAGGGATGGCTGGTTCATGGGGGCAGCTTACGCATCCTGAAGATCGTTGACAACTTTGTGACCATTACTAGGTATCGTCACAAAGCGCCAGATTAAACGCTTTTGTCGATGCAATGATCTATACCTTCAGATACACGCAGCCAGGCCAACGCAACAGACTGGCGTGTCCTGATAAAACGACTGTGGCGAACCCACTCGGGGTGCGCCGCATCACATAAAACGGCCTGCAGCACGCTGTTTCCGGCGCCGCCCCGTAGAATGGCGCCCACTTTCCAATGCCTGAAGTATCGACCATGAGCCTGAGCAAACGCGTTTTGAATGTTCCCACCAAGGCGCTATCCAGGCTTTGTCTATTGATACCGTTGCTGGTGGTGCACAACGCCGGCGCTGAAGCCTTGGAAATTGAATTGCACATTCTCGAGGCTCCGCCCCTGACGTTCGTCAACGATCCCAGGGGCTACGGCATCGTGGGCGATGTCGCCGCGGCAGCCATGACCAAGGCTGGCTATACGGTAAAGATCCATGTGCTTCCCTGGGCCCGGGCACAGAAACATGTCAGTGAAGAGCATGACCACTTGATCACGCCTCTTTCGCGCATCCCCACCCGAGAGGATCGTTTCACCTGGATCGCCTCGATCATGCCCATGGAGCGAGCTTTTTTCAGTCTTGAACGACGGGTGAGCAGCTTCGCCCAGGCCAAGGAAACCTACCGCAAGATCGGCGTCGGCCTGGGCAGTGCACAGGAAGATATCCTGCGCACCGAAGGCTTCAGCGATGAACAGATCTACCCGCTGGCCATTGGCGACAATCCCGCCCAGATGCTGTTGATGGGGCGTATCGATGCCTGGTTCAACGGCGTGCCGGAGAGTCGATACATCTGGCCGAAGGTGTCCAAGCGCAAACTGCTCATGAGCAAGGTCGGCAGCAGCGCCGACCTTTACCTGGCCTGTTCGAAGCAATGTTCGCCAGAAATGGTCGAGCGTTTGCGCGAAGCGGTTGAAGCGCTTCGCGCGGATGGGACCATCAAGCGTGTCCATGACCTGTATCTGCCGCATTAGGCTTGGGTCAAGCTCACCCGGCGACCATCAATAAGCTTGATAACAAGAAAGCAAAGCCCGCTCTTGGGCAACCCACTCACTCAAGACTTGCCGAAGCCGATGTGGGAGCGTGCTTGCTCGCGATGGCGGTGGGTCCGTTAGCGGTGATGTCGGCTGGGCACCGTCATCGCGAGCAAGCTCGGCTCCCACAGGGGACTCGGGTGTTTCCAGACCTGATGCCGGGCACTCAACCCCGTGGCGAGGGAGCTTGCTCCCGCTGGGGCGCAAAGCGGCCCCAATAAGCTGCATGCGATCTGCCTGGCGCCACGCGGTGCTTGGTTTTGGGGCTGCTGCGCAGCCCAGCGGGAGCAAGCTCCCTCGCCACAAAGGCAGTTTGGTTGAGGCTACAAAACCCTATGGCCCTACCACTGGGTTCTCGAGTGGCCACAAGGTTTGTGTCCACCGCCAATTTCCGTGTGGGAGCGAGCTTGCTCGCGATGGCGGTGGGTCCGTTAGCGGTGATGTCGGCTAGGCAACCGTCATCGCGAGCAAGCTCGGCTCCCACAGGGGACTCGGGTGTTTCCAGACCTGATGCCGGGCAAGCTCCCTCGCCACGAGCCCATCGGTTTCCAAAAATACGGTGCATTGCCCGGACTAGAGGTCTCATTGATGGCTTATATCATTCTGAATGATAGTTACCTTTGCTTCATTCGATTCGTTCCGGTGTCTTGCGCCACGCATCATCCGCCCATTCTCAATACATTGGCGGATGCTATCCATGGAACATTCACTTTCAAAACTGCGTTTTCCCCTCGCGCTGCTGGCGGTGCTGGTGATGAGCGCCTGCGGCAAGACTCCCGACACGGCAGCGTCCATGCCGCCGGCCAAAGTCAGTGTGGCCAAGGTGTTGGAGCAGCCTGTCAACGAATGGGATGAATTCACCGGTCGCCTCGAAGCGCCAGAAACCGTTGAGATCCGCCCGCGGGTTTCCGGGCAGATCGACGAAGTGGCCTTCACCGAAGGCGCGCTGGTCAAGAAGGGCGACCTGTTGTTCCAGATCGACCCACGCCCCTTCCAGGCTGAAGTCCGTCGTCTCGAAGCGCAACTGGCCCAGGCCCGCGCCACCGCCACCCGCAGCGAGAATGAAGCCCAACGTGGCGAACGCCTGCGCTTGAGCAATGCCATTTCCGCCGAGCTGGCGGATTCGCGCACCAGCGCCGCCCAGGAAGCCCGCGCCGCCGCCGCAGCCATCCAGGCGCAGCTGGACCTGGCGAAACTGAACCTGAGCTTCACCCGCGTTACCTCGCCCATCAGCGGTCGCGTCAGCCGCGCGGAAATCACCGCCGGCAACCTGGTGACCGCCGATGTCACGCCGCTGACCAGCGTCGTGTCCACCGACAAGGTCTACGCCTACTTCGACGCCGATGAGCGGGTCTTCCTCAAGTACACCCAACTCGCCCGCCAGGGCCAGCGCGGCCAGGCCACGCCGGTCTACATGGGCCTGTCCAACGAGGACGGCAACCCGCACCAGGGCCAGATGAACTTCGTCGACAACCAGGTCAACCCACAGACCGGCACCATCCGTGGCCGCGCGGTGTTCGACAACAAGGATGGCACCTACACCCCAGGCCTGTACGCCCGCTTGAAGCTGGTGGGCAGCGGCACCTACGCCGCCGTGCTGATCAACGACGAAGCGGTGGGCACCGACCTGGGCAAGAAATTCGTCTTGGTGATGGACGCCGAAAACAAGCCGGCCTACCGCGCCGTCGAGCTGGGGCCGAAGATCGAAGGCCTGCGCATCGTGCGCAGCGGCCTGAACAAGGACGACACCATCATCGTCAAGGGGCTGCAACGGGCTCGTCCGGGTGCACCGGTTACGCCTGAAACCGTGCCGATGGCCAGCGAAGAAACCATTGCCGCCCTGGCACAACAACGTAAAGCGCTCGAAGCCAGCAACCTGCCCCAAGTCGCGCCCTCCAAGGCTGCGTCAGGCTCGGCAGGCAAACTGGCCGCTGCGACCCCACGCGACTAAGGGACTGAATCCAAGATGAAATTTTCCCAGTTCTTCATTTCGCGGCCGATCTTCGCAGCGGTGCTTTCGCTGTTGATCCTGATCGCCGGCGCCATCTCGCTGTTCCAGCTACCGATCAGCGAATACCCGGAAGTCGTGCCGCCGACCGTGGTCGTACGCGCCAACTTCCCGGGCGCCAACCCCAAGGTCATCGGCGAAACCGTGGCCGCGCCCCTGGAGCAGGCCATCACCGGTGTCGAGAACATGTTGTACATGTCCTCGCAGTCCACCGCTGACGGCAAGATCACCCTGACCATCACCTTCGCCCTCGGCACCGACCTGGACAATGCCCAGGTGCAGGTGCAGAACCGCGTCACCCGGACCGAGCCCAAGCTGCCGGAAGAAGTGACCCGAATCGGCATCACGGTGGACAAGGCATCGCCCGACCTGACCATGGTCGTGCACTTGACCTCGCCGGACCAACGCTACGACATGCTCTACCTGTCCAACTATGCCCTGCTCAACATCAAGGATGAGCTGGCGCGCCTGGGCGGCGTGGGTGATGTGCAACTGTTCGGCATGGGCGACTATTCCCTGCGCGTCTGGCTGGATCCGAACAAGACCGCCTCGCGCAACCTGACCGCCACCGACGTGGTCACCGCGATCCGTGAGCAGAACCGTCAAGTGGCCGCCGGTGCCCTGGGTGCGCCGCCGGCGCCGAATGCCCAGGCTTTCCAGCTGTCGATCAACACCCAGGGGCGCCTGGTCAATGAGGAAGAGTTCGAGAACATCATCATTCGTTCCGGCGCCAACGGTGAAATCACTCGCCTGAAGGACATCGCCCGGGTGGAACTGGGCTCCAGCCAGTACGCCTTGCGTTCGCTGCTGGACAACCAGCCGGCGGTGGCGATCCCGATCTTCCAACGTCCGGGCTCCAACGCCATCCAGATCTCCAACGACGTTCGCGAGAAGATGGATGAGCTGAAGAAAGGCTTCCCGGCAGGGATGGACTACAGCATCGTCTATGACCCGACGATCTTCGTCCGCGGCTCCATCGAAGCGGTGGTCCACACCCTGTTCGAAGCCCTGATCCTCGTGGTGCTGGTGGTGATCCTGTTCCTGCAGACCTGGCGCGCCTCGATCATTCCGTTGGTGGCGGTGCCGGTTTCGCTGATCGGTACGTTCGCGGTGATGCACCTGTTCGGCTTCTCGTTGAATGCCTTGTCACTGTTCGGCCTGGTACTGGCGATCGGTATCGTGGTGGATGACGCCATCGTGGTGGTGGAAAACGTCGAGCGAAACATCGAACTGGGCCTCACCCCCGTGGAGGCGACGAAGCGCGCCATGGGCGAAGTGACCGGCCCGATCATCGCCACCGCCCTGGTGCTGTGCGCGGTCTTCGTTCCGGCGGCGTTCATCAGTGGCTTGACCGGTCAGTTCTATAAGCAGTTCGCCCTCACCATCGCCATTTCCACGGTGATCTCGGCGATCAATTCCCTGACCCTGTCCCCTGCCCTGGCTGCCGTATTGCTCAAAGGCCATGACGCGCCCAAGGACCGTTTCTCCAAGTTCCTCGACAAGCTCTTCGGTGGCTGGTTGTTCCGTCCATTCAACCGCTTCTTCGAGCGCGCCAGCCATGGCTACGTGGGCACCGTCGCGCGGGTCATCCGCAGCAGCGGCATCGCCCTGGTGCTTTATGCAGGCCTGATGGTGCTGACGTTCTTCGGTTTTTCCACTACCCCGACCGGCTTCGTGCCCGGCCAGGACAAGCAATACCTGGTGGCCTTCGCCCAACTGCCGGACGCCGCGAGCCTGGATCGCACCGAAGATGTGATCAAGCGCATGTCCGACCTGGCGCTCAAGCAACCGGGCGTTCAAAGCGCCGTGGCCTTCCCGGGCCTGTCGATCAACGGTTTCACCAACAGCCCGAACGCCGGCATCGTGTTCGTGACCCTCAAGCCCTTCGACGAGCGCAAGGACCCGAGCATGTCGGCCGGCGCCATCGCCGGTGCCTTGAACGGCAAGTACTCGGAGATCCAGGAAGCCTACATGGCGATCTTCCCGCCGCCGCCGGTACAGGGCCTGGGCACGATCGGTGGTTTCCGCCTGCAGATCGAAGACCGGGGCAACCTGGGCTACGACGAGCTGTACAAAGAAACCATGAACATCATCACCAAGAGCCGCAGCGTGCCGGAACTGGCCGGGTTGTTCACCAGCTACACCGTGAACGTACCCCAGGTCGATGCCGCCATCGACCGTGAAAAAGCCAAGACCCACGGCGTGGCCGTCAGCGACATCTTCGACACCCTGCAGATTTACCTGGGTTCGCTGTATGCCAACGACTTCAACCGCTTCGGCCGTACTTACCAGGTCAACGTCCAGGCCGAGCAGCAGTTCCGTCTCGAGTCGGACCAGATCGGCCAGCTCAAGGTGCGCAACAACCGTGGCGAGATGATCCCGCTGGCGACCTTCATCAAGGTCAGCGACACCTCGGGCCCAGACCGCGTGATGCACTACAACGGCTTCATCACCGCTGAAATCAACGGTGCTGCCGCCCCGGGCTACAGCTCCGGCCAGGCCGAGAAAGCCATCGAGAAACTGCTCAAGGACGAACTGCCCAACGGCATGACGTACGAGTGGACCGACCTGACGTACCAGCAGATCCTCTCGGGCAACACCGCGCTGTTCGTGTTCCCGCTCTGCGTACTGCTGGCGTTCCTGGTGCTCGCGGCACAGTACGAAAGCTGGAGCCTGCCATTGGCGGTGATCCTGATCGTACCGATGACCCTGCTGTCGGCGATTACCGGGGTGATCCTCTCCGGTGGCGACAACAACATCTTTACCCAGATCGGTTTGATCGTACTGGTGGGGCTTGCCTGCAAGAACGCGATTCTGATCGTCGAGTTCGCCAAGGATAAACAGCTCGAAGGCATGAGCCCGCTGGCGGCAGTCCTCGAAGCGTGCCGCCTGCGTCTGCGGCCGATCCTGATGACCTCCTTCGCCTTCATCATGGGCGTGGTGCCCCTGGTGTTCTCCAGCGGCGCCGGTGCGGAAATGCGCCATGCCATGGGTGTGGCGGTGTTCTCCGGGATGCTCGGCGTGACCTTCTTCGGCCTGCTGCTCACCCCCGTCTTCTATGTACTGATCCGCAACTTCGTCGAACGCAGCGAGGCCCGCAAGGCGGCCCGGGCTTTGAAACTGGAGGCGCAACAATGAGTTTGAAAGTGTTCGTGCCGAGCTTGCTGGTCCTGGCATTGAGTGCCTGTGCCGTAGGCCCGGACTACAAGGCACCGCAAACGGAGGCGGCGAATATCACCACCGCCACCGACGGCGCCGCCGGCCAGAAGAACTTCGACCGCGCCCGTTTCGAAGGCGTCTGGTGGCAGCAGTTCGACGACCCGACCCTCAACGCGTTGGTGACCCGTTCCCTGGACGGCAACCGCGAGTTGCGCGTGGCCTTCGCCCGCTTGCGGGCCGCCCGGGCGATTCGCGATGACGCCAGCAATGACGCCATGCCGACCATTACCAGCCGTGCCAGCAGCGAACTGGGCAAAGGCCAGAACCCGATGGGGCAGACTGACGAGCGAGTCAACTCCGAGCGTTACGACCTGGGCCTGGACATGGCCTGGGAACTGGATTTGTTCGGGCGCATCCAGCGCAACCTGGAAGCCACCGATGCCGATCAACAGGCGATCGAAGCCGATCTCTATCAGTTGCAGGTGACGATGATCGCCGAGCTGGTGGATGCCTACGGCCAACTGCGCGGCGCACAACTGCGGGAAAAGATCGCCCTGGCGAACCTGAAGAACCAACAGGATTCGCGCAAGATCACCGAAAGCCTGCGTGATGCCGGCGTCGGCGATCAGCTCGACGTGGTCCGTGCCGATGCGCGCCTGGCCTCGGTGGAAGCCAGCGTGCCGCAGCTGCAGGCCGAGCAGGCGCGCCAACGCAATCGCATCGCCACGCTGTTGGGCGAACGCCCGGACAAACTCAGCGTGGACCTGAGCCCGAAACAGTTGCCAGCCATCGCCAAGGCCCTGCCCATCGGCGACCCGGGTGAACTGCTGCAACGGCGCCCGGACATCCTCAGTGCCGAACGCCAACTGGCCGCCGCCACGGCGCGCATCGGCGTGGCCAAGGCCGACTTGTTCCCACGGGTCAGCTTGAGCGGTTTCCTCGGTTTCACCGCCGGACGCGGTTCGCAGATCGGTTCCTCGGCCGCCAATGCCTGGGCGCTGGGCCCGAGCATTACCTGGGCCGCTTTCGACCTGGGCAGCGTGCGGGCGCGCTTGCGCGGCGCCGATGCCGAGGCGGACGGCGCCCTGGCGAACTACGAACAGCAAGTGCTGTTGGCCCTGGAAGAGTCGGAAAATGCCTTCAGTGACTATGGCAAGCGTCAGCAGCGGTTGATCTCGCTGATCCGCCAGAGCGAATCGAGCCGCGCCGCCGCCGACCTGGCAGAGATTCGCTACCGCGAAGGCACCGTGGATTTCCTCGTGCTGCTCGACGCCCAACGTGAACGCCTGGCGGCCGAAGACACCCAGGCCCAGGCCGAAGTGGACCTGTACCGCGGCATCGTCGCAATCTACAAGGCCCTGGGTGGCGGCTGGCAACCGGAAACCGTCGCCAGCAACTGACCCGCCCGGCTCAACCGAGCTCCTTTGGTTGGCCGCAACCAGCCAAATTTTTGCCCCGCTTCTCATTCGGACGCGGGGCTTTTTTTATTTATCGCCCAGGGTCCACTGTGGGAAGGCCCTTTGTGGGAGCGAGCTTGCTCGCGATAGCAGTGTGTCAGTCAATATCTACCTCACTGATCCGATGCCATCGCGAGCAAGCTCGCTCCCACAGATTCATCACTGCCGTTAGAAGGTTTGACTCAAGCCGCCACCTGACCGAAGCTTGCGGCATTTCACGCTTCTGGTAATGGATTCCCTGCATGCCCTCGCCTCGCCGCCGCTATCTGCTCCTCAGCCTCTGTGTCCTGTTGTTGATCGGTCTTGTCGCGGTGTGGCTACGCAGCACCACGCCGCAGATCCCTGAGGCGATCAAGCGTGGCTACAGCGAGGCCTTGGAAAGCGCCCGCAACGGACAGCCGGGGGCGGCGCGGATGCTTTACCAGCAACTGGGACGTCCGGATCTCTCGCCCAAGCGCCGTGTGTGGCTGCACGCTGAACTGCCCAACTACCCCAGCCCCCAAGCCCTGAAACTGGCGGACGCCGACCTGCACAGCGAGTCGCCGGACGTGCGCCGGGCGGCCATTGGCAGCATCGTCGGGCTGGTGCCGACGGGCCAGCGCAGCCTGTTGCTCGGCCCGCTTCTGGACGATGACGATCCGAACGTCCGGTTCGCCGCCGTGAACGCGCTGCTGGGCCTGTCGCCAGATGACCTCGGCTTGTATTTCGGCGCGATGCAGATCGCCATCGACACTTGGGAGCAGGTGCTCGAAGACGGCCCGAAAACCGCTGACTCCCACTACCAACTCGCCCGGCTGCACCTGCACAACGCCGAATTGAAGAAAGCCCAATTGGCCCTTGAGCAGGCCTTGCGCCTGCAACCGGACAACCTGCCAGCGCTGGTCATGCAGATCGAAGTGCTGGACAAACAGGGCCAGGGCGAAGCCGCACGACAATTACTCGCCCGACAGTTGCAAACCCAGCCAGCGTCGGCTTATCTGCAACATGCGCTGGGCATGTGGCTGCTGCAACACGGCCAGAGCGAGTATGCCGTGCTCGGCCTGGCAAAAGCCGTGGAACTGGAACCCGAGAACCGCCATTACCGCTATGACCTGGCAACCACCCTGCATGCCGAACAGGAAGTGGAAGCCGCGCAGAAACAGCTGCAGGAAATCGTCCAGCGCTACCCCGCCGACCGCAAGGCCCGGGTGTTGCTGATCAACTATTGGAAGGAGACCGGCCAGTTGCAGAACGTTCAGATCCTGTTGGCGCAACTGGAACAACTGAACCCCGATGACCCGGCCCTGCAACAGGGTCTGTAGGCGGACTAGCCGTTAAGTGGAACCTTGGGCAGACACACAATCCGTGGCGAGGGAGCGTGCTCCCGCTGGGCTGCGCAGCAGCCCCAAAACAGGGCCGCTTCGCGACCCAGCGGGAGCAAGCTCCCTCGCCACAGGATGACTGCTCGGCTTGATTTCGCTTAGCTGACTGGCATGGGTCTGTAGGCCCTCGTAGCATGCCGAAAGTTGTGCAGTACCCCGCGTTTTGTCGAGATAAGCGGAACCGCCATCACTGCCAAAGGTCAAGTATTCAGGCAGTCGATTTCAGGCGTTACCCCGCCTGCTGCCTACTTCCCTAGTCATGAGAGGGCTATTTTTGTCTACATCTAACGAGTTGATCAGTGCAAAAGCCGCCACCGGCATCGAAGGACTGGACGATATCCTCTCCGGTGGTTTGTCCCGCGGCCATGTGTTCCTGCTCGAAGGGGAACCGGGGACCGGTAAGACCACGGTCGCGCTGCATTTTCTGTTGGCCGGCGCCAAGGCTGGCGAGCGCTCGTTGTACATCACGCTCTCGGAAACCGAGCGTGAACTGCGTCAGGGCGCGGCCTCCCACGGCTGGACCTTGGATGAGAACATTCATATTTTCGAGCTGACCCCGCCCGAAAGCCTGCTCAATGCCGAGCACCAGCAGAGCTTGCTGTACTCCTCGGACCTGGAGCTGGGCGAAGCGACCCGGCAGATTTTCGAAGTGGTCGAACGGGTCAAGCCGACCCGGGTCGTGCTCGACAGCCTGTCGGAGATCCGCCTGCTGGCGCAAAGCTCCCTGCGCTACCGCCGCCAGATCCTGGCGATCAAGCATTACTTCGTGCGCTATGACGCCACCGTCCTGTTGCTCGACGACCTGACCACCGAATCCCTGGACAAGACCGTGCACAGCGTTGCCCACGGCGTGGTGCGCCTGGAAGAACTGACCCCCAACTATGGCGCCGAACGGCGGCGGGTCCGGGTGGTCAAGTATCGCGGGCAGAAATACCGCGGCGGTTTCCATGACTTCACCATCATGGGCGACGGCGTGCATGTGTTCCCGCGCCTGGTGGCCGCCGAACACCGCGGCCAGTACCTGCGCCAACAACTCTCCAGCGGCATCGGCGAAATGGACCTGCTGCTGGGCGGCGGTATCGAAACCGGCTCCAGTACGTTGATCCTGGGCCCGGCGGGGACCGGCAAATCGCTGATCTCCCTGATTTTTGCCGCGGCCGCCGTGCACCGTGGCGAGAAGGCCGCGCTGTTCATCTTCGACGAGGAGCTGGGCTTGCTGTTCGAGCGCATGAAGAACATCGGCATCGACCTGCGGGCCCTGCAGGAGACCGGCAACCTGCTGATCGAACAGGTGGACGCCGCCGAGCTGTCCCCTGGCGAGTTCTCCCACCGCGTGCGTCGCTGCGTCGATGAAGGCGACATCAAGACCGTGGTCATCGACAGCATCAACGGCTACCAGGCGGCCATGCCGGAAGAGAACGCCCTGGTGCTCCACATGCATGAGCTGTTGCTGTATCTCAACCGCAAGGGCGCGGCAACCTTCATGACTGTCGCCCAGCATGGCCTGGTCGGCGACATGCAGGCCCCGGTGGACATTACTTACCTGGCCGACACGGTGATTCTGTTGCGTTATTTCGAAGCACTGGGCAAGGTTCGCCGGGCGATTTCCATCATCAAGAAACGCACCGGCAGCCACGAATCGACCATCCGTGAATACCGCATCAGCGGCCAAGGCATGACCATTGGCGAACCACTGGAGGCATTCCAGGGTGTCTTGCGCGGGGTTCCCACCTACATGGGCGAGAGCAACCCGCTGCTCAAGGATGAACACCGGTGACGCTGGCCGAGCCCCTGTCCGAGCGGGCGCTGATTCTCGCGCCGCTGGGACGGGACAGCCAGATTGCCCTGATGATCCTCAATGAAGCCGGTTTTGCCGGCCTCATCTGTCGCCACCTGGGTCATTTATGCGAAGAGCTGGAAAGCGGTGCCGGCCTGCTGGTGATCTCGTCGGAGGCCTTGGTCGGGCCTGACCTGGAAACGCTGTTCCTGCAAATCGAGCAGCAGCCCGCCTGGTCCGACCTGCCCATTGTCTTGCTGACCCATCACGGTGGGCCGGAACAGAACCCGGCGGCGCGGATCGGCATGCAGTTGGGCAACGTGACGTTCCTCGAGCGCCCTTTCCACCCCGTTACGCTGATCAGCCTGGTCACCACCGCCCTGCGCGGGCGTCGAAGGCAGTACGAAGCCCGCGATCGCCTGATCGACCTCAGCAACAGCGAACTGCGCCTGCAAACCACCCTCGAAACCCTCGAACAGCAGGTGGAAGAGCGTACCGCCCAGTTGCGCCACAACGAAGAAGCCCTGCGCCAGTCGCAGAAAATGGAAGCGGTCGGCCAGCTCACCGGCGGCATTGCCCACGACTTCAACAACATGCTCACCGGGATCATCGGCAGCCTCGAACTGTTGCGCCGTCGCCTGGCCCGGGGCCGTACCGAGGACCTGGACAGCCTGATCGACCTGGGCGTGACCTCGGCCAACCGCGCCGCCGGCCTGACCCATCGCCTGCTGGCGTTCTCCCGGCGGCAATCGCTGGACTCCAAGGCGGTCCAGATGAATACCCTGGTGCTGTCCATGGGCGAATTGTTGCAGCGCAGCCTCAACGAAAGCATTCGCCTGGACATGCAACTGGACGAACAACTCTGGGTCGCCGAAGCCGATCCCAACCAACTGGAAAGCGCCCTGCTCAACCTGGTGCTCAACGCCAGGGATGCCATGCCCAACGGCGGCAACCTGGTGGTGCAGACTCGCAATCGGCACTTGGATGCCGACTTCACCGAGGCCTACCCCAACCTCGCGTCCGGCGACTATGTGGTGCTGAGTGTGCAGGACACCGGTTGCGGCATGCCCGAAGCGGTGATCAGTCGCGCTTTCGACCCGTTCTTCACCACCAAGCCGATCGGCCAGGGCACCGGGCTGGGCCTGTCGATGATCTATGGCTTCAGCAAGCAATCCCGTGGCCACGTGACCATCGACAGCGAAGTCGACAAAGGCACCACCGTGAACCTCTACCTGCCACGCTTCGTCGGTGAAGAAATCCACGAGCCCCAGGTTGCCACCCAGCACGCGCCGTATGCGCAGGATGGCGAGACCGTGCTGATCGTCGAGGACGATCCGGCGGTGCGGGTGTTGGTGAGCGCGGTATTAAGCGAATTGGGCTATGCCTTTGTGGAAGCGGCCGACGCCAACGGCGCGTTGCCGATCCTCCAGTCAAGCCAGCGCATCGACCTGCTGATCAGCGACGTTGGCCTGCCCGGCATGAATGGTCGGCAACTGGCGGAGATCGGCCGGCAGGTCCGCCCGGACCTGCGGGTGCTGTTCATCACCGGCTACGCCGAGCATGCGGCGGTGCGCGGCGGCTTCCTTGACCCAGGGATGCAGATGATCACCAAGCCGTTCACGTTTGACTTGTTGACGGCGAAGGTGCGGGAGATGATCCAGGTTTGAGAAGGGGCATTTCGGTCGGATTCGAGGCCGGTGAAACCCTGTGGCGAGGGGATTTATCCCCGTTGGGCTGCGAAGCAGCCCTGAAACTTGACGACTCGGTGCGCCAGACTGGTTGAGTCGGCTGTTTTGGGACTGCTTCGCAGTCCAACGGGGATAAATCCCCTCGCCACAAAAAGCATGCCCCAGCCCAAACAAACCCTACGACAACATCAACTGCATGATGCGTTGCAGTTCATCCAGGTCGAACGGCTTTTCCAGGATCGGCGCCTTGCGTGTAATCGGGCTCTCGGTGTCGCGCACTTCCTGCGCGTAGCCACTGATGAAAATCACCTTCAGCTCGGGGCGCAACTTGACTGCGGGTTCGGCAATCTGCACCCCAGAGATACCGCCCGGCAGGCGGAAGTCGGTAATCATCATGTCCAGATGCGGCTTGCTCGCCAGGATCTCGAACGCCTGGGCGCCGCTTTCGGCTTGCAGCACCCGGTATCCCTCGCCCGACAGGTAGGCCGACAGCACCATCAGGATCGACGGGTCATCCTCGACGATCAATACAACATCTTGCGCATCTTCACTCATGAGAAGCCTTTGTTCGATCAATAGCTGCTGATACGACCTTGGGGTCTCTCAGAGGTTGCGTCTGTTCGGCGGTTTTGTCCAAGACAGTTTTCTGCAAGGGCAGGCAAACACGAAACAACGCCCCCTCATTGAGCCGACTGTCCACCGTGATCGTCCCGCCATGGGCCGTGACGATCTGCTCGGAAATGAACAGCCCCAGCCCGAGCCCCGAGGCGGCGGCCTTGGACGATACGCGCTCGAACTGCTGGAAGATACGTTTCTGGTTCTCCTCGCTGATGCCGATGCCGTGGTCCTGGACCTCAATGCAGGCGTGATCGGAGGTCTTGTAGACGCGCACTTCGATCGGCCCCTTGCCGCCGTAGCGCAGCGCATTGGTCAACAGGTTCGAGACCACCTGCTCGATGCGAAACTCGTCCCAAAGCCCCTCCACCGCCGGCTCGACCATGCACGTCAACGAGCACTCGGCCACGGCGATCTGCGGCTGGAAGTTGCGCAGCAGGTTTTCCACCAATGCCGTCAAATTGAAGCGGGTCGGCCGGATCGACAGCTTGCCGGTTCGAATCCGCGACACATCCAGCATGTCCTCGATCAGCCGGATCAGGCTCTTGATCTGGCGCTCGTCGCGCTCGACCATCGCGCGCACCTTGTCCAGGCTGAAGGCGGCGGCATTGTCCCGGGCCAGGTGCATCTTGCGCAGTTGGGTCTCGAGGATGAGGCCATTGAGGGGCGTGCGCACCTCGTGGGCGACGATGGACATGAAGTCGTCTCGCATGCGCACCGCCTGTTCCAGCTCGCCACGGGTGGCCTCGAGCTGCTGCAACAGGATCTCCTGCTCGCGACGACTCTGTTCCAGGGCCACGACTTGTTCCTTCATGGCCTTTCGTTGGCGATACAGCTCGACGAACACATTGACCTTGCTCTTGACGGCCTGGGTGTCCAGCGGCTTGTGCAGGAAGTCCACCGCGCCGTTTTCATAACCGGTGAAGGCATAGTTGCGCTCACGCCCGGCGGCGCTGACGAAAATGATCGGGATGCTGCGGGTTTTTTCCGTGCCGCGCATCAGCTCGGCCAGCCCGAAACCGTTCATCTCCGGCATCTGCACATCGATGATGGCCAGGGCGAAGTCGTGTTGCAGCAGCAGGGACAGCGCTTCGTCCGCCGACAGGGCCTTGAAGACCTCGCGGTCGTCTCCCCTGATCAACGCTTCCAGGGCCAACAGATTCTCAGGCAGATCGTCGACGATCAGCAGTTTGGCTTGAATATCTCTTGGCATGTGGTTCATTCCAGCCCGGCCAGCAACTGGCCGATGCCTTGCAAAGTAAGGATATGGTCGGGCTCGTGCAGGGCCAGCGCCGCTTCAGGCATGGTCGAGACCTGGGCTTCCACGGGATCCTGGACCACCGTGATCCCGCCCAGGGCCTTGACCCTCGCCAGGCCGCGGGCGCCATCGTCGTTGGCACCGGTCAGCACCACGGCCAGCAACGTCTCGCCGTAGACATCGGCGGCCGATTCGAACAGCACATCGATGGACGGTCGCGAATGGTGTACGGGGGCCTCCAGGCTCAACGACAGGCTGCGGTCGGCCTCGACCGACAAGTGATAGCCGGGCGTGGCGACATACAAGGTGCCCGGGGCGATGTCCTGCTTGTCCCGGGCTTCTTCTACCGGCACCGCCAGACGATGGCCAAACACAGAGGCCAACTGGCTGTCACGCTCATCCGGCAAATGCAACACCACCAGGACGGGCACGGCAAAACCTTTGCGCAGGTGTCCGAACACCCTGAGCAATGCTTCGACACCGCCGGCCGAAGCGCCGACGACAATGGCTTCGATGGGTGGCCTGGATCTGTCCTTCGTCTGGTTCATAACTTGCGATAGATCCGTTCCTGTTTGACCAACGGCTCGAATCGATGGCCGTAAGCCGAAAAATCCAATGTTTCCTTACTGCCCAACACCAGGAAACCACGGTGACAGAGGGACTCATGGAACAGTCCAAACGCACGATCTTGCAATTTTTTATTGAAATATATCAATACATTGCGGCATGAAATTAATTGAGTTTCTGAGAAAACGCTGTCAGTCGCCAGGCTGTGATCGGCAAAGGTCACGTTCTCGCACAGGGTTTTGTCGAACATCGCATAATCGTAGGCGGCGGTGTAGTAATCGGCAAATGACCGCCGTCCTCCGGCGTTCTGGTAGTTCTGGGTATAAGTGCGCACGCTGTCCAGGGAGAAAATGCCCTGCTTGGCTTTTTCCAGCGAGCGCGGGTTGATGTCGGTGGCGTAGATGAACGTGCGGTCCAGCAGGCCTTCTTCGCGCAGCAGGATCGCCATGGAGTAGACCTCCTCCCCCGTGCTGCAACCGGCGATCCAGATCTTGATCGAAGGGTAGGTCCTGAGCAGCGGCACGATTTCCTCGCGGATCGCCAGGAAATGCGAGGGGTCGCGAAACATCTCGCTGACAGGGATCGTCAGCAGTTGCAACAACTGCATGAAGGCGCCCGGGTCATGCAATACGCGCTCCTGCAAGGCTGAAATGGTCTTGCATTCGAACTGGCTCAGCGCATGGTGGACCCGGCGCTTGATGGAAGCGCCGGAATAATCGCGAAAATCGTAGCTGTACTTGAGGTAGATCGCTTCGATCAACAAACGCAATTCAATGTCAGTGTCACGGTCCACTAAATTCTTTCCATATTCGGCAACCACACGCGAATCAGCGAGAACAGACGATCCAGATCGATCGGCTTGGCCAGGTAGTCGTTGGAACCCGCCGCCAGGCAGCGCTCCTGATCATCCTTCATGGCCTTGGCCGTCACGGCGATGATGGGCAGCTTGCGCCAGCGCGGGTCCTTGCGGATCAGCGCGGTGGCTTCGAAACCATCCATTTCCGGCATCATCACATCCATCAGCACCAGGTCGATGTCGTCGAACTCATTCAGGCGATCGATCGCCTCCAAACCATTGCGGCCGATGACCACGATCGCTCCTTTCGCCTCCAGCGCGCTGGTCAGGGCAAAGATGTTGCGCACATCGTCATCCACCAGCAGCACCTTGCGGCCTTCGAACACCTTGTCGCGGCTGCGGGCGGTCTTGAGCATCCGCTGCCGTTCATGGGACAACCGGGATTCGACTTTGTGCAGAAAGAGTGTCACTTCGTCCAGCAAGCGCTCTGGCGAACGGGCGCCCTTGATGATGATCGAGCGGGAATACTTGCGCAGTTCGGCTTCTTCGTCCCGGGTCAGGTTGCGCCCGGTGTAGACGATCACCGGCGGGAACGAACAGATGTCTTCGCTGGACATGCGCTTGAGCAGGTCGTTGCCGAGCATGTCCGGCAACTTGAGGTCGATGATCATGCAGTCGTAGACATTGGTCCGTAGCAGGTCCAGGGCTTGCTGGGCCAGGCCAACGGCGGTGATCTCGATGTCATCGTCGCCGATCAGGCGAGTGATGCTGTCGCGTTGCAGGTCATCGTCCTCCACCAGCAGCACCCGCTTGACCTTCTGGGTCAGCTTGGCCTCCAGGCGGGCGAACACGTCCTTGAGTTCTTCGCGGGTGGTCGGCTTGACGGCATAACCGATGGCGCCCATGTGCATGGCGGCTTCGACCCGGTCTTCGACGGAAATCACGTGCACCGGGATGTGCCGGGTTTGGGCCTGCTCCTTGAGCCGCTGCAGCACCGTCAGCCCGGAATGGTCCGGCAGGCGCATGTCCAGCAGGATCGCGTCGGGGGCCAGTTGCAACGCCAGGTCGAAGCCTTCGTCGGCACCGTGGGCCACCAGGCACTGGTAACCGAGTTCATGGGCCAGGTCGAACAGGATCCGGGCAAACTTGGGCTCGTCCTCGATCACCAGGATGCAGCGGGTTTCGAATGGTGCCTTGTCGCGGTCGTCGGCGAATCGGGCAATCGGCGTGTCCACCTCGGCGATCAGCGGCGCGGGTGCGGCCTTGGGTGCAACGGGCGCTGGCGCGGTGGCCGTCGGGGTGAAGGTCATCGGCTCCAGCGGCGTGTCCCCGGGCTCGACGTAACGTTCCGGCAATACCAGGGTAAAGACGCTGCCCTGCCCCGGCTCGCTGGAAACCGAGATCGAGCCGCCCAGCAGCGTGGCCAGGTCCCGGGAAATCGACAAGCCCAGGCCCGTGCCGCCGTAGCGACGATTGGTGGTGCCATCGGCCTGGCGGAACGCTTCGAAGATGCTTTGCTGCTGGTCGGCGGCGATCCCGATTCCAGAGTCGCGCACCATGAATGCAATGCCCGAGCCCGGCTGACCGGCCACGGACAGGCTGACAGCGCCTTGCTCGGTGAACTTCACAGCGTTGGACAGCAGGTTCTTGATCACCTGTTCCAAGCGCTGGCGGTCGGTGTAGAGCATCGCCGGCGCATCAGGCTGCACGTGCACCTCGAAACTCAGGCCCTTGTCAGCCGCCAACGGCTCGAACATATCCCGCAACCCATCCACCAGACGCTGCACGCTGGTGTTTTCCGGGCGCACTTCCAGTTTTCCGGCCTCGACCTTGGAGATGTCGAGAATGTCGTTGATCAGGTTCAGCAGGTCGTTGCCGGCGGAGTAGATCGACTCGGCAAACTTGACCTGCTCTTCGCTGAGGTTTTGTTGCGGATTCTCCGCCAGCAGCTTGGACAGGATCAGCGAGCTGTTGAGCGGCGTGCGCAGCTCGTGGGACATGTTGGCCAGGAATTCGGATTTATACTTGCTCGAACGCTGCAGCTCTTCGGCGCGCTCCTGCAATTGGATCTGGGCCAGGTTCAGCTCGCTGTTCTTCTGGTCCATGGCGTCGCGTTGCTCGGCCAATTGCTCATTGGTCTGCTCCAGCTCCTGTTGCTGGGCTTCCAGGTGGGCCTGGGATTCCTTGAGGATGCGCGACTGTTCTTCCAGCTCTTCATTGGCGGTCTTGAGTTCTTCCTGCTGGACTTGCAGTTCCTCGTTCAACTGCTGGGTTTCGGCCAGCACTTCCTGCAAGCGTTGACGATAACGGGCGGCCTCGATGGAGGTGCCGATATTGCCGGCGATCAGCTCCAGCAGCTCGACGTCTCGCTCGGTCAACGGCCGCAGGAACCCCAGTTCGACGACACCGTTGATCCGGTCATCGTCACTTGTCGGCACCACCAACACACTGTTGGGCAGGCCCTGTCCCAAGCCGGAGCTGACTTTCAGGTAGTCGTGCGGCACGTCGTCCAGGCGGATGAGGCGCCCCTGCTGCACGGCCTGGCCCGCGATGCCTTCACCGGCGACGATCACCTGCTGCTGTTCTTCATCCTCCCGGGACAGGCCGTAGGCGGCGACGCGCCGGAGGACACCGTTCTCTTCCCGCACATAAAGTGCCGCGACAGCGACGTCCAGGTATTTCGCGCAGAACTGCAGGATGTTGCGACCCAGCAGGTTCAGCGACAGTTGTCCCAGGACTTGCTCGGCCAGTTGCGTCTGGCCATTACGCAGCCAGGCTTGCTTCTCCAGGTGTAAAGCGCTGCGCTGCTGGACTTTCAGGCTGGCGCTGTAGCTCTCGGACAGGTTCAACAGGTCCCGGCGACCGACGTAGGCCAGCAATCCGCTGACCGCCGCGACAAACAACAGGTAAAGGGCAATGCTCCAGACGGTCGTGGTGCGCACATCCAGGTTACGCGCCGCACGCAACTGCTGCTCGGTCTCGACGACCTCTTCGAAGGACTGACGAATTTCGTCAGTCAGACGCTTACCGCGCCCGGCCTTCACCGCGCCCCGGTAATCGCCGCTGCTGCGCTGCAGGTCGATCATGCCCTGGGCGTAATTGGACCACTCGGTCTGGAGTGCCTGGATCTTGTGCAGGCGGTCGACCTGGACGGGGTTGTCGGCTGTCAATTCCAGCAAAGTGTCCAGCGCCACGGCGATCCGTGGCTTGGCCACTTCGTAGGGGTCGAGGAAATGCTCGTCGCCACTCAACAGGTAGCCGCGCATGCCGGTTTCCAGGTCCACGCTCAGCTTGAGCGCTTCGTTGGCGTTATTGATCACCCTGTCGGTGTGGCCGACCCATTGGATCACCGACAGCAGGTACGTGATCAGGATGATGAAAAACACCGCGCTGAGCGCGCCCATGCCCAGCGGCAGGCTGATATTGCGGCTCAGGAGTTTGCGAAAACTTTGTTCGTCAACCGAAGACGAAGGAGTCATGGAAAAGGGCCTTGGTGGACAGTTGAAAACCGTGGAGTTTGCCCGAAAAACCGCGCTTGGATCCACATTTTCTGACGAGTCAAAGGCGCAGATCCCGCGACGGCCTGCCTTGTAGCAAGGAAGCGACTATCCTTGTCAGCTCTTGTACTATAGATCCTTTCTTGTACAACCCAGGGAACTTGTGCTGCCTTGGCACTTACTCATGAATGAGGCCGTTTCTTTTCATACTCCCTCCCGTTTCCATCTTTCGAGAATGTATCTATGTCCACCGCCAATGCCGCCACCCAGCCCACCATCCTGGTAGTCGAAGATGACGACATCGTGCGGATGTTGATCGTCGATGTGCTGGAGGAGCTGGAATATCAGGTGCTGGAGGCGGACGGTTGCGAGCAGGCGCTGGTGTTTTTGAACGACGACCAACAGGACATCGCCCTGATGATGACCGACGTCGGCCTGCCGGTAATGGACGGACGGGAATTGGCCAAGCAGGCTCGACTCGTTCGGCCGCAACTGCCGGTGCTGTTCGCCAGCGGCTATGCCGAAAGCATCGATGTACCTGAAGGCATGTCGGTAATTGGCAAGCCCTTCTCCATCGATCAACTGCGGGACAAGGTCAAACGCATTCTTTCTTGAGCCGGAACGCATTCTTGGTCACTATCGGCGCCCCGCGCGCCGATGGCGCCTGATCTGTACCAAGGAACTCCCCGCTCATGCACCACCCCACCGCCACCAAGGTCCTGGTTATCGGCTATGTCTGGCCCGAGCCTCGCTCATCGGCTGCCAGTGGGCACGTCATGCAGATCCTCGACACCTTCCTTGGCGAAGGCTGGGACATCACCTTCAGCAGCCCGGCCGGCCCCGGCGAGCAGCGTGCCGACCTGGTCGCGCTGGGCATCCGCGAAGTGCCCATCGAACTCAATAACAGCAGCTTCGACGCGTTCATTCAGGAACTTGCGCCCGACATCGTGCTGTTCGACCAGTTCATGATGGAAGAACAGTTCGGCTGGCGGGTCGAGAAGCACTGCCCCGGTGCCCTGCGGGTGCTGGAGACCTCCGATCTGCAAAGCCTGCGCCACGCCCGGCATCAGCGCCTGAAGGAGCGCCTGAAGCGCGATGACGCGAGCGAAAATTTCAGCGACCTCTTCGCCCCGGCCCTGGACGAGGAATTCCAACGAATGGCCGATACCGACCTGGCCAAGCGGGAAATCGCCGCCCTGTACCGCTGCGACCTCAACCTGATGGTGTCCGAGGTTGAGATCGAACTGTTGGTGGAGCACTTCAAGCTGCCCCGCAACCTGCTGCATTGGTGCCCGTTGATGCTGGAACTGCCCAGCCAACCGTTTGTGCCGTTCGAGGAGCGGGCGCATTTCCTCAGCATCGGCAACTTCCGCCACGCGCCGAACTGGGACGCCGTGCTCTGGATGAAAAACGCCATCTGGCCGCTGATCCGCCAACGCCTCCCCGGCGCGCAACTGCACCTGTACGGCGCCTATACCCCGCCGAAGGCCGCCGCGCTGCACAACCCGGCCCAAGGCTTTCACATCATGAACTGGGCCGAAGACGCCTTGCAGGTCATGTCGGCCGCACGCATCTGCCTGGCACCATTACGTTTCGGCGCGGGTATCAAAGGCAAGCTGATCGACGCCATGCTCTGCGGCACCCCCAACGTCACCACGCCCGTGGGGGCCGAAGCCATGCACGGCGACCTGCCCTGGCCCGGGGCGATTGCCCAGAGTGCCGAAGCCATCGCCCGCGAGGCCGTGCACTTGTACAGCGACCCGGAGCGCTGGGCTCAGGCTCGGGACGCAGGCCTGTCGCTGTTGGCGAGCCGCTATCGGCGACAGGTCCATGGGCCAGCGCTGATCGACAGCCTCAACGCTTGCCGGGCGAACCTGGCGCAACGACGCCGGGACAATTTCACCGGCGGCATGCTGCGTCACCACCAGCACAAAAGCACCCAATACATGTCCCAGTGGATCGAAGAAAAAAACCGCAACGGTTAGACACCAGGGTGGCACCTGTCTGGCGAAGGGGGCATTATTCAGCGGCGATAATAATAAAAGCGCCAGGCCCATGACCCGAACAGCCAGAGTCACCGACCCCTCCTACGAGTTGATGGACGACCATAACGGGCTGTCCATCATCTACCGCCAGCATGGTTTCCCCTGCCCGCTGGTGCGTTGGCATTTCCACAAGGAATACGAGCTGCACCTGATCGTCGCCAGTTCCGGCAAGGTGTTCATTGGCGACTACATCGGCAACTTCTACCCCCAATCGTTGTTTCTCACCGGCCCCAACCTGCCCCACAACTGGATCAGCCAGGTGGCCGAGGACGAAGTGGTGCCCAAGCGCGACATGCTGGTGAACTTCACCGACGAGTTGTTCGAAAGCGGCCATCAGGTATTCGCCGAGCTCAAGACGGTCGCGCCGTTGCTCGAACGCGCCCAATACGGCATCGAGTTCCGTTGCAAGCGCACCATCCGCCAGGCCATGACCCTGATGCAGCGCATCGCCGACTCCCAGGGCATGAGCCGCCTGGGGCACTTTTTCATCCTGATGGAGCTGCTGGCCGCCACGGATGACTACCAACTGCTGTCCGGCACGAACGCCCCGCAAACGGCGGACGAGCACAGCATCGACCGCACCAACCGTGCGGTGGACTACATCTTTGCCCATTACGCCCGGGAACTGCCCCTGGAAGAAGTCGCCGAGCACCTGGGCATGAAGCCCACCTATTTCAGCCGGGTGTTCAAACAGGCCACTGGCCGCTGCTTCATCGAATTCGTCAATCGCCTGCGCATCAGCAAATCCTGCGAGCTGCTGGCCGACGGCGACAAACCGGTGACGGACGTGTGCTTTGAATCGGGCTTCAACAACATCTCCAACTTCAACCGGCGCTTCCAGCAGCTCAAGGGCATGACCCCGTCCCACTACCGGCGGCTGGCGGTGCAGCGGTTGACCGAGCAGAATCAGGGCTGACCTTTTTGCCCTGACACACCGCCTCTGTGGCGAGGGAGCTTGCTCCCGCTGGGCTGCGCAGCAGCCCCAAAAGACAGGGCCGCTGCGCGCCCCAGCGGGAGCAAGCTCCCTCGCCACAAGCTCCTTGCTCGCCTCACTCCCTCTTCAGTGCAAAAAAGTATCAGTCAAAGTGCGACGGATGATTTGTCACGCCGTCCATAGAAGGCTGTAATCAGCGCACATTCTTCCCTTCATCCGGAAGACACAAAAACAATAACTGTCCTTCTGCAGCCTTCGGGCGCGGAAAAGGAGTGCGCGATGAAACCTTCGGTAAAAGTTCTGCTTGTCTCCACCTGCATGACCCTCAGCAGCGTCAGCTTCGGCGCAGAGACCCTCACCATTGCCACCGTCAACAACAGCGACATGATCCGCATGCAAAAGCTCTCGAAAACGTTCGAGGCCGAGCATCCGGACATCAAGCTCAATTGGGTGGTGCTTGAAGAAAACGTGCTGCGCCAACGCCTGACTACCGACATCGCCACCCAAGGCGGACAGTTCGACGTGCTGACCATTGGCATGTACGAAGCCGCACTCTGGGGTGCCAAGGGTTGGCTGGAACCGATGAAAGACCTGCCGGCCTCCTACGATCTCGATGACGTCTTCCCGTCCGTGCGCGATGGCTTGTCGGTCAAGGGCTCGCTGTACGCCCTGCCGTTCTACGCCGAAAGCTCGATCACCTATTACCGCACGGACCTGTTCAAGAACGCAGGGCTGACCATGCCCGAACACCCAACCTGGACCCAGATCGGTGAGTTCGCGCAAAAGCTCACCGACAAATCCAAGGAGCAATATGGCCTGTGCCTACGGGGCAAGGCCGGGTGGGGCGAGAACATGGCGCTGGTCACGACCCTCGCCAACGGCTTTGGCGCGCGCTGGTTCGATGAGAAGTGGCAGCCGCAGTTCAACGGGCCGGAGTGGAAGGATGCCCTGAACTTCTACGTCGACAACATGAAGAAATCCGGCCCGCCGGGAGCTTCCAGTAACGGTTTCAACGAAAACCTGGCGCTGTTCAACAGCGGCAAGTGCGCCATCTGGGTGGACGCCAGCGTCGCCGGCTCGTTCGTGACCGACAAGACCCAGAGCAAGGTGGCCGATCACGTCGGATTCACCTTCGCCCCCCACGAAAAAACCGACAAAGGCACCTCGTGGATGTACTCCTGGTCCCTGGCCATCCCGACCAGCTCCAAAGCCAAGGACGCGGCCAAGGTCTTTACCACTTGGGCAACGTCCAAGGAGTACAACCAATTGGTCGCCAAGACCGACGGCATTGCCAACGTACCACCGGGCACCCGCACTTCGACCTACAGCGACGAATACATGAAGGCCGCGCCGTTTGCCAAAGTGACGCTGGAATCGTTGAAAGTCGCCGACCCGAAAGCCCCTACCCTCAAGCCTGTGCCCTACATCGGCATTCAGTTGGTGACCATCCCCGAATTCCAGGCCATCGGCACCCAGGTGGGCAAGTTCTTCTCGGGCGCGCTGACCGGCCAGCAGACCGTGGACCAGGCGTTGACCGCCGCGCAGTCCACCACCGAACGCGAGATGAAACGCGCTGGGTATCCCAAGTAACCCACGTCGCCGCTCTGCCCTTTTGTGGGAGCGGGCTTGCTCGCGAAAGCGATCTGTCAGTCACATTGATGTTGGATGTGCCTCCCTATTCGCGAGCAAGCCCGCTCCCATAGGGGATTTCTGTAGGCCCCGCAAAAATCGGTTCAATGCCATGAATAGCTCAACTACAACCGCCAAAGCCCCCATCGAGATCGCTCCGCCGCCGGTGCGCAAGATCCGCCTGGCCAACCCCGGCTGGTTCCTGGTCAGCCCTTCGGTGGCCTTGTTGCTGCTGTGGATGATCGTGCCGCTGGGCATGACCGTCTACTTCTCGATGATCCGCTACAACCTGCTCTACCCCGGCGAAAACGAATTCGTCGGGCTGGAGAACTTCACCTATTTCCTGACCGACTCGGGGTTCATGCCCGGCGCCACCAATACCCTGCTGCTGGTGGGCAGCGTGCTGTTGATCAGCATTGTCCTCGGGGTATTGATCAGCGCGCTGCTGGAGGCCAGTGAGTTTTTCGGTCGCGGCATCGTCCGTGTGCTGCTGATCTCGCCGTTCTTCATCATGCCCACGGTCGGTGCGCTGATCTGGAAAAACCTGATCTTCCACCCCGTGTCGGGCATCCTCGCCTCGGTCTGGAAGCTGTTCGGCGCCCAGCCGGTGGATTGGCTGGCCCATTACCCGCTGTTGTCGATCATTATCATCGTCAGCTGGCAATGGCTGCCCTTCGCGATCCTGATCCTGATGACGGCCATGCAGTCGCTGGACCAGGAACAGAAAGAAGCTGCCCGCCTGGACGGTGCCGGCCCCATCGCGATTTTCTGGCACCTGACCCTGCCGCACCTGGCCCGGCCGATTGCCGTGGTGCTGATGATCGAGACAATTTTCCTGTTGTCGGTGTTCGCCGAGATCTTCACCACCACCAACGGTGGCCCCGGCTACGCCTCCACCAACCTGGCGTACCTGATCTACAACCAGGCGCTGGTGCAGTTCGACGTCGGCATGGCGTCGGCCGGTGGCCTGATTGCCGTGGTCATTGCCAACATCGCCGCCATCATCCTGGTTCGGATGATCGGCAAAAACCTCACCGACAAGCATTGAGGCCGTCGCCATGACTCTTCAACAATCCCGTCGCCTGCAGAGTCTGTTGCTGGGCACGCTGGCCTGGGCCATCGCGATCGTGATCTTCTTTCCGATCTTCTGGATGGTGCTGACCAGCTTCAAGACCGAAATCGACGCGTTCGCCACGCCGCCGCAGTTCATCTTCGCGCCGACCCTGGAGAATTACCTGCACATCAACGAGCGCAGCAATTACTTCAGCTTCGCCTGGAACTCGGTGGTGATTTCCTTCAGCGCCACCGCCCTGTGCCTGCTGATCGCGGTGCCGGCGGCCTACTCCATGGCGTTCTATGAAACCCAGCGCACCAAAGGCACGCTGCTGTGGATGCTCTCCACCAAAATGCTGCCACCGGTGGGTGTGCTGATGCCGATCTACCTGCTGGCCAAGCAATTTGGCCTTCTGGATACGCGGATCGCGCTGATCATTATCTACACCTTGATCAACCTGCCTATCGTGGTCTGGATGATTTACACCTACTTCAAGGACATCCCTCGCGACATCCTCGAAGCGGCACGTTTGGATGGCGCCACGCTCTGGCAGGAAATGGTCCGCGTGCTGCTGCCGATCGCCAAGGGCGGCCTGGCGTCCACCGTGTTGCTGTCGCTGATCCTGTGCTGGAACGAGGCGTTCTGGTCGCTGAACCTCACCTCCTCCAAGGCCGCCCCGCTGACAGCGCTGATCGCCTCCTATTCCAGCCCGGAAGGTTTGTTCTGGGCCAAATTGTCGGCCGTCTCGACCCTGGCCTGCGCGCCGATCCTGATTTTTGGCTGGATCAGCCAGAAACAGCTGGTGCGTGGTTTGTCCTTCGGCGCGGTGAAGTAACGCGCCCTACACAATAATCAGAAGTGGAGGCCCATCATCATGGCCAACCTGAAAATCAAGAATCTGCAAAAGGGTTTCGAAGGCTTCTCCATCATCAAGGGCATCGACCTTGAGGTGAACGACCGCGAGTTCGTGGTTTTCGTCGGCCCGTCGGGCTGCGGCAAGTCCACGCTGCTGCGACTGATCGCCGGCCTGGAAGAGGTCAGCGACGGCACCATCGAACTGGATGGCCGGGATATTACTGAAGTCAGCCCGGCCAAGCGCGACCTGGCGATGGTGTTCCAGACCTACGCCCTGTACCCCCACATGAGCGTGCGCAAAAACATGTCCTTCGCCCTCGACCTGGCCGGCGTGCCCAAAGCCGACGTCGAAAAGAAGGTCAATGAAGCGGCGCGAATCCTGGAATTGGGGCCGATGCTCGAGCGCAAGCCCAAGCAATTGTCCGGCGGCCAGCGCCAGCGCGTGGCGATCGGCCGGGCCATCGTGCGCAACCCGAAAATCTTCCTGTTCGACGAACCGCTGTCCAACCTCGACGCGGCCCTGCGGGTGCAGATGCGCCTGGAACTGGCGCGCCTGCACAAAGAGTTGCAGGCGACCATGATCTACGTGACCCACGACCAGGTCGAAGCCATGACCCTGGCTGACAAGGTGGTGGTGCTCAACGGCGGGCGCATCGAGCAGGTCGGCTCGCCGCTGGAGCTGTATCACCAGCCGGCCAACCTGTTTGTCGCCGGGTTCCTCGGCACCCCGAAAATGGGCTTCCTCAAAGGCAAGGTTACCGCCCTGGACGGCCAGGGTTGTGAAGTACTGCTGGACGCCGGTACACGCATCAATCTGCCGCGCAGTGGCGCCAACCTGAGCGTCGGCGCTGCGGTAACCCTCGGGATTCGCCCGGAACACCTGAACCTGGCGCAACCGGGCGATTGCACGTTGCAAGTCACCGCAGACGTCAGCGAGCGGCTGGGCAGCGACACCTTCTGCCACGTCGTCACGGCCTCCGGCGAAGCCTTGACCATGCGCGTCCGCGGCGACCTGGCGAGCCGTTTCGGCGAGCAGTTGAGCCTGCACCTGGACGCTGAACACTGCCATTTATTCGATGCCGAGGGCGTCGCGGTGAACCGCGCGCTGCGCGCCGCCGCCTGATTGCCGAGACTTGCGATGAAACTCAACCGACAAAACCTGCACAACCTCAACCCCGAAGTCGCCCTGCCGGCCTACCCCTTGAGCGATATCCGCCAGGGCATCGCCCACATCGGCGTCGGTGGTTTCCACCGAGCGCACCAGGCGTACTACACCGATGCGCTGATGAACACCGGCGCTGACCTGGACTGGGCCATCTGTGGCGTGGGCCTGCGGGCCGAGGATCGGCGTGCCCGGGATGACCTGGCCAGCCAGGACTACCTGTTCACCCTGTACGAACTGGGCGACACCGATGACACCGAAGTCCGCGTGATCGGCGCGATCAATGACATGTTGCTGGCCGAAGACGGCGCCCAGGCGCTGATCGACAAACTGGCCGAGCCGCAGATCCGCATCGTCTCGCTGACCATCACCGAAGGTGGCTATTGCATCGACGACAGCAATGGCGAGTTCATGGCCCACCTGCCGCAGATCCAGCACGACCTCGCCCACCCCGAGGCACCGAAGACTGTCTTCGGCTTCCTCTGTGCCGCCCTGGCCAAGCGCCGCGCCGCGGGGACGCCAGCGTTCACGCTGATGTCCTGCGATAACCTGCCCCACAACGGTGCCGTCACGCGCAAGGCGCTGCTGGCGTTTGCCGCGCTGCGCGACCCGGAACTGGGCCAATGGATCGACGGGAACGTGAGCTTTCCCAACGCCATGGTCGATCGTATTACCCCGATGACCAGCGGCGCCCATCGCTTGCAGCTGCATGACGAACACGGCATCGACGACGCCTGGCCGGTGGTCTGCGAACCGTTTGTGCAATGGGTGCTGGAAGACAAATTCGTGAGCGGCCGTCCGGCCTGGGAAAAGGTCGGCGTGCAGTTCACCGATGACGTTTCCCCCTATGAAGAGATGAAAATCAAGCTGCTCAACGGCAGTCACCTGGCGCTGACCTACCTGGGCTTTCTCAAGGGCTATCGCTTCGTCCACGAAACCATGAACGATCCGCTGTTCGTGCGTTACATGCGCGCCTACATGGACCTGGACGTGACGCCGCAACTGGCGCCAGTACCGGGCATCGACCTGAACGACTACAAGAACACCCTGGTGGAGCGTTTTTCCAACCAGGCGATTGCCGACCAGTTGGAACGGGTCTGTTCGGACGGCTCGTCGAAGTTTCCAAAATTCACCGTCCCGACCATCAACCGCTTGATCGCCGACGGCGGCGAAACTCGCCGTGCGGCGCTGGTCGTCGCGGCCTGGGCGGTGTACCTGAAGGGTGTGGACGAGAACGGCGTGACGTACTCGATCCCGGACCCACGGGCGGCGTTCTGCCAGGCCTTGGTGGCCGACGATGCGCTGGTGACCCAGCGGGTGCTGGAGGTGGAGGAAATCTTTGGCACCGCGATCCCCCGCTCTCCGGAATTCGTGGCAGCATTCCAATGGTGCTGCAACAGCTTGCGCGAGCACGGGGTCACACGAACACTTGAGCGGGTGCTGGCCGAGGCGAACTAGCCCTCGACCGCGAACCGCTTTTTGTGGCGAGGGAGCAAGCTCCCTCGCCACAGATCGTGTGGTTGCTGACCAAACTGCTATTACCTGCTGGTTCTGACGACCGAGGATTTCCATGGCAAACCAACAACTGTTCCTGGGCATCGACTGCGGCACCCAAGGCACCAAGGCGCTGATCCTGGATGCGCTCAGCGGCCAGGTGCTCGGCCAGGGCGCCGCTGCCCACAGCATGATCAGCGGGGCCAACGGTCGCCGCGAACAAGACACCCAGCAATGGCTCGATGCATTCACCCAGGCGACGCACCAGGCCTTGGCCGCCGCCGGGGTCGATGGCCAGGCGATCCTCGGCATCGGCGTGTCCGGCCAGCAACACGGTCTGGTGCTGCTTGACGACCAGGGCCAGGTCCTGCGCCCGGCCAAGCTGTGGTGCGACACCGAGACGACGCCGGAAAACGATCGGCTCCTGACCCACCTGGGCGGCGAAGACGGCAGCCTCGAACGCCTCGGCGTGGTGATCGCGCCGGGCTACACGGTTTCCAAACTGCTCTGGACCCGGGAGCAACATCCCCAGTTGTTCGAACGCATCGCCAGCGTCCTGCTGCCCCACGACTTCCTCAATTTCTGGCTCACCGGTCGCCATTGCAGCGAATACGGCGATGCCTCGGGGACCGGCTACTTCAACGTGCGCACCCGCCAATGGGACGTGCCGTTGCTGCAACACATCGACCCCAGCGGACGCTTGCAAGCGGCGCTGCCGGAGCTGATCGAGGCCCATCAGCCGGTGGGACGCATCCTGCCGGCCATTGCCCAGCACCTGGGCATCAACCCCGACGCAGTGGTGGCCAGTGGCGGTGGCGACAACATGATGGGCGCCATCGGCACCGGCAATATCCAGCCCGGCGTGATCACCATGAGCCTCGGTTCCTCCGGCACGGTCTACGCCTATGCCGCAGAGCCCACGGTCAGCCCGCAACCGTCAGTGGCGACGTTCTGTTCTTCCAGTGGTGGCTGGCTGCCGCTGATCTGCACCATGAACCTGACCAACGCCACCGGAGCGATCCGCGAGCTGCTGGACCTGGACATCGACGCCTTCAACGCCTTGGTGGTCCAGGCCCCGATTGGCGCAGAAGGTGTGTCGATGCTGCCGTTCCTCAACGGCGAGCGGGTGCCTGCCCTGCCCCATGCCACGGGTAGCCTGCTGGGCCTGACCACCACCAACCTGACCCGGGCCAACCTGTGCCGCGCCGTGGTCGAAGGCACGACCTTCGGTTTGCGCTATGGCTTGGACCTGTTGCGGGCCAACGGGCTTAAGGCCCAGAGCATTCGGCTGATCGGCGGCGGTTCGAAGAGCCCAGTGTGGCGGCAGGTCGTCGCCGACATCATGGACACCACCGTCATTTGTACCGAACAAAGCGAAGCAGCGGCGTTGGGTGCGGCGATCCAGGCAGCGTGGTGCCATTCAGGCCAACCAGACGGCCTGGCTGAACTGTGCGAGCGCTGCGTCAAGCTCGACCCGGCCAGCGAAACCCGGCCAGTCGCCGCCCATGTCGCGGCGTCCCAGCAGGCTTATGAACGTTATCGACAACACGTCGCAACCCTTTGAGAGCGGGCAACTATGTATCTGGTGTGTGGTGAAGCGCTGTTTGATTTTTTCAGTGGGACCGAGGCGGACGGCCCTGCCTCGCAGGTGAACTACAAGGCGATTGCCGGCGGCTCGCCGTTCAACGTGGCGGTGGGATTGCGCCGCCTGGGCATTGAATCGGCACTCTTTGCCGGCCTGTCCACCGATTACCTGGGACGGCGCCTGCAGCAGGTGCTGCTCAACGAAGGTGTCAGCGCTCGATACCTGATGGACTTCGACGCCCCGACCACCCTGGCGATGGTCGCCGTAGGCGCCAACGGCTCGCCCCACTACAGCTTTCGTGGCGAAGGCTGTGCCGACCGACAACTGAGCCTGGCCGATCTACCGGACCTCGGCCCTGAGGTGCGTGGCTTGCATGTCGGCTCGTTCTCGCTGGTGGTGCAGCCCATTGCGGACACGCTCCTGGCCTTGGTGCAACGGGAAAGTGGCCAACGCCTGATCAGCCTCGACCCGAACGTGCGGCTCAACCCGCAGCCAGACATTGAGCTGTGGCGCTCGCGAATCGCGACACTGGTGCAATACGCCGACCTGATCAAGGTCAGTGACGAAGATCTGGACCTGCTCTATCCAGGCATCGAGCCCCAGGCGATCATCAAAGGTTGGCTGGGGCACCGTTGCCAAATGGTCTTCCTGACCCGTGGCGGCCAGGGGGCTACGGTCTTCAGTCGCCAACACGGTACATGGTCGCTGCCGGCGTGCCCGGTGAAAATAGCCGACACCGTGGGTGCGGGCGACACCTTCCAGGCCGCGCTGATTGCGTGGCTGACCGAACAGCAATTGGATTCGGTCGAAGGCGTGCGCACCCTGACCCGGGAGCAGATCAGCGCAATGCTGGAGTTCGCTATTCGAGCCGCCGCCCTGACGTGCGGCAAAACCGGTCCGGACCTGCCTTACCGACAGCAACTGGGCTGAGGTGCGCAGGACCGCTGGAGAACTGTACGCCGGGTTCGGACATCGCCGGACCCGAGCGTCAGACTGACAAGGACAAGGCCGTACTCAGCGCCCGGTCATTCGCTGGTGTTGCTGATGAAAATGATTGCCAGCGGCAGGGTTGTGGTCAAGCTCGGTACGCAACTCGGCGATCAGGTCGTTGATGGCCCGGCAGCCGGTGAGTTTCCTGGCATCGATGTCGGTTTTGACCAAGGCCACGTGATCGGTCTTGTGGTCATCGAAGATCTTGATCGTCATCGTCAGCTCAGGTGACAACGTGCATTGCGAGCGCTTGGGCAGCAAGCTGCTTTCAATGATGTTTCGCATTTCGAGGGCAGATAAAAACATGGCGACTCTCTCCTGTTGAGGCGGCCAATTTATGTTCACGACGGCGGTATGTTCGTCCGTTTACTTCCCTGCGGACTGGGACTATGAATACCGTGCCGTTCGTTCTTTTTGGCGTTTCTATTATTGAGCTCGTGAAAGCGAACTCCCTGATCGAACTCCAAGACTATCCCGCAAAAAATATGCCCTTATTGACGAGACAGCGCACTGATATAAATCAATCGCTTAGCGTCGAGACCAATCGGACCTCTCGTGCAAAATGCAAGGAAACGGCGGGTTTTCCATGCAAAGTGCAATCGTGGCGAGCATGTCGAAAGCTAGAGTAGCCTCAATTGCAGGCACCTGGGCGGGCGCCCGTCGCCTTGTTCAAAAATTGTTCGACGCGAGCGGGTTTGCTCGTGCTCTCAGTGGATCAGCTTACATTGATGTTGAATAGACTGCCGTCATCGCGAGCAAGCTCGGCTCCCACAAGGGGTCGGCGGTGTAGCTGAAGTTTATGACCCCACCACAAATCCTTGTGGGAGCGAGCTTGCTCGCGATAGCGGTGGGTCATGCGGCACTGTCCGTTGCGCCTAACGCGGCCCGCTCCGCTACATGGCGCAAACTGTCGAAGTTGATGTTGGCGCCGGAATCGATCGCCACCAGGGTCTCGCCTCGCACCCCCGTGCGCGCCACGTATTGCTTGATCCCGGCCACCGCCAACGCGCCTGAGGGTTCGGTGATGGAACGGGTGTCGTCATAGATGTCCTTGATCGCAGCGCACAGTTGGTCGTTGGTCACCGTCATCACCTCATCGACACAGAATCGGCAGATATCCAGGCCATGGGCGCCGATCTGGGCCACGGCCACGCCGTCGGCAAAGGTTCCCACCTCGGGCAAGGTGACCCGCTCCCCAGCGGCCAGCGCAGCCTGGAGACAGGCAGAGTGCTGCGACTCGACACCGATGATGCGAACGTCCGGGCGCAGGTATTTGACGTAGGCGGCGATGCCCGCGATCAACCCCCCGCCACCGACCGGGACGAAAATCGCGTCCAGCCGGCCCGGATGCTGACGCAGGATCTCCATGGCGACGGTGCCCTGCCCGGCAATCACATCCGGGTCATCGAAAGGCGAGACGAACTCCCGCCCGGTCTGCTCGGCCAGGTCCAGCGCATGGGCCAAGGCAAACGGAAAACTGTCACCGTGCAGCAGCGCCTCGGCGCCGCGGTTGCGCACCCCCAGCACTTTCAACTGCGGGGTGCTCACGGGCATGACGATGCTGGCCGAAATACCCAGTTCCCGTGCCGCCAGCGCGACGCCCTGGGCATGATTGCCGGCAGAGGCAGTGATGACGCCACGGGCCCGCTGCTCCGCGGTCAGGTGCACGAGCTTGTTATAGGCGCCGCGGATCTTGAAGGAAAAGGTCGGTTGCAGGTCTTCGCGCTTGAGCAGGATCCGGTTGCCCAGGGCCTCGGACAGCGCAGGTGCCGCTTGCAGCGGCGTGCGCACCGCCAGTTCGTAGACCGGCGCGGCGAGGATTTTCTTGACGTAGTGCTCAAGCAGGGCTTGCTCGGTGTGGACTGTGGTCATGGCGATCTCCTGGTTCGGTCGGAGCCCAGGAGACAGAAAGAAAAAACCCGCCTCCAGGGCGGGTTCGGTGTAGCCGTCAGCTAGCCCGCCAAATAAGGAATGGCGGTAATAATGCTTGGCTGGCTACGCAGTACGGTTGAATTCATGCCTGGAAATTAGCGGTGCGTTGGCGGCAAGTCAATGGCAAAGATCAAATGCTATCCAGTATTGGCTCTTGTGATGAGGGCCTCAAGTGAACAGCATTACTGTGGGAGCGAGCTTGCTCGCGATAGCGGCGCGTCAGTCAGGCTCAAAGACGCCTTAACCAAAGCAATCGCGAGGAAGCAACAGCCC
>NZ_JBIXJT010000003.1:408036-540941 GCF_052871455.1 Pseudomonas sp. LARHCG127
TTGGCGCCACGGGCGGTGCCATGCATGCCGAATGGGTGGTCAACATCGGCATCTTCGGCGTCAGTCAGCATCAATGCCGACTGACCCAAAGCAATCGCGAGCAAGCTCGCTCCCACGCTGTCCTCCAATTACTTGAGTCCGATTTTGTACAACGCCCCGTCGTCCTCATCCGTCAGCACATACAGGTACCCATCCGACCCCTGGCGCACATCGCGGATTCGCGCCTTGAGTTCACCCAGCAGGCGCTCTTCATGAACGACCTTGTCATCCTGCAATTGCAGGCGGATCAGTTCACCGGACACCAGGGCCCCGATGAACACGCTGTGTTGCCAGGCCTTGAAGCGCTCATGGTCGTAGAACGCCATGCCGCTGAGCCCGGGAGACACCTGCCAGACATGGAAGGGGTCAACGCCGCCTTCGATGCTCTTGCCCTGGGCTTCGGGAATCGGGGCGCCGGAATAATTGATGCCGTGGGTCGCCAACGGCCAGCCGTAGTTCTTGCCACGCTCGATGAGGTTCAATTCATCACCGCCCCGGGGCCCATGCTCGTTTTCCCACAGGGTGCCGTTCCACGGGTTGAGGGCAGCACCCTGGGGGTTGCGAACGCCGTAGGACCAGATCTCGGGACGGACGCCTTTCTGGCCGACGAAGGGGTTATCGTCGGGAACCTTGCCGTCGGGGTAGATGCGCACGACCTTGCCTTGCAACTTGTCCAGGTCTTGGGCGGTGGGTCGGTCGTTGTTCTCCCCCAGGGTGATGAACAGATAGCCGTCGCGGTCGAAGACCAGTCGCGAGCCAAAGTGGTTGCCCGTGGACAACTTGGGTTGCTGGCGGAAGACCACATCGAAGTTCTTCAGGCTCTTGAGGTCTTCGGACAATTGCCCGCGTCCCACGGCGGTGCCGGCCTTGCCGTCCGCGCCCGCCTCGGCATAGGACAGGTAGACGGTGCGGTCCTGCTTGAAGTCCGGCGACAGCACCACGTCCAGCAAGCCGCCCTGGCCCTTGGCCCACACCTCGGGCACGCCGCTCAGGGGCGCGGACAACTTACCGTCGGGACTGACCACGCGCAGGTTGCCCTCTCGCTCCGTCACCAGCATGCCCTGTTGGCCAGGCAGGAATGCAACGGACCAAGGGCGCTCCAGCCCCTTGACCACAGTGGTCACTTCCAGGGTGCCCTCCTCGCTTTTGAATGACTGGGTTGGCACGGCGATGGCCGGCGAGGCAAGGGTCAGGACAGCAGTGGCGCAGAATGCGGCCAAGGGTGTTTTACGCAACATGCACATTTCCTTCTGCGGTGTTGAAAGAGCAGCTCCAGCGCCTAGCGATTGCCATTCTGGCTGTTCCGGGGTGGCGTGGGAGACTCGATGGTCGGTCGCGGCGAACCCGACGGCTGGCCGGACCGGGGGTAGCCATTGCCGATGCCGCCGTTTTCCAGGGTCGGAGGCCGTGGCACCGGCACGGTCGGATTGCTATGAATCGTCGGCACGTTGGGCCGGGTGCCCTGCATGCTGTTGGGATTGGCTCGACGCGTCGGGCTGTTATAGGGATTGTTGTTGCCCGGCAGGTTCTGGGCCAGGACCATCGGGCCATCGCTGGGCGTGGCGGCCTGGGCAGTGGCGCTCAGCAGTAGCGTCATGATGGCAATCATCAGCCTGTTCATTGGGGGCACCTCTTGGGTTCAGGCATATCGAAAGCACGCTACGCCGCAGGTTCGACCTTGTTAAGCAAATGTCTCGGTGAAGATGTAACCAAGCGTCTCCGAACCATTGTGGGAGCGAGCTTGCTCGCGATGGCGGTGGGTCAGTTTGCATCAATGGCGCCTGTACCGGCGTCATCGCGAGCAAGCTCGCTCCCACAGGGGAAACTTTTCCCAAGGCCCGAAGGTCACCAGAGAGACACTCACCGGCAAGGAAAACACCCCCATGGCACGGGCAATCTGGAAAGGCGCAATCAGTTTCGGACTGGTCCACATTCCCGTGGCGCTGGTATCGGCCACCGCATCCCAAGGCGTGGATTTCGACTGGTTGGACAAGCGCAGCATGGACCCGGTGGGCTACAAGCGTGTCAACAAGGTCACCGGCAAGGAGGTGACCAAGGAAGATATCGTCAAAGGCGTGGAATACCAGAAAGGCCAATATGTGCTCATCAGCGAAGACGAGATCCGCGCCGCCCACCCCAAGTCCACCCAGACCATCGACATCTTTTCCTTTGTCGACAGCGAAAAAATCCCCCTGCAAAACATCGACAAGCCCTATTTCCTGGCGCCCGACAAACGCGGCGGCAAGGTCTATGCCTTGCTGCGCGAAACACTGGTCAAGACCAACAAAGTAGCGCTGGCCCATGTGGTGCTGCATACCCGCCAGCACTTGGCCGCCCTCATGCCCCTTGAAACGGCACTGGTACTGGTGATGCTGCGCTGGCCCGCCGAGGTACGCGAGCTGGATGTACTGGAGCTGGGCGACGAGGTCACGAACCCGACCTTGGCCAAGGGCGAGCTGGAAATGGCCAAGCGCCTCGTGGAAGACATGAGCGGCGACTGGGAGCCCCAGGCGTACCGCGACAGCTTCGAGGACAAAATCATGGAACTGGTGGAGAAGAAGGCCAACGAGGGGCGACTCGAAGCGGTGGAAACCGATCCTGGCGAAGAACAACGCAAGACCGCCGATGTCATCGACCTTACCGAGTTGCTCAAGCGCAGCCTCGGCGGCAAGGGCAAGGCACCCGATAAATCAGCCGGGAAGGCCCCGGCGAAACCTGCGAAAACCCGCAAATCCGCTCCTGCCAAAAAAGCCACCAAGGCCTCCCGGGGTTAACCCCCTGGCGTGTGCAATACAAGGGAATCTGTCATGGCCAACGCCGAGAGTGAATCTGCTCGTTTGTCCAATGCCGAGTCGGACGCAACGACGCCCCGCAACCCTGGCCAAGGCGCAACGACAGCCCTGCCCGAACGCCTGGCGCCGCAGTTGGCCACGCCCGTGGAGGAGCCCCCCACCGGTGAATGGCGCTACGAAGTCCAATTCCACGGTTATCGATTGCTGACCCGCATCGAAGACGGCGAAGTCCGGTTATACAACCGCAATCATCAGGACTGGACCGATCGGCTGAAGTTGCATGCCGACGCCTTGGCCGGGTTGAACCTGGGGGACAGTTGGCTCGACGGCGAACTGGTCCTGCTCGATGAGACCGGCCATTCCGATTTTGCTGCCCTGCGCGAGGCCTTCGAGATCAGCCGCACCGTCGACATGGTGTATTTCCTGTTCGATGCGCCCTTTCTCAATGGCGTCGACCTGCGTCAGGCGCCGGTGGAAGAACGCCGTGCGGCGCTGAAAAAAGCCCTCGGCAACAACGCCAGCAAGCGCCTGCGCTTCTCCGAATCATTTTCCGCCAGCCAACACGATATGTTCGAAAGCGCCATCGCGCTCTCATTGGACAGCGTGGTCGGCAAGCGCCTGGGCAGTCCTTACGTTTCCAAGCGAAGCGACGATTGGGTAAAGCTCAAGTGTCGGCTGCGCCAAGCCTTTGTCATCGTCGGATTCACCCGCCCCCAAGGCAAACGCAGCGGTTTCGGCGCGTTGTTGCTGGCCGTCAACGGGCCAACGGGGCTGGTATACGCCGGCCGGGTCGGCACCGGGTTCAGCCAGGCGCAAATCAAGCAATTGCACGAGCAACTGTGTACCCAGCAGCGCGATACTCCACCACTGGCTGAGCCGCTCAACGGTACACAGGGGCGCGGCGTGCAATGGGTCGAGCCGACCCTGACCTGCGAAATCGAATTCACCGAGTGGACCCGCGACAACCAGGTGCGGCAGGCTATTTTCCTGGGCTTGCCGCCTGATACGCCCGCCAGCAAGGTTGTTCGTGAGCAGCCCCTGCCGATAAAACCCACTGCGCCAAAACCTCAGCGTCGTCACAAAGCCAGCGCGGCCAAGGTGGACGGTGTGACGATCACCCACCCTGATCGGGTCATCGACAGTGTCAGCGGCGTGCAAAAGGCCGAGCTGGCCCAGTATTACCTGGACATCGCCCCTTGGATCCTGCCGCACCTCAAGCTGCGTCCGGTCGCGCTGCTGCGGGCACCGGACGGTATCGGTGAAGAACTGTTCTTTCAAAAACACGCCGATCGACTGGAGATTCCCCACATCAAACAGTTGGATCCGCATCTGGACCCGGGTCATGCCGCCCTGATGGAAATCGACGACGTCCACGCGCTGGTGGGCGCGGCGCAGATGGGCGCGGTGGAACTGCACACCTGGACCGCGACCCACGACCGGATCGAGACGCCTGACCTGTTTGTCCTCGATCTGGACCCGGACCCGTCACTGCCCTGGAGCGCGATGATCGAGGCGACCCGCATGACCTTGGCGGTGCTGGACGAGTTGGGTTTGCAGGCCTTCCTCAAGACCAGCGGTGGCAAAGGCATGCACGTGATCGTGCCATTGGCGAGAAACGAGGGCTGGGACACCACCAAGGCGTTTGCCAAGGCCATCTCCCAATTCCTGACCCGGCAGGCGCCGGAGCGCATCACCGCCACCATGGGGCCGAAGAATCGCGTCGGGAAAATATTCGTCGACTACCTGCGCAACGCCCGCGGGGCCAGCACGGTAACCGCTTATTCAGTGCGCGCCAGGCCAGGCCTGCCGGTCTCGGTGCCCATTGCCCGCGCCGAACTATCGACCCTGCGCAACGCCCAGCAGTGGGATATCTATACCGCGCTGGAGCGGGCCAGGGGCTTGGGCGCCGATCCTTGGGAAGGTTATAACCACCGCCAGCGGATTACCGCCAGGATGTGGGAACAGCTGGACGCGCAAAAACCCACCGACTGAAACCTATGGGGCGTAAGAGCGCGTAGGAGCGCGTAGGAGCTGTCGAGTGCAACGAGGCTGCGACCTTGTCCCAAACGATTGAGTCGCAAGCGAAAAGATCAAGATCAAAAGATCGCAGGCTTCGCCAGCTCCTACGGGATTTAGATCCAGACGAAGATCGCCAGCAATCCACCGAAAAATGCCCACTTCTGCAGGTAGTACAACCTGCGGTTGCGCTTTTTCAGGGCCTTGCCTTGCAAACGTATCTTGTAGAGTCTGGAGAATGCCCGGTTCAGGCCGCCCGTCCTGTCGCCCGCGTCGTTGGGCGCGCCGGCCGCCGCCATCACGGTGCGGCTGAACCAGCGGTTGAACGCCGTGGCCCAGGGAAACTTCATCGGCCGCTCCACGTCGCAGAACAGGATGATGCGGTTCTGGTCGGTGGTGTTCTCGGCGTAATGAATGAACGTTTCGTCAAAAATCACCGCTTCGCCGTCACGCCAGTGATAAGCCTCGCCATCGACATTGATGTAGCAGCCGGCATCGTTGGGCGTTTCCAGGCCCAAGTGATAGCGATAGGACCCGGCATAGGGGTCGCGGTGCCGGACCAACTTCGACCCCGGCGGCAACTCGGCAAACATCGCCGCCTTGATCGACCCGATGCTCTGCACCAATTCGGTGGTGCGTGGGCACAATTTCATGGCCGACGGATGGCTGTTGCCGTACCACTTCAGGTAGAAGCGCTTCCAGCCGGTCTTGAAGAATGAGTTGAAGCCCACGTCGTCGTACTGATTGGAACGCTTGATCTCCCCCGCCCGCAGCAGGCTCTGGCCTTCGGCCCGGATTTCTTCCCAATGAGCCTGCAGCGGACTCAGGTCCGGGAACTGCGTCGGGCTCAGGAAAGGCCTGTTGGGCAGTTTCGAGCACAGGTAAAGCAGGCAATTGATCGGTGCGAGAAAAGACGAGTGATCGCTCAACTGGCGTCCGACCTTGTGGCGCACGCGTCCACGCAGGTGAACGTAGCCGATGGAGAGGAGGTAGATCGCGACAATGATGAGCTTCACGAAAGTCCGTCACAATGCAGGGAGTGAACAGGCTGCGTCTCCGGGCCAACCAAGCGGCAAGGGAGATAGCATTGGGTGAGGTGGCATTTTAGCCAGAGTTTGTAACCAAAAGTTATCCTGAAGTTGTGAAAAACTGTCTTGTCCGGGCAATACCCTATCGTTAATGCGGCCAGATCAGTACAATCGCCGCCAATTATCACGCGCTCCCTTTGGCCGATGCCGCAAACCGCGGCTTCGGCGCACGTCTACCCGGGCCGGGCGCTCCGTATGCTGCTGTCCTCTTATGCCGGATGGACCCTTGCGCTTGCGACCGCGACGCCTTTGCGCGGTCGGGACGTGCGCAAACAGGTACTGAACAGGTACTGCCGCACCCTTAGCTACTCTGAATGTTCCGCAGGATAAACCTTTGATCTCTACAGCTAACATCACGATGCAGTTCGGCGCCAAGCCACTGTTCGAAAACGTCTCTGTCAAATTCGGCGCGGGCAACCGCTACGGTCTGATCGGCGCCAACGGTTGCGGCAAGTCGACCTTCATGAAAATCCTCGGTGGCGACCTCGAGCCGTCCGGTGGCCAGGTCATGCTCGAGCCGAACGTGCGCCTGGGTAAACTTCGCCAGGACCAGTTCGCCTACGAAGAATTCACCGTGATCGACACCGTGATCATGGGTCACGAAGAGCTGTGGAAGGTCAAGGCCGAGCGCGATCGCATCTATTCGCTGCCGGAAATGACCGAAGAAGACGGCATGGCCGTGGCCGAGCTCGAAACCGAATTTGCCGAGATGGACGGCTACACCGCCGAATCCCGCGCCGGTGAATTGCTGCTGGGCCTGGGGATTGGCATCGAACAGCATTTCGGCCCGATGAGTGAAGTGTCGCCTGGCTGGAAACTGCGTGTACTGCTGGCCCAGGCGCTGTTCTCCGACCCGGAAGTGCTGCTGCTCGACGAACCGACCAACCACCTGGATATCAACACCATCCGCTGGCTGGAAAACGTGCTGACCCAGCGTTCGAGCCTGATGATCATCATCTCCCACGACCGTCACTTCCTGAACAGTGTCTGCACCCACATGGCGGACCTGGACTACGGCGAGCTGCGCCTGTTCCCAGGCAACTACGACGAGTACATGACCGTGGCGACCCAGTCCCGCGAGCAACTGCTGTCGGACAACGCCAAGAAGAAAGCCCAGATCTCCGAACTGCAATCGTTCGTCAGCCGTTTCTCGGCCAACGCCTCGAAAGCCAAGCAGGCCACCTCCCGCGCCAAGCAGATCGACAAGATCCAACTGGCCGAGGTCAAGCCATCGAGCCGTGTCAGCCCGTTCATCCGCTTCGAGCAGACCAAGAAACTGCACCGCCAGGCGGTCATTGTCGAGCGCATGGCCAAGGGCTTTGACGGCAAGCCGCTGTTCAAGGATTTCAGCTTCACCGTCGAAGCCGGCGAGCGCGTGGCGATCATTGGCCCGAACGGTATCGGCAAGACCACCTTGCTGCGCACCCTGGTCAATGAACTGGAACCGGACGCCGGCACCGTGAAATGGACCGACGCCGCGGAACTGGGCTACTACGCCCAGGACCATGCCCATGACTTCGAAGACGACGTCAACCTGTTCGACTGGATGGGCCAGTGGACCCAGGGTGGCGAACAACTGGTTCGTGGCACCTTGGGCCGCATGCTGTTCTCCAACGACGAGATCCTCAAGTCGGTCAAGGTCATTTCCGGTGGTGAACAGGGCCGCATGCTGTTCGGCAAGCTGATCCTGCAAAAGCCGAACGTGCTGGTGATGGACGAACCGACCAACCACTTGGACATGGAGTCCATCGAAGCGCTGAACCTGGCGCTGGAAAACTACCCGGGCACGCTGATCTTCGTCAGCCATGACCGAGAGTTCGTATCGTCCCTGGCCACCCGCATCATCGAGCTGAGCGCCGACGGCGTGGTCGACTTCAGCGGCACCTATGACGACTACCTGCGCAGCCAGGGTGTGGTGTTCTAAGGGCAGCCCCGAGTTGCAAGCTTAAAGCGGCAAGTCAAAAGCCCCGTCCACTGTGATGGGGCTTTTTGCATTCCAAGGGTAACGCCCCTGTGAGAGCGAACTTGCTCGCGACTCGGCATGCCAGTCGAATGATCATTGCCTGATCTACCGCTTTCGCGAGCAAGCTCGCTCCCACAGGGTTTAATGGCGTACACAAATGCTGCGTACACCCAAATCCATTGTGGGAGCGAGCCTGCTCGCGATTCGGCATGCCAGTCGACTGATCATTGCCTGATCTACCGCTTTCGCGAGCAAGCTCGCTCCCACAGGGTTTAGTGGCATACACAAATGCTGCGTACACCCAAATCCATTGTGGGAGCGAGCCTGCTCGCGATGGCGCCGGCACACACAGCATCCATCCCGCCTGAACACCCAGTCTGCCCAATACATTAGTTAGCCTGCTTTCTTTTATCCCCACCTCGCGCCATGATGAGGCTCTCTTACCGCTGCCCGCGAACGAGCCCCATGCCCACGCCCTCCTCTGCCCCCAGTTCCTTGTCGATCACCCTGCAGATCGTCTCCATCGTTTTCTACACCTTCATCGCCTTCCTCTGCATCGGCCTGCCCATTGCCGTGTTGCCCGGATATGTCCACGAACAGTTGGGCTTCAGCGCGGTGGTGGCCGGGTTGACCATCGGTTCACAGTACCTGGCGACCCTGCTCAGCCGTCCCATGGCCGGGCGGTTGTCGGACAGCGTCGGCACCAAGCGGGCGATTGTCTACGGGTTGTCGGGGATTGTGCTCAGTGGCGTGCTGACGCTGATTTCGACCTTGCTGCAAAGCTTTCCCCTGACCAGCCTGCTGATTCTGATTGCTGGCCGCTTGTTGCTCGGCGTGGCCCAGGGGCTGATTGGCGTGGGCACCATCAGTTGGTGCATGGGCCAGGTGGGGGTAGAGCACACGGCCCGCTCGATTTCCTGGAACGGCATCGCCTCGTATGGGGCCATCGCTATTGGAGCACCGCTGGGGGTGGTGATGGTGGGTGAGCTGGGGTTTGCCAGCCTGGGCATTGCGTTGTCGTTGCTGGCGGGGGCTGCGCTGTTGATGATTCGCAACAAGCCGTCGGTGCCGGTCATTCGCGGCGAGCGCCTGCCTTTCTGGGCGGTGTTTGCGCGCATTGCCCCGTACGGCGCGGGCCTGAGCCTGGCGTCGATCGGCTACGGCACGCTCACCACGTTCATTACGCTGTTTTATGTCAGTCGCGGCTGGACTGGCGCGGCCTGGTGCCTGACAGTCTTCGGCATCTGCTTCATTCTCGCGCGGCTGTTGTTCATTTCCAGCATCGCCCGCTTCGGTGGCTTCAACTCGGCCATCGCTTGCATGAGCATCGAAACCCTTGGGCTGGTACTGCTATGGCTGGCGCCGTCCACTCCGTTCGCCCTAGTCGGTGCCGGGCTGGCCGGTTTCGGGTTGTCGCTGGTGTATCCGGCGCTGGGGGTGGAGGCCATCAAGCAAGTGCCGAACACCAGCCGTGGGGCGGGTTTGAGTGCTTATGCGGTGTTTTTTGACCTGGCGCTGGCGATTGCCGGGCCGCTGATGGGGGCGGTGGCGTTGAACCTGGGTTATTCGTCGATTTTCTTCTGTGCTGCGTTGTTGTCGGTTAGCGGGCTGGGGCTGACGTTGCTGCTGCGGCGGCGGGCCATGAATGCGCCTTTGTAATACTGTTCACTGTCGTTTTTTGGCTTTTGAGAAAGCCCGGTGCTCTGGTGTGTATATCCGTTTCTTCGGTAACGGCGGCTTATGGTTCCGCTCTTACAGCGGGTCACTTTTGGAAAAGCGCCAAAAGTAACCAAAAACGCTTTGCCCCACCACTCGGTGCCTCGCTAGGGCTCGGCATGCCCTCACTCCGGCATTGCTCCGTGGGCCGCCGCGAAGGGCCATCCATGGCCCAGCGCGGCTACCTCGGCATCCATGCCGAGGTGCCCACTCCACAATGCCTGCGTTCGGCCAGCGTGGTTTAACGGGGCGTCCAGATCAAGATCAAGATCAAGATCAAGATCAAGATCAAGATCCAAAGCAAAGCAAAGCAAGAGCCGGGTATATCCAGTAACTATGTGACTGAAACACCGCTATCGCGAGCAAGCTCGCTCCCACATTGGATCTTCAGCAGACACAAGATTCATGTGCACCACAAAACCTGTGGGAGCGAGCTTGCTCGCGATGAGGCCGACACATCCAACATCAACGCAAACTGACACACCGTCTTCGCGAGCAAGCTTTGCTCCCACAGATCTGATGGTGTACGACCGGAAGAGCCAGGTCGGCTATAAGGCCGCCTCGGGAGGACGTTGATCTCGGGCGCCCCGTTAACCACGATGGCCGAACGCAGGCATTGTGGAGTGGGCATCCCGGCATGGATGCCGGGATAGCCGCGCTGGGCCATGGATGGCCCTTCGCGGCGGCCCACGGAGCAATGCCGGAGTGAGGGCACACCGAGCCTTAGCGAGGTGCCGAGTGGTGGGGCAGGAGCGTTTTGGTTACTTTTGCGCTTTTCAAAAGTGACCCGCCGTAAGGGCGGAACCATAAGTAGCCGTTACCGCAGAAACGGATATACACACCAACCTTACGTACAAACCATGCCCCTCGGAACGCAAGCTCAGATTTCCGGGGGAACGCTTAAATGGATAGCAATACCTTATTGATCAGCCGTCTTCATCCCCGCCCGGGTCGCCTTACCCAAGGCCTCGCCGAAAAAGCGGCTGGCCTCGGAAATCATGGTGCGGTGAATGTCCTTGCGATCGACGCCATCGGCATCCGTGCAGAGCGCCGGCATCGCGGCGATCTGCTCGTCGGTGCACGGCGCCAGGAAGACAAAATGCCCCGCGCCGGCCAGGGTCTTGAAATCCGGTGCGGTGGGCAGTTTGCGGGCCAAGGCAGCGGCGTTCTTGTCAAAAGCCACGAGATTGTCACCATCGCCGCTGTACAGCAGCACCGGCACATGGACATCGGCCAATGTATGACGGCCGAACTTCAGGCTCAACGGTGCCATCAGCAACAATGCCCGGACCCTGGGGTCGGCCACCGGTTGCAGGTCGTCGCGGTCGGCGATCAACTCGCCCTGGGTGTTGCAGGCGTCACGGTCCTCCGGTCGCTCCTTGCAATAGCGGCGCAAGCGATTGAGGTCCGGCGTCGCACCGGACAGGATCAAAGCGGTCTCGCCACCCGCCGAATAACCGATCACCCCGACCTGCCCGGCGTTGACGAACGGCGAGAGCATCGGGTCATTGAGCGTCGCGGTGATGGCTTCGGAAATCTGGATCGGCCGCCCGTACAGGTTGCTCAGGGTGCCAAGCCGGCTGTGGTCCTGGACATTGTCGCCGGGATGAATCACGGCCACCACGACGAACCCCTTGCGCGCCAACGAGGTGGCGAGGTCATGCAGGGCCAATGGGGTGCCGGTATTGCCATGGGACAGCATTAACAGAGGAAAACGGCCGATGGCGATCTGAGCCTCCGGCGCGGCATCGATCTGGTAGCCGCCGAGCAGGCTGGATTGTTTGCGGTCGGTGGACGGATAAAAGGCGATGGCGTGCATCGGCTGCTGATCCAGCGGATCCAGAAAATTCAGCTCATGGAAACCGGCGCTCCAATGCGGATGCGGCCCCGGTGCGGCCTGCACTGAAGCGGAACTGGCAAACAAGCAAAGCAGCAACGCTGCACCAAAACGTGCCATCGAATTTCCACCCCTCACCAGCGCACGGGAAGGCCCCGTCGCTCGCAGTCTTGGCCGTGCATAACCTGCGCCAGTTCTCCGGCGCCGAACGCAGCAAAACCCTGCATCCCGGCCATCCAATGACGACGAGAATACAGGGTTTTGCGAAGGTTGCCCGAAGCGCTTGCTGCCTTTACGCAGGATTTACGCAGCGGCGAACTGCTGGCCGATCTGCAACGTGGCTTCGCTCATGGCTTTGGTGCGCATGTCGTCACCGTAGGCCAGGCCTTCGGCACGGACGAATTCGATATCAGTGATGCCGAGGAAACCGAACACCAACTTGAGGTAGTCCTCGTGACCCACGCCGCTCGGTTGGCCGGCATGCAAACCGCCCGCCGTGGAGACAATCACCAGTTTCTTGCCACCGCACAGGCCTTCGGGACCGGCTTCGGTGTAGCGGAACGTCTGTCCGGCCACGGCAATGCGGTCAATCCAGGCCTTGAGCTGGGTCGGAATGCTGAAGTTGTACATCGGCGCCGCGATGACTACGGCATCAGCCGCGAGGAACTCGGCCATTGCCGACGCGCTGAGATCGGCTTCATGCTTCAGCGCCGCGTCGCGCAATTCGGCGCTGGTGCCGGCGGCAACCAACGTCTGGGCGGAGAAGTGGCTGATGGCATCGGCGGCCAGGTCACGGTAGGTCACGGTGATGCCTGGCTCGGCAGCTTTCCAGGCTTCAACCACTTCGCGGCTCAATTGGCGGGAAGCGGAGTGGTCGCCGAGGATGCTCGAATCGATGTGCAGCAGTTTCATATCAGTGCTCTCCAAATGAGGACCGCAACCAGGCGATCAATTGGCGACAATCCTATCGATGAAGCGAATGATCGATAAGTCAGCAAAAATGCGATAGTTTGTCCCACTGACAGGACAATTGAATTCAACATGCAAGACCTCAATGATTTGTATTACTTCGCCAAAGTCGTCGAAGCCGGCGGTTTCGCGGCGGCCGGGCGCTTGCTGGGCATTCCCAAATCGCGGTTGTCACGGCGCATCGCCGAGCTGGAAGAACGCCTCGGCGCCCGCCTGCTCCAGCGCACCACGCGGCAGTTGAAACTGACGGCGGTCGGCGAACGTTATCTGCGCCATTGCCAGGCGATGTTGCTGGAGGCCGAGATGGCCGACGAAGCGGTGGCGAGCATGTCCAGCGAACCCCGCGGTCGGTTGCGAGTGTCGAGCCCGGTGGGCCTGGCCCATCAGTTCCTGCCGGTGGTGATCGAAACCTTCCTGGCGAAATACCCCCTGGTGCAACTGGAAATGACCCTGCTCAACCGGCGGGTGGACCTGATCGGCGAAGGCATCGACGTGGCGTTGCGCGTGCGCGACCTGGGGGACGAAGACCCGCTGCTGATGACCCGGCGTCTGCGCCGGGCACGGCTGATGCTGGTGGCCAGCCCAGCCTTCGTCGAAGGGCGGCGAATCGAAACCCCGGACGATCTCAAGCAGTTGTCGGTGCTGGGGGCGCTGGAAGCCGATCGCCTGGTGCATCTACGCCTGGTCAAGGCCGATGGGCAGCAGGCCGAACTGAGCCTGGAAGCCCGCCTGGGCATTGACGACTTCATCGTGCGCCGGTCCTGCACCCTCGCCGGCCTGGGTTTCACGTTATTGCCAAGCATGTATTGCGAGCAGGAATTGCGTGACGGCACACTGGTGGAACTGCTACCTGGATGGTCATTGCCCGACGGCTGGCTCCAGGCGGTCTACCCCCATCGGCGTGGCATGTTGCCAGCGGTGCGCGCCTGGATCGATCATTTGGTGGAAGCCTTCGAGGGCTGTGGAGAAAAAACGCTATGAGGTTGAGCGAAGAGGATGTCGCGCGGTTTTGCCTGGGTTTGCCCGGTGCCAGGGAAGACTACAAATGGGGGGGCGTGCGGGTGTTTTCCATTGCCGGGAACAAGATGTTCGCCCTCCAGGGCCTGCGGGGCGATTCGTTGGCGTTCAAGGTCGACAAGGACCTGTTCCTGGGGCACTGCGACCGGCCGGGCATTCACCCCGCGCCTTATTTGGCGCGGGCCCAGTGGGTCATCATGCAGGTGCCTTATCCGCTGGGGGCCGAAGAACTGCGTGGCCTGCTGCAACGCTCACATCAATTGGTCGTGAGCAAATTGCCCAAGCGCACGCAGGTGGGCTTGTTGCTCTCGCCTTCAAAATAGATAACTGCCCAGGAACAACTGGTCGATCCAGAACACCTGGTGCAGCAGCACGATGAACCAGAACACCACTTGAAACGAGACTTTGCGGGTCTTGTGGCGAAACAACTGCTGGGCGAGCAAGGCCCCGGGCCAACCACCGGCCAGCTCCAGTGCATGCAGCACGTTTTCCGGGGTACGCCAGGCGTCGGCGCGGGCCTTGCGCTTGTCGCTCCAGTACAGCAGGAACGCCACCACGCTGACGACACCATAGGCCGCCATCGGCACCCACGACACGCCCCGCAGGCCGAACAGCAGCGAGCCGAACAGCGGCAAGGCGCAGACCAGCGCCAACACCATCAATTTGAGCCGCAGGTTTTGCACCGCGCCACCGGCATTGCCCCCAGCGCGCTTGCGGGTGCCTGACTCGTTCATGGCTTGGCGGCGGTCCAGTCCACCCAGCCGAACTGCCAGGTGGCCAGGATCAACAGGCCGAAGGCGATGCGATACCAGGCGAACACCGCGTAGCTATGGCTGGCGATGAACCGCAGCAGGCCCTTGACCGCGATCATGGCGAAGATGAACGCCGTGACGAAACCAATGGCGAACACCGGGAAATCCGCCGGCACGAACAACTCACGGTACTTGTAGCCCGAGTACACGGCCGCACCGACCATGGTCGGCATCGCCAGGAAGAACGAGAACTCGGTAGCGGTCTTGCGCGACAGCCCGAACAGCAAGCCCCCGATGATGGTCGCACCGGAACGGGAAGTACCCGGGATCATCGCAATGCACTGGGCCAGGCCGACCTTCAACGCATCCTTCCAGGAAATATCGTCCACCGTTTCAGCATGTACCTGGTGCTGGCGCTTTTCGGCCCAGAGCATCACCAGACCGCCCACCACCAGAGCGGCAGCCACGGTGACCGGGTTGAACAGATAGTGATGGATCCAGTCCCCAATCAGCACGCCCAATATCACGGCGGGAAAGAAGGCAATCAGCAGGTTGGCGGTGAACCGGCGGGCGCTGGGTTGCGTCGGCAGGCCCAGCACCACATCGAAGATCTTGCGCCGGAACTCCCAGACCACCGCGAGGATCGCGCCGAGCTGGATGATGATGTTGAATGCCATTGCACGTTCGCCACCGAACTCGAGCAAGTCGGCGACGATGATCTGGTGCCCCGTGCTGGAAATCGGTAGAAACTCCGTCAAACCCTCTACTACGCCAAGAATCAATGCCGAAAAGGCCGTCCACAAATCCATTCATCCCCCAAAAAAGACCCTGCTCATGCGGGTCTTATCGCTATTCAAGTGTCATACAGGTCCACGCAGCGGCTGCACGATAGCTGCGATCATCCAAAAAAAACCAATGAAAAAATCAGAACAGGCTCAGGTTTTGCGCCGCGGGGCCGAAATCCTATCAGACAAGCCCTGATAACGCTGCCGCGTTATGACCCAGGTCAATCATCAATAGCCGCCAGGCGCTAAAGTGCCGCCCGTCGTTAATGACAAGAATAAGAAACCGGAGTGACAGCGTATGAATAGCTTGCGCAGTGTGTCGATCAGCCGACGCTTGTGGCTCATCCTGGTGGTGGCCATCGTGATGTTGTTCACGCTCGGCGCCTTTATGCTCAAGCAGATCCACACGGATCTGTATCAGGCCAAGGTGCAGAAGACCCAGCATGTGGTGCAGACCGCCAGCGGCGTATTGAGCTACTACCATGGGCTGGAAACCGCCGGCACCCTGACCCGCGAGGCGGCGCAGAAGCAAGCCCTCAGCGCGGTGCGAGGCCTGCGCTATGACCAGAGTGACTACTTCTGGATCAACGACCTGACGCCGGTCATGGTCATGCACCCGACCAACCCGAAGCTTGAAGGCCAGAACCTCTCGGCGATCCGCGACCCGAACGGCTACGCGTTGTTCAACGAGATGGTCGCCATCGCCAAGGCCAAGGGCGCCGGCATGATCAACTACCTCTGGCCGAAACCGGGTGCCGAAGCACCGGTCGGCAAGACTTCCTACGTCAAGTTGTTCGAACCGTGGGGCTGGATCATCGGCTCAGGGGTTTACATCGATGACGTGCAGGCTGAGTTTCAATCCCAGATGATCAAGGCCTCCTTGATCGGCTTGGCAATTACCGTGCTCATGAGCCTGTTCTTGACCTTGATCGTACGCAGCATCGTCCGCCCGCTCCAAGAGACCGTCAACGCCATGGCCAACATCGCCAGCGGCGAGAGCGACCTGACCCGCACCCTCGACACCCACGGCCAGGACGAAGTCACCCAACTGGCCCGGCATTTCAACGCCTTTACCGCCAAACTGCGCCAAGTGGTGAGCCAGTTGCAGGCTTCGGCCAGTGAGCTGGGGCAATCTTCCAACGAACTGGGCAACGACGCGGCTCAAGCCCAGGAGCGCAGCCAGCAGCAGTCGCAACAAATGGAGCTGGTGGCCACCGCGATCAATGAAGTGACGTATGGCGTGCAGGACGTGGCCAAGAACGCCGAGCACGCCGCCAGCGAGATGCGCGACGCCGAATCCCAGGCCCAGCAAGGCCAGGTCAACATCGACGGCAGCTTGCAACAGATCGATCGCCTGTCCCAGACCATCGACCAGGCGGTGGAAGTGATTCGCACCCTGGCCAGCGAAAGCACCCAGATTGGCAGCGTGCTGGAGGTGATCCGCTCCATCGCCGAGCAGACCAACCTGCTGGCCCTCAACGCTGCGATCGAAGCCGCCCGCGCTGGCGAGCAAGGCCGGGGCTTTGCGGTGGTCGCCGATGAAGTGCGACTGCTGGCCCAGCGTACGCAGAAGTCCACCGCTGAGATCCAGTCGATGATCGAGCGCCTGCAAACCCATTCCGAAGCCGCCGTGAAAGTCATCGGCGACAGCAGCCGTGCCTCGCAACTGACCATCGAACAGGCGGGCCTGGCCGGTGCCAGCCTCAACGCCATCGGCCAGGCCCTGCGCAACCTCAACAGCCTGAACGCCTCCATTGCCAGCGCCACCCTGCAACAGGCCCATGTAGTAGAAGACATCAACCAGAACGTCACCCAGGCCGCCGGACTGTCCCACAGCACCGCCATGGCCGCCGAACAGTCCAGCCAGGCAAGCAGCCGCCTGAAGGCGTTGAGTGAACAGCTTAACGGGTTGCTCAAGCAGTTCCGGGTCTAAGGACTGTCAGGCGTCTAAAGGGGTTGATGCACACTAGAAACTGTTGTGATTCACTGTGGCGAGGGAGCTTGCTCCCGCTTGAGTGCGCAGCACTCACAAAAGGGGCCGCTACGCAGCCCAGCGGGAGCAAGCTCCCTCGCCACGGGCTCAACCAACAATGGTATTGGAGCTCTCCACGCCATAGCGTTTACAATCGCCGCCCTCTCCTCTTTCCCCAAGGAACCGCCATGTCCGGGCTTGAACTGTTTGCCGCAGCCCTCGGCGTGATCGCTGTCTGGTTGACCGTCAAGCAGAACCCCTGGTGCTGGCCGATCGGCCTGGTCATGGTGTTGCTGTACAGCTGGATTTTTTTCGAGGTGAAGTTGTACTCGGACATGCTGCTGCAGGTGGTCTACGCGGTGTTGCAACTCTACGGCTGGTGGCAATGGACCCGTGCCGGGCACAATCATGATGGGCGTCAGGTCAGCCATCTCGGTGGGCCGTCGGTGCTGCTCGGCCTGGCCATTGGCGCGGCGGGCAGCCTGCTGTTGGGCGCCGCCATGGCCCACTGGACCGACGCCGCCCAGCCCTGGCTCGATGCCGCGCTCACCGGTTTCAGCCTCGTCGCTCAATGGTGGATGGCGCAAAAACGCGTGCAATGCTGGCCGTTGTGGATCGTCCTGGACGTGATCTTCGTCGGCCTGTTCATCTACAAGGGCTTGCACCTGACCGCCGCGCTTTACGCCCTGTTCACTCTGCTGGCCGTGCAAGGCTGGCGGGAATGGCGCGCCGACCCGGCCCTGCGCGCATGAAGGTGGTAGTCCTGACCGGCCCGGAATCCAGCGGCAAGAGCTGGCTGGCGGCGCAACTACAGGCACATTTTGGTGGCGTGCGGGTGGACGAGTACGTGCGCCATTTCATGGAACAGACCCAGCGCGATACGTGCCTGGCGGACATCACCGACATCGCTTCCGGCCAGTTGGCCTGGGAAGACGAGGCACGAGCCCGCCGACCCTCGCTATTGATCCTCGACACCCACCTGTTGAGCAACATCCTCTGGAGCCAGACCCTCTTTGGCGACTGCCCGGACTGGCTCGAACCGGCGTTGCTGGCCCGTCATTACGACTTGCACCTGCTGTTGAGCCCCGAGCAGGTCGAATGGACTGGCGACGGTTTGCGTTGCCAACCCGAGCTGGAAGAACGACTGGCATTTTTCGACGCCATCGAGGCGTGGCTGAGTGGACATCGGCAACCGTTCCAGATCATTCGAGGCAACTGGGCGCAACGCCAGCGGCAAGTGTTCGCGGCCGTCGCCCAACTGACCGCAGGATGATTTGTCTCACGTTTGAAACATCACGCTCGCGGCAAACCCGGATCCAACATCGTTTCAGATGATTGTCATCAAGACTGTCAAGTCACTGAAACACCCACCCAAAAACCTGGATCCAGAGCCCTGGAACAGCGTGCAGCCGGTTAGCCATCATGTGCGTTGTCTCAGCGCTGAAACAGGTTTCTTCCCCCGCTGCGCGCGCCTGAACCCAACTTGTTGAATTCACAGGCAATTCAAAACCCGGCACAACACCTGCTCTTCCCCACTTCGCAACGCTGACTAGGGCCAGCGTACCGAAGAAGGAATCGATGCCATGGGGATGTTCGACAGGGGTGTGACCTGCCTGCTATTCATCGGCTGCGCCGTCGGCGCAACGTTCAGCCTCCCCGCGCAGGCCGAGGGCAACGGCGTCATCGTACTCAACCGTGACGTGCAACCCATCGCAATCGGTCGCAACGGCGGCAAAGACCCCTACCCGACCACCGTCAACGCCAACCCCTCCGAACGCATCAACCAGGCGACCAATAGCACCGAACTGAGCGATGGCGAATTCGCCAGCGTGGCCAGCGGTTCGTCGATCCGCAACATCGTCACCCCCAATACCGGCGTGCAGGGCCTGAACGTGGTCACCAACCCCAACGGCATGCCGGGCATGAATGCCGGCCACGGTGGCGGCAGCGGCGGAGCGATCTCTGGCACCATCAACCGCTCGCTGAGCTCCGGCCTGGCCCCGCTGGGCCGGCTGGCGGGAGGTCAGTGACATGAAACCCGTCCTGTTTCTACTCGCCCTGGTCATGCTGTCCCTGCTCAGTTCTTTCACCGCATTTGCCGATTCGGGCATGGCGGTGGTCAGCAACGCCAACCTGCAGGATTCCGGCAGCCAGTACACCGGCAACTTCAACGTCAACCAGGCGGCTGGCGACCAGATCCAGCAAACCAACACCCGGGCCATTGCCATTGGCAGCCACGCCCAGGCCAGCACCCGCGTACAGCAAAGCGTCGACACCCAGGCCAACCCCTCCATGAACGCCACCGCCCGTATCGGTGGCCACTCCTTTACCAACGGCAACGGCGTGCTGGGCGTGAACCAGTCCGCCGGGGCCAACAACCAGATGGCCAATGTCATGCGGGTGAGCATCAGTGCCCATCCGCAGAGCATTGACGACAGCGCCCTGTCCCAACAGAACGTGGCGTTGCTACCGAACTCAGGCGCAACTGGCGCCCCAACCGGCAGTCGCCAGGTCGTTACCAGCGACCAGGCCTTCACCGGCAGCCGAGGGGTGATTCAGGTGAACCAGAGTGCCGGGGTGGGGAACCGCATGGCTAACACCCTGAGCATCCGGGTCGCTGACTGATCCGGCGCAGTGGGCATAAGAAAGTACCAACACTTAACCAACGACACGCAAGGAGAAACATCATGAAACCTACAATGGCACTCAAACCATTGGTTTTCGCTCTCGCCGCTGTCATGGCAATGGCTGCACAGGCCGATGGACGTGGCAACGGTAACGGCCACGGCAACGGCCACGGCAATCAAGGCCCAAGAGGTCCCTCGTTTGAGCAGTTGCTCTCGATCACGGCCGGGGCTGGTGCGACCGTACTGGATGTGCAGAACAGCGATGGCAACATCGTAACCAACCAGGCCACCCGCAACACCGCTGAAGCCACTGATTCGCTCAATGGCAGCAACGGCAACATGGGCGCCAACATCGCGGGCGGCGACGGTAACCAGCAAGACAACGCCGCCGCGCTGGCCACCGCTGACGAAAGCTTCATCTTCGGTTCGGCTGTTGCTGTTTCCAGCGCCACGCAAGTCAATAGCAACAACTATGTCAAAAACAACTCGACGCAAAACAATGCCTCGCTCACCAATGCCGGCAACGATGGCTCCGGTAATATCGGCATCAACGTGACCGCTGGCAACTTCAACCAACAGAAAAACAACCTGGCCATTGCCGTATCGGGTGGCCGTGTCGCAGAAGCTGCCGCTTCGGCCGATCAGTCCTCCAGCGGCCTTGTGGTGGACAACAAAGGCGTGCGCACCTACAAGACCGATACCCTTACCAGCACCTCCAGCGCCTCCGGCACGTTCAAGGCCAAAGGCACCGGTACCGTCGAAGACGACGGCGGCTGGGGCAACAAAGGTGGCTACGGCGGCGGCCACGATGACGACAAGTTCAAGTTCTCCGCCGTGGGGACTTTCGAACTGGCCGGCAGCAACACCCAGCAGGTGCTGACCCGCGACGGTTGGAAAAACCCTGTGATCAACAACGCCACCATGACCAACTCCATGAACGGCTTCTCCGGTAACGGCGGCGCCAACGTGTCGGCGGGCGTGGGCAACCAGCAAAGCAACTCGCTGTCCATCGCGGCGGGCTGCAAGGCTTGCATGTAAGCGCGGGTGAAACGGAGCCCCGGTAACAGCAATGCTGTTCCCCTAGGGTTTGGATGAATCTTGTGGCGAGGGAGCTTGCTCCCGCTCGGTTGCGCAGCAACCGCAAAAACCTGGGGCCGCTCCGCAGCCCAGCGGGAGCAAGCTCCCTCACCACGGACGTATTTCAATGCTCTAGACGAACAGTGCCGCTGGGAAACGGGGCTTTTTTCCCGGATGTCCATCAGGCGTATTGATCATGCGTGTCACTGCCGTTTCCCTGTTGCTCTGCCTGGCCTGTATGGCCGAAGCGGCGCAGATGCCGGTCGCTGCCCTGCCTGGCGGCATGCTGGTCTACAAACCGGTGCAAAGCGTACGCGAGCGCAAGTTCAGCGACATCGTCGAACAGAAAACCGACTTCAGTTGCGGCGCCGCCGCGCTGGCGACGGTGCTACGCCAAGCCTATTGGCTCGACGTCGATGAAGAGCACGTCATCAAAGGCATGCTGGTCAATGCCGACCATGACCTGGTTCGCACCCAGGGCTTTTCCATGCTGGACATGAAGCGCTACGTGGAAACCATCGGCATGCGTGCCCGAGGCTACCGGATACCGCCGGAGAAACTCGAAGCGGTGACGATCCCGGTGGTGGTCCTGATGGAAATACGCGGCTACAAGCACTTCGTGGTATTGCAGCGAGCCGACAAGCAATGGGTCTACATCGGCGACCCGGTGCTGGGGCACAAACGCTATTCCCACGATGAGTTCGTCAAAGGCTGGAACGGCATCGTCTTCGCGATCGTCGGCCCGGGCTATGACAAGACCAATGCCCTACGCAGCCCTCCTCAACCCCTGACGGCCCGTAACAAGCTGGACGGTTTCAACCCGGTCAGGGATGCGGAACTGATGGATTTCGGCTTCATACAGAGCGACTTTTTCTAATCGCCGACCACTGCCAACAATAAGTACAAAAAGGAGCAGGACGCTCCGGGAGCAGCACATGAAAACTTCACACTGGCTGTCGCTGGCCTGCCTGCTCGCGACCGCCTCGGGCTATGCCCATGCCGGTTTCAAACCCATCGAGGTCAAGGACCAGGAGCTCGCCGAGCTGCGCGGTCGTTATGTCATGCCCGGCCGCGTCATCAGCTTCGGCATCGTCATGAGCAGTACTTGGCGCAACGCCAGCGGCGACCTGATCGGCGCCAGCAGCACCATGCAAATCCAAGCCGCCACCGTCAAACCCGAGTTCTATGTCTCCACCATCAAGCAAACCGGTAACGGCAACGTCCCGGAACAGGGCAGCGGCAACATTACCGGTGGCGCCGGCCTTGGCACGAGCCAGGGCGTGACCCAGAGCGTGCGTGCCGCCGGCGACGGCAACACGGCCTACAACAACGTCAACATCAATGTGAAGGAGAGCAACCAGGCGCCCGCGCTTGTCCCCTCCCAAGGTCAACTGTTGACCAAGGGCCAGACCATCAGCGGCAGCAATGCCGCCGGCAGCGTCGCGGTCACTGCCACCGGCAACGGCGTGCAGATGGCGATCCAGGCCAGCCACAACCAGGGCGGCACCTTGCAACAAGTGGCCCAGGGCGGCTTGCTGCAAAACACCCGCCTGTTGGGCAACAGTAACCTGATCAACAACATGACGCAGCTCAACGTGGTGCTGAACAACAACGGCCCCAGTGCCGGCGCATTGGACTGCAACCTGACCCAACTGCGCGGCCTCCGTAACCTCGGTTATTGAACTACGCTGGTTTCCGATCATTGGGCAAATAGGGACGGCATATTTCATGTATCGATCCGTATCGTTGCGCGCTGTGATGTGTTTAAGCACGTTATTCCCGGCGGCCGTGTTACAGGCGGCCCCGGATGCCGAAATAGAAGCCCTGAAACAGCAGCTTCTAGAGCTCAAGCAACGATACGAGGTCCAGCAAAAGGCCTTGGCGGTGCTCGAGCAGCGGGTTCGCCAAGTAGAGGACCAACCCGCCGCGCCACAACCCAAGCGCCTGGCCAAATCCCCGGCCGACATGAAAGGCAACCAGACCGCCGGCGGTGCTGCGACAACAGCGGGCGGCAGCGGCTATGGGCAATCCCTGGCCGACGATTCCCAGCCGGCCCAAAGTGTCTCCAACCTCTATGACGAGGCCAGCGGCTTCTTTGGCGGCGGCAAGTTCAGTTTCGAGACCGGCGTGACCTATTCGCGCTATGACACGCGGCAACTGATCCTCAACGGCTTCCTGGCCCTGGATTCGATTTTCCTGGGCAATATCAACCTCGACCGGATCAAGGCCGACACCTGGACGCTGGACCTCACCGGTCGCTACAACTTCGACAATCGCTGGCAGTTCGACCTCAACGTGCCGGTGGTCTACCGCGAATCCACCTACCAGTCAGGCGGCGCGAACAACGGTGCGGCCGGGGTCACCAGCGAAGAAACCGTGACCCGCGACCCGACCATCGGCGACGTCAACTTCGGCATCGCCTACAAGTTCATGGATGAGTCGATCAACTCTCCGGACGCGGTGGTCACCCTGCGGGTCAAGGCCCCCACCGGCAAGGACCCGTTTGGTATCAAGCTGCGCCAATCCCAGGCCAACACCAACCTGTTCGTGCCTGACGACTTGCCCACCGGTAACGGCGTCTGGTCGATCACGCCCGGGCTCTCGCTGGTCAAGACCTTCGACCCAGCCGTCCTGTTCGGCAGCCTTTCCTACACCCATAACCTCGAAGAGTCATTCGACGACATCAGCTCCACGGTCAACCAGAAGACCCCGGGCAAGGTGCGGATCGGCGACAGTTTCCAGATCGGCGCGGGCGTTGCCTTTGCGTTGAACGAGAAGATGAGCATGTCGTTCTCGGTCTCCGACCTGATCCAGAAGAAAAGCAAGCTCAAGCAGGACGGCGGCGACTGGGAATCGGTGACCTCCAGCGACGCCAACGCCGGTTACTTCAATATCGGCATGACCGTCGCCGCGTCCGACAACCTGACCATCGTGCCGAACCTGTCCATCGGGTTGACCGACGATGCGCCGGATTTCACCTTTAGCCTGAAATTCCCATACTACTTCTGATGCCCTCTGGGATAGGTAATGGGAAGGACACTGCAACCCCCTGTGGGAGCGAGCTTGCTCGCGATGAGGCCCTTTCAGTCAGCATGAATGTTGAATGAAAGTCCGCTATCGCGAGCAAGTTCGCTCCCACAGTTCTTTGCGCAGGTTTGAGTCAGCGGATCTGATGCTTATGCAGCAGACGATAGAACGTCGGCCGGGACACGCCCAATACCCGCGCCGCCACGCTCAGGTTGTCACTGTGACGGTTGAGCACATCGCTCAGGGCCTGGCGCTCGGCGCGGGTCTTGTAATCCTCCAGCGTCCCCATCGGCGCCGCAATACCCTGTTGGCTGGCCAGGCCGAGGTCCCGGGCTTCGATCTGGCGCCCTTCGGCCAGCACCAACCCGCGACGGACGCGATTGGCCAACTCCCGCACGTTGCCGGGCCAGTCGTGCATGCCCATCGCCACCAGGGCATCGTCACTGAAGCTGCGGGGACGACGGCCGGTTTCCCGGCTGTAGAAATGGGAAAAGTGACTGGCCAACATCGCCAGGTCGCCATGGCGTTCGCGCAAGGGTGCCATGACCACTTGCAACACATTCAAGCGGTAATACAAGTCCTCGCGAAATCGCTTGTGCTCGATGGCCGCCTCAAGGTCCACATGAGTAGCCGCCAAGACCCGCACATCGACGGCGATCGGCTGGCTGCCGCCAACCCGCTCAATGTGTTTTTCCTGGAGGAAACGCAGCAAGTTGGCCTGCAACTCCAACGGCAGGTCGCCAATCTCATCGAGAAACAGCGTGCCCCCATGGGCCGCCTCGATCCGGCCAATCTTGCGTTGGTGAGCGCCGGTAAATGCGCCCTTTTCATGACCGAACAATTCGGACTGGATCAAGTGCTCCGGAATGGCGCCGCAGTTGATGGCGATGAACGGCTTGTTGCGCCGATGCGACTGGCAATGCAGGGTGCGCGCCACCAGCTCCTTGCCGGTGCCGCTCTCACCGCGAATCAACACGGGCGACTCGGCCGGCGCCAACTTGCTCAACAACTTGCGCAGTTCGCGAATCGGCTTGCTGTCGCCCAGCAGTTCATGTTCGGGCTGGTCGATATGAATCGAGCCCTGGCCCCGCAGGCGCGCCATGCCAAACGCCCGGCCCAGGGTCACCTGGACCCTGGACACGTCAAAGGGCAAGGTATGGAAGTCAAAAAACCATTCGCAGACAAAATCACCGACGTTTTGCAGGCGCAAGACTTCCTGGCTGAGCACGGCGATCCACTCCGTGCCGCTGCGGCTGATCAATTCCTTGACCGCTTCCGGGCGCTCCAAGTGAAACGGTTGCAAGCGCAGCAGACCGACGTCACAGGTCCGATCGCCGGCGTGTTCAAGGGCGCAACTGTCCACATCCCAACCAATGCTGCGCAGCCCTGGCAACAGGCGATGACAATCGTCGCAGGGATCAACCACGAGCAGACGACGTGACGTACTGGCTTCGATCATGACTGATCCTTGGCGCCAAAATAAGGAAATATGATTAGAAACAGTCGTTTGGCAAACCTGCATGTAACAGTAGCAAGAAGTTGACGCGCCCTTGTATCAATTGATTATCGAGATCACGTTAAAACGGTTATAAGCGAGCGTTTCGTTAGTTGTCACAGGTGTTTTTCTTTCAGGGTGCTTTCAAACAAAAGTGCAAAAGCCTGGTCTGAAAGAAAATCGAAATTTATTTAAATAATGTGTGACCCGCCTACGGGTTCGGGACATCAGTACAAGTAACCAGCCGCACGGTACGCCCAACCGACGGCACATCATTTGTTTGGGCACACTGAAGAGAAAACGCCATGAACGCCCCGCTCCGTATCAACGAAGCTCTTTTGATTGCCGACCGCGCATTCCGTCCATTCCAATGCGTGGCCTGGGCTCCACAAGACGGTAACGGTGAACTTAGCCTGACCGTCATCGACCGTACCAATACCCATATTGGCCGCACTCAGATTCCAAGCAGCGCCTATACCGACCCGGTCCAACTGGCCGATCTGTTGAAACAGGCCCGTGCCGAATTGAGCCAGGAAGGCTACACCTTGCAATCCTGGTCGATGCCGGAATAAACCTCGATAAAGCCTGTTATCGATTGCAGGCTTGGCATTGGGTTGTAAAGCCATTGTTATGGCACGCATCGCCGCAGCATCGGTAGACCTGACAGTTGTGTATTGTCCCGTTCAGGGATTGAATGTTGCCCTCATGCAGTCATCGCCCTTTCGGGCCGGTCGACACGCAAGGAGAGGCAGGCATGCTCAACCAGTTCGCGTTTGTGCTCCCCAAGGCCATGGCCCATCCCGGGCAACTTGACCCAGGTTTTGCCGCCAATGGCAAAGCCTGGGTTCATTTCGAAGACAGCACTTCGAGCCTGATCACCGGATTGACCCTCGACCGAGCCGGGCGAATCCTGGTGGCAGCCAGGGTCGAGACGGCCCACGGCAGCCGATTCGGGCTGGCACGACTCAACCCTGACGGTTCGACCGACCCGGTTTTCGGCACCCGCGGCTGCGTGATCGACGCGTTTGACCACGGCTTCGAAGCGACGGCAGGCAAAGTAATCGAGCTGCCCGACGGGCATATCCTGCTGTCGGGCCTGCACTACGAAAACAACGAGCACACCCTGCCCGCCCTAGCACTGTTCGATCCGCAAGGCCGTGCTGTCCAGAGCTTCGGCAACGCCGGCCGGCACATCATCCGGCTCTGTGGCAATCTCTCCCAAGGCCTGCGCGATCCCTGGCTGCCGCCCGGCGTGCCAGGTCTCGAGGCCTGCGACATGCAAGTGCAGGCCGATGGCCGGATCCTTTTGCTCGCCAACCATCATTACCAATTGTCCGACCATGTCGGCGTACTGATCCGGCTCCTGCCGGACGGGGCCTTGGATACCTCATTCAATGGTCGCGGTTTCGTGATGGTCCGACGCTTGTTGAAAAATACCTGGCTCGGCTGCCTGACGCTTCAGGCTGACGGCCATATTGTCGTCGGTGGCGCCATCGACCTGCCCCAACATGGCTTGATAGCACGCTATGACAGCAGCGGCAGGCTCGATGACAGCTTCGGCGAAGAGGGCTTCCTGTCCATCCTGGCCCAGGGTCACAGCGCGATGATCAGCCAGATCGTCGAGGATGGGAACGGTGATCTGCAGGCGTTCGGCAGCAGTCGCGATCCGATGCATAGCCTGTCCCTGAAAGTACGTCCGGACGGCAAGCCGGACCGTCATTGCAATCAGGGCCAGTGCCGGCTCATGGCGATCGGGCGCAACGCCAGCCAGTGGACCGCCGCCCAGCTTCAAGCGGACGGAAAGCTGGTCACCGCCGGCGCCACCATCGGCGGTATCGAGGCCGACTTCGTGCTTGCCCGGCATTTGCCGGATGCCAGCCTCGACCCGGATTTCGGCCAGGGCAAGGGCTGGGTTCGCACGCGACTCGGCTACAGTCTGGACACCGCCACCGCCGTGGCGGTGCAGGCTGACAGCAAAATCCTGGTGGGCGGCTACTCACTCCAGGGTCATTATCGAGCGGTGGTTGCGCGTTATTGGGCCTGAGTCAGATTGTCGCGGGCGAACGGTATTCATCCTACGCTTGATATTCCTCATTTCTTACGGCAAGTTGCGCGCTTCTAATTAAAAGGAGCAGCCAATGTCCGGTCCAATGGCTAAGGCTTTCGCGCATAACTTTCTGGGGAATTCCCCGCGTTGGTACAAGGCGTGCATCATCACTTTCCTGGTCCTCAATGCCGTGGTGCTGTGGACATTGGGCCCAGTCGTTGCAGGCTGGATGATCGTGCTGGAGTTCATCTTCACCCTGGCCATGGCCCTTAAATGCTACCCGCTGATGCCCGGCGGCCTGCTGATGGTCGAAGCCCTGGCGCTGGGCATGACCACCCCCAAGGCACTTTACGACGAATTGCTGCATAACTTCCCGGTCATCCTGCTGCTGATGTTCATGGTGGCGGGGATCTATTTCATGAAGGACTTGCTGCTGTTCCTGTTCTCGCGCCTGCTCCTGGGTGTGCGCTCCAAGGCCATCCTGGCCTTGATGTTCTGCTTTCTCTCGGCGTTCCTGTCGGCCTTCCTCGATGCCTTGACCGTCACGGCAGTGATCATCAGCGCCGCCGTGGGCTTTTATTCGGTGTATCACCGCGTGGCGTCGGGTAACGACCCGCGCCAGGACAGCAGCGTCGACGAAGACCACGATTTGCCTTCGCTGCACCAAGGCGACCTGGAGCAGTTCCGAGCCTTCCTGCGCAGTCTGCTGATGCATGGCGCCGTCGGTACGGCGCTGGGTGGCGTCTGCACCTTGGTGGGCGAACCCCAGAACCTACTGATCGGCCATGAGATGGGCTGGCATTTCGCCGACTTCTTCCTGAAAGTCGCGCCAGTATCGCTGCCAGTACTGGCGGCCGGACTGGTGACCTGCGTAGCGCTGGAAAAGCTGCGCTGGTTCGGTTATGGCACGCTGTTGCCGGACAATGTGCGCGCCGTGCTCGCCGATTATGCCGAGCAGGACAATCGCGAACGCACGGCTCGTCAGCGCGCGGCCCTGATCGTCCAAGGCCTTGCCGCACTGATCCTGATCGTCTGCCTGGCCCTGCACATTGCCGAAGTCGGCCTGATCGGCCTGATGATCATCGTGTTGATTACCGCCTTCACCGGCATCACTGACGAACATCGGCTGGGCAATGCGTTCAAGGACGCCATGCCGTTCACGTCGCTGCTGGTGGTGTTCTTTGCGGTGGTGGCGGTCATTCACGACCAGCAACTGTTCACGCCGCTGATCCAATGGGTCCTGGCCCTGCCCGCCGACCAGCAGCCTGGCATGCTGTTCATCGCCAACGGCCTGCTCTCGGCCATCAGCGACAACGTGTTCGTGGCGACCATCTACATCACCGAGGTCAAGCAGGCCTTCGTCTCCGGTCACATGAGCCGCGAACAGTTCGAGACCCTGGCGGTGGCTATCAACACCGGCACCAACCTGCCGAGCGTCGCCACACCCAACGGCCAGGCGGCGTTCCTGTTCCTGCTGACCTCGGCGATTGCGCCGCTGATTCGCCTGTCCTATGGCCGGATGGTCTGGATGGCATTGCCCTACACCGTGGTGATGGGTGGTTTGGGGTGGTATGGGGTGACGTACTGGTTGTAGAAATACTGCTGAGAAGAAGCAAACCAGTGGCGAGGGAGCTTGCTCCCGCTGGGCTGCGCAGCAGCCCCAAGAAAGCACTGACACCCGCGGCGTGTCAGGCGAAGACAGGGGGCGCTACGCGCCCCAGCGGGAGCAAGCTCCCTCGCCACAAAGACCCGGACAGCTTATTACAGGAGGATGTAGCGCTCGATCGCCAAGGCCGCGCCGTCTTCGGTCACGGCGGCGGTCACGACATCGGCCTGGCGCCTGATCGCCTCTTCCGCCTGCCCCATGGCAATCGACAATCCCGCCCGGTGAAACATCGCCGGGTCATTGCCGCCGTCCCCCATCGCTGCGGTCTGCTCCAGCGGCACCCCCAGGAACTCGGCCAGCGTCGACAACGCCTCACCTTTGTTCGCTTTCATCGCCGTCACGTCCAGGTAGATCGGTTGCGAACGCGACACCTGGGCCTGGCCCTTGAGCAGCGGGTGCAGCCGAGCCTCCAGTTCCACCAGCAGGTCGGTGTTGGCGCTGGTGGCGACGATCTTGTCGATCCGCTCCAGATACGGCTCGAAACTCTCGACTTCTACCGGCGGATAGCCCAGGCCGCGGGTCTCCACCGGCACCATCGGGCCGTTGGCGTCGCGCACCAGCCAATCGCCATTGGCGAAAACCCAGACCTCGATGCCAGGCTGATCGGCGTACAGCGCCAGCGTGGCCAGCGCGGCCTCGGGCGGCAGGTAATGGACCGCAAGGAAGCTGCCGTCGGGATGAACCAGCGTGCCACCGTTGAACGCCGCCGTAGGCAGGTCGACGCCCAGGGCCTCGATCTGCTGCAACATGGCCCGCGGCGGTCGCCCTGTGGCGAGGCTGAACAGCACGCCGGCCTCACGCAACGAGCGAACCGCTTCAATGGTGCGCTGGTTGAGACTGTGATCAGGCAGCAGCAGCGTGCCGTCCATGTCGCTGAGTAAAAATCGGATGGGATGCTTCACCAGATTACTCATCCGAGGCCATGCCAGACGCGACTGTCGCGGGTCAGCAAGTCATCGGCCGCCGCCGGGCCATCTTCCCCGGCCTTGTAGGGCTGGACCGTCGCGTCCTGTTGCCAGGCATCGAGGAACGGCTGCACGGCGCGCCAGCCGTTTTCGATGTTGTCGGCGCGCTGGAACAGGGTCTGGTCGCCAGTCAGGCAATCGTAGATCAGGGTCTCGTAACCCGTGGATGGCTGCATTTCGAAGAAATCCTTGTAGGCAAAGCCCAATTCGATATTGGCCATGTCGAGGGCCGGCCCCGGGCGCTTGGCCAGCAGGTCGAACCACATGCCTTCATTGGGCTGAATCTGGATTCTCAAGTACGTCGGTTGCAGTTCGTCGACTTCGGTGTCGCGAAACTGCGCGTAAGGCGCCGGCTTGAAGCAGATGACGATCTCCGTGTCCCGCACGCTCATGCGCTTGCCAGTGCGCAGGTAAAACGGCACGCCCACCCAACGCCAATTATCGATCATGACCTTGAGGGCGACGTAGGTCTCGGTGCTGCTGTCGGCAGCGACGTTGGCTTCCTGGCGATAACCGGTCACGGCCTTGCCGCCGATTTCACCGGCGGTGTATTGGCCGCGGATCGAGTTGGCGCGGGCCTGTTCCACCGACCAGGGCCGGATCGCCCCGACGACCTTGGCCTTTTCCCCACGTACCGCGTCAGCACCAAACGCCGCTGGCGGCTCCATGGCCACCATCGCCAGCAATTGGAAAAGATGGTTCGGCACCATGTCCCGCAGGGCGCCGGTGTGTTCATAAAAACTGCCACGGGTTTCCACGCCGACGGTTTCGGCGGCGGTGATTTGTACGTGGTCGATGTAGTGGTTGTTCCAGAACGCCTCGAACAGGCTGTTGGAGAACCGACTGACCAGAATGTTCTGCACCGTCTCCTTGCCCAGGTAATGGTCGATGCGATAGATCTGTTTCTCGCTCATGACCTTGAGCAGGCACGCGTTCAGCGCTTCGGCGGTTTGCAGGTCGGAACCGAAGGGTTTTTCGATCACCACCCGCCGGAAAGCCCCCTCCTGCTCCTGAAGCAGCCCGGCCGCACCGAGGCGGCTGACCACTTCACTGAAAAAGCGCGGCGCGGTCGCCAGGTAGAAGACCGCGTTGCCGGTGCCGCTGGCGGCGATTTTTGCCGCCAGTGCCTGGTAGGTGCCGTCATCGAGAAAATCACCCTGGACGTAGCTGATGCCCTGGGCCAGCTTGGCCCACAGCACCGGGTCGAGCGCGCGGTCGGCATCACCGCCCTTGCTCGCCGCTTCGTTGCGGATGAAATCCTCGAGTTTCTTGGCAAAATCCACATCGCTGATGGCGTTGTGGTCAACCCCGATGATGCGCAGCCCATCGCCCAGCAGACCGTCGCGACTGAGGTGGTATAGCGCCGGCATCAGCAGGCGCTTGACCAGATCACCATGGGCGCCGAACAAAAACAACGTGGTCGGCGGCGCGGGTTCTGCCTTGGATTTGCTGGCGATCGAGGTCATTTTTTCGGCGTCTCCACGTGGCCGCCAAAGCCGAAGCGCATGGCCGAGAGCATTTTGTCGCCGTAGGTGCTTTGCTGGCGCGAGCGGAAACGGGCGAACAGCGAACTGGACAGGACCGGCACCGGCACCGCTTGCTCGATGGCGGCCTCGATGGTCCAGCGCCCTTCACCGCTGTCAGCGACTTCGCCGGAAAAACCCTCCAGTTTCGGATCGCTGGCCAAGGCGTCGGCGGTCAAGTCCAGCAGCCAGGACGAGACCACGCTGCCACGGCGCCAGACTTCGGCGATATCGGCCACGTTCAGGTCAAAACGCTGCTCCGGTGGCAGGCTTTCGCTGGATTTGGTCTTGAGGATGTCGAAGCCTTCGGCGAAGGCCTGCATCATGCCGTACTCGATGCCATTGTGGATCATCTTCACGAAATGCCCGGCACCGGCCGGGCCTGCGTGGATGTAGCCGCGTTCGGCGCGGTCATCGTCGGATGTGCGGTCACGGGTGCGCGGAATGTCGCCCATGCCCGGTGCCAGGCTGTCGAACAGCGGGTCCAGGCGCTTCACCACCTCGGCCTCACCGCCAATCATCATGCAGTAGCCGCGCTCCAGGCCCCAGACACCGCCGGAAGTACCGACATCGATGTAGCTCAGGCCTTTTTCCGACAGGGCCTGGGCGCGACGGATGTCGTCCTTGTAGTACGTGTTGCCACCATCAATGATCACGTCGCCCGGCTCGAGCAGCTCGCTGAGGACGTTGATGGTGTCTTCGGTGGGTGCGCCGGCCGGCAGCATGACCCAGACCGCTCGTGGCTTGTCCAGGCCGGCGACCAGTGCCGGCAGGTCCGCGACGCCCGTTGCGCCTTCCTGGCTCAGGTTTTCGACAAAAGCGGTATTGCGGTCATAGACGACGGTGGTGTGCCCATTGAGCATCAGGCGCCGCGCAATATTGCCGCCCATGCGGCCCAGTCCAATGATCCCGAGTTGCATGTGCTGATGCTCCCTACTACAAATAAAGGTGTGTCAAAGGTTTAGCTCAAGGTGACTTGTGGAGGTTAGTCCAGAGCATTGCTGCATAGTTTCCGGGTAAATCGCCCGATCACAAAGGATAACGTTCAAAAACCGGCCGAAGACACGGCGACCATGAAAAATAAAAAAGTTCCATTCACGAGCAAAAGTATTCAGAATCGGCGCCGATAAAGAGGTGTCGACCAAAAAAACTGGCGACATCTCTCTAGTTGATGTACGCCATTTGCGAGGTGAGCAATGGGCCCAGTCGTTACCGCACGTCCCCCCCAAACCCTTTATGTGACCATTCGTCGCGATGAATTGCGCCTACTCAAGGAAGAACGCGATCTACTGCTTGATGAAGTGACGCAACTGCGCATGCAGCTGCAACACGCACAGCTGTCCCACCAGAGCCAGTCCCTGGCTCGGTAACCGCCCCAGAGGGTAGGAGCTGGCGAAGCCTGCGATCTTTTGATCTTGATCTTTCGCTTGAGACTCAAGTGTCTGGGATAAGATCGCAGCCTCGTTGCACTCGACAGCTCCTACATAGCTCCTACAGGATCAAGCCCCTGCCACAGGATGGGGCGCCTCCCGCCTGCCTTGATTGCCTGATTCACCCCCGCCTGCGTTTTGTAACCGAAAAACTAACAAAGTTTTCACAACCGGCTCGTAATACTCCCCGCCTTTAAGATTGCTCGGCGTATGCCTGCGGCCACCAGTCCGGTGCCAGCAGCTTCGTCGACAGAGGCTGGAGCGCTTGATGAGCTTGTTCAAACGCAGCAAAACGACTGCGAAAGGTTTCGACTGGGCCGGATTCGGCTGGCTGTTTCTGTTCTTCTGGTACTTCTCGGGTATCACCCAACTACTCATTCTGCTCAGTGACACCTCGGGTTTCGCCGGCTTTCGCCAAGCGTTCGTGATGAGTGCGGTGTGGCTGGCGCCCCTGCTGCTCTTCCCTGCCCGTACGCGCTTGCTGGCGGCATTGATCGGCGTGGTGCTGTGGGCCTGCTCCATGGCCAGCCTGGGCTACTTCTTCATTTACCAGCAAGAATTTTCCCAAAGCGTCATCTTCATCATGTTCGAATCGAACGTGTCTGAAGCCGGCGAGTACCTGACCCAGTATTTTGCCTGGTGGATGGTGGCGGCGTTCCTGGCCCATACCGCCGTGGGTTATTGGCTCTGGACCCGCCTGCGCCCGGTGTACCTGCCCCGGCGCCAGGCCGTCGTTGTAGCAACCGTCATCGTGCTCGCCGTGGTCGGTTATCCGCTGGTCAAGCAGACCCTGCGCACCGGCAGCTTCGCCCGTGGCCTGGAGAAGTTCGAAAACCGGATCGAGCCGGCGGTGCCCTGGCAGATGCTGGTGGCCTACCGTCGCTATGGTGAGCAGTTGGAAAACATGCAAGGCATGCTCCACAGCGCCAGCAAGATCCCTCCCCTGAGCAACCTCAAGGACGGCATGGCAGAACAGCCGGCCACCCTGGTGCTGGTGATCGGCGAATCCACCAATCGGCAGCGCATGAGCCTCTACGGTTACCCGCGGGAAACCACACCGGAGCTGGATAAGCTCAAGGACCAGCTGTCAGTGTTCGACAATGTCATCACCCCGCGCCCCTATACCATCGAAGCACTGCAACAGGTGCTGACCTTCGCCGACGAACAGAACCCGGACCTGTACCTGAGCACGCCTTCGCTGGTGAGCATGATGAAGCAGGCCGGCTACAAGACTTTCTGGATCACCAACCAGCAGACAATGACCAAGCGCAACACCATGCTCACGACCTTTTCCCAACAGGCCGATGAACAGGTGTACCTGAACAACAACCGCAACCAGAACTCCGCGCAGTACGATGGCGACGTGATCGAGCCGTTCAACAAGGCCCTGGCCGACAGCGCGCCGCGCAAGCTGATCGTGGTGCACCTGCTCGGCACCCACATGAGTTATCAATACCGGTACCCGCCGACGTTCAACAAGTTCACTGATCGCCAGGGCGTACCGGCGGGCCTGCGTGATGATCAGGTCCCGACCTACAACAGCTACGATAACGCGGTGTTGTACAACGACTTCGTCGTCTCCAGCCTGATCAAGGATTACGCCAGGACCGACCCCAACGGTTTCCTGCTGTACCTCTCGGACCATGGTGAAGACGTGTTCGATTCGCAGGGTCACGGCACGCTGGGCCGTAACGAAGCCAAGCCGACAGCGCCGATGTATACCATTCCCTTCATGGCCTGGGCTTCGCCCAAGTGGCGCGAAAACCATGACTGGAACTTTGCCGGCGACCTGTCACGGCCCTACAGCAGCTCGCACCTGATTCACACCTGGGCAGACCTGGCCGGCCTGAGCTTCGATGAGCTGGACCGCAGCAAGAGCCTGGTCAGCGATGACTTCAAGGCCCGTCCCCTGCTGATCGGCAATCCGTATGAAGCCCCGCGCAGGGCTCTGATCGACTTCAGCCTGATGCAGCCCAAGGCGCCCTTGGCTGAGGTGGTGCAAAAATAACCGCACCCCACCAGAAGCCCGCTTTTACAGGGGCTTGATCCAGAACTGCATAATGCCGTGGGCCGGGTCGAACATGCCGGCGGCAAAGCCGAACTTGGCGTAGCTGCCCTGGGCGACGGCATTGCCTTCAAGCACTTCCAGGGTGATCTTGCAGCAACCGCGCTGACGGGCAATGTCCTCGACCTTCTGCAGCATCTTCTGGCTCAACCCGAGGCCGCGAAATTCCGGCATGACCGCCACGTCGTGGATATTCACCAGGGGCCGGCAGGCAAAGGTTGAAAAACCTTCGAAGCAATTGACCAGCCCCGCCGGTTCTCCATTGACAAACGCCAGCACGCTGAAGGCATGGGGCCGCTTGGCCAGCTCCTCCGGCAGGTGCAGCAGTACCTCGGCCGGCAACGGATGCCCCCCACCCATCGGATCCTGCGCGTAACCGTTGAGCACATGACAGATCGCTTCGGCGTGGACCGGGTTGGTGTAGCTGGCTTGCAGAACAAGGATGTCCTTGGCTTCTTCCATGACCTTCCATCTCACTTCAGTAGGACCGCGGCACAATGCCGTCGGCGGGATACAGGTCAGGCGTACTGACCGAAACGTTGCATTTGCATTTCCTGGAGGCGACTGAGCGTACGGCGAAACGGGAATTGCAGATAGCCCTCGGTGTACAACTCATCCATCGGCACCGCGGCCGAAAGACACAGCGGCACCTTGCGGTCATAACATTCATCGACCAGGGCGATGAATCGCCGCACGCCGTCGTCGTGGACCGACAACTGCGGCAACTCACGATCACCGGCCACGACCCGTTCGACGCCGTCCTCGGTGCCACGAGCAATACGCCCTTCGCGCTGTTCAGCGCTCAGACAGGGCACGTCACTGAGCAGGATGACATTGAAGCGGTCGCACAGCGCCATGAAATCCAACGCTGAAAACGGTTGCTCGCACAAGTCGGCGTAACGGCTCCACAGCACGGCATCGCTGGCCTGGACCGGTTCCAGCAGACGATGGCCCACTTCAATCGGCGCTCGGCTCGACACCTGCCCGGCGGTCAACAGGTCGAAGACATCGCCCAGCGGGTCGGGTTGCCCTGGATCGCGCAACCAGTAACGCTGCTGCAATTGGCCTGGGTGTTGGCGATGGTCTTGCCAGCCGTTCACCGGCACGATCTGCATGTGCTGCTTGATCGCGGTGATGGTCGGCAGGAAGCGCTCGCGGTTGTGGCCGTTGGCATAAAGCTCTTCCGGCGGCAGGTTGGAGGTACTCACCATCACCATGCCCAGCTCGAACATCACTTGGAACAAGCGCCCGAGGATGATCGCGTCACCAATGTCGCTGACGAACAGCTCGTCGAAACACAGCACCCGTACTTCCGCGCTCAACTCCCTGGCCAGGGCCTGCAAAGGGTCCGGCGTGCCGGTGAGCTGGAATGAACGCTGGTGCACCCACGCCATGAAATGATGGAAGTGCTGACGGCGTGCCGGCACCTTGAGGCTTTCATAAAAGCGGTCCATCAGCCAGGTCTTGCCACGCCCCACCGGCCCCCAGAGATAAACGCCCTTGATCGACTTGCGCCTTTCGTGCAACGCCTGGTGGCATTGCTCCAGGGCCATGATGGCCAATTCCTGGGCCTCATCCTGGACGAAACCGCGGTGTTCGATGGCGTGCTGCCAAGCACTCAGGGGGGAGTCGAAAGTCATACGGCCCGGGTCCGGAAAACGAAGGTGGGGAGTATGCCATGGCAGCATGGGGTGATGAGTCATTCACCTGCTTGTGGACTCAACGCCGAGCCCTGTGGCGAGGGAGCTTGCTCCCGCTCGGTTGCGCAGCAACCGCAAAAACTTGGGGCCGCTGCGCAGCCCAGCGGGAGCAAGCTCCCTCGCCACAAAGGCGTTCAACTCCTGGCACAACAGCGTTCAACTCCTGGTGTAACAGCGTTGGGGCAGAGTGCTAGATTGAAATATCCAACCGACTGATCTTGCCCTGCTCATCGAGCCGGAAGGTATAGCGCAGCTCCAATGGGCTGCCGGGGAATGTGCCGGAGATCAGGTTGTGCACCAGCACCTTGCCTGTGCGTTGCTGCACATCGAGAACCTCGACTCGCGGCTGGAAGCGCTGGGCGGTGTCTTCCATCCATTGGGCGATGGCCTGGGTGCCGACACGGTGTTGGCCTTCATCGAACACATTGGCGTCCTCGGCGAAGAAACGCGTCACCGCCGAACTGTCACGGGCATTGGCAGCCGCGATGTAGCCGGCGATGGCCGGGGCCAGGGAAGAGACGGGGTTGGACATGGCATGGCTCCTTGTTTTATCGATCTGGCACCATGCTAGAACAGCGCTGTGTCAGTTTTTGTCAGGAGTGAAACGCCCGGTTTCGTCCAGCTTCATCAGCGCAAACCAGTCCCGCAGCAAATCGCTGCGCCGGCCTGGATAGCGCTCGCCCTGCTCGGTGGCCGAGGCAATCCGATCGGTGCGAAAAGTCCGATAGGCGCCGCGCAATTCGCACCAGGCCACCACCACCCGCGCCTCATTGAAAAAGCCCAGGGCCAGCGGCCAGATCAGCCGTTGGCTCGGGGTCTTGTTCACGTCGGCGTAGTCGATGTGCAGCTTGGCCTGGGCGCGAATGGCCTGGCGGTAGACATTCAGTTCCACAGTATTCTGCGGATAGCCATAACCCGGCGGGCCAGGCAGCACCGTGGGGTTGCGCAACGCGTCCCGCACATCCGGGGCAAGCACCGCGGCGACCTTCGCCAGGGCATCGGCGGCCGCCTTGCCCAGCACCTCGTCGGCGCGCTGATCCACGTAGCGCAAGCCCAGCACAATGGCCTCGATTTCATCGGCGGTGAACATCAGTGGCGGCAGGAACAGGCCGCTGCGCAATACATAACCAATGCCCGCTTCGCCCTGGATCGGCGCGCCAAGGGCCGTGAGTTCGGCAATGTCGCGGTACAAGGTGCGCTCGGAGACGTTCAGTTCACCCGCCAATGTCGCGGCGGTGACTGGGCAACGCTTGCCTCGCAGGACTTGCAACAAAGTGAGCAGCCGAGTGGTACGCGACACGATGGACTGTCCGCAAAGAAAAGATGACGCAGATTAGCAGAGGCTGGTGTCAGAAACTGTCAGGAGCCCTTTGACGGATGAGTCAGTGTGGTATGAATCTGTGGAATGAGTCTTTGTGGTGTGTGAGCTTTTGTGGCGAGGGAGCTTGCTCCCGCTGGGCTGCGCAGCGGCCCAAGCTGTTGCGGTTGCTGCGCAACCGAGCGGGAGCAAGCTCCCTCGCCACAAAAGCGCTCTCGCCAGGGTATCGTGCTCAATCGCTTCCGAGTTTTTTCATTCATTGAGAGTCTATCCATGCGCAGAATCCTCGGCCTTTCCGTTTTCCTGATCATGCTCAGCCTGAGCGCCTGCGCCCTCTTCCCGCACCGTGACCCGCTGAACATCAACGTGGTGGGCATCGAGCCATTGCCCAACCAGGGCTTGGAAGTGCGTTTTGCGGTGAAACTGCGTGTGCAGAACCCCAACGAAACCGCCATCGACTACAACGGCATGGCCTTGGACCTGGAGGTCAATGGTCGTACGCTGGCGACAGGGGTCAGTGACCAGGCCGGTTCGATCCCGCGCTTTTCCGAAGCGATCCTGAGTGTGCCGGTGAGCATTTCGGCGTTTTCCGTGCTGCGCCAGACCTTGGGCCTGAGCCAGACCCAAAGCCTGGACAACCTGCCCTATGTACTCAAGGGCAAGCTCGCCGGCGGCGTGTTCGGCACGATGCGCTTCGTCGACCGCGGGACCCTCGAGCTGCCAGGCTCCGCGGCGACGTGGTGAATCACGCCGTGAAGCGCACGCCGGGCTTGGCGCGTTCGTCCACCACCAGTTCGAACACGTCCGGCCTGGCGTAGTGCCCGACCACATCATAGTCATAGCGCGCCCGCACCAGATCATCGGTGTCGATTTCGGCGGTCAATAACCCTGCGGTGTCTTTCAGCGGTCCGGCGAGTACATCCCCCATGGGCCCGACTATCACACTGCCACCGGCGATCAGCGGCCGCTCGGCCGGCCAATGCGCGACGTCAATGCCCAGGGACTGCGGCGACGCCTGGACCTGACAGGCGCTGACCACAAAACAGCGCCCTTCGTGAGCGATATGGCGCATGGTCACCTGCCACATCTCCCGCTCATCAACGGTCGGTGCGCACCAGACTTCCACGCCCTTGGCGTACATCGCGGTGCGCAGCAGCGGCATCATGTTCTCCCAGCACACCGCCGCGCCAACCCGGCCGACCTGGCTGTCGATTACCGGCAAGGTCGAACCATCGCCCTTGCCCCAGATCAGTCGCTCGGTGCCGGTGGGCATCAACTTGCGGTGCCGGGCCACAAGGCCTGCATCGGGTTCGAAATACAGCGCGGTGCAGTACAGGGTGCTACCGACACGCTCGATGACGCCCAGCACCAGGCTCGCCCCGGTGCGCGCCGACAGCCCGGCCAGCGCTTCGGTTTCCACGCCGGGCACGTCAATGGCGTTGGCAAAGTAGCGGGCAAACGCCTCGCGCCCCTCCGGCAATCGGTAACCCAGTTGCGTCCCGAACCCCTCGCCCTTGGGATAGCCACCCAACAGCGCTTCAGGCATGACCACCAGGCGTGCACCGGCTTGGCGAATGGCGTCTTCATAGGAAAGGATCTGCGCCAGGGTCTCGCCCTTGCCACCCGGCAACGAACCGATCTGCAGGGCAGCCACAATGGATTTGGGCATGGTTTTTCAACTCCTTGATCATCAGGTGTTGCTGATTCTCAAGCAGCGACCGATCATGAATAAAGCCCCGAATGCTGCTAAATGATATGAGCCTCATGAATATCGCCGACATCGACCTCAACCTGCTCAAGACCTTCGAAGCTCTGCATGACGAATCCAGCGCCAGCCGCGCCGCCGTGCGCCTGGGCGTGACGCAATCGGCCATCAGCGCCGCATTGCGCAGGCTTCGCGATGTGTATGGCGATCAATTGTTCGTGCGTACGGGACGGGGGTTGGCGCCGACGTTGCGGGCCAATCAATTGAAACCGGTGATCAGCGAAGCCCTGGACAAATGTCGCCAGAGCCTGGCGATGATCGACCCGGACGCCAGTCATTACGTCGGTCGGTCGGTCATCGTCGGCCTGTCGGACGATTTCGAGATTGCCCATGGACGCCGCCTGATCGAGGAAGTGGCCCGCCGCGCGCCGGGCCTGCGCTTGATTTTCCGCCAGACCCACAGCCAGATCGTCGGCCGGGCCTTGATGGAGCGCGACTTTGACCTGGCGATCACGGCGGGCGGTTTCGCCCAACGGTTGCTCAGCCGCCAGGTGTTGGGCGAAGGCGACTACGCCTGCCTCCTGGACGCGGCGAGCCTGGCCCAAGGCCAACAAACCCTCAGCCTGGAGGCGTTCGTGGCCCGTGAGCATCTGCTGGTGTCTTCGGGGGGCTTCATCGGCATCACCGACGAAGGGCTGGCCGGGCTTGGCCTGAGTCGGCGCGTCTGTGCCTCGACCACGCATTTTGCCGGGTTGCCGTTCCTGCTCAAGGGCAGCCAGGCCGTGGCAACGATTCCGGCCCACGCCGCCCGGGCCATCGCCGACCTCAGCGGCCTGGCCTTGCTGCCCTGCCCCCTGGCCTTGCCCCGCTACCCCATCGAACTGGGCTGGCGGACGCACACTCAGATGGACCCGGCGGTGGTCAAGGTGCGCGAGGCCATTACCGCGACGTTCGCCTGAGGCTTACTTGTTGGCGGCCATCAGGCGATTGACTTCACTGCGCACCATGTTGGCGTATTCCGGCGGCGACATGCCGTCCAGTTCGGCACGCACCCACTCGGCCCACTTGCCCTTGCGCTTGGAGCGCTCGCCGAACAGGCGGGCGGCATCGCCCTTGGCCTTGCCCAAATTGTTTTGCCACAGTTCAAAGAGTCGGGATTTTTCGTCTTCCAGCGCGGCGCGCTCGGCCAGGGGCTTGTCAGCCAGATTGAAGCTCATGGGAATTACCTGTTGCGTAAATAGGCGCCATCTTACACCTTGCAGGGAAACGTCTTAACCACGATTTGCGATGGAATGCCCTGCCAGGGCCGCGCGCTGCAACTTTTGTGCAAGCGCAACACTCCATTGTTCAATGCCATCATCCACAAGGAGCATTTCCATGGCCCGTAAAGGCACCGTGCAAACGAACGGAGAGCAAATCAAGGATCAGGCCTTCAGCGAACTGAAGGCATTGATTGAAGAATCGGAGAAGCTGCTCAAAAGCAGTGCCTCGCTGGTGGGCGAAGAAGCCGAAAACCTGCGCGGCCAGGTCTCCCAGAAACTGCAACAGGCCCTCGATTCGGTCGCCAGCGCCCGGGAGCGCACCCGTCCGATGGTCGATGCCACCGAGGTCTACATTGGCGGCCACCCCTGGCAGACCGTGGCGATTTCCGCTGGGTTCGGGCTGGTGGTGGGCTTGCTGTTGGGGCGGCGTTAAACCACATCCTCTGCAGGAGTTGTAAGGGGTTAACAACTGTGGGAGCGAGCTTGCTCGCGATGGCGGTGTGCCAGGCAACATCAATGCTGCTGGGCCGCCGCTATCGCGAGCAAGCTCGCTCCCACAGGGGGTATGCAGTTCTTGCGTTAAGCCACAGGCCCCGCCCGCAGGATCGACGCATCCTCCCCGCGATACAACGCCTCCACCTTCTCCGCCCACCACTGCAACACCGCCCGCTGGTTGATCGAGCCCTTGTCGGTGATTTCACCGCGGTCGATGGAGGCCGGCTCATCAAGCAAGGCAATCCATTCCACGCGACTGGCGTTGCCACTGGCTTCGCGGTTCAGGCGCTGCAGCCAGTCGGCGAACCATCGGCGTACCGGCGGGCTGGCAAGTACCTGGGCATCGCTAGCCACCGCCCCCAGGCCTGACAGGCGTCGGCATTCCGCAAGGCGTGGAAACACCAGTGCGCCCAGGCACTCGCGATCCGGTGCGGTGATCACCAGGTCCTGGACATAGGGCGTGCCTTCCAGCACCGCTCGGTTGCGCAACGGGCCGACGCTGACGAACACCCCGGAGGACAATTTGAAATCCTCGGCGATCCGTCCATCGAACATCAGCCCCAGCTGCGGATTGCTGGCATCGGCCAGCTTGATCGCATCCCCGGAACAATAAAAACCGTCCTCGTCGAACACGTCAGCGGTCTGCTGCGGCGAGCGCCAGTAGCCAGGCATGATGTGCGGCCCGCGAAAGCGCCCTTCGAACTTGCCGTCCACCGGCACCAGCCGGACTTCGCAACCAGGCGCCGGTAGGCCAATGTAGCCGGCCATGGACAAGGGCCCGGTGGTGAAGGTGCAGGACGGCGACGCCTCGGTCATGCCCAGGCCGGCCATCATGCGGATACGTTCGCCGCAATGCTGCTCGGCGACCTTGTCGAGCCGGTCCCAGGTCGTTTGCGACAGGCCCGCCGCGGCAAAGAAGAACAGGCTGATACGCTTGAAGAAACGCTCGCGCAATTCACCGTCCTGCTCCAGGGCGCTGACCAATTCCTCCCAGCCCTTGGGCACGGTCAGGTAGGCCGTCGGCGAAATTTCCTTGAGGTTGCGCAGGGTCTCGGCAAAGCCCTGGGCGGTGGGTTTACCGTCGTCCAGGTAGAACGTGCCGCCGTTGTACAGCACAATGCCGAGGTTGTGGCTGCCACCGAATGTGTGGTTCCACGGCAGCCAGTCCACCAGCACCGGCGGCGTCTCGCCGAACACTGGAAAGGTCTGCAGCAGCATCTGCTGATTGGCGCACAGCATGCGTTGGGTGGTGATCACCGCCTTGGGCAGCTTGGTGGAGCCCGAGGTAAACAGGAACTTGGCAATGCTGTCCGGCCCGGTGGCGGCGAACGCCTGCTCGGCTTCAATGCCGCCGGGTTGGGCCAGCAGGCTGGCAAAACGGGTCCCAGGCCGGCCCGCCATCTCGCCACGCACGGTGATCAAGGGGACGTCCGCTGGCAATACGGCATTGATCGCCCGCTCGAACGGTGCGGCTTCGCTGACAAACACCAGACCCGGCTGCAACAGATCGCAGACGTGGCGCAGCTTGGCGAAATCCTGGGACAGCAATGAATAGGCCGGTGAAACCGGGCAATAGGGAATGCCGGCGTACATTGCGCCGAGGGCCATTTGCAGGTGCTCGATGTCGTTGCCGGAGAGCAACGCCAGGGGTTTTTCCGCCGACAATCCGTAACTCAGCAGGCTTTGGGCGATGGCCCGGACGCTGTCGAGCATCTGCGCATAGCTGACTCGACGCCAGTCGCCACCCGCTTCACGGGCCGCGATAAATGTCTGCTGTGGGCGCACCTCGGCCCAGTGCACCAGGCGCTCGAGCAAACGCGCCGGCAAGGGGGCCAGGGGCTCCAGGGAACGCATGTGCAAGATGCCACGCTCTTCCCGGACTTCGACGGCAGGGTGACCAATCGACACCTGGCGATAACGCCCGGCCTCGGGTCGGGAGGACGATCTGGACTCGGAACTCACGTACATTTCCTCCACCAAGGCACACTCGGGTCGCGATGCGAGCGGAGCGTGGCAGCACAGGGCTGCGGCCTTGTCATTATTATTCTGGCCTGCATCCGGGCGGCGGCCTTCATGGCCGGGCCGCCCACGATGCGACGGGTTTCAGATCGGGTAATGCCGCGGACCGCTCTGCAAGGTCACCCAACGCAATTGGGTGAAATGCTCGATGGACGCCTTGCCGCCAAAGCTGCCGTAACCGCTGGACTTGACCCCACCAAAAGGCATTTGCGCCTCGTCGTGCACGGTCGGGCCGTTGATGTGGCAAATGCCCGACTCGACCCGCTGGGCCAAGGCCAGCGCACGGCTGGTGTCGCGACTGAAGATGGCGGCCGACAGGCCAAACTCGGAATCGTTGGCCAGGCGCAGCAGTTCTTCATCGCCGTCGCCGCGCAGCAGCACCGCCACCGGCCCGAAGGACTCTTCACGGTACAGGCGCATGTGTGCGGTGACGCCGTCGAGCAAGGTCGGCTGCAGGATGCTGCCTTCCAACTGGCCACCGCTGACCAGCGTCGCGCCTTTGGCCAAGGCATCGTCGATCAGCCCCTTGATGCGCTGGCCGGCACTGGCATCGACCAACGAGCCCAGCACCGAATCGCCAGCCGCCGGATCGCCGGCACGCAAGGTGGCGATCTTGGCGGTCAACTTGGCGACGAACGCATCCGCCACGCGGGCATCGACGATCAATCGCTCGGTGGACATGCAGATCTGGCCCTGGTTGAAGTAGGCCCCGAAGGCGGCCGCTTGCACCGCTGCATCCAGGTCAGCGTCGTCCAGCACCAACAGCGGCGCCTTGCCGCCGAGCTCCAGCAACGCCGGCTTGAGATGGCGCGCCGACAGTTCGCCGACGATGCGCCCGACGTGGGTCGAGCCGGTGAAGTTCACTCGGCGCACCGCCGGGTTGGCGATCAACCGTTCGACAATGGCTGGCGCATCCGCCGGTGCATTGCAGATCACGTTGACCACGCCGTCGCCCAGCCCGGCGTCTTGGAGCACCTGGCCAATCAAGCGGTGCACCGCCGGGCTGATCTCGGAAGCCTTGAGTACCACGGTGTTACCGCAGGCCAGGGGCATGGCGATGGCGCGGGTCGCAAGAATCACCGGGGCGTTCCAGGGGGCGATGCCCAGCACCACGCCACAAGGCTGACGCAGGGCCATGGCGAAACTGCCGGGCACGTCCGAAGGAATGATTTCGCCGTTGATCTGGGTCGTCATGGACGCGGCTTCGCGCAGCATGTTCGCCGCCAGGTGCACATTGAAGCCGTACCAGTTGGCCATGGCGCCGGTCTCGCCGGCGGCGGCGATAAACTCGCCACTGCGGGCCTGCAATTGCTCGGCCGCACGCAACAAACGTGTACGGCGCTCGTTGGGCGCCAGCGCGGCCCAGGCGGGAAACGCCGCTTGGGCGGCGGCCACGGCGGCATCGGCGTCTTCCAGGGTGGCGGCAGCCACGCGAGACACCACCTCACCCGTCACCGGGTTGCAGCGTTCAAAGGTCCGGCCATCGCGGGCCGGGCACGACTGGCCGCCAATCAACAGGGGCACGTCCAGCATGGTGATTCCTCTTTAATTGTCTTTATCGGGAACACATTGCAGCGATGTAACAGTAGCGTCAGGGCGACGCAGCGAACAGCGGGATGCGGCCCACCGTTCGCCGGTCGATTCAGCGCTTATAGGTTTGCAGGCCCGGCTTGATGCTCTTGTCGTCCAGGAACTGTTTCATGCCCTGCTCGCGGCCACCCTCGGTGTCGAGCAGGCGCGACTGGTCGAGCTTGGCGTACAGGTAATCCTCGTTCTGCTCCCAGGTCAGTTCGCGGCAGCGCTTGAAGCCATGTTTGGCGGCCCGCAGCACCACCGGGTTTTTCTCCAGCAGGTTGCGCGCCAGTTCCACGGTGACTTCGCGCAGCTGCGCCAGGGGCACGCTTTCATTGACCAAGCCCATCTCGGCGGCTTTCTGCCCGCCGAAGGTCTTGCCGGTCATGATGTAGTAGAGCGATTGGCGATGGCCCACGGTATCGGCCATGGCCTTGCTGACCAGGTTGCCCGGCGGGATGCCCCAGTTGATTTCCGAGAGACCGAAGGTCGCTTCGTCGGCGCAGATCGCCAGGTCGCACGCCACCAACGGGCTGAAACCACCACCGAAGCACCAGCCATTGACCATGGCGATGGTCGGCTTGGCGTACATGCGCAACAGTTTCCACTGCCACTGCGACGCTTCGCGACGGATCTTTTCCTGGAGGATTTCCGGCCCGGCATCCACTTCGCGGAAGTATTCCTTGAGGTCCATGCCGGCAGTCCACGCATCACCGGCGCCAGTCAGCACCAATACGCCGGCGGCTGGATCCTGCTCCAGGGTCTCGAGCACGTCGATCATCTCGCGATTGAGGGTCGGGCTCATGGCGTTGCGTTTTTCCGGGCGGTTGAGGGTGACCCAAGCGATGCCCTCTTCGATATCGACCTTGACCGTTTTCCAGCGACCTTCGTAATTGCTCATGATGCGGGCTCTCTTGTTCTTGGCTGAAGATGATCAAAAACTAAACCGGAAAATTAGTTATGTCAATTAACTATTAATCGATTTACCTGTATTTTTCAGAGGCTGGGTTGAAGATTTAAAAAACTGAATGTACCCAAGCCCATAGCCAGCGCGCCGCAACCTCGGCAAACTGGATAGCCTTATTAATCACTTACTTTGAGGAAGCTCACTTCGATGGCCAAGTCTTCCAAGCTTGCCGAACCCGCCGAGCCCCTGGTCGCCGGTACCGACGCGCAGGCACCGCTGGACTCCGCGTTGGACGACCTGATCGGCTATGCCCTGCGTCGCGCCCAGTTGAAACTGTTCCAGAACCTGATCGGCCGGCTCGCCGTCCACGACCTGCGCCCCGCCCAGTTCTCGGCCCTGGCGATCATCGACCAGAATCCCGGCCTGATGCAGGCCGACCTGGCCAAGGCCCTGGCGATCGAACCACCCCAGGTGGTGCCGCTGCTGAACAAACTGGAAAGCCGCGCCCTGGCCGTGCGTGTACGCTGCAAACCGGACAAGCGCTCGTATGGGATTTTCCTGAGCAAGACCGGCGAAACCCTGCTCAAGGAACTCAAGCACATCGCTGCCCAGAGCGACCTTGATTCCACCACGACCCTCTCAGCGGCTGAGCGTGAGGAGTTGCTGCGGTTGTTGAAGAAGGTTTATCAGTAAGGAACACCGCTCCCCCCTGTGGCGAGGGAGCTTGCTCCCGCTGGGCTGCGCAGCAGCCCCCAGGCTATCCAATGCGGTGCGTCAGGCTGACCGAGTCGACGATTTTTGGGTCGCTGCGCAACCCAGCGGGAGCAAGCTCCCTCGCCACGAGAGCACTGCGTCGCACCCCAATGCATCACCAGATCGGCACGCTGTACGTCACCAGGAACCGGGTCTGGTTTTCATCGCGAAACGCCGCCGTACCCGGGAAGTCGTTGCGGTAGATCGATTTGCGCGCCAGCAGCCCGACGTTTTTCAGTGGGCCGCTCTGGACCACATACCCCAGCTCCATCTGGAACTCGCGCTCCTTGCGATCCTCGGCATTGAGGGCCGCCAGCTCGATGTGGTCACCACGCACATAACGCAATCGGCTCCTCAGGCCCGGCACGCCCACGGCAGCGAAATCGTAGTCATGAATGGCCTGCCAGGTGCGTTCCTTGGCATTGAGGAAATCCGAGCTCATGGTCATTTCGCTCAAGCCCATCAGCTCGGTGCCGGACACATACGGCGTGGCCGTATCGCCACTGGCGTGCATGTAGCCCAGGCTGACGCGATGCCCTCCCAGGCGATAACCGACCAGCGCCGAAACGTTGCGGTTATCCACCTTGCCCGCCTTGGCCGCGCCGTCTTCATCACTGAAAAAGCTGCGCAGGTCGGTGGTTAGCACACCGTCGCCCAATGGCAGGTTGTGCAGCAATGCCAGGGTATTCTGTTGGTACAGATCCGCGACTTCGGCGTGGTAGGCCCGCAGGCTGAGGTCTTTGTTGACCTGGTAGTCGCCGCCCACATAGGCCATATGGGATGAAGTCGCCGCACCGTTGAAACGACGATTGGGCGAGGCGATGCTCATGGGCTGGTAATCGGTGGAATCGCGCCGGGCGATGCGGTCGATGTAACCCGTGTTCAACACCAAACCGTCGAAATCCTTGGAGCTGAGGGTCGTACCGCGAAAGGTCTGAGGCAACAGCCGCGACGGGCTGGCGAAGGCAAACGGCAGGAAAATCGACACGTCGCCGGTCTTCACTGTGGTTTGCGCGAAACGCAGCTTGCCGGTCACGCCCAGGCGCGAATACTCATCCGCCGCGCGCTTGTCGCTGCTCGACACAGGCAGCAGTTCCGTACCGCTTCGGTCCGGCGACGAGTCGAGCTTGATGCCCAGCAATCCCCTCACGTCGAGGCCGAACCCGACGGTGCCTGGGGTAAATCCCGACTCGACGTTCATGAACACGCCTTGGGCCCATTCCCTGGCTGCGGTCTTGGCGCCGTCGTCCTTGTAGTCGCGGTCCATGTAGTAGTTGCGCAAGGTCAGGGTGCCGTGGCTGTCGTCGATGACGCCTTCCGCCCACGAGACCGGAGAACCCAGGCTCAATCCGAGACAGGCCAGCAGAGGGACAAGGGATGAAACAGGGCGCGCCTTCAGCGCATCCCGGACAAGGTTTGGCATGTTTGGTGTCCATTTATTGTTTTTGTTTTGATCGGCCCAACCTTGGCGATGGGGGCCGCGCGGACAAAGAATGGAAACGGTACGGGCGCTTCGTCAATCCAGAATGACCGATAATCGAACATTAATATAATTAACTAATTTACTAATTCGTTTGAGGATTCTGGCCAAACCTCTGATTTACATCATGAACTGGTCGATTGTTGACGTCCTGTCCGCACCCTTCATTTTTTAGTTAGCTTTGTTAATCTTAAATGCACCCACCGGTTTTCCTTCGAGCCGGTGTTCCCTCACAAAAACAATAAGAGGATTTGCCATGGACCGTCCGGCGCGTCGTGCGACGCTGACCATCGCCTTGTGTTTCATCGTTGCGTTGATCGAGGGTTTCGACCTGCAGTCAGCCGGCACCGCCGCCGCAGGGTTGCGACAGACGTTTGCCCTCGACCCGAAAATGATGGGCTGGGTGTTCAGCGCCGGCATCATCGGGTTGTTGCCGGGAGCTTTCTTCGGTGGCTGGATCGCTGATCGCATCGGTCGCAAGAAAATCCTCATCGCCGCAGTCTTGCTGTTCGGCGTGTTTTCCCTCAGCACCGCTTATGTCGAACATTTCTCCAGCCTGTTGCTGGTGCGCTTCATGACCGGCCTGGGTCTTGGGGCCGCCCTGCCCAACCTCATTGCCCTGTGTGCCGAAGCCGTGGGCGAGCAGCGCCGGGGCACGGCCATCAGCGTGATGTACGCGGGGGTGCCGTTGGGTGGTGCGTTGGCCGCCGTGGTCGCCATGCTGTTTGGCGAGCACTGGCAGATGACGTTTTTTATCGGTGGTTTGGCACCCTTGCTGGTGGTCCCGTTGATGCTCCTGTGGCTTCCAGAATCCAGCGCCTTTCGCCAGGCACAGGGTGACAGCGGCTCCTCGCGCGGTTCCACCGCCCAGGCGCTGTTCGGTGAAGGTCGCGGTCGTACTACCTTGGCGCTGTGGCTGAGCTACTTCTTCACCCTGACGGTGATGTACATGTTGCTCAACTGGCTGCCTTCGTTGTTGCTGGAACAGGGCTTCAGCAAACCCCAGGCCGGCCTGGTGCAGATGCTCTTCAACATTGGCGGAGCCCTTGGCTCGTTGCTGGGCGGCCTGTTGCTGGACCGTTGCAATGGGGTCAAGGTGGTACTGTTTGTCTATGCTGGTCTGCTGAGCGCCCTGGCCGGGGTCGGGTTGTCCGTTGGTATCGTGCCAATGGCCATCGCCGGGTTTGCCGCCGGGTTGTTTGTCATGGCTGCGCAGTTGGTTCTCTATGCGTTGGCACCGCCCTCCTATCCTACGGCGGTGCGTGCGACGGGGGTGGGTGCCGCGGTGGCCATCGGGCGCCTGGGGTCGGTTGCCGGGCCTCTCGCCGCTGGGCAGATCCTGGCGGCCGGGGGCGGGACCACGGCTGTATTGCTGGCGACTTCGCCTGGGTTGGTGGTTGCGACGTTGGCTGTTCTTAGTGTGGTTCGTTATTCGGCTGGACCGGGGTTGGGTGCGGCGAAATCGGTTGTTTGACTTGGTGTGAATATCCGTTGCTGCGGTAACGGCCGCTTATGGTTTCGCCGTGACGGCGGGTCGTCCCCCATCAGATATCAGATCTGTGGAAGCAAAGCTTGCTCGCGATGGCGGTGGCTCGGTCAATGAAGATGTTGGCTGTGCCGGCCTCTTCGCGAGCAGGCTCGCTCCCACAGGGGGCTCGGTGCACCTGAATTTTTGTGCCTGCTGAAAATCCAGTGTGGGAGGGAGCTTGCTCGCGATAGCGGTGGCTCAGTCAATGAAGATGTTGGCTGTGCCGGCCTCTTCGCGAGCAAGCTCGCTCCCACAACCCTTCCAAAAAAACCGTCAGCCTCTCACCCACCGCTCCCGCCGACTAAGCACAGGCTTTTTTACAAACACCCTCTGCGGCAACAGCAACCAAGCCAAGGCCGGCAGCAGAATCAAGGCCCCAAGCATGTTCACCAGGAACATAAAGGCCAGCAACACCCCCATGTCAGCCTGAAACTTGATCGGTGAAAACGCCCAGGTCGACACCGCCACCGCCAATGTCATGCCTGTCAGCAACACCACCTTGCCGGTAAACAGCAGCGCCTGGTAATACGCCTGGGCCAAGGTGTCGCCAGCACGCATCCGCGCCAGGATCACGCTCAACACATAGAGCGCATAATCGACGCCAATGCCCACGCCCAAGGCAATGACCGGCAGTGTCGCGACTTTCACCCCCATGCCCAGCCCCACCATCAGCGCCTCACACAGGATCGAGGTGAGCATCAGCGGCAGCATCGCGCACAGGGTCGCCCGCCAGCTGCGGAAGGTCAGCAAACACAGCAGGCTGACCGCACCGTAGACCCAGAACAGCATCTCGCGCATGGACTTCTTCACCACGATATTGGTCGCCGCTTCGATCCCCGCGCTGCCGGCCGCCAGCATGAACTTGACCTCCGGCATCTGATGCCCGGCAATGAATTGCTCACTGGCCTCCACCACCCGGTTCAAGGTGTCAGCCTTGTGATCGGCCAGGTAGACGTACAACGACAGCATCGAACACCCCTGGTTGAACAACTCCCGCGGTGCACGGGTTTGCACGGCCCCCAGCGCGCCGTCGTTGGGGATCAGTTCATACCATTTGAAGTTGCCTTCGTTATAACCGGCCGTGGCGATCTTGCTCAGTGCCGCCATCGAGGTGGTCGACTCCACACCGGGCAATTGCTCCAGTTGCCAGGCCAGCGCGTCCACCGCGGACAGGCTGGCGTAACGGGTGCACTGATCCTCCGGCGTCTTGATCATGACCACGAAGATGTCCGAGCTGGCCGCGTAGTTTTGCGTCATGAACAGCGCATCGCGGTTGTAGCGCGAGTCGGCCCGCAGCTCCGGAGCGCCGGGGTCCAGGTCGCCGATTTTCAGGTGCAGGCTCACGGCAAAACCAAACGCGGCCAACAGCAAGCCAACCAGCATGGCGCCAATGGCCCAGCGCCGTTGGGTGAACAGATCGAGCACGCGCCACAGCGGATGCTTGATCTGCGCCTGTTGCTCATGGGTTTCCGAACTCAGGCTGCGTTGCGCCGCTGCCGGGCTGACGCCGATGTAGCTGAGCAGGATCGGCAGCAGAATCAGGTTGGTGAAAATCAGCACCGCCACGCCGAGGCTGGCGGTGATCGCCAGGTCCTGGATCACTCGGATGTTGATCAGCAGCAACACCGCAAAACCGACCGCATCACAGAGCAACGCGGTGATGCCGGCAGCGAACAACCGGCGGAAGGTATAACGCGCGGCGACCACGCGGTGAGTGCCACGGCCGATGTCCTGCATGATGCCGTTCATCTTCTGCGCGCCATGGCTCATGCCGATGGCGAAGACCAGGAACGGCACCAGTGCCGAGTACGGGTCCAGCTCATAACCGAGCAAGGCAAGCAGCCCCAGTTGCCAAAGCACCGCGGCCAGTGAACACGTCACCACCACCAGGGTGCTGCGCGCGCAACGGGTGTAGCCGAACAGCACCAGCACCGTCACCAGGACCGCCACCACGAAGAACAGCAGGACTTGGGTCATCCCTTCGATCAGGTCGCCGACGATTTTGGTAAAGCCGGTGATGTGAATCCTCAGATCGTCGGTCTGATACTTATCCCGCAGCGCCTCCAGTTGCCGGGAGAATTCGCCGTAATCCAGCGCCTTGCCCGTCTGCGGATTGATTTCCAGCAACGGCACGAAGATCACGCTGGACTTGAAGTTGCCCGCGACCAATTGACCGACTTCCCCTGAGCGGCCCACGTTGGTCCGCACCTGCTCGATGCTGGCGGCCGAGCCGTCGTAGTCGTCGGGGATCACCGTGCCGCCGTCCAGACCTTCTTCGGTCACGGCAGTCCAGCGCGTGGTCGGGGTCCATAGCGACTTCATGTAGGGACGGTCGACACCCGGCAACAGATAAAGCTCGTCGTTGAGCTTGGCCAGGGTGTCGAGGTAATCCTTGGTGAAAATACTCCCCTGCTTGACCTCCACGGCAATGCGCAGCGAGTTGCCCAGGCCGCTCAACTCGCTGCGGTTCTCGAGGAAATTGGCGACATAGGGATGCCCGGTGGGAATGGTCTTCTCGTAGCTGGCATTGATGCCGATGCGGGTGGCTTGCCAACCAAGCACCAAGGTCACCAGCAGGCACAGCAGGATCACCAGCGGACGATGGTTGAAGATCGCCCGCTCGGCGAAGTTGCCCGACGCCCGGTCGAAGTCTTCCTGGCGGCCGATCACGGTTTGGGTTCTGTCGTCTTTCAAGTTTGACTCCTGTTGCACGAGCCGTGGCCCGATAGCGCTACACCGTGAAGTTTCAAGGTTTACCCGAGGCGCGCGGATCCTGGTCAGCGGCCACGCCGCTCAAGCCGACGCTGGCCAGGCTGCCATCGACCGCCTGTTGCACGGCAGCGACGGTCCCGCCACTGCGACTCTGACGTTTGTCGAAGCTGCGTCCCTGGTCATGACTGAAGAGAAGCTCGCCACTCTGGCTGGCCAACAGCAGGCCGCCGTCGCGCAGTTCGAGGGCGCTTGCCAAGGTTGACTCGATGCCGGTTTCCAGACGTCGCCAACTGCCGCCACGGTCATCGGACCACCAGGCGTTGCCGCGCAAGCCATAGACAATCAGGGCCCCATCGCGGGTGCCGAGCAGGCCGAAAAAGCTGCCTTCATAAGGCGACTTCAAGGCCTGGAATGACTGCCCGGCATCGGTCGAACGCAACAACAGGCCGCGCTCCCCCACCAGCAGCAAATCCTTGCCCAAGGCGCGGATGCCATACAGGTTCAAGCCCTGGGGATTGTCCACATGCTGCATCCACGGTTGCCAGCTTCGGCCGCCATCGTCGGTGCGGTAGATCTGGTTGTAGGCACCCACGACGTAGCCGTGCAGACGGTCGCTGAAGTACAGGTCAAGAAACGGCTTGTCCGGCCCGTCATCGAGCATGTGCCGTGCCTGCGCCAAGTGGCTGGCACCACCAGGTTGGTTGGCATCGCGCTCAGCGACTTGCACCGCCAGGGCGATGGCACGCTCGCCGTCGAGTTGCTTTTGCCAGGTTTCGCCGCCGTCCTGGGTGTGCAGCACCACGCCCAGATGACCGACCGCCCAGCCCTGCTCGGCATCGACGAACTGCACTGCCGTCAGGCTGACGCTGACCGGCACCTTGGCCTGGCGCCACGTCACGCCTGCGTCATCGGAAAGCAGCACGATCCCGCGCTCGCCCACCGCCACCAGGCGTTCGCCGGCCCGGCCCAGCCCGAGCAAGACCGCGCGCGGGGCCTTGGCCGTCGGCAGTGCCGGTTGCTGCAGCACCGCCAGGGTCGTGGCCTGTGCGACCCAGGGCACGCTCGCCAGCAGGCATCCGAGCAAGGCGCAAGCTCCCCATAACGGACCGCGGCGCGCAAAGATTTTTTCAACGTTCATATCGTTATTCCGCCTGGAAAATCGTAAGCGACCGCGACGAACCCCCTCCTCGCCACGGCCGCCACCGGTTCAACGCATGTTTTCGTTGGCCATGGCATCCGGGGTGAAATAGGACGCCGAAGGCTTCGCGACTTTCTGGTACTGAACCGTCAGGTCGTTGCTTGATGAGTTGAGGAAGTAGGCCCCCGTGTCGAGGTTGTAGCTGCCCCACATGACCTGGGCGGTCAGGGCCGGCAGGTCCGGTGCCAGCAACGTCAGCGAATACATCTGCCGGCCGAGCTTGCCCTGGGCGTCATAACCGTCGGCCATCAGGATCTGCCAGGAGTCCTCATCGACGTAGTAAGTGCGACGTGGCACGACATGGCGCTTGCCGGATTTGAGCGTGGCCTCGACCACCCAGACCCGATGCTTCTCCCAACGCACCAGATCGGGGTTGAGGAAGTTCGCCTTGACCAGGTCGTCGCTCTTGGCCAGCGCGGCGCGGTTATTGTTGTAGGCGACGATCAGCTCTTTCTTGCCCACCAGCTTGAGGTCATAACGATCGGTCGGCCCGAACAGCATGAATGCTTCGTCGAACAAGCCGACGCCGGAGGTCACGAAGTCCGGCGTGTCATAGGCAATGTTCGGCGCCCGACGAACCCGGCGCTGACCGACCAGGTACTGCCAGGCCGCCCGATTGGCCGGGTCCAGGTCCCAATGGGTCATCAGGCCTTCGCCGGCCTTGGACGACGGCAACTCGGTGAACAGCTTGCCCAGCAGGTACTTGCCCGAATAGTTTTCCAGGCTGCCGCCTTCGACGTAATAGGGAAACTGGTAGGTGTATTGGGCCCGGGTCGCCTGGACTTTCTTGCCTCCGGCGGTCATCAGCCAGGTATCGAATGGCGAGCTGATGGTGTCACCGCCCTGCCAGGACAACCGATAGTTCCACAGCACCTGCGCACCGTTTTCCGGGATCGGGAACGGGATGCCGCCGTACGCACTGGAGACCTTCTCACTGTCCACGTCCAGCGTGGCGCGGGTGGCGTTCTTGCTGGTGTTGTCATAGACCCATTGCGGCGCGGCAGCCGAGCGATGGGTCGGGTACACGTCCAGGCGGTAGTCCGGGTATTTTTTTAACAGCAACTTGGTGCCTTCGGCCAATTCGCCGGCGTACTGCTCCATGTTCGCGGCCTTGATCGAATACAGCGGTTTCTCGCTGGCGAACGGATCGGCGCGCTTGTCGCCCGATTTGTAGCCAGGCGTGACCTGGGTGTAACCGCCCTGCCATGCCGGGATGCTGCCATCGGCGTTGCCGGCACGCTCGCCGCCCAGGGGGGTCAGATCGGTTTTCAAACGGGCGGCCTGTTCGGGCGACACCGCTGCCTGCGCCAGCCCCATGCCGGCGAGGGCCAGGGTCAGGACGCAGGTGTTCAGGAAAGCTGTGTTCTGCATGGCGAATCCACCTTATTAGAATGAGGTTTTCACGTAGAGCGAGACGAAGTCGCGGTCGGCCAGCGACTGTCCGTAACTGAAATTGCCGTCCTCGCGCAGCCCGGCTTTCGGGGCGCCGAAGAAGTTCACGTAATTGAGGCCGACGTCCCAGCGTTGCAGGTAGGTGGCTTTGAGCCCGACACTCCAGTCACCGGAATGGGTGTTGCCGAAGCCGGATTTGTTGACGGCCGATGAGCGCCCATCGAGCACGATTCCCATGCCGATCGGCACCGTCAGGTCGATCCCGTCGATGATCTGGAAGTACGCGGGCTCCAGCAGCACGCGCAGTGCCGTGGCATCGCGGGTGGTGTTGGAATCCAGGGCGGCCGGGTTCTTGGTCACGCTCAGGGTGCGGTTCCAAGCCAGTTCGGCCAAGGCCGAGCCGCCGTCCCAGAACGCATTGGGCGATAACAGGTAAATCGCCGACAGGTTGGCGTGGGCGGTCTTGCCCCTGGCGAACAACTCATTGTCGCCACCATCGGCCTCCACGCCGGGGGCCACCACTTGCAGGTTGCTCACCAACGGCGCGTTCCAGCGCAACGACGTTTCACCGGCAAAGTTGAACGGGCCATAGGCGGTGGAGAAACTGACGCCGGCCGTCTTGATGTCTTCGGCGTAGACCTGACGATAGGAACCCAGGATCGGCAACCCGCTGGCCGCTGCCGCCGGACCGTCCAGGTAGGCATACAACCCGATCGGCGCTTTATCGTGATACTGGGCCGCGTAGAAACCCAGCTCCAGCTCGGTGCCGCTCGGCTTGAAGCGGATCTGCATGCCGCCCTGCCCTGAATTACGCGGTTTCAGGTCGCCGCCATTCACCGTGTCATTGCCAAAGACTTCGCGCAGCGGACCGCTGCCGTAACCGATGGCATCGACGTCGCTCAGGTAGCTGCCGGCGCCGGGCAGGTTGGAACGCTCCCACTCGAACTGATAGTAAGCGCCCACGGACAATTGCGGGTTGATCTGCAACTGCCCGGAGATCTGATTGACCGGGCGCAGGATTTCCTTGAACTGCGTACCCGGCACGCTGAGCAACTTGACGACGTCGGTCGGCCCCTGGGCATTGGCGATGCCGTTGCCACCGTAGAACAGGCTTTCGCCGTAGATCAGGCTGTGGCGGCCCAGGCGCGCCACGCCCTGGGAGTCCTCACCCAAATCACCGCGCACGAACACAAAGGCATCGAGAATTTCCGCGTCGCGACCGTGGAGCTCGCGGGTTTCGCTGAGAAAATGCGGTTGCTCGCTGCTGTCGGTGTCCTGGTTGTAGATATCGTCGTACCAGGCCGCGCCGCTCACCCGCAGGCCATAGTTTTGCCGGCTGAGGTCCATTTCGGAGAACAGGTCCAGGCGGTTGGAGACCAGGCCGCGACTGAAGTTCTTGTCACCCTGGCTCTGGATCGAGGGATACAGGCCGTTGGCGGTCGGCGCGTTGGTCAAGCGGCTGTCCTGCCCTTGCAGGCGCCAGGCCTGGCTGTACTTGATGGTGTTGTCCCAGCGCAGTTTCCAGTCGGAGTCACCCAGGTCCATTTGCATGGCTTCGACCCGATCGACCATCACACCGGTGCTGCATAACGCCAGGAACAGCGCGCAATGCTTGAAACGAAAGCTCTCTTTGACGTTATCCATGGACGCTTCTCATTATTGTTATTTTTGGGCATGGCTTTGGCAGCCAACACGCTCAGGTCGCGGCTTGCGCCGCTTTCCACAGGTGCGCAGTTCAGATGTAGGTGGAGGCCAATCCCCCATCGACCGGCAGGTTCACGCCGTTGATCCAGCGCGACTCGTCGGCACACAGGAAAGCGATCACCGCCGCCACCTCATCGGCGTAGGCGGGACGTTTCATACGGTGGGCATCGGCCTGGGTCCGCGCCTCGCCGAGCATGCTCACGAAGTCGTCGAGGATGGGCGTGAACACCGGGCCTGGGGCGACACTGTTCATGCGCACCGAATGCTCAAGGAACCAGGGCTGGGCCTGCAGGTAGTTCCAGACGATCAAGGCTTCCTTGAAGTACTGGTAGCAGGTCTGGTCCGGCACCGGGTGGTCGGCCAGCCAAGCTTGCGCGGCGGCAAAATCCTCGATGCGCGCCAGCGCCTTGTGCTGTTCCAGACGCAGCGGCCATTCGGCGCCAAGGATCGAGGCGATATTGACGATGCTGCCGCCAGCGCTGATACGCGGCAGCAGCGCACGGCTCAGGTGGCGCAGCCCAAGGTAGTTGACCCGCGCCAGCAGTCGCGGATTGGCGGTGCCCGGCACACCGGCAATGTTGCACAGGCTGTCGAGCCGTGCGGGCAGCTGTGGCAGCAAACGGTCGATGTTCTCGGCGCTGCTCAAATCACCCTGTACAAAGCCGTCCAGGGTCATGTGCGGCGCCTTGAGGTCCACGCCAATCACCTGGGCGCCGTGGGCACGCAGCAAGCTCGCCGTGGCAGCACCGATACCCGACGAGACCCCCGTCACCAGCACAATCTTGTTGTCGAGTTTCATGTTGACTCCTCTTCTTATTGTTGTGTACCCGCCGGGCCCAGCTCATCGAGCCCGGTAAAACCGGCCGGTCAGAACGGGTAGACCGGCGCCGTGTCCTTGATCGTGACCCACTGCCATTGGGTGTATTCGTCCCAGTCCGCCGGGCCGCCGACACTGCCGCCATTGCCCGAGGCGCCACGTCCGCCGAACGGGTTGACGCACTCATCGGCAACGGTCTGGTCATTGATGTGCAACATGCCGCACTGCAACCGCTCACCGATGGCCATGGCCCGGCCCACTGACGGTGAAATGATCGCTGCGGCCAAGCCGTACTCGGTGCGATTGGCCAACTCGATGGCTTCGTCGTCGGTGGCGAAGCTGACCACCGTGGCCACGGGCCCGAAGATCTCTTCGTCGAAAGCACGCATGCCCGGCTTCACGCCGCTGAGCACAGTGGCCTCGTAGAACAGCCGATCGTGGTCGCCGCCCGCTTCCAGCCGAGCCCCGGCAAGCACGGTGTCGCTGACGATGTCGTGGACCCGTTGCAACTGCCGCTGATTGATCAGCGGCCCCATCGCGGCTTCTTCCCGGGCAGCGTTGCCAGTCGTCATCGCCTGGGCCTTTTCCACCAGTTTGCGGGTCAGCTCGGCGGCGATGGATTCATGGGCGAGGATCAAGCCGGTGGCCATGCAAATCTGCCCTTGGTGCAGCCAGGCGCCCCAGGCCGCGTTCCGGGCCGCGAGGTCGAGGTCGGCGTCTTCGAGAACGATCAGGGGGTTCTTGCCACCCAACTCCAGGGCGACTTTCTTCAGGTTGCGCCCGGCCACTTCAGCCACCTTGCGCCCGGCGCCGGTGGAACCGGTGAAGGCGATCATGCGCACGTTAGGGTCGCGGCACAGCGCCTCACCGGCATCCGCCGCGCCAGGCAACACTTGCAGCAAGCCCTTGGGCAGGCCTGCTGCCTCGAACAAGCAGGCGATGAGGAAACCGCCGCTCACCGGCGTCTGCGGATCCGGCTTGAGCACCACCGCGTTGCCCGCCGCCAGGGCCGGCGCGACAGAGCGCATGGACAGCACCAAGGGAAAGTTGAAGGGTGAAATTACCCCGACCACGCCGTGGGGCTGGCGCCGCGCATAGGACAGGCGCCCCGCCTCGCTGGGCAAGACCACCCCATGGGCCTGGGACAGCAGGCCGGCGGCCTGGTGCAACAGCACGATGGCTTCGCGTACCTCGTGCTGCCCCTTGAACAGAGCAGCGCCGGTCTCCCGGGCCACGTACAACGCCAGTTCGTCGAAGGACTGCTCGGCCACGTCGGCGGCCTTGCGGAAGATCGCCGCCCGTTGCCGCGGGCCCAGGGCCGCCCATGCCGGCTGAGCGAGGGCTGCGTCGCGACTGGCCTTGGCGATGTCGGCGGTGTCGGCCGTGGCACAGCGCATCAACCGCTCACCGGTGGCCGGTTCGATTATCGTTTGCAGCGGGCCCGAGGCAGGCACCCAGTCACCGTTGAAGACACATTCCGACTCGATCACCTGAGACAACAGGTGGCTCTTGGATGCAGACATTTAACACTCCCGGCTCTTTGTTGTTGTCATCGTTTGCCGCACCTGGACGGTGTCGACGCAAACGCCGTGCAAGTGCTTGAGCAAGCGCTGTGCCGGTTTTGCCCGCAGGCCTTGATAAACCTGGCGCAGGGCTCTGGCCCGGGGTTCTTCGCCGGACACGACGGGTCGGGAGCCGCCGCCGACCTGGCCGTTGGCCAGCTGTCGCTTGTTCATTTGATAAAGTTATGCTTAATAACTATCTCGCCAGGTGATCATTTCGATCACTGCGCCATCAGGGGCATAACAATGAATAATCCCCACTGCCAGTTGCCGGACCGGATCGCCACCGAACATTTCCATCCACGGGGCGACAGCAAAGAGCTGAGCGACAGCAGTTCGCCCACCACGGCAGAGCTCACCGCGTGCCTGTTTTTCTCCCCCGACGATGGCCGTATCTGGCTCAACGACCAGCGCATGTTGCTGCTGCACAGCTCCTCCTTCGGTGCGTTGCGCCGGGAAATCATCGAGCGCCAGGGGCTGGAGCAGGCCCGCGGCATGCTCACCCGCACCGGCTATTCCTCCGGCGCCCGCGACGCCCGGCTGATTCGTGAACGCTGGCCCCACGCCGATGCCGCGGCGGTGTTTCGCGCCGGCACGCACCTGCATACCCTCGAAGGCATGACCAAGGTCGAGCCGCTGCATTTCAAGTTCGACGCCGACTCGGGATTCTATGAAGGGGAATTTCTCTGGCATCACTCCTGCGAGGCCGATGAGCATGTCGCCGCCTATGGCACCGGGCAGGACCCGGTGTGCTGGACCGAACTGGGCTACGCCATCGGCTTCGTCAGCGGGCTGTTTGGCCAACTGGTGGTCTTTCGCGAAGTGGAATGCCGGGGCATGGGCCATGAACGCTGCCGAGTCGTCGGCAAGACCGCCGAGCAATGGGGTGACATCGAGCAGGACCTGAATTACCTCAATGCGTCACCGACGACGGTCGTTCCACGCGCCGATACTCAGTCCGACAACGTCGCCGGAACCGCCCCGCTGCCGGACAGCGAACAGCCGCTGATCGGTGCCAGCGCCGCCTTCAACGCCGCGACCCAGGCCTTGCAACGGGTGGCCTTGACCCCCGCCACCGTGCTGGTCAGCGGCGAATCCGGCGTCGGCAAGGAGATGTTCGCCCGCCAGTTGCACCAACTGAGTCGCCGCCGTGACGGTCCGTTCATCGCCCTCAACTGCGCGGCCATCCCCGACAACCTGATCGAGGCCGAACTGTTCGGCGTCGAGCGCGGTGCCTACACCGGCGCCACCCATTCACGCCCCGGGCGTTTCGAACGCGCCCACGGCGGTACGTTGTTCCTGGACGAGATCACCTGCCTGAGCCTGGCCGGGCAAAGCAAGCTGCTGCGCGCCTTGCAGGAGCGGGAGATCGAACGGGTTGGCGGCGGCCATGGCATCAAGGTCGATGTGCGAGTCGTGGCGGCCACCAACATCGACCTGCGCAAGGCCGTGGCGGACGGCGCGTTCCGTGAAGACCTGTTCTACCGGCTCAACGTCTACCCCATCGCCCTGCCGCCCCTGCGCGAGCGTCGCGACGACATACCGTTGCTGATCAATGCCTTCCTCAAGCGCTTCTGCCAGGAATACGGCCGCACGCCGATGGGGCTGACCATGCGTGCCTTGAAGGTGCTGTTGCGCTATGACTTTCCGGGCAACGTGCGGGAATTGCAGAACCTCATCGAACGCGGCCTGATCGCCAGCGAAGAGGGCCAGGCGATCGATCTGGTCCACCTGTTTCGCAATGAGCAATTGCCGGTGGATGCGTACTCCGTGGACCACCTCGGCGGCCTCTCGACCATGGGCCTGGTCGGCAACGACGTGGCAGAAAAACCGGCGCTGCTCCAGTCACTCAGCCAACTGGACGCGGACTTCTCCATTGACGGGCTGGAATCGCGGCTGATCAACGAAGCCCTGCAACTGAGCAGCGGTAACCTGGCGGCGGCCGCACGCTCGCTGGGGCTGAGCCGGGCGCAATTCGCCTATCGGTTGAAGAAGCATCAGAAAGGTGTCCCAGACCAAACACCGAACTAATGTGGGGGGCTTGCTCGCGAAAGCGGTGGGCCAGCTTGCATGTATGTCGAATGTGCTGACGCCTTCGCGAGCAGGCTCGCTCCCACACTGGTTTCTGGGTGGTTTTAAGGTCTGTGTACTAGCGACTCAATCGGTGGTGCTCGCCGCCAGCACGGCAAGCGTGCGGCGCTTGGGGTTCCAGATGCTCAGGCACCAGACGCCCCACCACTCCAGGCCATCGTCGAAATAATCGCTCCAGGGCTCACGGGCCGGATCGGGTTCGTCGCTGGCGGTCCAGTTGACGTTGAAGTTGTCGACCCAACTCAACACCACGACATCGATCCCTTCTTCGAGCCCGAGCAAATCGAGCCATGCCTTGAACAGCGCTTGCGGCGTGTCGTCGCTGAAACGGGTGCCATAGGGAGGTTCGCAGAAGTCCGCGTACAAGGCGTAGGGCTGCTGATTGCGTTCGCCCACGTCGGTGCGCATGAGTCGGGTCACCTCTTCGCGGGTCAGCGGCTTGGCGACAGCCTTGCCCAGATCCCAACTCATGATGGGCGACGCAACCTCGGCATCGCGCGGATCGAGGGTCAGTTGGCGGTGACGCTCCAGCCATAGGGCCTTGATCTGCTGGAACAACAGATCCACGGCCTGGCGATGGAGCGCCTCGTCAACCGCCTCATTCGCCTCAGGCGCAAGCACCAGGAACTCGAAGGCGCAACCGGCCCTCTCCATTCGTTGGCGCAACGATGCGCTGGTTGGCTGTTCAACGACGTTCAACATGACCGTCTCCGTCAGACAAGGGAAAAGCGCCCCGCCGATACTCGCTGGGGGTCTGGTTCATTTCGATGCGGAAATGTCGGTTGAAGTTGGACAGATTGTTATAGCCCACTTCAAAACAGATGTCGGTCACCGGCATTTCGCTTTGCAACAGCAAGCGGCAGGCGCGCTGGACTCGCAACTTGCGCATCAGGTCGATGAAACCGTGCCCGGTGATGCGCTTGAAGAATCGCGAGAAGCCTGGCTCGCTCATGTCCAATTGACGGGCGATCACCGACAGTCTCAGGTCACCGGTGAGTTCGGCTTGCAGGTACTCGAAGGCTTTGTGGATACGCTCGGAACTGCGGGCATCGAGGGTCGGTGCGTAGCATGGGCTCGCCAGGCTCAGGGCCTCGTCACCGGGAGCCTGGTTGAGGGTATGGAGCAACTCCAGGAACAGCGCCAATCGCTGCAGCCCCTGGGCCGGGCCGATGGTTTCCAGCAGGTGCGCAGCCCTCAGTGCGGTGTCACCTGCGAAGGCAAGGCCACGGCGGGCTCGTTCGAACAGCCCCTGCAGATCCCCCAGTTCAGGCAGGGTGCGGCGCAAGGTCAGCAGCGTGGCGCCGTCGAATTGCAACACCACGTCACGACCGGCCAAGGACTCCCCCGGCGCCAGGTCGCCCATCCAGTCGTGGGGCAAATCCGGGCCGATCATCGTCACATGACCGGGGCCAAACGGGCCGATGTAGTCGCCCGCCAACAGTTTGCCACTGCCCTGGCGGATCAGGTGGATCTCGAATTCAGGGTGATGGTTCCAGCGCGCCAGCGGGTACGGGTAATCGTGCTCGTACCAGCGAAAACTGTGTTCGGGCTCAGGCAGGATGACTTCCAGTTCGGCCGGTCGCTGCTCGAACAGGGGCGTTCGGAGATCAGGCATGTCGCGCCTCTTTTAGCGTTATAGCGGGCACCTTACGCCGAGTGCGCAGCGCTTAGCCAGCCTCGGTCTGACCGTCCGCTGGTACTTTTTTAACCCGCGCTTGCCACGTTCAGCGACGTTAAAAAAATATCAGCCCACGATTCTCCCCGCGTTTGTCCTCCTCCACGGGCGCTGCTGTAATCGGCTTACCCATGACCGCAATGCTATTCACTTAAGGCAATCGGCAAACCCGTGGCGAGGGAGCTTGCTCCCGCTGGGCCGCGAAGCGGCCCCAAAACCTGCCAAGTGCGGCGTATCAGACACACCGCACCCGCCGGTTTACGACTGCTTCGCAGCCGAGCGGGAGCAAGCTCCCTCGCCACAAGGGCTGTGTGCACCGCCTACTCCCTAGACTGACAGGAAAACCCCATGAAACGACTCGAAGGAAAAAGTGCCTTGGTGACCGGCGCCGCCCGTGGTATCGGCAAGGCATTCGCCCAGGCCTATATCAACGAAGGCGCCACGGTGGCGATCGCCGATATCGACCTTGACCGAGCCCAGGCCACCGCCGCCGAGCTGGGCGACTGCGCCTACGCCGTCAAAATGGACGTGACCGACCAGGCCTCGATCGACCAGGCCATCGAGGCCGTGGTGGCCCGGGCGGGCAAGCTGGATATCCTGATCAACAACGCCGCGCTGTTCGACCTGGCGCCCATCGTCGACATCACCCGACAGAGCTACGAGCGGCTGTTTTCCATCAACGTCGCCGGCACGCTGTTCACGCTGCAGGCGGCGGCGCGGCAGATGATCCGCCAGGGCCATGGCGGCCGGATCATCAACATGGCCAGCCAGGCCGGCCGGCGTGGCGAGCCCCTGGTGGCGATCTATTGCGCCACCAAGGCGGCGGTGATCAGCCTGACCCAGTCCGCCGGGCTGGACCTGATCAGGCACCGGATCAACGTCAACGCCATCGCCCCCGGCGTGGTGGATGGCGAGCACTGGGATGGCGTGGACGCGCTGTTCGCCCGTCACGAAAACCTGCCGCTGGGGGAAAAGAAGCGCCAGGTTGCGGAGCAAGTACCCTATGGCCGGATGGGCACCGCGGAGGACCTCACCGGAATGGCGATTTTCCTGGCCTCGACGGAGAGCGAATACGTGGTGGCACAGACGTATAACGTCGATGGTGGTAACTGGATGAGCTGATAATCGAGGTTTTTATGGCCTTGAAACGACGGAAATGGACTTATTCGCTTGAAAACTGATCCCACTACTTGAGGATTGTCCCGAACGGTGCCCAACGGTACCGTTCCAAGGATTTCAAGAGAGCGTGAATACCGTTGCCCCGGCGGGGCAAAAATTGCGCATCATAGGCGCCGTCCGCTCAAGGGAGATTTACATGCGTGCCATTTCATCCGTCATGGGTCTTGTCGTGCTGTCGCTGGGCCTGGCGTTCACCACCAGCGCCACGGCCACCGAAGAGACGCAACTGGTCGAGTCCATCAACCTTTACCGCAGCCAATCCCAAAGCTGCGCCGGCCAGGCCTCGTTGGAGCTGCCGCCGCTGGCGATGGACTCCCGGCTGATCCTGTCGGCCAATGGCATCGGCGACCTGCAACAGGCGCTGGCGCGGGCGGCCTATCCCATGGTCAACGTGCAAGCCATCAGCCTGTCCGGGCCGCGCGATGCGCAATCGGCCATGAAAGCCGTGCAGGAAAGCTTCTGCCAGGTGGTGCTCGACCCACAGTTCGTCGACATCGGCGTCAGCCGCCTGGATCGCGAATGGCGCATCGTGCTGGCGCGCCCGCTGTTGTCGGCGCGCCTGGGTGATTGGCAAGCGGAGGGCCAGAAACTGCTGAAGCTGATCAACAGCGCCCGCGCCCAACCGCGTCGCTGCGGCACCGAAGCCTTCGCCGCCACCACGCCGCTGGCCTGGAACGCCACCCTGGCCCTGGCCGCCGTCACGCACACCCGGGCCATGGCCAACAACAACTTCTTCGACCACAAGGACCGGGACAATCGCACGCCGGGCGACCGCGCCGAACTGGCCGGCTACCTGGGCCAATTGATCGGCGAGAACATTGCCGCCGGCCAAGATACCGCGCTCAAGGTGGTGGATGGCTGGCTGGCGAGCCCAGGGCACTGCGCCAACCTGATGAACCCGCAGTTCCGCGAATTGGGAGCCGGGTATGCGACCGATCCGAAAAGCGATGCGGGGATCTATTGGACGGCGATGTTTGGCACGCCGCAGTAGCGGTGCCATCGCGAGCAAGCTCGCTCCCACAGGGGGATTTTTGGCGGCCATGCAATCAAGTCCCAGCGCCAGCCAGTGTGGGAGCGAGCCTGCTCGCGAAGGCGGCGGCATATTCAACATCGATGCTGTCTGAACCACCGTTTTCGCGAGCAGGCTCGCTCCCACAGTGGGCGTTGTGGCGGTCATGCGCTCAAGTTCCACCATCCGCCAATGTGGGAGCGAGCTTGCTCGCGATAGCCAGTGCCTGATCAACCTCAGCGCCCGTGGCTGGCCTCATCCTGCCGCAGCACCTGCCGCACATGCTCCATGAACTGGCTCAACGAGGGTGATGGAGCCACCGGCTTGCGCTGCAACAGGCCGATCGAGCGTTTCGCCGGCTGGTCGATGGCAGTGACCATGCACTGCTCGCCAATGTTGAACACGGCCGTGCAACTGGCCGGCAGCAGGGAGAATCCCAATCCTTCGCGCACCAACGCCGTGGCGGTGCTCATGTGCGCGACCTCCCAGGCCGGAACCGCATCGACGTTCAGATAGCGCAATGCAGCGTCAGCCAGGGGACGGATGCTGGTGTCGGGCGTAAGCGCGATGTAGGGCTGCCGCTTCCAGTCGTCCAGGCCTTCGCGCAGGTGATCCTTGTGGCTCAATAGCACAAGGTTGTCATCCAGCAGTCGCTCGAAACTCAATCCGGAAAGATCGTCAGGCAGCGAACTGATGCCGGCGTCCACCTCGCCTCGCTGCACCCAGCCCATGATTTCCCCCGCGCGGCCATCCAGCAAGCTCACCGTCACGCCCGGGTTCTCACGCTGGAAAGCAGCAATGGCCATCGGCAGGAACGATGCGGCGGCGGTAGGCAGGGCCGCCAGCCGGAGCGTACCCCGGCTCAGGTTGAGGGTGTCACGAGCATCGCGTACGGCATCGTCCATGTCCCGGAGCATGCGCCGGGCCTGGGGCAAGAAGTGCTCTCCGGCGGGCGTCAGTTCGACGCTGCGGGTGTTACGCGCGAGCAGTTGCAAGCCCATGCTCTCTTCCAATTTGCGAATGCTGTAGCTCAACGCCGGTTGGGACAGGTGCAATTGTTCTGCCGTGCGGGTAAAGCTCGACGTCTCGGCGATCAGGATGAAGGCACGAAGCTGACGAAAAGAAACGTTCATGGCCCACTCATAAAATTACTGAATCAATTGATTCTATCTTTAAAATTCACAGAATAATCCAGCCCCTCCACTATGGAGCCACCTTTCAGTGGAACTCGGACATGACAAAAACAATTCTCGTCGGGTGTGGCGCCGGTTTCGCCAATGATCGACCCGACGCCGCCCTGCGCCTGGCCCAGGACCTGGCGCAACGCAGCGGCCAGCGCTACATCATGCTGGAGCTACTGGCTGAGCGGACCCTGGCCGAGGCGCAGCTACGCAAACGACTTGATCCAGAGACAGGCTACTCCGCCCGCCTGTTCGACTTCCTCGAACCCATGCTCGACCTGTGCATCGAGGCCGGCATCCCGATCATCACCAACGGCGGCGCCGCCAATCCCCGAGCGGCCGCGCGACGGCTGCGACACGGGTTGGCGGGTCGCTTCCCTGAGCTGAAAATCGCCTGTGTATTGGGCGATGACCTGTTGGAAGAAACGCCTCCCCGGTACGAACGATGGTTGTCATCGGCCCCCTTGGAGCACCCCGTTTCGGTGAACGTCTACACCGGGGCCGACGGTATTGCCCAGGCGTTGGCCGAGGGCGCCGGGATCGTGCTGTGTGGTCGGGTCGCGGATCCGTCGCTGGCGGTGGGGGCGATCCGCCATGGGCTGGGTTGGGCGGCTGACGATTGGCAGAAAATGGCCGTCGCCACCACAGCCGGGCATCTGCTGGAATGTTGCACCCAGGTCACTGGCGGCTACTTTGCCCATCCTGGGGTGAAAGACATTCCGGACCCGGCCAACCTCGGCTGCCCCATTGCAGAGGTTCACCAGGACGGCCGCCTGATCATCGGCAAGACTCGCAACAGCGGTGGCCGGGTCAGCGAACAGACCGTCAAGGAACAACTCCTCTACGAAGTACACGACCCTCGACGCTACCTGACGCCGGACGTCGTGCTGGACCTGGGCCAGGCTCGCGTAGAGGATCTGGGCGAGGACCGTGTCGAGATCAGTGGCCTGCTTGGCCATCCACGTCCCTACACGCTCAAGGGCCTGGCGGGGGTGCGCGGCCTGTGGTTCGGCGAGGCGGAAATCTCCTACGCAGGCCCCGGTGCAGTGGCGCGTGCCGCACTGGCGCGGGAGATCCTGCTGCAACGTTTTGACCAATTGGCACCAGGGATACAGCCCTGGATCGACCTGTCCGGGGTTGCCAGCCTTTTCAACGACCAGGGCGGTCGTTATCTGCAAAAGCAACTGGCCCAGGCGCCCTCCCTGGAAGATGTGCGCGTGCGCATCGGCTTGACCCACACCGACCGATTGCTGGTGGAAGCGCTGCTGGCAGAGGTTGAGTCGCTCTATACCAACGGGCCCGCGGGCGGCGGTGGCGTGCGCCGGCACCTCGCCGAGACCGTCACCACTCGCAGCTTCCTGCTGCCGCGCAATGAGATCCACACAACCCTGGAGTGGTATTGATGAACCTGGTCACCCTCGCTGACTATGCCCATGCCCGTGCTGGCGACAAAGGCAACATTCTCAGCATCGCCCTGTTTCCCAACGATCCTGCCCACTACCCCTGGCTGCTACGGGAACTGACCTGCGCCCGGGTGGCCGAGCAATTCGCGACGCGCCAGCCCACCAAGGTGCATCGCTATGAGCTGCCGAACCTGAACGCATTGAATTTCGTACTTGAGGACGCCCTGGAGGGTGGAGTGAACCGCAGTTGCGGTCTTGACCGCCACGGCAAAAGCCTGAGTTACCTGCTGCTGGCCCTGCGTTTGCCAGGCCCGCAAGGCTGACCGAGCCACCGCCCGCGCACCATCCGACAACAATAAAAAGAGAGGCTGCAACATGATTACAACCCTGGGTTTCCTGATGATGTTCGCCATCATCGGCTTGATATTGCTGCGCAGGATCAGTCCGGTTGTGGCGTTCACCACCCTTCCCGTGGTCGTTTGCCTGCTGGCCGGTTTCAATCTCGGACAGATCGGCGAGTTCATCAAGGCCGGCCTGATTACAGTGGCCCCGACCGCCGCACTGTTTCTGTTCGCCATCCTGTTTTTCGGCATCATGCGTGACCGCGGCCTGTTCGATCCGTTGGTCAATCTGCTGATCCGCAGCACGGGCGGCAAGCCGTTGGCCGTGGCGTTGGTAACGGTATTGGTGACGTCGGTGGTTCATCTCGACGGCGTCGGCGCCGCCACGTTCTTGCTGACCATCCCGGCCCTGTTGCCCTTGTACAAACGCCTGAACATGAGCCCGGCGATGCTGTTGTGCCTGGTCGGCACCACGGCCGGTGTCATCAATATGGTCCCTTGGGGCGGCACGACCGCACGGGCCGCCGCGGTGTCGGGGCTGGATGCCACGCAGTTGTGGCTAGGCTTGCTGCCGGTGCAGATGGTGGGCCTGGCGTGCATGCTGCTGGTCGCGACCGTATTGGGCCTGCGCGCCCAGCGTCGCCAACCGATGTCCCTCGGGGCAGCGGCGACGTGCGACCTCGACGGGCTGCAACCCCAGGACCGGGAATTCAGCCTCTCGCCCCGGGAGCTGCGCTACTGGCTGAACGTGGCGCTGACCGCTGGGATCCTGGTGTGCCTGTTCACCGGTATTTTCCCCCTGTACGCCTGTTTCATGGTGGGCCTGGGCATCGCCCTGCCCTTGAACTTCCCGTCCCTGGACGCCCAGGCCGAACGCCTCAAGGCCCATGCCGCCGACGCGCTGCAAATGGTCCTGGTGATGATGGCTGCTGCCGTCCTGTTGGGCGTGCTCTCCGGCGCGAAGATGTCCGACGGCATGGCCTTGGCACTGATCGATATCCTGCCGGCGGGATCCGCCCAATACCTGCACGTGATCGTCGGTTTCTTCGGCGTGCCCCTGGGCATGATCTTTTCACCGGACGCCTATTATTTCGCCCTGCTTCCGGTGATCAAGGACGTGGCCGCCGCCGCGGGTGTTCCTCTCGAAGCCGTGGCCCGGGCCATGCTGATCGGGGAGAACACCGGCTTTTCCATCAGCCCGGTGGTGCCCAGCGTCTATCTAGCGCTGGCGTTGTCCGGGGTGGAGCTGCGCAAGCACATCACCTATACGTTCTTCTGGGCCTGGGGCGTCAGCCTGGTGATGCTTGCCTTTGCCGTGGCAACCGGCGCGGTACAGGTATAACGCTCAAGGGCGGGCTTCAATGCGCATCGAAGATCAGCGAACGATGCACCCCGGAGCCCGCCCTCACCCCATCGCCGACCGCCAACGCGACTGAGCCGAACGGCATCGCCGCATCGCCACAGACAAAAACACCCGGGACGCTGGTTGCACGCGTCATCGGGTCGGCCTGGATGAACGCCCCGAGCGGGCCGTCTTCAAAAGCACAGCCCAAGGACGCCGCGAGTGAACCGGCCACCTGGATGCGCGGCAGGACAAACAAGCCGTCAATGGCGATCACCCGTCCGTCCGCCAGCACCACGTCGGCCCGGTCGCCTTCAATACGTTCGACACGCTCCGGCACCAGGGTTACGCCCCGTCGGGCCAGGCTGTCCTGTTGCTCAAGGTCGGGCTCGAACACGCCATTGGTGAAGAACGTCGTCGGGCCCCAGTCGGGCAGCATCAAGGCATGGTGGAGCGACATCGGCGAGGTCGCCAACACCCCGATGGGACCTTGTTCCAGTTCATAGCCGTGGCAATACGGACAATGGAAGACGCTTTTGCCCCAGCGCTGCGCCAGCCCTTCCACGTCGGGCAACTCATCGATGACCCCGGTGGCCAACAGCAGGCGCTGGGTGCTGTAGCGTTGCCCGTCATGGGTCTCCACGAGGAAGCCGCCCCCCTCCTGGCTGGCCTTGCTCGCGGTAGCCGATACCCACTCTACCGTCGGGTAGGCCAACAGCTGGCGGCGGGCATCATCGGCAATGTCTCCGGGGGCGCGGCCATCCTGTCCGAGAAAACCTTGGGCGCTGGCCGCGAACCGGTTGCGCCGCTGGCCGGCATCGATGACCAGCACTTTGCGGCGGGCACGGGCCAGTTGCAGGGCTGCGGACATACCGGCGTAGCTGCCGCCTGCGATGACGACGTCGTAGTGCATGATCAATCTCCTGGGGTGGTCTGGCGGAATTGATAAAGTCTCGATACATCGTAAGTTCCTTGAAAAGCGCCTGTCAACGATCTCGTAACTTTTGCGATTACAGGCGATACTCAGGCCGGTCTTCGCCACGGTACGTTGCAACGCTCATGAGAACCGACACCCGCCTGTCCCGCATGCTCCACGTATTGATCCACATGGATCGCCACCAACAATCGGCCACGTCCGACACCCTCGCGCAGATGCTGGGCACCAACCCGGTGGTGGTGCGCCGGACCATGGCGTTGCTCAAGGAACAGGGGTATGTCACGTCGGAAAAAGGCCATCGTGGCGGCTGGACCTTGAGCAAGCCGCTGTCGGAGATGACCTTGCTGGACATCCACCAAGCCTTGGGCAGCACGTCGATCTTTGCCATTGGCCTGTCCACCGATCATCCGCAATGCCTGGTGGAACAGGCGGTGAATGGCGCGCTGACGGATGCGTTCGATGAGGCCCAGGCGTTGCTGCTCAAGCGTTTGGGAGCAATTACCCTGGCGCAGTTAGCGGAGGATTTTGACGCGCGGTTTCGACAGGTATGCGCAGAGGATGGGGCAGACCTTTCGCAGATCGGGCATTGATGTTGGCGGGCCCACCGCTATCGCGAGCAGGCTCGCTCCCACAAGGGATTCGCGGCGGATGGAAGACTTGCGGTCAAGTCTGCCCCCTGTGGGAGCGAGCCTGCTCGCGATAACGGAGGCACAGTCACTACAGATGTCGCCTGTGATGGCCTCTTCGCGAGCAAGCCCACATTAGGGGTTAACCGAGCGCCCAATATAAAAACGCCGCTCATTTGAGCGGCGTTTTTTGTACTACTTCAGACAGCATCCGGCTTACAGCGCCATGTCAGCCGCCGGATTGGCTTGCGGGGCAACGCCCGGCTTGGCCGGTGCCGCGGTAGTGCCAGGCTTGCCGATTACCGGCGGTGTGTCCAGTTGCAGGACCTCGCTGGTGTACGCCCATTCCTGGGCTACGCGCTCAGGACTATCGTTGAGCTTGGTGCCGTAGCTTGGCACGATCTGGCGCAGTTTTTCCTGCCAGGCCGGGCTGGCGACCTTGTCCTTGAAGACCTTCTCAAGCACGTTCAGCATGATCGGTGCGGCAGTCGAGGCGCCTGGCGAGGCACCCAGCAGGCCGGCGATGCTGCCATCCTGGGAGGCAACCACTTCGGTACCGAGTTTCAGCACGCCGCCCTTCTCTTCGTCACGCTTGATGATCTGCACGCGCTGGCCGGCCTGCCACAGGCGCCAGTCTTCCTGCTTGGCGTCCGGGAAGTACTCTTTCAGCGCGTTGAAGCGGTCTTCGTCCGACAGCATCAGCTGGCCGGCCAGGTATTCGACCAGTGGATACTGTTCGATACCGACCTTGGTCATCGGCCACACGTTGTGGGTGGTGGTGCTGGTCAGCAGGTCGAAGTACGAACCGTTCTTCAGGAACTTGGTGGAGAACGTTGCGAACGGGCCAAACAGGATCACGCGCTTGCCATCGAGCACGCGGGTGTCCAAGTGCGGAACCGACATCGGCGGTGCGCCCACCGAAGCCTTGCCATACGCCTTCGCCAGGTGCAGTTGGGCGACGGTCGGGTTTTCGGTGACCAGGAACGAACCACCTACCGGGAAACCGGCGTATTCACGCGCTTCCGGGATGTCGGACTTCTGCAGCAGGTGCAACGCACCGCCGCCGGCGCCGATGAACACAAACTTGGCGTCGGTCTCGGTTTCGGTACCGTCTTTCAGGTTCGTGTACGAAACGCGCCAGGTGCCGTCTTCGTTGCGGGTGATTTCTTCCACTTCGCTGGACAGCTTGAGGGAGAAGTTCGGCTTGGTTTGCAGGTAAGTCGCGAATTGGCGGGTGATTTCGCCGAAGTTCACGTCAGTACCCAACGGGCTCCAGGTGGCCGCGACTTTCTGGCTCGGGTCACGCCCTTGCATCATCAGCGGAACCCACTTGCTGATCTGCGCAGGGTCTTCGGAATACTGCATGCCGGCGAACAACGGGCTGGCCTGGAGCGCTTCGTAGCGCTTCTTCAGGAACGCGATGTTGTCATCACCCCAGACGAAGCTCATGTGCGGCGTGGAGTTAATGAACGAGCGCGGGTTCTTCAGCACACCGTTCTTGACCTGCCAGGACCAGAACTGACGGGAGATCTGGAACGCTTCGTTGATCTCGATGGCCTTGACGATCTCGACCTTGCCATTCTTGTCTTCCGGCGTGTAGTTCAGCTCGGCCAGTGCAGAGTGACCCGTACCGGCATTGTTCCAACCGTTGGAACTCTCTTCGGCAACACCGTCCAGGCGCTCGACCATTTCCATGGTCCAGCCCGGCTCCAGCTCATTGAGCCAGACGCCGAGAGTCGAGCTCATGATGCCCCCACCAATGAGCAAGACATCCACTTTTTTTGGCTCGGCGGCGTGCGTGGTCGCAAGACCCATCGCCATCGCCAGGCCCAGTAGCGCCGTGTGTGTTTTCTTCAACATGTGTGTATCCCTAGGATGAACGCCATTCCGTCCACCGGTCCTGATCAAGGATAGATCACATCCACGGCCAGCAATGCTGGGGGATGGATCGAGACGGACTGGAGGATGGACCTACAGGGCCGAGCATATTCGTCGGCCTCTCGTTTATGTCTCTCCGGCGCTGACTTCTTGTAGGTCTTGGCTTCAGCTGGGTGAGGGACGCTGCAAACGGTGTTCATCGGGCCTGGCGTGGCCGTGCCCGATTGTCGCAGCGGGGGGAGTTTACATAAGGAAATAAACAGACCGAAGCGCATTTTTACATTCTTGGCAAAAACGCCGACCAAATGACGGCATTTTAATGGCCTGATCCGCAGTGAGCCTGGATTCAAGCCCCTTTGGCCCGGAGCAGACCTCCTGTGGGAGCGAGCTTGCTCGCGATGAGGCCGGGACATGCAACATCGATGTTGACTGATCGGCCGCTAATCGCGAGCAAGCTCGCTCCCACTGGGATGGGTGGGGCTAACAGGTTTTGTGGTCCTACCCGAGGATCTGACTCAACACCGCCCGCAACTTGCCAGGCTTCACCGGTTTGTTGAGCAGCGGAGCATCCAGCTTGCGCAGGGCGCGGCGGCACTGGTCGCTGCGGTCGGCGGTGATGATGACCGCCGGGATCGCCTGGTGGAAATGCTCGCGCAGGTGCTTGACCACTTCACAGCCGACGACCCCATGATCCAGGTGAAAATCCGCCAGGATCAACTCCGGCGCGCGGTTTTGCAGCACGTCAAGGGCGCCCGCCTCGTCGGTGGAGGTCAACACCTCGCAACCCCATTGCCCCAACAGCGCGGCCATGCTTTGCAAGATGCTCAGTTCGTTGTCGATCACCAACAAACGCCGCCCCGGCAGTGGGTTGCCGACGACCGCCTGGGCCGGGGCCTGGGATACGGGTTGCGGTTTTTCACTGGACAGCGGCACCTCGATGCTGAACACCGAACCCCGTCCCGGGCGCGAACGCACCTGTACCCGGTAACCGAGGATATGGGCGATGCGTTCGACGATCGCCAACCCCAGGCCCACGCCTTTGCGATCCGCCGCCCGGCCGACGTCCAGTTGATTGAACTCGAGGAAAATCGACTCCAGGCAATCGGCGGCGATGCCCCGTCCCGTGTCCCAGACTTCCAGGCTCAGGCGCCCTCCCCGACGTCTGGCCGCCAGGAGAATGCCGCCTTGATTGGTGTAGCGGCAGGCATTGCTCAGCAGATTGCGCAGGATACGGCTGATCAATCGCAGGTCAGTCAGCACCGCTTCGTCGCCAAACCGTACCCGCAGCTCCAACCCGGCGGCACCGGCTACCGATTGAAACTCCGACACCAGCGGCCCCAGCAACTCATCCAGCCGATACGGCGCCAGGTCGGGCTTGACGGCGGCCTGGTCGAGCCGGGAGATGTCCAGCAGGTCGGTGAGCAGGTCTTCGGCCCCTTCGAGCGCTTGATGAGTGCGTTCCACCAGCACGTGCTCGGCGGCAGGCAACTGGCGTTCACGCAAGGTGGCGATCAGCAGGCGGGCCGCGTTGAGGGGCTGCAACAGATCATGGCTGGCGGCGGCCAGGTACTTGTCCTTGCTGCGGTTGGCGGCCTGGGCGACATCCCGGGCATCGCGCAATTGCTGCTCTATCTGCTCGCGTTGGGCAATCTGCTGCTGCAGGTTGTGGTTGGCTTCCAGCAACGCATCGGTGCGCTCGGCCACCCGTTGCTCGAGTTGGTCATTGAGTTGTTGCAGGTGTCGGCGGGCCTGTTCCAGCTCATCGAGACGGGCCGTCAGTTCCGGGTAGTGACTCTTGCGCGTCGAGTGATTGCCCAGCCCCAGCAGCCCGGCCAGGGCTTTTTGCTGCTCGTCAGAGGGCTTCGCCATAGACGACCTCGACATCCCGCTGGCTCGACTCCCGAGGATTGGTGAGGATGCACGGGTCGTGCATCGCATGTTGCGACAGGAACGGAATGTCCGACGTGCTGACACCGTGCAGGCCCAGGGTCTCGTGGAAACCGATGGTGCGCTTGAGGGCAATCAGGTGCTCCACCAGCCGGCCGCGGATCTGCCGGTGATTGAGCCCCCGGCAATCGATGCCCAGGGTCTCGGCAATCACCTTGAAACGCTCCGGTGCCGAGTTGTAGTTGAACGCCACCACATGCTCCACCAGTACCGCGTTGCACAAGCCATGGGGCAAATCGAGGAAACCGCCCAGGCTGTGGGACATCGCATGCACCGCCCCGAGGATCGCGTTGGAGAACGCCAGCCCGGCCTGCATGCTGCCCAGCATGATTTTTTCCCGAAGGCCGACGTCCGCCGGGTTGGCGATCATCTGCACCAGGTTGTTGTTGATCAGGCGCATGGCTTCCAGTGCATGGGGGTCGGTCAACGGGCCGTGGCCGGTGGACACGAAGGCCTCGATGGCATGCACCAGGGCGTCGATGCCGGTACAGGCGGACAGGAACGGGTCCATGCTCAGGGTGGTTTCCGGGTCGATCAACGACACGTCCGGCACCGCCGCCTTGCTGACGATGGAAAACTTCATGCGTTCTTGCTGGTTGGAGATGATCACGAACTGCGACACGTCCGCCGACGTCCCCGCCGTGGTGGGAATCAAGATCAGTGGCGGGCTGGGCACGTGCAGGGTATCGACGCCTTCGAACTCGAGGATGTTGCGGCCATGGGCGACGACAATGCCGATGCCTTTGCCGCAATCCATCGGGCTGCCACCGCCCACCGCGACGATGACATCGCAATGGTTTTCCCGGTACAGGTCAGCGCCGAGCATCACTTCCTCGACCCGGGGATTGGGCGAGACCGCGCTGTAGATGCAGTAATCGATGCCTTGGGCCTGGAGACTGGCTTCGACGTCCGCCACCCAACCGGCGGCAATGACCCCGGGATCGGTGACGATCAGCACTTTGCGCGCGCCGAAGGTCTTGGCGTAGTTGCCGACATTGTGCCGACAACCGGCACCGAACATGATTTCAGGGGAAACGAACTTGCGCAGCGGGCTGAGGCTCATCTTTTCAGTGACGTGGCTCATCGGTAAGCCTGTTGTTATTGTCTGGGATACCTTGAGCCTAAAGCATCCCACGGTGATTGCAATCAGACCAATGGGGTAGCCCGGCCTGAACGCCTCAGGCCGGGCCGGCACTCATCGGTTGGCGAAGTACATCGTCACTTCAAAGCCGATACGCAGGTCGGTGTACGCGGGTTTAGTCCACATGGGTCTTTCCTCTTCTTGTACCGGGCGATTCCGGCAAGGTCATTAATGCACGCCACGCCTGGGGCTCGAATGCTACTTTCGAAGCGGTGGGTGGGGTGCGTTGGTATTGGATGGGTGACATGCCATTGCATAACCCTTGTGGGAGCGAGCTTGCTCGCGATGAGGCCGGGACATTCAACATTGGTGTTGACTGATCGACCGCTATCGCGAGCAAGCTCGCTCCCACAGGGGGAGTGCTGTGTTACCGGGTTAGAAGAAGCCCAGCGGATTGATGTCGTAGCTCACCAGCAGGTTCTTGGTCTGCTGGTAGTGGTCGAGCATCATCTTGTGGGTTTCACGACCCACGCCGGACTTCTTGTAGCCACCGAACGCGGCATGGGCCGGGTACAGGTGGTAGCAGTTGGTCCACACGCGACCGGCCTTGATCGCCCGGCCCATGCGGTAGGCGCGGTTGATGTCGCGGGTCCACAGGCCGGCACCGAGGCCGAACTCGGTGTCGTTGGCGATGGCCAGGGCTTCGGCTTCGTCCTTGAAGGTGGTCACGCCCACCACCGGACCGAAGATTTCCTCCTGGAACACACGCATTTTGTTGTGGCCCTTGAGCAGGGTCGGCTGGATGTAATAGCCGCTCGACAAATCACCCTCGAGTCGCTCGGCAGCGCCGCCGGTGAGCAGCTCGGCGCCTTCTTGCTGGGCAATCTCAAGGTACGACAGGATCTTATCGAATTGCTGCTCGGACGCCTGGGCGCCGACCATGGTCTCGGTGTCCAGCGGGTTGCCGCGCTTGATCTTGGCGATCTTTTTCATCACCTCGGCCATGAACGGCACATAGATCGATTCTTGTACCAAGGCACGAGATGGGCAGGTGCAGACTTCGCCCTGGTTGAAAAACGCCAGCACCAGGCCTTCAGCCGCCTTTTCGATAAAGGCCGGCTCGGCTTGCATGATGTCTTCGAAGAAGATGTTTGGCGACTTGCCGCCCAGCTCCACGGTAGACGGGATGATGTTCTCGGCGGCGCACTTCATGATGTGCGAGCCCACCGGGGTGGAGCCGGTGAAGGCGATCTTGGCGATGCGCTTGCTGGTGGCAAGGGCTTCACCGGCTTCGCGGCCGAAACCGTGGACGATGTTCAACACCCCGGGTGGCAGCAAGTCGGCGATCAGTTCCGCGAAGACCATGATCGACAGCGGCGTCTGTTCCGCTGGCTTGAGCACGATGCAGTTACCGGCGGCCAGGGCCGGGGCGAGTTTCCAGGCAGCCATCAGCAGCGGGAAGTTCCACGGGATGATCTGCCCGACCACGCCCAGCGGCTCGTGAAAATGATAGGCGGTGGTCAATTCGTTGATCTCGGCCGCCCCACCCTCTTGGGCGCGAATGCAGCCAGCGAAGTAACGGAAATGGTCGGCCGCCAACGGCACGTCGGCATTGAGGGTCTCGCGCACGGCCTTGCCGTTGTCCCAGGTCTCGCTGACGGCGAGGACTTCCAGGTTCTGCTCGATGCGGTCAGCGATTTTCAGCAGCACCCGCGAGCGGTCCTGCACCGAGGTCTTGCCCCAGGCGTCGGCGGCGGCATGGGCCGCATCCAGTGCCTTGTCGATGTCGGCGGCGTTGGAGCGCGGGAATTGGGCAATGACTTCGCCGTTGACCGGGGACGTGTTGGTGAAATACTCACCGTTGACCGGCGCGACGAATTCGCCGCCGATGAAATTGCCGTAGCGCGGTTTGAAGGAAACGACGGCGCCTGGGGTTCCGGGTTGTGCGTAGATCATGATGGGGCCTCTGCCTGGTCGATGCCTGTCACGGGACAGGCGATAGGCCGATGGTAGAGAGCCCCATGCCGTGGACGAATGCGTCATTGGCAGGGGGCTCTCTCGTTATTTGGTCGTAGGTTTTGCCGCGATCCGAGGATGACCCGGGCTTTATTGTGGGAGCGAGCTTGCTCGCGATGGCGGCGGATCAGTCAACATCGATGCAAGATGTTCTGGCCTCATCGCGAGCAAGCTCGCTCCCACAGGTTCTACATTTGGCAAGGTTTGCTCCCACAGGTTCTACATTTGCCAAGGTTGGCTCAGCGCTTGGCGACAAGCTCTTTCGGCAACTTGAAGGTCCAGAGCATGCCGCCCTGGTTGAAGTCCTTCACGCGCTTGGCCACCTCACCGCCCCACAGCGGCACCGCACCGCCCCAGCCAGAAACCACGGAGACGTATTGCTCACCGTCCATTTCCCAAGTGATGGGCGAGCCAAGCACGCCGGAGCCGGTCTGGAATTCCCAGACCTTTTCCCCGGTCTTGGCGTTGAACGCCTGCAGGAACCCTTCAGGTGTGCCGGTAAACACCAGGTTGCCCTTGGTGGTCAGGACCCCGCCCCACAGCGGTGCGAAGTTCTTGTGGCGCCAGACTTCCTTGCCGGTCTTGGGGTCGATGGCCCGCAGCACGCCGATGTAATCCTCGTTCAGTGGCTTGATGGTGAACCCGGCCCCGAGGAACGCCGCGCCTTTCTTGTAGGCGATGCCTTCGTTCCAGATGTCCATGCCCCATTCGTTGGACGGCACGTAGAACAGGCCGGTGTCCTGGTTGTAGGCCATGGGCATCCAGTTTTTCGCACCGAGGAAGGCCGGGGCGACGAACACCGAACTGCCCTTGGCTTCGCTGCCCGGTGCGCCCGGACGGCTGGCCTCGTTGTAGATCGGCCGCCCGTCCTTGTCCAAGCCAGTGGCCCAGGTGATCTTGTCGACAAACGGGAAGCCGCGGATGAACTTCCCGTTGGTGCGGTCGAGCACGTAGAAGAAGCCGTTCCGGTCGGCCGTTGCCGCAGCCTTGATGTCTTTGCCGCCTTCCTTGTAGTTGAACGAGATCAGCTCATTGACGCCGTCATAGTCCCAGCCGTCATGGGGCGTACTCTGGAAATGCCACTTGATGGTGCCGTCGTCCGGGTTCAGGGCCAGGCGCGACGACGAATAGAGGTTGTCGCCAGGACGCAGGTGGGAATTCCAAGGGGCCGGGTTGCCGGTGCCGAACAGCAGCAGGTTGGTTTCCGGGTCGTAGTAGCCCCCCAGCCAAGGCGCCGCGCCGCCGGTTTTCCAAAGATCGCCCGGCCAGGTCTTGCCCGCCTCGCCACCGGAGATACCGTTCTCGACCGCCTTGCCGTCCTTGTAGACGTAACCCATGTGACCTTCCACCGTCGGGCGGGTCCACAGCAGTTCGCCATTCTTCGGATCGTAGGCGCTGATCTGGCCGACCACGCCGAATTCGCCACCGGCCACACCGGTGATCAGCTTGCCATTCACCACCATGGGCGCGGCGCTGATGGAATAACCTTCCTTGTGGTCGGCCACCTTCTTGCTCCACACCACTTTGCCGGTGTCCTTGTTCAAGGCCACCAGCTTGGCGTCGAGGGTGCCGAAGAACACCAGGTCGCCATACAGCGCTACGCCGCGATTGATCACATCGCAGCAAGGGCGGATGTCATCGGGCAGGCGCGCGTCGTATTGCCACAGTTTCTTGCCGGTGCGCGCATCCACCGCGAACACCCGCGAATAGGAACCGGTGAGGTACATCACCCCGTCCTTGATCATCGGCTGGGCCTGCTGGCCGCGCTGCTTTTCGCCACCGAAGGAGAACGCCCAGACCGGGCGCAAGTCCTTGATGTTGTTGACATTGAGGCTGTCGAGCGGGCTGTAGCGCTGGCCCTGGACGCCCAGGCCGTTGGTCACGATCTGCTGCGGGTTTTTCGGGTCCTGGAGAATTTCCTGATCGGTCACGGCGGCCAAGGCCGAACCTGACAGCAGCATGGCACTGAGCAGCAGGCTCACGGCGAAGGGTTGGCGACGTGCGGGATGAGTCATGACGGCTACCTCTGCGGTTATTGTTATACCCGGGAAATTTTCCCGGTCTGCCACAGATTCTTGGGCTCGGGGCCCTCGCCAACAATTGCCCGCTGTGTTGAGTTTTCTAGTTCCTTGGTACATGTAAGCAGAGCAGAGAACCACCGTCAGACACCCAGTGACCCGGCGCTGTTCGACGGGCCAACGGCAGAACTAAATCCCGGCGATGCACGACCACACGCAAATGTCGACGTGCTACCCTCAGATGTGACAGGGCGGAGGAAAAAATGGACGTCTTAAAAAAAGGGCAGGCTTTTAAGAAGTGTCATTCGCTTTGGACCCAATATGGAAAAACGGCTGGTGAAATCGCCACTTCATCCTCGCGGCTGGCCATGATACCGTCCAGTCTTAGCCTTGCAGCTTGGATCCGACCCCGACTTATCAAATATAAATTGGACGGTGGTTTCGGCCTGTGACATTTCGGGAGGATAACTTGTTGTATCTCCATTGGCACCTTGGAGGAACATTGACAAGTTGTGCCACTGCCCATCTTGCCTCATGGCATCTGGGGATTTAGCCCAACCGTGATCGCGATAGTTGCCAGACTTCCCATTCCAGGTATCCAAACTCAAGTTGACATTTGCCTTATTACCACCGGACTGACCATTGAATCTAGTAATCCTGTACCTAAGAATTTCCGCGGTCCACTGCTGCTGACTAGTACCGCCGACGGTTACGTTCCTTCGATGCGTTTTCACCACCGCTTCACCCTTAAAATTACCAGTTGAGCAGGTAATTTGCCGTTCTGTGAAGCCACCATCAGGCACATCACCCACATAGGCGTAGGCTTTCGCAGGAATTGCACTTATCAGGAGCATCAGGAACGCGGACACCGTAACGCCTGTAGTTGTTTCAAAACTATGTTTCATTAGAAATCCCTTCCTCGGATTACCCTAAGATTCGCTAAGCTTATTGGCCTTGGATCAGTCCATTGACCATTGCGATATCCACCAACGCAGAAAAAACCTTCTCGTGCAGCCTTGTCATCTGCGAACCGGCGTTTTTTCACTCTGGCCTCGGTTCTGGAGGCTGTCTACTGTCAGATTCTACAGGTCAAGTTCTGATCCGATGAACGGCCAACTCAGCGACATCGTTCGACATCGACAAACAAACACCAGCTCGCAAAGAAATTAGTTAGTTATCGATTGCAACTTATCTGATCCAGGACCTCAAAAAATATGCAAGCATCTAATCAACAAGTTTAATGACTCGTGTTGCAAGTAACAAAATGCCCTCACCGAAATGACTTGGAGGCATTTTGACTCCAGCAAGTGGTAATCCTGTTGATGACTCAGGGTTCAGAAAAGTGAATGTAATTCTTGAAGTAGAAAAATCCCCCTCGCCTTGAAAGCTTCAACCAGCCTGGACTATTGATGCTTGACATCTACTCGCTTCATCTTCGCCCGCTCATAACGCGGATAAAGATGACTGACGCTGCGAATCAACTCATACCGAGTCAAGCTGATCCCCGCAAAGCGCTCGGGAATGGGGCCGCGGATCATCTCGGCCATGTCGTCGCCTCGGGTAGCACCGTCGCGCATCAGTTGGTCGAGCCAGCCCAGGTAATCACGCATCTGCGCGAAAGGCTGGGCGTCACTCGCGACCGGGCCGTGGCCAGGCACGATCTGCTTCCAGGGCAAGGCCTGCAAGGTGTCCAGGTCCTTGAGCCAGACTTCCAGACCGGGGCTGTTGGGCGTGGTCAGGGCCCGCTCGTAGAACACCAGGTCGCCGGCGAACAACACGCCAGTGGTTTCATCCAGGATCGCCAGGTCCGCGCCGGTGTGCCCGGCCAATGCCAGCAGACGCAACGAATGATCGCCCACCTTCAACGTCTCGGCCACCAGCACTTGGGTTGGCAGTACCACCTCGGTGCCGCGCATCCAGTCGCCCACCAGCCGGTACATGTTCTCCGCCAGCGCATCACCCTGTTGTCGCAGCAGGTCGGTGGTGCCCGCCAAGGCACCGATAGGCACGTCGCTGAACGCCTGGTTGCCCAATACGTGGTCAGGGTGATGATGGGTCAGCAAGACCTGGATGACCGGCTTGTCGGTGGTCGCCGCAATGGCCTGGCGCAGCGCCTCGCCGTAGCGTTTCGACGGCCCGGTGTCGATCACCACCACGCCGGCCTCGGTGACGATGAACGCCGTATTGACGATATTGCCGCCGTTGGCCTTGGCAAAGTTCTCGGTGCTGCCTTCCAGCAGCCAGGTGCCTGCGGCGATCTGCCGGGGCTTGAGTGAATAGTCGGTGGCGGACCATGCCGGCAGGCACAGGCCAAGACAGAGCAGTAACAGCCAGCGCATGGCGCGCTCCTTCTGGTCAGGGAATGGCCGCCTCGAACGCGTTGCCGCTGTTGTCGCGCAGCACCAGGCGGGTCTGTCCCGGGCCTTGGATATCGAAGCCCAGGTTGGGGTTTTCGCTGACCGCCGGGAACAGCTCCAGGCGCGCCAACACCTGGCCGTCGGCGTCCAGCAGTTGCGCGTGGTTGAGGAAAAACTCCGGGATGCCGCTCACCAGGCCGTTGTCCATTGGATGGTTGACTTGCAGGCGCAGGCGACTCGAATCCCCTCGCGGATAACGGCCGCCCAGCACCTCGCCCAAGTGTTCCTCCCAGCCCGGCTGGGTGCGCACCACGCTGGGAGCAGTGCAGCCGCCACCGGCTGCATCGATCAGGGTCGAACCGACGTGCCACAGGCCATCGCGGGTCTGCACGGCGGCGCGCAACGGCGTGGCTTGCTCGATGCGAATACGGACCGACAGCCAAGGCAGCACCCGCTCCCCGGGTTGGAAATCGACGATTTTCGGCAGCGGGTTCAGCTCGGCCCAGGCCAGTACCCGTACGACGTCGCCGGCAAAGGCCCGGGCATCGATTTCCAGTGGCACCTGTCGCGCATCTTCGGCAAACGGTGGTGCCAGCAGCCGCACCCGGTCGTCGAACACGAACGGCGCGTCCCCCAGCAACTGCTTGTGATAAAAGGCCCACATCACCGACGGCACCGGATCCTTCCCCGGCTCGACCGCCATCGCCAGCCACGGCAGGCATCCTAACAGCAGGCCATACGCTCGCCAGTTCATCCCTGCGCTCCTATTGGTACATTTCGGGTACGTCGTAGCGCAGGCCATAGCGGGCATACATCACCTTGAGGCTGCCGTCGCGGATCAAGCCTTCCAGCGCCTCTTCCACCGCGTAGGCCAACTGACGGTTGCTTTCGTGCACCGCCATGCCGATTTCCCAGCGTTGCTTGCCCATGTTTGGATAGGCATTCTCCGCCAGCGCCAGCTGCTGATCGGCCGCCTCATGCACCTGCCAGTCAACTTCCCCGCGCATGGCCATGACGGCGTCGACCTCTCCGGCCTGCATGGCCCCGAAAGCCTTGGCGACGCTGGGGTAATGGCGAGTCTTGGCGCTGAGCATGCCGTTGAACACCGAGGTCAGGTAGAACGACGGCACACTGTCGACCTCCACCCCGATGGGGTGTTGCTGGAACACGGCGACGCTGCCCACCGACTCCAGCCGGCGACGGTCATACGCCACCTGCCAGCATTCCTGCTGATAGGGACCGAACATCACCACCTGGGCGTTTTCCAGTTCCCCGATGTCGTTGCGTCTTTGCACGTAGTCGTGATCGTACGGCACCCGCATCATCAGGTCGGCCAGTTGCCGGTCGTGCAACGGGCTGCTGCGCCAGATGTAGTCGCGCAGATCGTCGTCGAGCTTCTCGCCGGGTGGTGCCCACATCAGTTTCAGACGCACGCCCATGGCCTTGGCCAGGGCTTGCGCCAATTCAACATCAACCCCCCGGGGCTGGCCCTGGTCTTCAAAACTGTAGGGTGCGAAATCCTTGTAGACCGCCACCTTCAACTCCCCGGCGGCGATCATCTGGTCGTAGCTGCGCACCTGCGCCTGCACCGCCTGGCCAAACAGCAAGAGGCTGCACATTACCCACGCGAACAGGCGCATGGCACTCACTCCTCGACGTGTACGCTGTCGAGGTAGGTGCGCACCGCCCACAAGGCCTCCTGGCTCAGGTAGTCGGCCATTTTCGGCATATAGACCCGGCCGTCGCGCACCGCACCGTGGCGCACGCGTTCGACGAACCACTCATCGCCGGCTTCGGCGGCGTCGAGCATGCGCAGGTCCGGGGCGATCCCGCCGGACTTGGCCTCCAGGCCATGGCAGGCCGCGCAGTTCTGGTTGTAGGCCGAGGCGCCGATCTCCACGGCTTTTTCACGCTCGGGAGCATTGCGATACGGGTTCTGGGCAGCCCATCCATCGGCGTCCAACGGCAAGTTGGTGTCCTTGATCGGGGTCAGTCCCTTGGTTTCCACTGCTTGGGGCACTACGTTGCCATGGGCCCATGCGGAGCCTGCGCCGGTCAGCCCCATCCATAATGCGGTAGCGATGATGGCGTTGCGTTTTGTTGTCATTGTTATGCCCTCTGGATTGCACGCAAGACCTCTTGGCAGAGGCCGTGCCGTCATCTTAGGAACCCTGTGCCGCCAGCCGAATGCTGCTTTGGTGGCCGGGGTCTAGTTCCTTGGTAGCAGGCCATCCGACGCAAGTCGCAAAGACAGGCGGTTTGGGAAATCTTCCCGGCAAAGGCGGGACTTTTTCCGTATCGGCGGCCCCCGGCGCAACCCAACCTAGTCAGGCCAAAACCTTTCACTGGGAACTGCCACCATGAGAATAAAAACGCTACCCGCCCTCTCCTCCCTGACGGTTGCCTTCCTGCTGGCCGGCAGTCTGTCGCTAAGCCCCTTGGCCAGCGCCGCAGCGCCAGGGGTCAGTTGGGAAGACATCGCCAACGACCACCTGACCACCCAGGACGTGTTGCAATACGGCATGGGCACCAACGCCCAGCGCTGGAGCCCGCTGGCCCAGGTCAACGACAAGAACGTGTTCAAGCTGACCCCGGCCTGGTCCTACTCATTCGGCGACGAGAAGCAGCGCGGCCAGGAATCCCAGGCCATCGTCAGCGACGGCGTGGTGTACGTCACCGGTTCGTACTCACGGGTGTTCGCCCTCGACGCCAAGACCGGCAAGCGCCTGTGGACCTACAACCACCGGCTGCCGGACAACATTCGCCCGTGCTGCGACGTGGTCAATCGGGGTGCGGCCATCTATGGCGACAAGATCTACTTCGGCACCCTGGACGCGCGCGTGGTCGCCCTGGATAAGCACACCGGCAAGGTGGTGTGGAACAAGAAGTTCGGCGATCACGCCGGCGGCTACACCATGACCGGCGCCCCGGTGCTGATCAAGGACAAGACCAGCGGCAAGGTCCTGCTGATCCACGGCAGTTCCGGGGACGAGTTCGGTGTGGTCGGGCAATTGTTCGCCCGCGACCCGGACACGGGTGAGGAAGTCTGGATGCGCCCGTTCGTCGAAGGCCACATGGGCCGCCTCAACGGCAAGGACAGTACACCGACCGGCGACGTCAAGGCGCCCTCCTGGCCCGACGACAAGACCACCGAGACCGGCAAGGTCGAGGCCTGGAGCCATGGCGGCGGCGCACCTTGGCAGAGCGCCAGTTTCGATCCCGAGACCAACACCATCATCGTCGGCGCGGGCAACCCCGGCCCCTGGAACACCTGGGCGCGCACGTCCAAGGACGGCAACCCCCATGATTACGACAGCCTCTACACCTCCGGCCAGGTCGGGGTCGACCCAAGCACCGGCGAGGTGAAGTGGTTCTACCAACACACGCCCAACGACGCCTGGGATTTCTCCGGCAACAACGAGCTGGTGCTGTTCGACTACAAGGACAAGGACGGCAAGGTGGTCAAGGCCACCGCCCACGCCGACCGCAACGGTTTCTTCTACGTGGTGGATCGCAACAACGGCAAGCTGCAGAACGCTTTCCCCTTCGTCGACAACATCACCTGGGCCAGCCACATCGACCTGAAGACCGGCCGCCCGGTGGAAAACCCCGGCCAGCGCCCGGCCAAGCCATTGCCTGGTGAAACCAAGGGCAAACCGGTTGAAGTCTCGCCGCCCTTCCTCGGCGGCAAGAACTGGAACCCCATGGCCTACAGCCAGGACACCGGCCTGTTCTACGTCCCCGGCAACCAGTGGAAAGAGGAGTACTGGACCGAGGAAGTGAACTACAAGAAAGGTTCGGCCTACCTGGGCATGGGCTTCCGCATCAAGCGCATGTACGACGATCACGTCGGCAGCCTGCGAGCGATGAACCCCACCACCGGCAAAGTGGTCTGGGAACACAAGGAACCGCTACCGCTGTGGGCCGGCGTGCTGGCGACCAAGGGCAACCTGGTGTTCACCGGCACCGGCGACGGCTTCTTCAAGGCCTTCGACGCGAAGACCGGCAAGGAACTGTGGAAATTCCAGACCGGCAGCGGCATCGTCTCCCCGCCCATCACCTGGGAGCAGGACGGCGAGCAGTTTATCGGCGTGACCGTCGGCTACGGCGGCGCCGTGCCGCTGTGGGGCGGCGACATGGCCGAACTGACCAAGCCCGTGGCCCAGGGCGGGTCGTTCTGGGTATTCAAGATCCCGAGTTGGGATAAGGCGACGGCGCAGAAATAGCCCGAACCCACCTGGGCCCCGACCCACACCATAACCCCTGTGGGAGCGAGCTTGCTCGCGATAGCGCAGTGTCAGTCAACATCAATGCCGGCTGAACCACCGCCATCGCGAGCAAGCTCGCTCCCACAGAAAAGCGAGTTCGAGTCATGAAATTTTTGCCATTGCTGCTGCTGTTCATCGGCACCTTTGCCCATGCCGACGACCCCGACACCCCACTGACCATCAACGGCTGCACCATCGCCGAATCCAGCCAATGCCCCGGCGCAAACCTGCGCGGCGCACAACTGGCGAACCAGGACCTGCGCAAAATGAACCTCAGCGGCGCCGACCTGCGCGATGCCGACCTGCGGCACGCGCGGCTGGACTTGGCCAACCTTGAGAAAGCCCAGCTACAAGGCGCCAACCTGACCCGTGCCAGCCTGCAACAAAGCAACCTGCGCCTGGCGGACTTCAGCGGTGCCACGCTCATGGCGATCCAGGGTTGGGGCCTGTTCGCCCAAGGCGCGCAATTCCAGCGTGCCGACCTGACGGCGGCCTACCTCCAATTCGCTCGCCTGTCCGGTGCCCGCCTGCACGAGGCCAATCTGCAAGCCGCAGACCTGGAAATGGCCTGGCTGAGCAAGGCCGACCTCAAGGGCGCCAACCTGCGCGACGCCAACCTGCAAGAAGCCAAGCTCGGCGAAAGCAACCTGGAACAGGCCAACTTGAGCGGTTCTCGCCAGCATTATGGGAATTTCCAGGATGCGAATATGCAGGGCTGTACCGGGTGCCCAACGTCCTGGGATCAGTGAAGGCTCTGGATCACACAAATCCTTGTGGCGAGGGAGCTTGCTCCCGCTGGGGTGCGAAGCAGCCCCCAATAGGGTCAACTCAATGAGCCTGACACACCGAGGTGCCGGGTTTTGGGGGCGCTCCGCACCCCAGCGGGAGCAAGCTCCCTCGCCACAGGTGATCGCATTTCAAATCAAACATTAACCGGCCACCCGCACCACCCCCATATCGATCCCCAAATGCACCAGCTCGGCATGGGAACTGACCTGCAACTTGCTCTTGAGCAGCGTCAGGTGGTTGGACACGGTCTTGGCGCTGATGCACAGCTGTTCGGCGATGGTCCGGGCCGGGGTACCCTTGGCGAGCATGACGAAAATCTCCAGCTCCCGCTGGGTCATGCATTGCAGGCGTGGATCGACAGCCTGTCGCGAGCTGGCGCAGGCCAGTTGCGTGGCCAAGGACTGTTCGATGTAGGCATGGCCCCCAAGCACCCGCCGCACCGCTTCCACCAGCACCTGGGGCGCCGAGTTCTTGGTCAGGTAGCCCGCCGCACCCGCATCCAGCGCCTGGCGCACCAGCGGCAGTTCGTCGTGCATGCTGAAGAACAACACCCGCAGTTGCGGCAGTCGCTGGCGCAGCCGCCGGGTGGTTTCCAAGCCACTGATCCCGGGCAAGCCGAAGTCCATGATCACCAGATGAGGCACCTGCTCCAGCACCTGGCTCAGCGCCTCTTCACCCGTGGCCGCTTCGCGGACCTGCAGGTCCGGCATCAGTACCCGCAACAAACTGGCATAGCCCTGCCGCACCACCGCATGGTCATCCACCAACAAAATGTTCATCACGCCTCCCAGGCAATATTCAAGGCCAGCGCCCAACCGGCACCGGGCTGGCTGATGACACGCAACTCACCGCCAAGGCTCCGTGCCCGTTCGGCCATCGAATGCAGGCCCACGCCCGCACGCGGTGGTTGCGGCGCGCCCTGACCGTTGTCGCGCACCAGCAAGCGCAAGCGTCCGGCGCGATGTTGCAGGCGAATCCGTACCTGCGTGGCACCGGCATGTCGGGCAACGTTGGTCAACGCTTCCTGCAACAAACGATACAGATGGGTCTTGTCGGGCCCCGACATGGGTGGCAGGGCGGTATCGATCCGCAACTGGCAGGCGATGCCCTGGGTTGCCTGCCATCGCCCGGCCAACACCTCGATGGCCTCACATAACGGCAGGTGCTGCAACACCACCGGGTACAAGTCATGCACCAGCGCCCGGAACCCCTGCTGCAAATGCTCGCAATGGTCTTCAAGCTGGCTGACGGTCTGTTCCAGCGTCGGCGGTTGATCCATCACCAGCCGCAGCAGGCAGGCACGGGCACGAATACCGGCCACATATTGGCCCAGGTCGTCGTGCAGGGTCTGGGCCAGCCGGGTGCGCTCCTGCTCCTGCACCGCCAGCAAGGCCTGGGTGAGCCGGGCGTTATCGGCCTGGGCCTCGGCCAAGGCAGCGGTCATGCGGTTGAAATGCCCCGCCAATTGCTGCGCCTCCGGCACACCTTCAGTGCCCAGGCGCACCTGCAGGTTTCCCGCAGACACCTGGCGCAGCGCTTGCAGTAGCTCGTCGAGCAAACGCATGCCACGCCGTACCGCCCAGCGGATCACCAACAGGCTGAGTAACAACGCCAAGGCGCAGACGTACAACAGTTGCACCAATGAATCGAGGATCTCGTCGATCTCGTCCCGCGGATCGACGGCAATCCATGCCCGTCGACCGTCAGGCAAATCCACCACCTGGGCCGCCGGGCCATCGTCCAGCAGGCGGCGGCCGAGCAAGGCCTTCACCCCTTCCTCATCCGCCGGGAACAGCTCGCCGGGAACCAACCAACGGACCCGCACATGACGCAGGCTGCCGGTCAACCGTGGCTGGAGACTGGCCGGGTCGCGCTCGGCGGTTTCGCGCAGGTAATGCACCACCGACTCGGCCGATTGCAATTCACGTTTCACATCGGCCATGGCCTGGTGCAACAGCAGGACGGCACAGGCCAGGGTGACCAGGGCGAAGAAGGCGCAAACCCAGAGGTTGATTCGCCAGAGGGCTGACATGGCTAACGTTCCTGCCCTGAATTGACACCCATCCCCTGTGGGAGCGAGCTTGCTCGCGATGACGGCGGCACATTCAATACCGTGGTCGACTGAACCACCGCTATCGCGAGCAAGCTCGCTCCCACAGGGGGGCGTGGGGGTTTCCAGGTTTTGGGACGATCCACACCGACCAAGCTCAGGATCAACAGGAACGGCAGCAGCAGGGTCTTGAGAATCCGCATGGTCTGTCCACTCCTGGTCAATAACGATTGCCTTGCATCCTAAAACCCCGGCCGCCAAGGCGAGTTACTACCTTGGTACTGCCCCGGCGGTACTTTCTGCATATTTCCCCTTGGCCGCGGCCTTCCTATGCTGGCGCTACCCGCAATGGAGGACGTCATGCGCCGGCTCGTCAGTTACGCCCTGGTTTTTCTGCTGGCAGCGACAACCGCTCACGCCGGCGATGCCGCACCGTTGCAAGTGCGCATCGGCTACCTGGCTTATCGCCCCAACCCGGGCCCGCTGCTCTCCAATGTCATCGCCGAACCGGCCGATGCCGGCTTGCGCGGCGCTGAGCTGGCGGTCGTCGACAGCAACAGCACCGGGCGTTTCCTCAAGCACGACTACCGCCTGGAAAGCGCCAGCGCCGACACGCCCGAAGCCCTGCTCCAGGCCGCCCGAACCCAACACGACCACGGCCTGCGGTTGTTCGTGGTCAACGCACCGGCCGCCAGCCTGCGCCAGCTCAGCGCCGCCCTGCCCGACAGCCTGCTGTTCAACGCCGGCAGTCCCGACGACAGCCTGCGCACCACCGACTGCCTGGTCAACGTGCTGCACAGCCTGCCCGACCGTGCCATGCTCGCCGATGCCCTGGTGCAGTTCAGCGTCGTGCGCAAATGGCAGCGGGCCTTGCTGGTCGTCGGCCAGACGCCCGAGGACCAGGCCTACGCCGCTGCCTTGCGCCGGGCCATGAAGCGCTTCGGCATGAAGACCGTCGCCGAGAAGGCCTGGCAGTTCGACAACGACCAGCGCCGCAGCGCCCAGGCCGACATGCCGCTGTTCACCCAGACCGCCGAGTACGACGTGGTGCTGGTGGCCGACGAACGCGGCGACTTCGGTGAATACCTGCCCTACCAGACCTGGTACCCGCGCCCGGTGGCGGGCACCCAAGGGCTGACGCCCACCGGCTGGCACAAGACCGTGGAAACCTACGGCGCGGCGCAGTTGCAAAAACGCTTCGAAGCCCTGGCCGGGCGCTGGATGAACGACCGCGACTTCGCCGCCTGGATCGCCGTGCGCAGCATCGCCGCCGCCGTGAGCAAACTGCGCCAGGACGACCCGTTCGCCATCCGTCAACTGGCCCTCAGTGACCAATTGCCGCTGGACGGTTTCAAGGGGCGCAAGCTCAGCTATCGCCCCTGGAATGGCCAACTGCGCCAACCGATTCCCCTGGTCCAGCCCCGGGCCCTGGTCAGCACTTCGCCCCAGGACGGCTTCCTCCACCCTTCCAATGAAATGGACAGCCTGGGCTACGACCAGCCCGAAGTGAGCTGCCGTTACCCCTGATCGATAACAACAATAAGGAAACCGCCATGCGCCGCGCCTTGATTTACCCGGCCCAGCTCCGCCCGACCCTGCTATGCAAAGCCCTCGCCCTGGGCGCTGCATTGCTCGCCGCCGGCCCCGCCGCCGCCAGCATCGCCTGGGTCTCCAACGAAAAAGACAACAGCCTGAGCCTGATCGACCTGCAGCGCCTGGAAGTCATCGAAACCCTGCCGGTAGGCCAGCGTCCCCGGGGCCTGCTGCTGTCCCATGACAATCGCCTGCTGTACATCTGCGCCAGCGACTCGGACCGGGTCCAGGTGATGGACGTCGCCTCCCGAAAAATCATCAAGGAACTGCCGTCCGGCAAGGACCCGGAGCAGTTCGCCCTGCACCCCAACGACCGCTGGCTCTACGTGTCCAACGAGGACGATGCCCTGGTCACGGTGATCGACACCCAGACCTCCGAAGTCCTGGGCCAGATCGGCGTGGGGGTCGAGCCCGAAGGCATGGCCGTCAGCCCCGACGGCAAGTGGGCGGTCAACACCAGTGAAACCACGAACATGCTGCACTGGATCGACACCAGCACCCAGACCCTGGCCGACAATACCTTGGTGGACCAGCGCCCGCGTTTCGTCGAATTCAATCGCGACGGTACGCAGCTCTGGGCCTCGGCGGAGATCGGCGGCACCTTGACCATCCTCGACGTCGCCACGCGCCAGGTGCTCAAGACCTTGACCTTCCAGATCAAGGGCGTGCACCCGGACAAGGTCCAGCCGGTGGGCATCAAGCTCAGTGCCGATGGCACGCTGGCGTTCGTCGCCCTGGGCCCGGCCAACCATGTCGCGGTGATCGACGCCAAGACCTTCGAAGTGCTGGACTACCTGCTGGTGGGCCGACGAGTGTGGCAACTGGCGTTCACCCCAGACCAGAAGCAACTGCTGGCGACCAATGGCGTCAGCGGCGATGTCTCGGTGATCGATGTAGAGAGCCGCAAAGTCCTGAAGTCAGTGAAAGTCGGACGCTATCCATGGGGTGTGGTGGTGACGCCATGAACGCCCTGGAGGTCAGCGACCTGAGCTTTGCCTATGGCGCACGCGAAGCCCTCAAGCAGATGAGTTTCCGCCTGCCCGCTGGACGTTTCGCCGCGCTGCTGGGACCCAACGGTGCTGGTAAGTCGACGCTGATCGCCCTGCTCACCCGCCTGTACGACCTGCAGCGTGGCGAGATCCGCATCGACGGTCATTCTCTGCAAAGTTCTCCGCGTCCGGCCTTGCGCCAGTTGGGTGTGGTGTTCCAACAAAGTACCCTGGACCTGGACCTGAGCATCGAACAGAACCTGCGCTACCACCTGGCGCTGCATGGTTTTTCCCGACGCCAGGGCAGCGCCCGCCTCGACGCCGAACTGACTCGCCAGCACCTGATCGAGCGGCGCCATGAACGGGTGCGCGACCTCAACGGCGGCCACCGGCGCCGGGTGGAGATCGCCCGGGCCCTGCTCCACGAACCGCGCTTGTTGCTGCTCGACGAACCCAGCGTCGGCCTTGATCCGGCCAGCCGCCTCGCCCTCGGCCTGCACATCCGGCAACTGTGCCGCGAGCAAGGCATCAGCGTGCTCTGGACCACTCACCTGCTGGACGAAGTGCAGCCCAGCGATGACCTGTTGATCGTGCATCAGGGCCGCCTGGTCGCCAGCGGCAAGGCCGATGCGGTGAGCCAGGAACACGGCGGCACCCTCGGTTCGGCCTTCACCCATTTGACCGCTTCGGGAGCCCGACCATGAGCGTGTACTGGCACTGTTTCAGCGGCATCGTCATGCGCGAATGGCTGCGCTTCGCGCTGCAACGCACCCGGCTGCTCAGCGCCCTGGTCCGGCCACTGCTGTGGCTACTGGTGTTCGCCGCCGGCTTTCGCGCGGCACTGGGCATCGCCATCATCGCCCCCTACGACACCTACATCCCCTACGAGGTGTACATCGTGCCGGGGCTGGCCTGCATGATCCTGTTGTTCAACGGCATGCAGGGCTCGCTGTCGATGGTCTACGACCGGGAAATGGGCAGCATGCGCGTGCTGCTCACCAGTCCCCTGCCCCGGGCGTTCCTGCTGGCGAGCAAGTTGCTGGCGACGTCGCTGATCTCCCTGTTGCAGGTCTATGCCTTTCTCGCCATCGCCTGGCTGTACGGCATCCAACCGCCGGCCATGGGCCTGCTGCTGGCCTTGCCGGCGCTGCTGTTGGTAGCGCTGATGCTCAGTGCCCTGGGCCTGTTGTTGTCCAATGCCATCCGGCAATTGGAGAACTTCGCCGGGGTGATGAATTTCGTGATCTTCCCGATGTTCTTCCTGTCCTCGGCGCTGTACCCGCTATGGAAAATGCAGGAAGCCAGCCCGTGGCTGTACTGGCTCTGCGCGGTCAGCCCGTTCACCCATGGCGTGGAGTTGGTGCGTTATGCGCTGTATGAGCAGTTCAACCTGCTGGCGATGGCGGTGTGCGTGGGCTTGACCCTGGTGTTCGCGTTGTTGGCGGTGTGGACGTTCAATCCGCAGCATGCGGCGTTGCGCAAGGCCAGCTGAACCGGCCCCAAGCCAATCCTCCTGTGGGTAGAATCCCCTGTGGGAGCGAGCTTGCTCGCGATGGCGGCGGATCATCCAGCGATGATGTTGACTGACACACCGCTATCGCGAGCAAGCTCGCTCCCACAAGGGTTCTTCACAAGGGCTCAGCCCAGGGTCCATGGCCAAAATTACTACTTTAGTACCGGTTTTCCTGTCCATGGTCGCATTCACAAGACCTCGACCCTGGCATGTAATGGGCGCATAACAAAAAGGATAAATCCTATGCCCCGTTTGCTGGCGATCCTCCTGCTGGGCCTGGCGCTGAATGTCGCGCAGGCCGAGACCGCGCTGTTTTCAGCCCAGGGCTATCGCATCGCCCAATACCGCAGCCCGACACCCGCCACCGTCGACGGCGCCCAGACCCTCGACACCCAAGCCCTGCAACGCCTGCTCGACCAAGCCCAGCCTCCGCTGCTGATCGACGTCTACCGTCGTCCATGGGTCCAGGGACGTTTCATCGACAACGAACCCCATGCCAACCTCCCCGGCAGCCTCTGGCTGGCCAATACCGGGGACGGCGATCTCGACCCGACCTGGCAGGACTACTTCAGCCATCACCTGCGCACGGCCACCGGCGGGCGGCTGGAGCGACCGCTGGTCTTTTATTGCCGCTCGGATTGCTGGCTGAGCTGGAACGCGGTAAAACGCGCCGCTGCCATGGGCTATAAGCATTTGTATTGGTACCGCGATGGCCTGGACGCCTGGGAGGCGGCGAACCTGCCCCTGCAAGCGGCCCGGCCCGAACCCTTTCCCTGAATGTGCAAGAAATGCGTGCAACTGCCCTGCCCCACACGACAATAACGAGGTGAATGGCCATGTATAAAATCCTGATAGCCGACGATCACCCACTGTTTCGCGAAGCCATCCACAACGTCATCAGCGACGGTTTTCCTGGCAGCGAGGTCATGGAGACCGCCGACCTCGACAGTGCCCTGGCCTTGACCGCCGAACACGACGACCTGGACCTGATCCTGCTGGACCTGAACATGCCCGGCATGCACGGGCTCAATGGCCTGATCAACCTGCGCAACGAGGCGCCAACCATCCCCGTGGTGATCGTTTCTGCCGAGCAGGACAAGCAAGTGGTGTTGCAGGCCATCACCTATGGCGCGGTGGGTTTCATCACCAAATCCTCCCCACGCTCGCAAATGACCGACGCCATCGAACAGATCCTCAACGGCAACGTGTACCTGCCGCCCGACATCATCCGCACACAAAAAAGCCCGACGGGCCGCCGCCTGAACGAAACCCCGGCGTTCCCACCGGAACTGCTCCAGGCCCTGACTCGCAAGCAACTGCTGGTGCTCGAACGCATGACCAAGGGCGAGTCGAACAAGCAGATCGCCTACACCCTGGACATCGCCGAAACCACGGTCAAGGCCCACGTCTCGGCGATCCTGCGCAAGCTTAATGTGCACAACCGGGTGCAGGCGATTCTCAGCGCCGGGGATATTGATTTCGGGGCCTATTTGCGGCGTTGAACGGTTGAACACTACAGGGACATGTGGCGAGGGAGCTTGCTCCCGCTGGGCTGCGAAGCAGCCCCATTCTGAACAAGCCTGACACACCGAGGTGCCTGGATTTTGGGGCCGCTTCGCGCCCCAGCGGGAGCAAGCTCCCTCGCCACAAAAGCCGTTCGGTTCAATGACCCTGGGATTGGCTTAGCAGATGGCTCATCGCAATCTTGAGCTTCATCGGCCGCACCGGCTTGTGCATCAGGGTGTGGCCGCGCTCGCGGATCTGCTGCTTGAGTTCGTTGCTGTAGTTGGCGGTGATCATCATGGCCGGGATCGGTGAGGCCCGGCGGGCGTTGATCCGGGCCACGGCGTCCACACCGTTCTGATCGTGGTCCAGGTGGTAATCGGCGATCAACAGGTCGGCCTCGGCGTGGTAGTTGTCCACTTGGCGGGCCAGGTCCTGCTCCGACAACGCCGTCACCACCTGGCAACCCCAACCCTCCAGCAAGGTGCGCATGCCGGCGCAGATCGCCGCATCGTTATCCAGCACCCAGACCCGTGCCCCCCGCAGTCGTTCCAGCATCGGCTCGCTCATGTCCAGGCACGGCAACGGCTTGGGTGCGGTGGCGCTCAGCGGCACGTCGATGGCGAACATCGAGCCCTTGCCCGGCCAGGAGCGCACCTGGATCCGGTGCCCGAGGATCCCGGCGATTTTCTCGACAATCGCCAGGCCCAGGCCCAACCCACGGTCCTGGTTCGGGCGCTGGACGTCGCCGCGCTTGAATTCCTGGAATATTTCCTCCAGGCGATTCTCGGCAATGCCGATGCCGCTGTCCCAGACCTGGATCGACACGCGCTGGCGATGCCTCCGGCAGCCCAGCACCACCCGACCGCTGGGGGTGTAGCGAATGGCGTTGCTCAGCAGGTTGCGCAGGATCCGCGCGAGCAATTGCATGTCGCTGCGCACCAGCACCGAACAGCCGACATAGTGCAGCTCCAGCCCTTCGCTGCGGGCGATCTGGGCGTATTCGGCGGCCAGGTTGTCCAGCAATTCGCTAAGGCCGAACGGCGCGACATCGGCCTTGATCACCCCGGCGTCCAGCTTGGAAATGTCCACCAGGGTGCCCAGCAGGTTCTCGACGTCCTGCAGCGAATTGCTGACGTTGCGCACCAATTGCGCGTTGGCCACCGGCTCGCGACGTTCGAGCAGGGCACTGGTGAACAAGCGTGCGGCGTTGAGCGGTTGCAGCAGGTCATGGCTGACCGCTGCGAGAAATTTGGTCTTCGACAGGTTGGCTTGCTCGGCCTCGCGCTTGGCCTCCCGCAGGCGCAATTCCACCCGGCTGCGCTCGTCGATCTCCCGCAGCAACTGGTCGTTGAGGGTGGTCAGTTCGGCCGTGCGCTCCTGGACTCGCTGTTCCAGGTTCTGGTAAGCCTGGTGCAATGCCTCGGCGGTGCGGCGGCGTTCGGTGATGTCGCGGATCAGCACGAAGATCCCGACCACTTCGCCGTTGGCCAGGCGGTTCGGCACGTAGGAGCGCAGCATGTAGCGCTCCTGGTTGTTGATGTTGGTCTCGGCGAATTCAAAGGTGACGCTCTCACCCGCCAATGCCCGGTCCACGTAGGCTTCCAGGCGCTGGTAATGCTGCTCGCTATGGGCTTCGCGCAGGCTCTGGCCGAGCATCACGCCGCGGGGCCAGCAATACCACTGCTCATAGACCTTGTTGGTGAATTCGTAGACCAGGTCGGCGTTGAGGTAGGCGATCAGCGCCGGCACATGGTCGGTGATCAGGCGGATCCAGCGCTCGCTTTCGCTCAGTGCCTCGGCGTGCTGGTAACGCTCGGTGATGTCAGTAAACGTGTTGACGTAACCGCCGGTGGGCAATGGATGCGTGCGGATCTCCAAGACGCGGCCATCGGACAGGCGCTGCTCGCATTCATGGATCAACCGGCCGTTGCTGTCGCGACTGGCCGGGGTCAGCAGTTGCAGCTCACTGTCGCCGATCACTTCGTTGAAGGGCCGGTGGGCCGCCACCGGGGCCAGGCCACTGAGTTCAAGGAAGCGCCGGTTCCACAGTTCCAGCACGCCTTGGGCATTGACCATCGCCACACCCTGGGACAGGTTGTCCACCGCCCGCTGCAACAGGTGGGACTTCTGCGCGATGGCCTGCTCGCGGCGCACGGTTTCGCTGAGCTTGACGTCGGTGATGTCAGTAAAGAGGATCACTCGCCCGCCTTCCTGGGTCGGCCGCTCGCTGACCTGCAGCCAGCGTCCGTCCTGCAAGCGATACAACACGTGCTCGTCGGCCTGGCCGCGGGGCTCTTCGCTGAACAAGCCGTTGGCGGTCATCAAGCGCTTGACCTCGGAAAGACGCATCCCGGCGATGATGCGCACCCGACTGTTGGCCCAGAAGGCCTTGAAGCGGCTGTTGAACAGGACGATGCGTTGCTGCTCGTCGAACAGCACAAACGCATCGGAGATGCTCTCGATGGCGTCGATCAGGTGCCGGTGGGCAGTTTCCGCCCGCAGTCGCGCCTCGCCCAGCAAGTGATTGCCGGCCTTGAGCTCGGCCATGGCCTGGTTCAGCGCGTCGGTGCGCTCACGCACCTGCTCGGCCAGCACCACCGAGTGCTGGAACGCCGCATAGGGGTCGTTGCCGCGGGTCACACCGGACTCCACCCGCTCGATCAGCGCCGCGTTGATGCGCCGCAACTTGCGGTTTTCGTGTTGCAGGCTGGCGAGCTGGACCTGCAGGTCAGCGATGGCCGGGGACGCGATGTCGGGCAATGGCAACTCCGGTGAACGTCTGGTTGATGTGCATGCCATTGAACTGTTCTCCATAGGTGTTGAACCCCATCACCCGTTGTTCGCGCAGGAACTCGCCGATCTGTTCCAGGCCACCGCGGTCTTCCAGCTCCAGGCGCCGCAGGAAGCAATCGCAGCCGATGGTCAGCAGCAAGTCGCCGAGGCGTGCCTGCAAACCGTCGAACAGTGTTTGCAGGTTGTGCAGCAAGGGACCGGGGGTCATCGCGGTGAGGACGATGCCGTTCTCCACCGCACAGTAGAAACTCAGGCTCAGGTCCGGGTGCACCTGCTGGATCGCCCGCACGTAGTACTGGTCGTTGATCCGCACCGCCAGGGGATGGGCGGCGAAGACTCGGTAGTCGAGGGCGCTCACTGGGACGCCGATGTGCCGGGCGTATTCCTCGGCGGCGGGTTCGGCGTTGAGCTCATAGACCCGGCGCGAAGCACTGTCGGCGCCGGTCACCACCAGTTTCTCGTCCCGGGGCAGGATGTGGTGGGTGGTGAAGACCTCGAACTCCAGCCAGGTGTTGATCAGCACCACCACGGCCGCGCCGCTGTGGAACTGGCCTTCGAAGTAGACGTGGGTGTGGGTCAGGTAGTTGTCATCGCCGGCCGAGCCGCCGAAATGCGGGATATCCCCCAACGCGGCGCTCAAGGCCGCCAGCACCATTTCCTCGCGGCTGGACAGGCCGTCGAGCAGGGTCAAGGCGAAACTGTGGCCCTTGATCGGCGCCAAGGCGTTGCTGCGACAGCCGCTGGCCAGGCGCTCGACCATTTGCTGGGCGTCGATCAGGCTGAAGTGCTCCATTTCACCGATCAGCTCGGCGGCAATGGAAAAGTGTCGATGATCGAACCCCACCGCCGTCACGCAGTTGCGACCGTAGCCCTGGGCGGTGATTTCCCCGGCGCTGGTGCAGCCCACCAGGCGAATCCCGCCGAAACTCTGGGACAGCGCCTGGCCCAGGGCCGGCAAGTCGTATTCGGCGGAACAGAAAAACAGCACGAACCCCAGGTGCGGGTGCAACAACTGCCGCGCCAGCGCCTGGGCCACCTGCTGGACGTCGGTCGCCTGGGACATGGCGCTCACCACACCTTCGCTCTGCTGCATCATCGCCTCCGGCGGGTGCGTGATAGGAGCCCTGAGTGTACGAAGCCGCGCCGGGGCGACGAATGCTACTTGGGTAGTGGGTGGACACTTCCATGGGATGAGAAGCTGGTACGCACCGCGCCCCCTCCTCCTGGCTTGGAATACCTTTGTGGCGAGGGAGCTTGCTCCCGCTGGGGTGCGAAGCGCCCCCATGAAGCTGCCCACATCAACCTGACACACCGCGGCGCCTGGCCTTGGGGCTGCTGCGCAGCCCAGCGGGAGCAAGCTCCCTCGCCACAACAGCCGTTCAGCTGTGTGTCAGGGGCTGTCGATCGTTCCCTCGCTCCTGCGTGGAAATGTCGCCAGGGACGCTCCGAGTTCCACTTCTTCAAAAACTAAACTCCCCATCCGTGAGCACACGCGGACGTCCAGCAAACGAAGGCCGCTTTTGTGGCGAGGGAGCTTGCTCCCGCTGGGCGCGAAGCGCCCCCATGAAGCTGCCCACATCAACCTGACACACCGCGGCGCCTGGCCTTGGGGCTGCTTCGCAGCCCAGCGGGGATAAATCCCCTCGCCACAAAAAGCGGTTCGGTGCTGGCAATAGAGCGGTTCGGTACGCGGGCAATATCAGTGGTTCATCGGCGCCATGGCGCTCACCTGCCCCAGCAGTTTCTGATCGATGTCCTCCAGACGCAGCACCCGGCCGCCGCTATCGCTCGCCAGTTTTTCTGCCGCCTGGGGATCGGCGAACGAAGCCAATACCACGCCCATGGCGCCTTTGAGCCCGCTGCCAATGACGAAGTACGCGCTGCGGGCGTCGATCAGATGGGCATCATCCGGCGCATCCCAATGGCTGCGCCCCATGTCGTGGACATACAGCTTGACGTCGGCCCGATGGTTTTCCGGCTGCAACCACCAACCCAGCATTTCCGCCGGCGAGCAGAACTTCTTCACGCCTCCTGTCCCGACCGCCGCGCCCTTGGGCCCGGGAAAGTCAGTGATGACCATGCCGCACACATGGCACTCATCACTGGAATGGAACGCCAGCGCCGCCTCGCTGGCCGCAGGTGGCTCGGCCTTGTCGCACGCCGCCAACGCCAGGCACATCAATAACCCGGCCAAGAGGCGGCCCGTCTTCAAAGACACTCTATTCATCGTTGCATGCTCCCTTGATCAAGTCAGACATTCACGGGCACCGGCGATTGAACAACCGGTAGGCCAGCCACAACGGGATTGCCATCCACAGGCCCAGGCACAACCAGAGCAAAGGCGCCGACACCGGCAGATCGCTGCCCAGGGTCAACACTGCGGCACCGCTGGACGCCGCATCGAACCCGGTCAGGTTGATCAGCCGATACACGTCCGTAGGGTTGAACAGCAACAGCCATGGCAGCAGCTCAGGGCTGAACCTCCCCTCGCTCAGCACCAGCAGCGCCAGCAAGGCCAGGTCGAACACCAGCACGAAGAAAAACCACACCCCGAGCGCCAGTCCGGCGGCGGTGGATTTCTCTGCCGACACGCTGCTCAGCACATAGGCCAGCCCGAGGAACACCCAGCCCAGCAGCGTGCTGGACAACATGAACCGGCCAAAGGCCCAGAGCAGCAAGCCCAACTGAACATCGTCCACTAGCAGAGCGATGGCCAGCATCGCACAGCCAAAGCCGATGAAGGTGGCCAGGGCCAGGATCAAGCCGTGCCCGACAAACTTGCCCAAGAGCAATTGGCCGCGCCCCAACGGGTAGGTCAGCAACAGCAGCAGCGTGCCGTTCTCGTCCTCGCCGACAATCGCGTCGTAGGCCAGCAGCAAGGCAATCAGCGGCATCAGGAACGTCGCCAGGCTGGACAGGCTCGCCACCGTGGCGGGCACCGAGGTAAACCCCAACTGACCGGATGCCGCCGCGCCGAGCCAGGCGATGCCGATCGCCAACACCGCGAACAACAGGCTGATCGCCAACAACCAGCGATTGCGCAGGCCATCGCTGAACTCCTTGCGGGCCATGTTCCAGACCGGGTTCATAGGCTGGCCTCCTCGGCGGCGGCACGGACCATGTAATGACGGTACAGGTCCTCCAGGGACGGCGGCTTGATCTCGACATCCGTCGGGTCGTCCTGGGCCAGCAACTGGCGCAGCAATTTCAGTTTGCTGCCGTCCGGCGCGGACACCTGCACCCCTTCCGCGCCCCAGCCCTGGGTGGCGTGCCCTTCACTGCGCCAATGCTGGCGAAGCCAGTCGGCCCGTGACAGGCCCGAGGCGCGGATCAGCGTCGGCAGTCCCGCGTCCTCCCGCAGCCGGGCCAGGCTGCCCAGGGCCAAAAGCCGACCCCGGGTCAGAATCGCGGCGCGGTTGATGTGCGCTTCCACCCCCGGCAACACGTGCGAGCAGAGAATGATGCTGGTGCCCTGCCAACGCAGGCGATCGAGCAATTGATAAAGGTCCTGGGTGGCGATGGGGTCCAGGCCCACGGTCGGTTCGTCCAGCAATAACAGGCGCGGCTGGCCGAGCAGCGCCTGGGCCAGGCCGAGGCGCTGGCGCATGCCCTTGGAATAGGTCCTCACGCGCCGCCTGGCGGCGCCCGCCAGCCCCACTTCCTCCAGCAGACGCTCCACCTGCTCCGGTGCCGCGCCTTTGAGCCGGGCGAAATGACGCAAGGTTTCCAGCCCGCTCAACTGCGGGTAGAACATCACGTTCTCGGGCAGATAACCGAGCATCTGCCGGACACTCGGGTCGCTGGGTGCGCGACCGAACACACGCACCTCCCCCTCGCTGGCTCGCAGCAAACCGAGGATCAACTTCATGGTGGTGGTCTTGCCCGCACCGTTGTGCCCGAACAACCCGAGCACCTCGCCTTGGGCCAGGGTCAAGTCCAGCCCGCGCAGCACGGCGACATCGCCATAACGCTGGCTGACCCCTTCGATCTCGACGACGTTCAAGACGCGTTCTCCTGGGCACTGTTGCGTGGTGGGGGCTGGACAGGGGTTTCCATCAGCGGATGACTATCCATTACCCCGGGAGATTTCATTACCGGGAACGCCCGCTGCACCCAGCGCAGCAGCTCGATCCCCGGACTGTTCATCAACAACCGCACCTGGGGATACAGCCACAGCAGGCGATCGACGTTGTCGTTGGGTTCATAGGCCACATCCCCCAGGCCGTCGCCGTTGCGATCCCAACCCAGGTAATCGCTCCAATAATTGCCGCGCCCGTCCGCCGACCATTCCTGCAACCGCGTGGCCACGTATTTGACCTGGCGCTGGTTGTGGACGAAGGCATTGCCGGCGATGCGGTTGTCCTCCGAGCCGGCCGTCAGGTGGATGCCCACGGCGCTGCGCTCGAAATGGTTGCCTTCGATGCGGTTGAACAACGAGTTGTAGATGAACAGGGCCTTGCCCTCGGCGCCGCTGATCATGGTGTCGCCGGTGGACCCGTCGCGCACGTCGCTGACGAAGTTGTCGCGCAGGGTGGAATAAGTGATGTAGTTCATCAGGATCCCGTAGTTCTGGTCCTGTTCGGAGCGATTGCCGATCACCGTCAATTGGCGGCTTTGCATCAAGGCATAACCGGTGCGGGTACGCCGGGTGACGTTGTCCAGCAGGCGGTTATCGTTGGCGAACATGTAATGCACGCCGTAGCGCAGATCCTCCAGCGTATTGCCCTGGAGCAGGTTGCCATTGGAGGTGTCGATGTAGATGCCGTCACGGGTTTCGCGCACCTGATTACCGATGACCCGGGCGCCGTGCACCGCATACAAATGGATGCCGTTGCCCCGGTCCTGGGAGCGCAGGCTGGGGTCGCCCTGGATGCGGTTGTCGATCAGGCTGACGTCCCGCGTGCCATCGACCCAGATACCGAAGCCCTGGCCTTGCATCCGATTACCGCGCACCACGGCGCCTGTTGCCCCGGGCTGGATGAACACCGCGGCGTTCATGGCCGTGAGGTCGTGGCCCCAGTCCAGGAAGGTGCAGCCCTGGACCTGCACGCTCGGCGCGCGAATGATCAAGCCATTGCCCTCGCCTTGCGCCTCGAATACCGCCTCTGGCGCGCAAGTGAGCGTCATCGGCTGATCGATACTGAACGAGCCTTGGTAGTGCCCCGCAGGCAGGCGCCAGTGCTGCTCGCCCTCAGCCTGCAAAGGCAGATTCGTAATCGGTTGCGGCGCGCCGAACGCACCGCCCGACAGCAGGCAGGACACCAGGGCAATGACCGGTCGACGAACGTTTGCATGCTGCGTTTTCCCGGTCATTGCGCCTGTCTCCTTGATGAATGACTCAGGCTTTCTCAACCAGCATGCGTCCGACCATTTCCATGTGCAGCGCGTGGCAGAACCAACTGCAGTAGTACCAATGCAAGCCGGCCTTGTCGGCGGTGAAGGTGATGGATGAGGTCTGTTGCGGGCTGATCTCCATGCTGGCGCCGTGGTTGGTCATGACAAAACCGTGGGACACGTCTTCGATCTGGTCGATGTTGGTGATGGTCACGGTCACCTCGTTGCCTTGCTTGACGGTGAACTCCGTCAGGCCATAGGCCGGCGCCATCGAGGTCATGTACACCCGCACCTTATTGCCGTCGCGGATGACCTTGTTGTCGGTTTCGAGGTTGATGCCGTCCTTCTTCGCCAGGGCCACGGTGTCGGCGAAGAACGGATCGTTGCGGTTCCAGATTTTCTGGGTCTTGATCTGGTCGCGCCGCGCGAGAATGCAGTCATGGGGTTCGGCGAAGGCCGGGCCGTCGTGCACCAGCTTCATCTCTTCACCGGAAATGTCGATCAGCTGATCGTTCTCCGGGTGCAACGGGCCGGTGGGCAGGAAGCGGTCCTTGGAGAATTTGCACAACACCACCAGCCACTTGCCGTCCGCCTCGCTGGTTTCGGTGAGGGACGCATGGTTGTGGCCCGGCTGGTACTGGACGTCGAGTTTCTGCTTGATGTAGTTGACCTTCTCGCCCTTGTAGGCGCGGATGGCTTCGTCCATGTTCCACTTCACCACCTGGCTGTCGATGAACAAGGTCGTGTAGGCGTTGCCGCGCCCGTCGAACGTGGTGTGCAGCGGCCCCAGCCCCAATTCGGGCTCGGCGACGATCACTTCCCGCGGATCCTTGTAACGGTCATTGAACAAGTCATCAAGACGGTCGATGGCGATCATCGAGACCGTGGGCGACAACTTGCCGTTGGCGATGAAGTACTTGCCGTCCGACGAGGTATTGAGCCCGTGGGGGTTCTTCGGCACCGGAATGTAGCGAGTGAACTCGGAGTCCTTGCCGTCGGTCTTGCGGCCATCGACCACCGGCACCTTGGAACCGTCCAGGGTGATGAATTTGCCGGCCTTGATTGCCGCCTCGATCCGCGGGATGTTGAACACCACCACCCAGTCGCGCTCGTTGCGCATCATGCCGCCCAGGTCGTAGGCCTTCTCGGAGTTGTAGCAGGTGCTGGCGGCGTATTTGCCGGTGTAGTCGGCGTCGGAGTTGTCCAGGTTGCCGTCGACGATCACCTGGAAGGCCATTTCCATTTTTTCGGCATCGATGGCGTTGAACATCGTGAAGCTGTTTTTGTCCTGCAGGTCGAAGGTATGGCCGTCGTTGGGGTGCGGGATCACGAACTCGGCGTTGGCGAACACGTACTTGGTGTACGGCACCTTCTGCAGGCGCAGGCCGTGGATGGCCTGGACGTTGGGCACGGTGAGGATCTTGTCGCACTTCATGATGTCCAGGCGAATGCGCGCGACCCGGGAGTTGGCCTTGTCGTTGATGAACAGGTACTTGCCGTCGTACTTGCCGTCGGTCATGGAGATGTGCGGGTGGTGGCAGTCGCCGTTCTGGTATTTGGCGCTGTCACCGAGGATGCGCTTGCTCTCGTTGGTCAGCCCCCAACCGGTGGCCGAATCGACGTTGAACACCGGGATGCGCATCAGCTCGCGCATCGACGGTACACCCAGCACCCGCACCTCGCCTTGGTGGCCGCCGCTCCAGAACCCGTAGTATTCGTCCAACTCACCGGGCCCGACGTGGATCTTGGACTTGGCTTCCTTGGCCGCCGCTGCCCAGGACTCGCGGGTGAACGTCCCGGCGCCCAGCGCCGTGGCGCCGGCCAGCACCGCGCCCGTTACCGCACCGGTGCCGAGAAAACTGCGCCGGCTGACACCCCGGGGCGCTTCCACCGCGCCAGGGACTTGGTCTTTTTTGTCGCTCATGCTGTGTGCTCCATGAAGAATGAAACGGTCAAGGGACAGGCCATTGGGGTGCCTCAAGGCGCCGGGTTCACCTGCACCACGGGAATCAGTTGCGCATCGGTCACGGTCGCCTTGCCGCGCTTCTTGCGCTTGTTGATCAGCGGCGGGCATTTGTTTTCGTTGTGCCAGGTCATCTGGCAGTCGAGGCAGTAATGGCATTCGTTGGCGTTGATCCGCCCATCGGGATGGATCGCCTGGATCTCGCATTCCTTGGCGCACAGTTGGCAGGGGTTGCCACATTCCTTGCGGCGCTTGAGCCAGTCGAACAAGCGCAGGCGGGTCGGCATCGCCAAGGCGGCGCCCAGCGGGCAGACGTAGCGGCAATAGACTTTGCGGGTAAAGACATTGATCACCAGCAGGCCCGCTGCGTATGCCACGAACCACCACTGGCGGTCGAACTTGAGGGTGATGGCGGTCTTGAACGGCTCCACTTCGGCCAGCCGTTCGGCGCTGGACATCGATTCCAGCGAGACGCCGAACAGCACCAGCAAAATGATGTACTTGATTGCCCACAGGCGCTCATGCACGGCGAACGGCAGCTCGTATTGCGGCACCTTGAGCTTGCGCGCCAGCTCGTTGATCAGCTCCTGCAACGCGCCGAACGGACACAGCCAGCCGCAGAACACCCCGCGTCCCCACAACAGAATGCTGCCGGCGGTGAACACCCAGAGAATGAAGATCAGCGGATCGGTGAGGAACAGTTCCCAGCGAAAGCCTTCGAACAGGGCGTGGACGAAGGTCAGCACGTTGACCACTGACAACTGCGCCAGCGCAAAGCCGCCCAGGAACACCACGGTGAACACCAGGTAACCGCGACGTACCCAGTGCAACAACGTGGGCCGCCGGGCCAGTGAATCCTGGAAAAACAGGATCGCGGTGAGGACCAGCAACGCCGCACCCAACACCGAAATCTCCACGCTTTTCTGGTACCAGAGTGTCAGCCACATTGGCCGGCTGGCTTCTTCGGCGGCCGCCAGTTGCTCGGCGATGGGCAATGGCCGTTCCAGGTAGGGTTCGGGCAGTTGATAGGCCAGCTCGAAACTGCTGAAGGTGCCGCTGACCGGACCGGTCTGGCGGCGCACCAGCAGCTCCAGGTTCCAGGGCGAGCCGGGGTCGAAACGGTGGGCGGCGCGGATGATGAAAATCGCCATTTCATCGAAATCCGGCATGTCGTCGAGGGCTACATCATTCAGGCGCTGGAAATCCAGGTCGCGAAAACTGATGGTGTCGCCGGACTGACGCAACTGCACCCGGTCGAAAATGCCGCCGCGCACGTAACCCGAGCCCTTGAAGGAATAACGACCACTGCCCATCACTGCAATGGCTTGTTCGCCCGGCTTGAGCTCGGCCATCAGCGTGCGGTATTGCGCCTCGCCCAGCAGGTTACGGCCAATGGTGGGTGGGTTGAGGTGGGTGGCGTAGAGGTCGATGAAGGTGTCATTCACCTGCTCGCCGCTGGCGGTCTCGACCTGTTCGGCTTCGGTGCCCTTGAAGGACGCATCGACCTGGCCACGGGTCAGGTGCAGGCGACGGACCGCGCCGTTGCCGGTCAAGGTCTTCCAGTTGGCAGCCTCGTAGATATCCGCACGCACCCGCGCCGGTGCCACGGCCAATCCCGCATCGCCCTTGACCAGGCCGAGGGATACCGCGACATCGTGGGCGGCGCGCATGATCACTTCGTTGACCACCATGGCCGTCACCGTGGCGCCGGCGATCGCATCGACCGTCACCGCATTCGGGTCGCTGGAATGCCCTACCACCACTCGCTGGTTGACCTTGATGCCGCTGTAGCGCGCGCTGAAGCCGTGGAGTTTTTCTTCGGCGATGCCGATCAGCAGGATCGGTTCGTGGTGTTCAAGCACATAGGCGTCGAGAATCACCCCGGCAGGATCGAGAACGACCTGGACGTTGATCGGCTTGCCGGAGTACGCCGGAATGTCCACCACATCCAGGCTCTGGAACACGTAGCCCGCGACCTTGCCAGCAGCGGACAGCTTGCGAACCTTGAAGGGACCGTCGGGTTCGGAGATCGAGTCGACCGAACCCAGGACGTGGTGGATGCGTTGTTGCGGGAGGTCACCGTAGTCCTTGGCCTGGACGATTCCAGCGAACATCAGCAGTAGAACGAACAGCCCGGGGAGCCAGGAGCGGGATAGGTGCAACATCACAGAGGGACGGGTCATGAGCGCCAGGGCTTGGAGACAGGATCTTGGCGATCATTGTGGGGCCCGCCCCTGGCATGAGCCCTTGATTGAAATCAACTCGGGAAAACTAAACGCCGAATCCGTGAGCAGACACGAATGTCCAGCAAATGAAGGCCGCTTTTGTGGCGAGGGAGCTTGCTCCCGCTGGGGCGCGAAGCGTCCCCCATGAAGCTACCCACATCAACCTGACACTCCGTGGCGCCTGGCCTTGGGGCTGCTGCGCAGCCCAGCGGGAGCAAGCTCCCTCGCCACAACAGCCGTTCAGCTGTGTGTCAGGGGCTGTCTGGGTTCAGCGCAACCCATAGGAATAGACGCGGCCGTCATTGCTGTCGTACCAGTTGCCGTTGGCCCAGATCACCCGGTCCTGGGCCGGTTGAAAACCGAGGATACCCAGGTAACCGCCGATGGCGAGGCGTTGCCAGGAGCGGCCCCAATCCTTGGAATAGAACACCCCATTGGCAGAGACGTTCGCGTCCGACCACCAATAGAGCCAACGCGGTGGATGGTGCTCGCTGGTGGTGTTGATCAGCAGGGTGTCTTGTCCCATCCAGAGATTGTCACCACGTACCTGGGTCTGCGACGCCAGGGGTGAAAACACGCTGGGCAGTTCCCCCATGGGCCTCCAGGTCAGCGCGGCGGTGTCCAATTCGGCGACAACAGCTTGCCCGTGGTCGCCCTGGTCAATCAGCCCCATCACCCGCCCGGCGTCGTTCTGCAGCACCTTGTTCACGAACAGGTTGTCGGCACGCTGCACCTCCATGACCTGCCACTGCCCAGCCTCGGCTTGCAGCCGCGCCCGTGTCGTGACGTTAACCGCGATGTTGTCACCGACGCCATCTGGGTGGCTGCCCCAGAAGCGTTGGGAGACCCAGATAAAGGCCGTCTGCGCGTCCAACTGCAGGACACTGGTCTGGACGGTCCCATTTGCGCCTTCGCTGGTGTGCCACTCAGTGATGTCCGGGCGTTTGCCATGGGCGTATTCGGCAGATACGAGCAGCGACTCGGGAGCCATGATCGGCGAGCTGTGCGCACCGCGATCAGCCGAGTAAAAGACGCCGGTGGCAACGGCAGTCGGCTTTGCTTCATCGCCGTCCTCCTTCACCCCGTCCGGCGTGCCCACGGCCCAGACTTCATTCACGCCGTGGAAATAGGGAACCAAGCTCCAGGCCAACGAATCGGCCTCGGGAAACCAACCCTGGGTCAACGAAGTCCAGCGCTGGCCTTGATCGTCGCTGCGAAAGACCACGGTCTGATCGGGCTCAGGGGCATTCGCCGTCTCAGGTCGACGCAGGCCTGTGAGCAGGAACACACTGGTCCCATCGGGACTGGCCACAAGACAAGCGGCGCCGCTGACATGGGCCACAAGCTGAAACTGCCCTTTGTCATCCAGGCGGGAAATGAAGGAGGTTTCCGTTTCCCCACGAGAGAACAAACGGGAAAAGGTGCTGGGCTCCTCCGGTTCTTCAGTCTCGGCGGGCTTGCCATAGACCACCGCATCCAGGTTTACAACGTGCGCGGACGGCTCGAACGCTTGGGCCTCTCCCTCCAGCCGCGCCACCAGCCAAGTCCCCTGCGGTGCCACCGTCACGCCCGTGCAATACTGGGTCATCGCCCGCAAGCGGGTATCCTTCACGGTGCCCACCGTTTGCTGATCGGGGCCTTCACCGCCCCACTCCAGCTTGGCACTGGTCAGCATCCACATGTACCACAGCGCCGCGCCGACCAGCAGCGCGACAAATAATCGAGAGAGCAGTTTTGAACGAGACATGGGGAGGTCCGTATCCAGGGGAAAACTGCGAAGCTTTTCTCATCTCTTTTGTCCGGAGTAAATTTTTATCGCACGAGAATGGCCAAACCCGGTCGCATAAATGTCAGCGCTGTGATCCAGGTTACATTCTTCCCGTGACGCCGCCTCACCTGAACGCCCCAGTGCGACAAGCAGATGCCCACAAGGAACGCTCCATGCCCCCACGCTCCGGCCCCGCCGCCTCTTCATTGCCTCAAACCACCGGTTTCGTCCGGGTACGCGGCGCTCGAGAACACAACCTCAAGAACGTCGACGTGGACATCCCCCGCGATGCCCTGGTGGTGTTCACGGGAGTGTCGGGTTCCGGCAAGTCGTCGCTGGCATTTTCCACGCTCTATGCCGAGGCCCAGCGTCGTTATTTCGAGTCCGTCGCGCCCTACGCGCGGCGCCTCATCGACCAGGTGGGCGTGCCAGACGTGGACAGCATCGAGGGCCTGCCCCCGGCCGTTGCCTTGCAGCAACAGCGCGGCACACCCAGCGCGCGCTCGTCGGTGGGCAGCGTCACCACCCTGTCGAGCCTGATCCGCATGCTCTACTCCCGCGCCGGCAGTTATCCGGCCGACCAACCGATGCTCTATGCCGAGGACTTCTCGCCCAACACCCCCCAAGGCGCCTGCCAGGAATGCCACGGCCTGGGCCGGGTCTATGAAGTGACTGAAGCCTCCATGGTGCCGGACCCATCGCTGACCATCCGCGAGCGCGCCGTGGCCGCCTGGCCCATGGCCTGGCAAGGCCAGAACCTGCGGGACATCCTCGTGACCCTGGGCTATGACGTCGACATCCCCTGGCGCGACCTGCCGAAAAAACAACGGGACTGGATTCTTTTCACCGAAGAAACCCCGACCGTTCCCGTCTACGCGGGACTGACCCCGGCCCAGACTCGCGAAGCACTCAAGCGCAAGCTCGAACCCAGCTACCAAGGCACCTTCAGCGGCGCCCGACGCTACCTGCTGCACACCTTCATGCATTCGCAAAGCGCCCAGATGCGCAAACGCGTGGCGCAATACATGCGCGCCAGCCCCTGCCCGGTGTGCGAGGGCAAACGCCTCAAACGCCAGGCACTGACCGTGACCTTTGCCGGCCTGGACATCGCCGAGCTGTCGCACCTGTCCCTGCTCGAACTGGCCGAGGTGCTCAAGCGGGTCCAGGCCCCTGACTACCTTGAACAGGCCGAAGAAACAGGGGATGTCCTCAGTCACCAGCAAACCCGAAAGGCCCGGGAACAACGCGCCGCCCGAGGCGAAAATCCCCACGCCGGTGGACCGGACGCCCGCCACACACCCAACCTTTCCCTGGAAAAACGCCTGGCCGCCCAACGCATCGCCGCCGAGCTGCTGGAACGGATCACCACCCTGATCGACCTGGGCCTCGGCTACCTCGCCCTGGAGCGCAGCACGCCGACGCTTTCCTCCGGTGAACTGCAACGCCTGCGCCTGGCGACCCAGCTCAACTCCCAATTGTTCGGTGTGATCTACGTGCTGGACGAACCCTCCGCCGGCCTGCACCCGGCCGACAGCGAAGCGCTGTTTGGCGCCCTGCAACGCCTCAAGGCAGCGGGCAATTCGGTGTTTGTGGTCGAACATGACCTCGATACCATGCGCCGCGCCGACTGGCTCATCGACGTCGGCCCGGACGCTGGCGAACAAGGCGGGAAAGTCCTCTACAGCGGCCCGCCAGCAGGCCTTGCTCAGGTGCCTGAATCACGCACCCGCGCCTACCTGTTTGGCGAAGAACACGCCGCGACACGCAGCCCACGAGCCCCCAAGGATTGGCTGCGCCTGGAAGGCATCACCCGCAACAACCTCGACAACCTGAGCGCGGCCTTCCCGTTGGGCTGCTTCACCGCCGTGACCGGCATCTCTGGCTCAGGCAAATCCAGCCTCGTCAGCCAGGCCCTGCTGGATCTGGTCGGTGCCCACCTGGGCCAGGCCAGCCCCAACGCCGAACCCGATGAGCAAAGCCTGGAAGACGACCCCGTGCAAACCAGCGCCGGACGCGTTACTGCCGGGCTCGACGCGGTCAAGCGGCTGGTCCAGGTAGACCAGAAACCCATCGGCCGTACCCCGCGCTCCAACCTCGCCACTTACACCGGGCTGTTCGATCACGTGCGTAAACTGTTCGCCGCGACAGAACAGGCGCAGGCACTGGGATTCGATGCCGGGCGGTTCTCCTTCAACGTCGCCAAGGGTCGCTGCGAGACCTGCGAAGGTGAAGGTTTCGTCAGCGTCGAATTGTTGTTCATGCCCAGCGTGTACGCCCCCTGCCCCACCTGCCACGGCGCGCGCTACAACCCGCAGACCCTCGAGGTTCGCTGGCAGGGCCTGGACATCTCCCAAGTCTTGCAACTGACCGTGAACCAGGCGCTCGAGGTGTTTGCCGAGCAAGCGGCGGACAGGCGTTCGTTACACGTGCTGCAGGATATCGGATTGGGTTACCTGCGCCTGGGCCAACCAGCTACGGAGCTGTCCGGCGGCGAAGCCCAGCGGATCAAGCTGGCGACGGAACTGCAGCGCAAGGCCCGGGGCACGACGTTATATGTATTGGACGAACCCACCAACGGGCTGCATCCCCAGGACGTGGACCGCTTGCTGGTGCAGTTGAATCGCCTGGTGGATGAAGGCCATACGGTGGTTGTGGTGGAACATGACATGCGGGTGGTGGCGCAGAGTGACTGGGTCATCGATATTGGCCCAGGCGCAGGAACCCAGGGCGGAAAGGTGGTCGCTTGTGGGGCTCCGAGGAATGTGGCGAAGTCCCGGGAGAGTCGAACAGCAGGGTTCCTGAAAAGGGCTTTGCAGCATGAAAAATAAAGGTTTTTCAATGTTTCTCGCTGTTGCGAAAAAGCTGTCTATACTGTCCCCAGTTAATCGTTTCAGTGGATGTAATTAACTGCAACCTCAGGGCGCAATGGGCTGAGGTTGCACCGGCAAGGACGCAAAATGACATCACCGCAGCTGAAAGAACAAGCCTTACACCGCGGGATGAGGGGTTATTATCGCGCTCTGAAGCGCCCCCCGATGAACTGGATGTGCCCTCCCGATATTCCAATCCCCTTCGCAGCTCCGATAGCGGCCGCAAAACAGCGTGTGGTGATCGGTGCTGAGATTGTAAAACTCATCTACTCCGCTTGGCGAATATCAAGGTGATATACCTGACTGCGTAAAGGTATTCACATTAATATTTTTCGAGCGCATCCATTATGCTCAAGCCTATTCCAAGCCACCTGCTCAATTTAATTCAAGAGGTGGAGAATAATATCCCAGGGAAAAGCCACGACGAGTACACCGAGATACTCGGTTGGATGTTCTCGAAACTAGGGCTTGAAAAGTTTGCTTATGTTCATCTGGAGGCCGCACCCTTCGATAATGCCAAAGTCTCCATCCACAGCAATTACCCTGCTGAATGGGTGGACACTTACCGCAAAAACTCATTGCATAAATCAGATCCGGTGATGGCCAACACAGCCATTACCGCCACGCCTTTTTTCTGGGATGAAATTCCACAAGAACTGGACAATAACCCGGAAATATTCGATCAGTCCGCGTCCTATGGCATCAAGCAAGGGTTCACCATTCCGATTCATGAGCCGGGCAGATCGTTCGGTTCCATTCACTTGTCCTCGGAAGAGAATGATCCTGACTTCCCAACCATTGTCCGGGAGAATATGGTCATTATTCAGACGCTCAGCATCATCGCCAACCAGTACCGCCCGGTTGAGATCGGTGTAGAAAGCACGCTCAAGCTATCGCCCAGGGAAATTGAATTCTTGCGCTGGCTTGCGCTTGGAAAAAACTATAAGGAAATTGGCTTAATCATGAATATCACCGAACGAACAGTGAAATTTCATGCCAAGCAAATGACTGAAAAAATGGAGTGCACCAACGTCAAGCAAGCCATGTTCAAAGCGGCGCAGTTGAACCTCATCTAACATCCGTCGCCACTCAACTTCAACATCAGCGCACACTCAGGTGAAATTCACCTGGGATGCGATATTGAAAAGCATGCCGCAGGCGAACAACCCAATCACCAGGGAAATGGCTCGATTCAAAAATCGTCCGGATACAATCGCGTGGAACTTTCGACCACAAAAAGCGCCAGCCGCAATCCACACCAACCCCACCGGAAAAATAATGGCTGAAAATAGCAGCATGAACGACAGCCAGCTATCCAGCGATAGGAATGTGCCCGCTGGCGCAACGAAGGAAACAAAAAACAAGCCTTTGGGATTTGTCAGCGTTGCCACGAATAAATCCGGAACGGTAATCCCCGTCGTTGCGCCAGGCCCATGGTCTTTTACCGAAAACCAAAGTTTCAAGGAAATATAAAAGAGAAAACACACAGCAAAGATCTTGGTGGCGATCACCACCCAGGAGTGATCGGTTATCAGTAAATCAATGAATACTCCCCACATCGTCATCTGAATAACGTATGCCAACCATTCTGCTGCAACGAAGCGCATCGAAAGCGAATTGAGCCCTCTACTTATACCCGCTTGCAACAACAATGAGTTCGTTGGTCCCGGAACCAACAACACGGTCAACAACGAAAGCGCAATATAATTCATAGTATCCATCCATATCAGGAGCCGGTACGGCCAGTTTCCAGGGTCAGATCGATCCGTCATCCTTCCACATGACTTCAGGCAGAGCCACATGAATTCAGCAACTCAGTCATACGAGGTCAGACAACCAACTTAAATAGAGCAATCACACTAGACCACCATCAATGTGCCATACCTCTTCGAACCGCTCGCCAATTCATAATCCTTGGGCTCCCTGTCCGTGAGTCAACCCGCGATAAAAAGTCACCGAGCCCACGACTAGATGACATTTTGTTTACAGGCGCTAGAGTTTATTTCAACGCGTCAATTTTTTGAACAAAACAATATCAATCATTTACGGGACAACGCGTTAAGATCGTCAAAAAATCAATAGACCAGATTTATTTCATTTTCAGGCGACACCCTTTAATCAACACCAGTTTGCCACCATTTCACGCCTATACTTTTTTGGATGCCCAGCAATACAAATCCACAACTAACGAGTACCCCACTACTTATAAGGCGCCCCGCCAGCGCACCACCCTAATTAGACTACACGCTCTATTAATCAAAGACTGTACTTTAGGACAGTTGAAATACCTTAGTGCAAAGTCAACAGTAGCTTCACCTGCAGCCAAGAAGTCGCACCGATGAACTACTCCCCGTGCACCTATGAATTTTCCGGCGTATCCACCCGCATCGTAAGCTACTCAAACATCCCCCTCGACACCCTCGAACAAATATTGTCCATTCGAAAACTCGCCTTCATCGATCGAAAGAAATGGGACATTAAAAGTTATCAAGGCAGCGATTATGAGTGGGATGAATACGACGACCCCGACGCACTCTATCTCTACGCCCATGAAAACGACCGCGTTACCGGCTGTGTTCGACTACGCCCTTCCAGCAAACCCACATTGATGAGTGGATCCCTGAGCTTTATTCTTCCCACCGAAAAAACCAGACCGCCTTTGAATCACTGTTGGGAAGCCACAAGATTTGCACTTTCAGCCAATAATTTTTCCACGAGAAAACTCACCCGAGCTAATGTAGACATTCGCACAGCGGCACTTTTCCTGTCAATGATTAAGTTCGCTCAACAACAAAAAATTCACACGTATGAGATTGTTGTTGACACCCTGATGGCAAAAATCCTGAAACGTTCTGGCTGGCCAATTGAAAGAATCAACAGCGCATTAGGCTCGAAGGGAGAACAGATCATTTACGGCACATTGCCATGTACTTTTAAAACTTATGAGGAGGTCCTCAGCAAAAACGCCATACATCGAACAACTGAACTTACCCACTCGCGCATGACACACCGCTCGTCAGATAGACTCCATAAATCCCTGGACACTCCCCAGCTACTCGCCAGTCGAAACATTCCGGCAAAGATCCCCATGCACACTGAGCTGCAGCTTTAATCAAATAATTGGATGATTTTGGAGAAAGGATGAACCTACAACGATTATTCCCGCACATTGGCAAAGTCATTGCCAGTACCGGCAGCCGCAACTTCCCTCGGATGTTGCACGACCTGATACTCACGGAAATACCCGTGGACGCAACCCATATTACCGAGCAACGGATCGGCACAAGTAACATGTCTGAACCGAGCGCCTCCAGCATCGGCTGCGTCGGTATGGACAACGCCTGCATCGGTGCCCTCATGGATACGCATACCGCGAAGCCTTTCTTCCTGGCCGACGATATTCTCTTTGAAGACGCAGCACCGCAAAAAATACCCAACTTCTCCCGATGCCTGCTCACGTGCGAGCGTTCAGAACAGGTGCCTGGCTACAACACAGCGGCGCAGTTACACCTGACCACCCGAAAGAACGGTCGTCGTTATGTGCTGTCCATCTACAGATCGCCTCTTTCAAAGGGATTTACCGCACAAGAACATGCATTGTTGAAAGATTTTTCCTGTCTTTTATTGCCGATGGTCGAAGAGCATGTAGCGGCCCTTGTTCCACCGGAGTCCACTCGGCCGGATCCTTTCCTGGCCTTGGACGCTTCGGAAAACGGCGGCATGGAAGCGCTGCGCCAAAGGTTCGCCGATCGACTGCTTTTATCGGGCTTGAGTTTGTCCTCTCGTGAAACGGAAGTCTGTGTGGGTCTGCTGGCCGGGCGTACCGCTCCTGAACTTGCCGAGCAACTGAACCTGAAAGTCAATACCGTCGAAAGTTATCTAAAGCGTGCCGCTATCAAGATGGGAATTGGCGGGCGTCGTTCGCTGATCCGTTGGATGCATTCGATGGATGCCACACCGGCCCACCTGGAATGGAACGGCAGTAACGCCATTCAACAAGCCGTGTAAACCCACCCCCAACGATTGCTCATTCATTGACCGAATCGAGTATTTGTTGGGGGAATATTGTTTCCCCCTCAACCCTCCCCCGCCACACCGGCTTCCACTGATGTTCGAGTGCGACGCTTCAACCATTCCAACGCATCGTCCACGTAAGTGAAAATCACCGGTACCACCAGCAGGCTCAACAGCGTCGATGTCAGCAAACCACCCATGACCACCACCGCCATCGGCTGTCTGAAACTCGGGTCTTCACCCATTCCCATTGCGGTCGGCAACATCCCGGCGCCCATCGCAACGGTCGTCATCAGGATCGGGCGGGCACGTTTGTGGCAAGCATCCACCAACGCATCGTATCGACCCAGGCCATAATCGCGGCGGGCCATGATGGCGTACTCCACCAACAAAATGGAGTTTTTGGTCACGATGCCCATCAGCATCAACAAGCCGATGACCGATGGCAGGGAAAAACTGAAATTACAGATCAGCAAGGCCAATAACGCGCCGCCCAGCGAGAGCGGCAGCGCCGAAAGAATCGTCGCCGGTTGCAAGAAGTCGTGGAACAGCAACACCAGGACCGAATAGATACAAAACACGCCAATGGCCATGGCCAGGCCGAAGCTGGCGAACAGTTCCGTCATCAACTGCAGTTCGCCCTGCTCCACCAACTTCACTTCGGCTGGCAAGTTGCGCATCACCGGCAGTTGGCGGGCCTCGGCCATGACCTCACCCAGGTTGCGACCATTGAGTCCTACAGACAGGGTGACATTGCGCAGGCGGTCCAGCCGGCTGATTTGCGCCGGCCCGCTGCCCATGCTGATGTCCCCCAACGAGGCCAGGGCGACCTGGCCGTCTCGTCCGGTTACCCGCAATTGGCTGATCGCCTGCAAGTCGTCGCGCAACAGCGAATCCATGCGCACCCGCACGTCCACTTGGCGCTGGGACAAATTGATCTTGCCCAGTTGCGAGGAGTATTCGCCATAAGTCGCCATGCGCAAGGTATCGGCGATGTCCTGGCTGGTGATGCCCAGTTCCGCTGCCCGGGCAAAATCCGGTCGCATCTGGATCTCCGGTCGTTGCAAGGCGCTACTGGACGAGACATTGCCGATCCCGCGCAGCTCACGTAACTGGGGCTCAAGGGCGCTTGCCGTACGTTCGAGCAGATCGCCGTCATCGCTGGCAAGGACGATATTGAGCTTCTCTCCGCTGCCATCGCCGCCCACGTTGATGCGCACGCCCGGGAGTGTGCGCAACACCTGGCGCATCTGCGCTTCCACCTCCACCTGCCTGCGATCGCGGGCATCCCGGGGTGCAAGTTCCACCGTCAGGACCGCATCGCCAGCGCCGGTGATATCGGCAGGGCTCGAGCCGGAACTGCTGGCGGTCCCCACCGAGCTGAACACATGCGTAACGTCAGGAAGCTCACGCAGCCGCTCGCTGGCCTGCAAGGCCATTGCGCTGGTGTGTTCCAGCGTCGTTCCTGGCGGCAGCTCCAATGTGACTTTGCTGCGGCCGGTGTCCTGGGCTGGCAGGAAACTGGTGGGCAGCAAGGGCACCAACGCCAGAGCTGCGACAAAGCACAGGCCGGCCAGAGCCATCGTTGTCTTGCGCCGAGTCAGGCTGACGTGAATCCAGCCCAGGTAACGGGTCATCAACGAGCTGTCATGGTCGGCTTCGTTCCTTGCCTTGAGGAAATAAGCCGCCATCATCGGCGTCAGCAGCCGCGCCACCAGCAGTGAGAACAGCAGCGCAACCGACGCCGTCACACCGAACTGGCGGAACAGCTTCCCGGCGACCCCCCCCATGAACGCTGTGGGCAGGAACACCGCGACCAGGGTGACCGTCGTGGCGAGCACTGCCAGGCCGATTTCATCCGCGGCCTCGGTGGCGGCCTGAAGCGGGGTCTTGCCCATGCGCAAATGCCGCGCGATGTTCTCGATCTCGACAATGGCATCGTCCACCAGCACACCGATGACCAACGCCAGGGCCAACAACGAAACAGCGTTGAGGGTAAACCCGGCCAGGTACATCACGCCGAAAGTGGGGATGATCGACAGCGGCAACGCCGTGGCGACGATGAGCGTGGCGCGCCAGTCCCGCAGGAACCACCAGACCACCAGCACCGCCAACAGCATGCCTTCGTACAGCAAATTCATCGAGTCGTGATAGTTGGCGAGCACGGCCTTGACCGTGTCACTGACCTCAACGATTTGCACGTTGGGGTGCTGTTTCTCAAACGTGGCCATGGCCTGCCGCACGTCATTGGCGACGCCGACATCGGAGAATCCCAGGGAACGCGTGACCTGGAAACCGATCACCGGCCGGCCATCGCGAAACGCCCGCGAGCTACGTTCGGCATGGGTGTCACGAATGTCGGCCAACTGCCCCAGGGCAAGCAGGCGCCCGTCGCCACTGGGAATATCGATAGCGCCGAGGGCCGCCGGATCATCAATGGCGCCCAAGGTGCGCATGGCTTGCTGACCGCTGCCCAGGTTGCCCTGTCCACCGGAATTGTCCTTCTGCATGGCCCGCAGCTGGTTGGCGACGTCCGTGACGCGGATGCCCAGGCCCGCCATCAGCGCAGGGTCGAGATCGACCTGGACTTCCCGATCGACCCCGCCCGTACGCGCGATCATGGCCACCCCGGGCACCGCCAGCAGCTGTTTGCTCAGCTCATTGTCGACGAACCAGGACAAGGCCTCTTCATCCAGGTTGTCGGAGTCGATGACATAGGTGAGCAACGCCGAGGCGCTGGTGGTCAGTCGGGAAACCGACGGTGTGTCGAGGTTCGCCGGCAGTTGCGCCATGGCGCTGTCGACCGCGTTGCGCACTTCATTGAGCGCCTCGTTGCCATCCTTGTCGATGTCAAAGCTGACGTTGATGTTGACGGCACCGTCGGTGATGCTCGTCGTCACGTGCTTGAGCAGGCGCAGGGACGTCAGCTTGTCCTCGATCTTGCGCGCCACTTCCGTTTCCAGTTGCTCCGGGGCCGCCCCTTCCAGCGAGGCGCTGATCACCACCATCGGCAGGTCCATGTCAGGGAAATCCTGGATGGCGAGCTTTTCAAAACCCGACAGGCCAAAGAGCGTCAGCAGGATGAACAGCATGACGGCTGGGACCGGGTGACGGATCGACAAGGCTGAGATGTTCATGGCTGGGCGACCTGGGATTGGACGAGGGTCACGCTCGCGCCATCGTTGAGGAACGCACCGCCGGCACGCACGATGCGCGCAGGCTCATCGAGACCACTCAGTATCTCCACGGCCTGATGCATGCGTCGGCCGACCACCACCGGCCGCTGGACAACGCGCATGTCGTCATTGAGCGTGAATACATAGGAGCGCCCGTCCCGCAGGATGACGGCAGTGTCTGGCACCGTGACAGCCTCGCGCGGCGCCAGCTCGATCTGGCCACTGGCATACATGCCGGCCTGGGCGGCGCTGTCGATTGGCAGGGAGACGTAGATCAATCCTCGGCGAGTCTTGGTATCCAGCGTAGGCGACACCAGCCGCACGCGCCCTTCCAGGCTCTGGCCGTCAGGCAATGTCATACGGGCGACCTGGCCAGGCTGCACGTGGGCCAGTTGACGGGCATCCAGCTCGGCCTGCCATTCGATGCGGCCGTCGCGCACCATGCGAAACAGCTCGTCGCCGGCAGAGAGCACCTTGCCGAGCAACGCCGTGCGCGCCGAAATGATGCCATCGTCCACGGCGACGATGCGGGTTTGTCCAAGCCTGATCCGCGTACTCTGCAATTCGGCACGGGCGCTGGCGAGGTCAGCCTCGGCGAGCGCGACCTTGATGCGATAGTCTTCGCGTTGTTGTTCCGACAGCGCCCCGCCCTGTCCGACGACCCGGGCACGACGATCATTGGAACGGGCCTGCTCCAGATTGGCATCGGCCTGGGCAACGAGCGCCTTCTGTTTGTTTTCCTCGGCAACCACTGTGTCGCTGGCGAGCGTGGCCAGTAATTGGCCTTTCTTTACCCGGCTGCCCACATCGGCCTCGATGCTGGCGATGCGCAGGTTGCTGGTCTCGGCGTTGATCACCGCTTCCTGCCAGGGGGCGAGAGCGCCATTGGCAAACAGCAATTGCGGCCAGACCTGGCGTTGCGCCTGGACGACTTCCACGCTCAAGCTGCTGACCCGGGGCGCGGCCTCGGCCGGCTCAGCGCCCCGGCGAAAATAAATCAACGCCGCCACGATCGCGCACACGACGATTGCCAACGCGAATTTGCCCGGTCTCGACCTCACGCGCCGTCTCCGCCCGATGCCCGACTCCGCGCCAGGGGCTGATCGACCTGCCAGCCGCCTCCCAACGCCTTGTACAGGGCAATCCAGTAGCGCACTTGATCCTGCTGCAAGGTGATCAATTCAATCTCGGCGGTCAGCGCCTGGCGGCGGGCGGTTTCCCGGTCCAGCAGGCTGACGTTGCCCGCCCGCCAACCGCGGTCGATAGCCTCGAAAGACTCACGGAACCCCGCGGTGGAACGTTCCACATCCAACTCCCGGCGACGTGCCGCATCGAGACGCACCAACGCCTGCTCCACTTCCATCACACCGGTACGCAGCGTTTGGCGATAGACCGCCAGAGCCGCTTCATACGAGGCCTTGGCACCCTCCGCCGCCGCGCGACGCTGGCCGCCATCGAACAGCGGAATCGACAGTACCGGGCCCAAGGACCAGGAGCGGTTGCGCTGACCGACCATGGTGCCCACGGAAATGGTCCCGGAAAGACTCAAGCTCGGCAGGCGATCAGCCTGGGCGACGCCAATCTCGGCATTCGCCGCTGCCAGCTCTCGTTCACTGGAAGCGACGTCCGGGCGCTGGCGCAGCAAGTCGGCCGGAATCTGTTGCACATTGAGTGCTGCCGGTTGCGGCAGTTGCGCCGGTGTGTGGCCGAGCACATCCAGCAATCGACTTTCATCGCTGCCTGTCAGCGCCACCAGACTCTTGAGCAGCACCTGGCATTCGCTCTGCTGCTGGACCAGTGTCGCGGCGCTGCTGGCGGCACTGGCATCGGCCAGCGCCGCGTCGGCGGAGGACGTGAAGCCCGCCCCGAACGACTGGTGCGTCATGCGTGCAGTGTCTTGTTGTGACTGGGCCTGGTCACGGTAGGCCAGTGCCAACTTCTGGCAGCCGCGGTATTGCACGTAGTAATCACCGACTTGGGCCGCCAGCGACACCCGCGCGTCATGCCAGTCATCCACCCGTGCTTCGACGCGGGAGCTGGCCGCTTCATTGTTGCGGCGCAACTTGCCGAACAGATCGAGCTCCCAAGCGGCATCCATCGTGGCCGAAGAACCTGAGCCCCCCAGGCGTTCAGAGCCGGTCTGCTGGCCGCCTCGACCACCGGACAACCTGCCATCGAACTTGGGCAAGGCATCGGCGGCGTCACTGTCGGCGGTCGCACGGGCCAGGGAAATATTGGCCCAGGCCTGGTCCATGGACGGGCTATCGGCTTCGGCCAGGCGCAACAGTTCGGCCAACGCCGGGTCATCGAATTGCTGCCACCAGTCAGTCAACCCGGCCACGGACGCACCATGTGGCACCGGTGCCTGCCACTTGGCGGCAATCGGAACGTCTGGCACCCGATAGTCAGGGCCCAATACGCAGCCACTCAAGGCCACCGCACACAGTGTCACCAGTAATATGCTCGGTGGGGGCTTGAAGACATGCATAGCGTTCTCTAAGGGGTGTCTACAGGTGAAAACACAGCAAGGCACCCGGCACCGGCACAGCTCAGGGAGGTGGCAGATTATTAACGATGGCTTGATGAGGCTCGTGTGGCAGTTATTTAACCGCGCGCCCGTTCCGATGTCTGGCGTGGAAATTGGGGACAGCTGCCGGCAGGAAAACTCGCGATAAAGACGGGGGCCTGTTGAAATGATCTCGACCTGCCCAGTAATGGCTGCACTTGCTGTCGAGCATGAATGGCCCCCGCTCGGTTCACTTTCCATCGCCAATGGATGATCGAATATGGAAGCACTCACTTACCTCGAAAACATCGAGTCGAACGCACGCACTTATGCGCAGACTTTCCAGCGACTGTTCGTCAGCGGCAAGGGCATGCGTATCAAGGACGCCAGCGGCCAGGAGTTCCTCGATTGCCTGTCGAACGCCGGGACACTGGCCCTCGGGCACAACCCGCCCGAAGTCCGGGATGCGGTGATGCGCTTCCTCGACAGCGACCACCTGCAGCAGGCACTGGACTTGGCCACGCCGGCCAAACACGCGTTCGTGCAGGAGCTGTTCTCGATGCTGCCGGCGAAAATGCGCGACACCAGCAAGATTCTCTTCTGCGGGCCCAGCGGTTCGGATGCCGTCGAGGCCGCCATCAAGTTGGCCCGCCACTACACCAAACGCTCGCCCTTGATGGCGTTCCACGGCGGCTACCATGGGATGACGGCCGGCGCACTGTCGGCGATGGGCAAGCTGTCTCCCAAGACCGGCGACGGCATGATTGCCCAAGGCACGCACTTTCTGCCCTTCCCCTATCGGTTTCGATGCCCGTTCGGCACGAATGGCGAACACACCGATCAACTGTCCATCGACTACATCCGTACCGTCCTCTCGGACCCCGAAGGCGGCGTCGCCAAACCGGCGGCGGTCATCGTCGAGGTGGTGCAAGGCGAAGGCGGTTGCATCCCGGCTTCGGCCAACTGGCTGCGGGCCCTGCGGGAAATCACCCTGGAGCAGGACATCTTGCTGATCGTCGACGAAGTCCAGACTGGCCTGGGACGCACTGGCAGCACCTTCGCCATCGAGCACGCCGGCATCGTCCCCGACATCCTGGTGCTGTCCAAAGCCATCGGCGGTGGCTACCCATTGGCGGTGATCGTGTATGCCGAACACTTGGATACCTGGGGGCCTGGCATGCATGCGGGGACCTTCCGCGGCAATCAGGTGGCAATGGTTGCCGGCGCCGCGACCATGCAGCAAATCCGCAGAGACCATCTCGTCGCCCATGCCGCGCGGATGGGCGAGCGCCTGGAGAGCGGCCTGCAGGACATCGCACAGCGTTGTCCATTCATCGGCGACATCCGTGGGCGCGGGTTGATGATCGGCGTGGAAATCACCCAGCCGGCAGACAATCAGCGCGCCGGCCAGGCTGACGGCGCACGTGCACATGCCATCAAGCTCAACTGTTTCGACAACGGCTTGATGATGGAAACCGGCGGGCGCCATGGCGCAGTGCTCCGGTTCCTGCCGCCCCTGACCATCACCGAGACCGAGGTCGGCATGGTGCTGGACCGCTTCGAACAGGCGGTGAAGAAGGTTGGCGAAACACGCTCCCATGCAGCACGCGTGGCGGTATAAGCCGCCAGGCACAATTCCTGTGGCGAGGGAGCTTGCTCCCGCTGGGTCGCGGAGCGGCCCCAACACGGTCGACTCCATCAACCAGACGGACCGAGCTGCCAGGGTTTAGGGCCGCTTCGCAGCCCAGCGGGAGCAAGCTCCCTCGCCACAGGTTCCATGCCTGGCCTCAAGTTCCATATCTGGCTTCATGCTTGACCATCACCGAGACCGAGGTCGGCATGGTGCTGGACCGCTTCGAACAGGCGGTGAAGAAGGTTGGCGAAACACGCTCCCATGCAGCATGCGTGGCGGTATAAAGCGCCAGGCACAATTCTTGTGGCGAGGGAGCTTGCTCCCGCTGGGTCGCGAAGCGGCCCCAACACGGTCGACTCCATCAACCAGACGGACCGAGCTGCCAGGGTTTAGGGCTGCTTCGCAGCCCAGCGGGAGCAAGCTCCCTCGCCACAAGTTCTATGTCTGGCCACAGGTTTCATGCCTGGCTCAGGTTCCATGTCCGGCTTCAGGTTCCGTGCCTGGCTTCAGGTTCCATGCCTGGCTTCGAGCCCGGCAGCCCGGCTCAATCCCGCGCCAATGCATTGATCGGATCGAGCCGCGCGGCATTGCGCGCAGGCACGAAGCCGAACACGACTCCGATCAGGGTCGAACAGACGACAGCGGTGATGATCGAGCCCACCGAGAACACCATCTGCCACTCCTTGACGAAGATCGAAAAGACGTAGCCGATACCAAACGACAAGGCGATACCAATCATCCCCCCCATCAGGCACACCATCACCGCCTCCACCAGGAACTGCTGGCGGATGTCCGACTGGCGTGCACCGACGGCCATGCGGATACCGATCTCGCGGGTACGTTCGGTCACCGAGACGAGCATGATATTCATCACACCGATGCCACCGACCACCAGCGAAATAATTGCGATCAACGAGAGCAGCAGCGCCAGGGACTGGCTGGTCTTCTGCACTGTTTGCATCACACTGTCGAGGTTGTAGGTGAAAAAGTCCTTGATGCCATGGCGTTGGGTCAGGAGCTTGACGACGTGGTCTTCTACGATTTTGCTCGGTTGACCATCCTTTATCCGCACCGTAACGCTGTCCAGGAAGCGCTGGCCCAGCAATCGGCCGGCCGCCGTCTCATAGGGCATCCATACATTCAGGTTCTTGTTGGTGTTGAACACGCTTTTGCGGTCTTCGGTCACGCCGATGATCGTACAAGGCAGGTTGTCGATGAGAATCACCTTGCCCAACGGATCACTGTTCGGGAACAGTCGCTGGCGGGTATTGTGGTCGATCACCACCACTTGTGACTGGCGCCGGGCATCGTCCTTGCTGAACGCGACGCCGGAGCCGATCTTGATCCCACGAACCTGGAAATAGCTCTCGCTGACACCGTTGACGGTCGCATTGATGTCGATGTTTTCGAACCGCAAGAGCAGATTGCGGCCAACGTTGGGCGTCGCGCTGTCGATGTAATACTGGTCGCTCAAGGCCGTGACGTCGGACAGCACCAGGGTTTCGATAGCGGTCGAGCGACTGTCCCCCCAGTCAGCCCCAGGCATGATTTCGATCGTATTACTGCCAATCGCCTGGATATCCTTCAGGACATACGCCTTGACCCCTTCGCCGATGGCCACGATCGAAACCACCGAAGTGATACCGATAATGATGCCCAACATGGTCAACAGGGTGCGCATTCGATGCGAGATCAGCGCCACCCAGGCCATATTGAACGCTTCGCTGAACAAGCCGAAGCTGGCGCGCAGTCCGTTCACCGGCTTGACCTTGGCCGGACGTGTGCCTTGCGGCGACTGATCCTCCAAGGGTTGTTGCGGATTGGGCCGATCACTGACGATCTCGCCGTCGCGGATCTCGATGATGCGCTGGGCGTGGGCCGCCACTTTCTCATCGTGGGTCACGATGATGACCGTGTGCCCCGCCCGGTTGAGCTCCAGCAGGATCTTCATCACTTCCTTGCCGCTGGTGGTGTCCAACGCACCGGTGGGTTCGTCCGCCAGAATGATGTCGCCGCCGTTCATCAGGGCCCGGGCGATACTCACCCGCTGCTGCTGGCCACCCGAAAGCTGGTTGGGCCGATTGCTCAAATGCCCCATCAACCCCAGGCGTTTCAGCAGCTCTCCGGCACGGCTGTGCCGTTGCGACTCGGCGGCGCCGGCATAAATCGCCGGCATCTCGACGTTGTGCAAGGCGCTCAGGTGCGGCAGCAAATGGTAGCGCTGGAAAATGAAACCAAAGTGATCACGACGCAACACCGCCAGTTCACGGTCGTTCATCGAACCGGTTTCGCGCCCATCCACCTTGTAGCTACCGGCGCTCGGGTGGTCGAGGCAGCCAAGCACGTTCATCAGGGTCGATTTGCCGGAGCCGGACGCCCCGGTAATCGCAACCACCTCGCCGGCATTGATCGTCAGGTTGATGTCCTTGAGGGCGATGAAGGCCTTTTCGCCGGCCTGGAAGCTGCGGGTGATGCCCTTGAGTTCCAGCAATGGTTGGGTCATGGTCAGGCTCCCGCCACGGCCGGGATCGGCTCGCCGATGACGACCTTGTCACCCTCAGCCAGGCCATCCTTGATCTCGACCCTGACGTTGTTGTTGATGCCCATGTTCACATTACGCGGCTGGGCCTTGCCTTCGGCATCCAGCACACGGATCACGTAGCTGCCATCCTGGTTTTTCGCACCCAGGGCGGCGACGGGAACCGTCAACACGTCCTTGGCCTTGTCGAGGACGATACGGACCTGGGCCGTCATGGAAATGCGCAGGCGATGGTCAGGGTTAGGCACGTCGAAGAGGCTGTTGTAGAACACCGCGGTATTTTGCTTGGCCGTCCCGGCGTTCTGGGTTTCGAGGAAGTTCTGCGGCGCCGGTTCAGTGCCGCGCAGCTTGGCGTAATAACGCTTTTCCGATTCCCCCAGGATGGTGAAATACACTTCTTGGCCAGGCACTATGTGGATCACGTCGGCTTCCGACACCTGCGCCTTGACCGTCATGGTGTCGAGGTCGGCGAGCTTGAGCAGGACCGGCGCCAGTTGCTCGGCGATCACGGTCTGGCCTTCCTGCGTCACGACCCCGACCACGTAGCCATCGATCGGCGCAACGATATGGGTGTAGGCCAGGTTGACCCGCGCGGTTTCCACTTGGATGCGGGCGTCTTTTATCTGCGCATTGAGGGAGAGCAGGTTCGCCTCTTCCACCCTGTAGTTGGACTCGGCGGTCTCGTATTCCTGCTTGGAGATCGCGTCGTCCGGTTGCAGTTTCTTGTAGCGATCATAGGTGGCCTTGGCGTCCTTGAGTTGCGCCGCCGTGGCCTGCCGCTTGGCCACCAGGTTCTCCTCGTTGACCAGGGCCTGGCGCAAGGAGTTCTGCGCCAGCATCGGATCGATTTCCGCCAGCCACTGGCCCTTCTTGACTTTGTCACCCAACTTGACCTTGAGCGACTTCAGTTGGCCCGACACTTGGGCTCCGACGTCGACCTGCTTGACGCCCTGGAGCGTGCCGGACGCCAATACCGCGTTTTCGATGTCCGTGCGTTCGACCATGGCGGTCAGGTACTCCGGCGGTTTGCCCGGCGATTGCGCGCTGTAGAAAATCAGACCGGCCACCACGACCAGGACGAGCACGATAGCGATTTTTCGAAACTTCGACTTTTCCATAAATAACCATGAGTGCGTTGATTTCAGGCCCGGCCAGCGTGGCGCCGGGTTCCATGGATGTGCGTCAAGGAAGAGCCGTCATACGTAATCACTGGCGGCCTCCTCGTCGAGCATGGGCAGGCCGTCTTGCCACCAGGCTGCCAGGTTGTGTACGTGGGGGGCCTTGAGGATCGTGAAGTGGTTGCCCGGACCGTACCAGATGCTGAGGTCAGGGATATGCTTGCGCCATCCTTCGATCATTTGCTCCTGTTCGCGTTTATTGCCGGCTGTGTCCAGGGTTGGATCATTGGCCAGCACCAACCGCACCGGCCCGGTGTAGCGGTGTTGCGGTTGATAGACCGTGCGCAGGGCCGTGCCGAAGGCCCGCGCCGGACCGCGCATGGCATCCACCGCCGAGCGCTGCGGCAGCATGCCGGCCCGAACCATGCCGGCATGCAGCAAGCGCATCTGCGCGGTATCGTCCTGGGTGCCGAAGACCGTGGCATCGATGCCCAAGGACTTGCCGGACGCCAACTGCATCGCCTCGATCAGCCGATTCAGCACCCCCGTCGCGGTGTAGGGCTTGCCCACCACGCCGTTGCCGCCCGGCGACTCACTGTCGATCAGCGTCAACGAGGCCACCTTGCGACCCCGAGCATTCAGGCGGGCCGCCATCTCGAACACGATCCAACCACCGAAGGAATGGCCGAGCAGATGCACCGGCCCCTCCGGTTGTACCTTGTCGATTGCGTCGAGATATGCCTGGGCGGCGGTTTCCACGAGACTGAAAGGCTCGGTGCTGCCGTCCAGTCCACGGTGTTGCAACCCGTGGATAGGCCATTCCGGACCGAAGGCGTCGGTCAGCCCGATAAAACCGGTCACGCTGTCGCCAGCCCCCGGCACGCAGAAGATCGGCGCCCGGTCGGCACGTCCGCCCTGGATCGTCAGCAGTGGCTGGTAACGGTTCTTCGGCGCAGGCGTTGGTCGTGCCGCGACGGTGCCCAGTGCATCGCTGATGGCTTGGCCCAATGCCTTGACCTGTGGGGCCTGCATCATCGTCTGGTGGTTGCCCGGGACCTTGACGCAGTGCATTTGCGTCGTGGGCAGGACAGCGTCCCAACCCAGGTAGCCGGAATGCTCGGGTGCATCGTCCTTGCGTTCCTCGGCTATCAACAGGTGCACCGGTACGGAAATCGGATACACCCGGTAATGGGCCAGGGCATGACCGTGGGCGACCTCGCGATCCAGGTACTGCCAGAGCTGGGCCGCGTTGTAGCCGGCCAGCTCAGGGGGCAGCAGGCCTTCGTCACCACACAGTTGCACCAGGTCTTCCAATGCGAAATCGTTCAATCGGGTCTGCAGATGGGCCAGTTTTTCGAGCACCGACGCCAGGTCAGCCTCAGCCAATGTGCCGGCCTTCCAGAACACTTCGCAGCGATCCAGCAAATGCCGTGTGTGGGCTTCACCCGGTGACCAGCGTTCCCTGCCCTGGTCCACCAACCGTGGCAGGTAGCTGTCGATCAGGCCGACGAATTCGACCTCTTCGTCCAGGCCAATGAGCTGGATGGCAATCTCGTAGGCCAGCACGCCGCCGAACGACCAGCCGGCCAGGCGATAAGGGCCCTGGGGCTGGACCGAGCGGATGACGCCCACCAGCCGCGAGGCCAGGCACTCCATCGTCTGCAGCTGTGACTCGCCCCACGGGATGGCCGGCAGGCCATAGACTGGAATATCCGGATCGATGTGTTTGCCCAGCATCGGGAAGTACAGATCCAGGCCGCTGAACTCATGCACCAGGAACAGCGGATTCTGCTGGCCGGTGGCGCGCACCGGTACAAAAGCCTCCTGCACCTGAATGTCGGTGGTGCGGGTCTGCAGCAACAAGGCCATGGACGCGACGCTTTCGTGCTGGAACAGCTCGGCCAGCGACACCGTCAGGTTGGCTTGGGCCAGCAACCCCAGCAAACGGACCGCCAGCAACGAATGCCCGCCCAGTTCGAAGAAATTGTCGTGGCGGCCGACCTGTTGCAGGCCCAGCACGTCTTGCCAGATCTGCGTCAACAGGGTTTCGACTTCGCCTTGCGGGGCCTCGTAGCCACGGCTGACGACGGCCTCCTGGCCCGGTGCCGGCAGCGCCCTGCGGTCGAGTTTGCCGTTGGCGGTCAGCGGCAATGTGTCGAGCCGCACGTATGCCGCCGGCACCATGTAGTCAGGCAGTTGCGCGTGCAAATACCCGCGCAGGTCTTCGATTGGCAGCACCTCCTCCACCGCGTGCTGGGTGAAGTACGCCACCAGGCGTTTCTCACCCGGAACGTCTTCACGCACCAGCACCACGACATCCTTGACGTCATCCTGCGCAGCCAACCGGGCTTCGATCTCGCCCAGTTCGATACGGAAACCGCGGATCTTCACCTGGTCGTCGTTACGCCCCAGGTAATCCACCGTGCCGTCCGCACGCCAGCGCGCCAGGTCGCCGGTGCGGTACAGCAACGCATCCGGATCGGCATTGAACGGGTCGGCGACGAACTTCTCGGCGGTCAGCCCAGGGCGATTCAAATACCCTTTCGCCACGCCGTCGCCACCGATGTACAACTCGCCCGCCACGCCGATGGGCACCGGTTGTTGATTGGCGTCCAGCACATAGACACGAGTGTTGCCAACCGGGCGACCAATCGGGATACCGCCCTCGCCCACGATTTTGATCTCGTGGGTGGTGGTGAAAGTGGTCGCTTCGGTCGGGCCGTAGCCGTTGAGCAGATGAGCCGGCGCGCCTTCTTTCAGGACGCGGCCGATCACCGCCGGGTCGAGCACGTCGCCGCCGACAATCAGGTAGCGCAATTGGGCGAACACCCTCATCAGCCCGGCGGCGTATTGATGGAACAGGCCGGCGGTCATCCACAACACGCTGACCGATTGTTCGAGCAACAGCGCGTGGAAATCCGCCTGGGACAGCAACACGTCCTGGTCGACCACCACCACGCAACCGCCATTGAGCAACGGTGCCCAGACATCGAGGGTGCTGGCGTCGAACGCCGGGTTGGAGGCGAAGGCGACCCGGTCCTGGGCGTTGAAATCGGCGTAGCCGTTGTTGATCACCAACCGGTTGATCGCCCGATGGGGAACCAGCACACCTTTCGGGGTGCCGGTGGAACCGGAGGTGTACATGATGTAGGCCACTGATTCGGAGCTTTGCACCAAACCAAGGTTATCGGTGGCGTCATTGAAGACCCGCGTATCCAGATCCACCCGTTGCGAAGCTTCAGGCGCTACCGTCGAGCTCAACGTCAGCACGACCTGCGCCCCACTGTCCTGCACCATGAACTGTTGCCGTTCCAGCGGCGCACTGACATCCAGCGGTACGTAGGCGGCGGCACACTTGAGGATCGCCAGTTGGCTGACCAGCAGCTCGATGGAGCGCTCCAGCCCAATCGCCACCCGATCGCCCGGTTGCACACCAAGGCCGACCAGATGACGGGCCAGGCGATTGGCCCGGCGGTTCAATTCGGCGTAGGTCAGGCTGTGGGCGTCGTGCACGACCGCAATGGCTTGCGGGCGTTCCTGGGCCTGAGCCTCGAACAGGCCGTGGACGGTCCTGTCCTGGGGATAGCGCCGGGTGGTGGCATTGAAATCCACCAGCACGTGTCGACGCTCGGCCGACGGCAGGATCGACACGCTGTTCAACGGGGTTTGCGGCGCTTGCTCCAACGCCTCCACCAGATGTTCCAGGGCAATGTTCATGTAGACACACATCCGTTGCGCACCGATCTGCGGCACCGCCAGCGCCGACACGCTGAAACCTTCGCCCAGGTCATCCACCGACAAGGTCAATGGATAGTTGGTGCGCTCTTCGCTGCCCAGGGCCTCGATGCCCTCCCAGGCGGCGAACGCCTCGCTCGAAGCCGTGCCCATTGCGCTGTGCCGATAATTGAGCAAGGCACTGAACAACGGCAGCGGCGCGGCGACGCCGCTGCAACGCTGGGCCAGGGACAACGAGGCGTGCTCGTGCCCCAGCAGATCGGTCAAGCGAGCGTGGGTGGCTTTCACCCCATCACGCACGCCTTGGGTACCGATATCCACTCGCAACGGCAACGTATTGATGAACATGCCCAGGGCACGGTCGGCCCCCTCGCCGCCCTGCATCCGCCCCATCAGCACGGTGCCAAGGACCACGTCCGGCTTGCCGGACACGATACTCAGGACCTGCGCCCAGGCCAGGTGATGCAGGCTCGCGGCGCTCACGCCCAGCTGACGGGCCTGGGCTCGCAGACGGCGGCTCAGGTCGGCGGCGAGGTTGAGTCCGGCGGCTTCGATATCGCTACCGTCGCCGCGCACGTCCAGCAAGCCGAACGGCAAGGTGGGTTCCTCGATGTCACCGAGCATGTCGCGGAAGAACCCTTCATGTTCCTCACGGCTCACGCCCAAGCGGGCCTGGGCCACGTAGTTGCGGAACGGCACCGCTGCGCCCAATTGGTCTGCGTGGCCCAGCAGGTGCGCCTGCATCTCGTGTTGCACCACTTCCAGCGCCGTGTGGTCGAGGGCCATGTGATGGAACAGCAGCATGGCGATCCAGCGCTGGTTGGCGGCATCATGGGTGAATGCCAGGCGCATCAGCGGTGCCTGGCGGACATCGAGACGCGCGTGTTGCCGGTCGAAACGTTCGAGCAATTGCGCGGTGACGTCATGGCCCGGTTGGAAAACACACTCCTCCAGAATCAGTTGTGCCTGGCGAACGACCACTTGCACGGGCTCGCGCAGACCTTCCCAGAGCACGGCGGTGCGCAAGATGTCGTGGCGGTCGATGACGCCTTGCAACGCGTCGACAAAGGCATCCAGCCGGGCGCGGTCCTTGAACTTGAAGGTGGCCTGCTGCACATAGAGATCACCCTGCTGCGAAGCCAGGTGGTGATACAGGATGCCTTCTTGCAGCGGCGCCAGGGCATAGATGTCTTGAACGTTACTGACGCCGCCCGGCACCGCCGCGACAACCTGTTCGATCTCCTCTTGAGTCAGATCGGCCAGCGGCAGCATGTCCGGCGTAATGCGTGCGCAACCGTGGGTAATGCCGTTGACCGGCACCACAATCTCCGTGGTCCCCCCTACGGCCGCCGCCAATGCCGCCAACGTCGGCTGACCGAACAGCACGCGCACATCGGCGCTCAGGCCCACCTGACGCATGCGTTCGATCAGCGTGACCGCCAGCAACGAGTGGCCGCCCAGTTCGAAGAAGTGGTCGTGACGCCCCACCCGCTCGACCTGGAGCAACTCGGCCCACAGCTGCGCCAGCGTCGTTTCGACGCTGCCCTGCGGTGCCTCGTAGTCGCGGGTAATCACCGCGTCCAGGTCCGGTGCCGGCAGCGCCTTGCGGTCGAGTTTGCCATTGGGCGTCAGCGGCAGTGCATCGCGCCGCACGTAGGCGGTCGGCACCATGTACTCCGGCAGTTGCCCTAGCAGATGGGTACGCAGGGCCTCGATATCCGCCATGTCATCCACTGAGTGCGGGGTGAAATAAGCCACCAGGCGTTTCTCGCCCGGCGCATCTTCACGGGCCAGCACCACGGCTTCCTTCACCGCCTCGTGTTGCGCCAATTTGGCTTCGATCTCGCCCAATTCGATGCGGAAACCACGGATCTTCACCTGGTCATCGTTGCGCCCCAGGTACTCGATGTTGCCGTCCGGCAGGTAACGACCCAGGTCACCGGTGCGGTACATCCGGGCATTCACCAAGTCGCTGAACGGATCCCGCAGGAAACGCTCGACGGTCAATTCCGGACGGTTCAGGTAACCCCGCGCCACCTGCACCCCGCCGATGTAAATCTCACCGGCCACGCCCAGGGGCGCCGGTTGTTGATGGTCATCGAGCAGGTAGATCCGCGTGTTGGCAATCGGCTTGCCGATGGGCGTGCTGTCCGGGGTGTCTGCCCCCGTGCAATCCCATGCCGTCACGTCCACCGCCGCTTCGGTCGGGCCGTACAGGTTGTACAGGCCAGTGCGGGGCAGCTGCGCCTTGAAGCGCCGCACCAGGTGCCCCGGCAAGGCCTCGCCGCTGCACATCACCCGCACCAGCCCCGCGCAGGCGCTCGCCTCGCCATGGGCCAGGAACACATCGAGCATCGACGGCACGAAATGCAGCGTGGTGATGCCTTGGGCCTGGATCACTTCGCGCAGGTACGCCGGGTCGCGATGCCCGCCCGGACGGGCCATCACCA